>JACXUV010000015.1 GCA_014763715.1 Rhodobacterales bacterium | reverse complement strand
GCCCGCGCCCCGCCCTCGATGGACAGGTTGCAGAGGGTCATGCGGCCTTCCATGGTCAGATCGCGGATGGCTTCGCCGCGATACTCCATCACGCAGCCCGTGCCGCCAGCGGTGCCGATCTGCGCGATGATGTGCAGGGCAAGGTCTTTCGCGGTGACGCCTGGCTTCAGCTTGCCGGTGACTTCGATCGCCATGTTCTGCATCTTCCGGGCACGCAGCGTCTGCGTCGCCAGGACATGTTCCACTTCGGACGTGCCGATGCCGTGCGCCAGCGCACCGAAGGCCCCATGGGTGGAGGTGTGACTGTCGCCGCACACGATCGTCATGCCCGGCTGGGTGCGCCCCTGCTCCGGGCCGACCACATGGACGATGCCATTGTTGATGTCTCCCATCGGGAAAAACTTGATGCCGTATTCGGCCACGTTGCGCGACAGGGTTTCCAGCTGGTTGCGCGCCTCGGGATCCTGCACGCCGGCAAGACCCGCGGCCTGGTTCTCTGTCGGCGTATTGTGGTCGGCCGTGGCCAGCGTCAGGTCCGGCCGGCGCACGCCGCGATGGGCCGCCTTCAGGCCCGCAAAGGCCTGCGGGGTCGTCACTTCATGGATCAGGTGAAGGTCGATGTAGAGTAGGCTTTCCCCCGACGCCTCATCGGTGTGCACCAAATGGGCATCCCAGATCTTGTCGTAGAGTGTCTTGCCAGCCATCGGGCCTTTTCCTTTGTCTATTGCGCGGCGCACAATAGCGGCACTTGCGGCTGAGGGAAGACCATCCGCGCCGTCAGCCTGAGCTGCACAGAAAGAATTTGCCCGGCGGCAGCGGAATTTCCCGTGCTTCCAGACAGTTCATGCCCTTCGGCCACGGTTTCAGGCACGGCATCGGCGCAATGCCGCGCAAACGAAAACGCCCCCGCCTTTCGGCAGGGGCGCTTGTCATCTTGCCAGCGGCAGAGGGGTCTATTCCTCGGCAGCGCCTTCAGCAGCTTCTGCAGCAGCAGCGGCCTCTGCAGCGGCGGCAGCGGCTTCAGCCTCTGCTTTCGCTTTTGCAGCAGCTTCGCGCTCTTTTGCAGCCGCTTCCTTGCGGGCAGCTTTTTCAGCGTCCTTCTGGCGGCGGCGCTCGGTTTTCGAGACGGCGATCTCGACCTGCTCGATGCCGTGGCCCGTCGTACGCTCGGCGATACGGGCACCCTTACCGCGCAGACCGCGCAGGTAGTAGAGCTTGGCGCGGCGAACGCGGCCCTTACGCTTCACTTCGATCGACTCGATCATCGGCGAAACCAGCGGGAACACACGTTCCACACCTTCACCGAAAGAGATCTTGCGGACCGTGAAGCTCTCGTTCACGCCAGCGCCCGAACGAGCAATGCACACGCCTTCAAAGCGTTGCACGCGCTCACGGTCGCCTTCCTTGATCTTGACGTTCACGGCCAGCGTGTCGCCGGGCGAGAAAGCCGGGATTTCTTTGCCGCCGAGGACGCGGGAAACTTCTTCTGCGTCCAGCTGTTCAATAATGTTCATCGCCTGTCTCCGGCGCTTGGATATCGTGGGTTTCGGAGTAAGCGGCGTATAAATCGGGGCGGCGTTGTTTTGTCAACGCCTTTGCGCTGTTCAAACGCCATTCTGCAATGCGTTTGTGATCGCCTGACAGCAGGACATCCGGAGTCCCCCGCCCTTCCCACTCACGCGGCAGTGTATATTGCGGGTGTTCCAGCAGACCCGTCTCGAAGGACTCCTCATTCAGGGAGTCTTCATTGCCCGCAACACCGGGCAACAGTCGCACCACCGCCTCGGTCATGGCCATGGCCGCAACCTCGCCGCCCGCCAGCACGAAATCGCCCATCGAGACCTCGATCATGTTCCGGCCTTCGATCACCCGCTCATCAAGGCCCTCGAACCGGCCGCAGAACAGGATGAGACCCGGCGCCGCGGCATATTCCCGTGCCAGTGCCTGGTTAAACGGCACGCCTCGTGGCGACATATATATAAGTGGCCGCCCGTCGCGTGGCAGGCTGTCGATGGCCGCTGCCGCCACATCCGGGCGCAACACCATGCCCGCCCCGCCGCCGGCCGGCGTCGCATCCACATTCAGGTGCCGGCCAATGCCAAAGGGCCGCAGGTCCACGGTTTCCAGGTCCCAGATGCCTTCGCGCCGGGCCCGCTCCAGAATGGAAACGCCCAGCGGCCCCGGAAACGCCTCCGGAAACAGGGTGATGAAACTCGCCTTGAACATGGCCCGAGCCTTTAGCGCAGACAGCTGCGCAAAGCCATCTCCGCCGTCAGGCCTTCAGGAAGTCCAGCCGCACATCTGTCCGCGCCGCGTCGATCTCCAGCACTTCGGCCGCCACGACGCCTTCGGCCACGAAAGGATCGGCCGCGATGCGGGCGTCCAGCGCCTCGCGCGTCGTATTGTGGGCGAGGATGCCGCCGCCCGCCTTCGGCTGCAGCGTGCCGGAGGCGAGGAACACGCCTTCCTCGAAGCCCGCGCGCAGCCAGTTATTATGCCCGTCCATGAAGTCCGGGGCTTTCGACTTGTTTTCGGAAAATTTCAGCAAGACAACATACATGGCGCAAAGTCCCTCCTATTGAAGATGAGTGGGTACCGGCACCTGCGCGCTGAGCCAGGCGCACATGTCCTGCACTTCCGCCTCGACGAAGGCCTTGTCGCGGAGCGCGCTCGCCAGCGTCGCTACGCCCTGACTGCGCGCCAGCAGGTGCAGTGCCAGCTGGTCGGCCTCACCCCCGTCACGTCCCATCAGCCCGAACTGGCGTGCCAGCCAATGCCGGAACAGCGAGAACAGTCCTGTCGCCCCGGCCTGCGACGGGTGGCCGAGCTTCGCCAGTTCGCTGGTCAGCGTGCCGACCGGACAACCGAACGCCATGATCTTCGTCTGGTTCACGATGAGGATCTGGATGAAGCTGGTAATCCGCTCCACCGGCCCCGCCCCTTCGGCCTCCCAGCCGTCCAGCATGGCCTGCGTGGTCTCCAGACGACGGCGGATGACCGCGTCCAGGATCTCGTCCTTGGTACGGAAGTGATAATAGAAATTGCCGCGTGAGATCTGCACCTCGGCCGCGATGTCCGCGAAAGAGGTGTGCTCATAGCCGCGCTCGTAGAACAGCCGGTCCGCCGCCTCCACGATCTGCACTTTTGTTGCCTCTGCCGTCATGGCGCGTCTTCCAGCATTAGGACAATTGTCCGAATTCTCTAGGACAGTCGTCCGAGACCGTCAAGTACGGACTTGCCCCCATCCGCAATCCCGTCTAATCACCGCGCGTCATCTGGGGAGTAGCCAGCCGCCGAAAGGCGGGCTTCCGCGTCAACATACTCGGCTGAGAGGCCGTGGTGCGGAAGGAGCGGGTCAACCGTTCGGGCGAGACCAATGACGTCGCCTCCTGCCTTGCCGGGCGTGGGGAGCGATGTCGTTGGACTCGAACAAGGCCCGGCACGGAGACTCGTTACACATGGACGCCCTATTCACTTCCACCGCCGTCGTCGCGCTCGCCGAAATCGGCGACAAGACCCAGCTTCTGGCCATTCTTCTGGCCACCCGCTTCCGCACACCCGTGCCGATCATCCTCGGTATTCTGGTAGCGACGCTGGCAAACCATTTCCTCGCGGCCCTTGTCGGTGCGAGCGTCGCAAACCTTCTGGATGGCGAATGGTTCCGCTACCTGATTGCGGCCTCCTTCGTCATCATGGGCTTCTGGACCCTGATCCCCGACCAGCTGGACGATCTTGACGACAACCCCACCCGTTTCGGTGCCTTCTTTGCCACGCTGATCGCCTTCTTCCTGGTCGAGATGGGTGACAAGACCCAGCTCGCCACGATCGCGCTCGGCGCACGCTTCGACCAGATCTTCATGGTCACCGCAGGCACGACGCTCGGCATGATGCTGGCCAATGTGCCGGCCGTGTTCCTGGGTCATGAACTGATCGAGCGTGTGCCGCTGAACATTGTGCGCTTCATCGCGGCTGCGCTGTTCGTGATCATCGGTGTGTGGCTTGCGCTGCAGACGGCCGGCTGGATCTGATCACATCGCAATCATCGATTGACAGCCTCTCTACCGATACCAAAAGTGCCGGTCAGTAGACTCAAGGGGGAAACGGTCGTGGAAAACATCTTTCCGGCAATCAACACAGCAGACATCGCGCGCCAGATGGCAAGACGGGCTGGTTATGCCGGCCTGTTCTTTGCCGGGATGATCCTGCTGAATGCCGGTATCCTGTTCTTCACGACCGACACGCTGCCCGGTTTCGATGACTATATGGACCCGGTGGCGCGGACGTCCGCCCTTGTTTCCATGGGCATCGAAAGCGCACTGATCCTTTTCTTCTCCTGGCGGCTCTGGACCGGGAAGGGCTATGTCAGCGGCATCCTGCTGCTGATCCTCTTCCTGATCGAGGCCGTCTTCAAGCTGGTGAGCAATCCCGGAATCTTTATCTGGGTCCTCTTCTATGCCGGCCTGGCCATTATTTTCGTGAATGGCATCCGGGCGGCACTGGCCCGCAAGCGCGTCACGGTTGCCAGCAACAATATCGAGGCATTCTGACACCGCTGCAGGCAGATCCGGCCACGCCACTATTGACAAAATTTTCGATGAAACCACAAGTAGAGCGCAAGTTCTGTATGGGGGAAGCGGGGATGGAAAAATTGTTTCCGGAAATCACATCGCTTGAAGATGTGATGCGTCTGGCGAAAGGCGGCGCGGTTGCCGGTTTTATTTTCGCCTGCCTTGTCCTGTTCGACGGGCTACTGGGAAGCTCTTCCATCACCTCCCCCGCACTCCAGATGGCTGTCACAGGCGTTGAAGTCTCGTTCATCCTGCTTCTGGCTTTTCGCGTCTCGTCAGGCCGCGGCTATTTCAGTGCCATCCTGCTGATGGCCCTTCTGGTTCTGGCCACGCTGGGCGGCATTCAGGACGGCGCGTTCGGCCTTGCATGGGTCGCAGCCTATTTCGGCCTTGGCCTGATGATGCTGAACGCGTTCCGCGCCAGCCTGCGCCATGACGCTTATTCCGAGCAAGCCGCCACGGCCTGATCCAGTCTGGTGACACAGGTCTGCTCACACAGGCCCGGCGAATTGACGTTTCTCTCCGGCTGGCGCTTCATGGCCCTTGTCCTGGGGAGGAATGCGCATGCTCGATACAATCGCCACCATAGCCAATATTTTCGCGTCTGCCGCCGTCGTGCTCACGCTGGTTTTCATTGGCATGCAGCTGAAACAGAATGCGGAACTGACGCGCATGGCCGCGGCGCAAACCTCCGCTCAGCTCTTGTCCACCAATCTCGGCCGCATCATCGAAAGCCCGGACCTTGCCGAACTGATCACGAAGGACGGCGCCCCCGAAAGCTGGACCCGGGCTGAGCGCCTGCGCGTCTCGAATTTCCTGTCGGCCAGTTTCCGCCACTATGAAGTTCTGCATACACACAGACGCTTCGGCGTTTTCGAAGACGAATTGTGGGGCGGCACCGAAGCGCGCCTTCGCGACAGCCTCGACTCTCCCGCCATCCGCGACTGGTGGCAGGACTCCAAACCTTTCTACGCAAAGAGCTTCGTTGCCTATGTCGACGAGATCGCCGCCGAATGGGACGCCATCCAGGCGATTGCGGGAATGGGGGGCGCAAAACGGGTCGAAGGCATGCCGGCACAAGACGCGTGAAACCTTTCTTCACTTCGAGCGTTCAGACCGGAGGTTCCATGGCGGAGATCCGCCGACACGAGGGAGATATCCGGAATGGACAAGCACAGACGCCAGCTCCTGGCAGGCGGTTCCGCCGCACTGCTCGCCACCAGCCTCACCGGTTGCGGCACTCTTCTGTACCCTGAACGCAAGGGACAGGGCAGCGGCGGGCGGCTGGACCCGAGCATCGTCATGCTGGACGGGATTGGCCTCTTGCTGTTCCTCGTGCCCGGCATCATCGCTTTCGCGGTCGATTTCGGGAATGACACGATCTACCTGCCGCGGAGCCGCGCGGATGCATCAGACGTGATCAAGGAAACCAAGGTGGCGGAGCTGACCAAGCCGGAAGTCGACCGGATCTGGCGCAAGACCTATGGCGAGGACGCCCCGTTCGAGCTCTCGCAGGTCCGCCGCAAATACCTGCACGCAGGCACGGATGTCGCCACCGAGCTCTCCGCTTCGGCGCAGAACAATTACGCCCCGGCCTGATCAGGCTACCCAGTCCGGCCAGTCCCGGAACAGTCCGAACTTCACATTCGTCACCATCGCATTGGCGGCGAAGTGAAGTTCGTCGACTTCCCCTTCCCTTGCCGCCGCAGCGCGGAAGGCTGTGTCCAGCTGGGCGAGGTCGCGCGTCTCGATCATGATGTGGAACTCGCGGATCGTATCGGGGCGCAGGCCCAGCTTGCAGCGCATCATGCGCCACGCCTCGATCCGGCCATCCGCTTTCATCCGGTTCAGGAAGGTGGACAGCGCCTTGGCAAACGCCCGCTCTTCCGTACCGGGCTTCAGGTCGAACCAGATATGATAGATGTCCATTGCAAATCGCTCGCAAATAAGTTTGCCGGATGGTTCACTCTTCTATACGGGAAGGAATATGGCCACGCCCCCAGCCCTCTCTGTCATCATTCCCTTCTTCAATGAAGCCGGAAACGTGCACCCCGTGATCGATGAGGTACATGAACAGCTGGCGGGCATTCCGTTCGAGATCATCTGCGTCAACGACCAGTCAGACGACGCCACCGGCACGGAACTGGCCGAGGCGAAGGAGAAACACAAGGATACGGTTTTCGTATTCAGCCACATCCGGCGCCGGGGCAAATCCGCCGCGCTTTTTACGGGCCTCAAGGCCGTGCGCGGAGAGTGGGTCCAACTTCTGGATGGAGATGGGCAGAACGACCCCGGCGATACGGCCCGCTTGTGGAAGGCGATCATTGCGCCCGGCGCGCCGGGGCGGCTGGGCATCATTGCGGGCAAGCGGAACAGCCGGAACGATTCCGGTTTCAAATGGGTCCAGTCACGCGTCGCCAACGGCGTGCGCCGGTTCGTGCTTCAGGATGATGCGACAGACACGGGCTGCGGCTGGAAGCTGATCCGCACCGAAGCCTTCCGCGAACTGCCCTATTTTGCCTCCATGCACCGCTTCCTCCCGGCCCTCATCAAGCGGGCGGGCTGGGATGTGCGTGAGGAACTGGTGAACGACCGCCGGCGTCTGGCCGGTGAGTCCAAATACGGCTTCCTCGGCCGACTCGGCGCCGGGATCTTCGACCTCATTGGCATGTTCTGGCTGGTGCGCCGGGGCGGCTATGGCATCGCAGCCGAATGGAACGACCCGCGCGCAGACCAGGGCACGGATCAGGCCCCTCAGGACCGTGTATAAACGGTCCATACATGGTCTTTACATGGTGTTTTACATGGTCTTCCGGGGGCCTAATCCTGCGTGCGTGTCGGGCGCTCCTTGCTGCGCAAGGCAGGCGGACGTGTATCCCGCTGGGGCGGCGGCGCGGCACGCGGGGGCTGTGGCGCCGGGCGTGACACAGGCGCCGAAGCACGCGGCGCAGGGGCCGGGGCAGGCCGCGACACTGGTGCGGGTGCCGGACGAGACACGGGCGTCGAGACACTGGGGACGACTTTCGGCCCGGCCGGTGGTGTAGCAGGAGCAACAGAACGCGGCGTTGGCACAGGCCTGGACACGGGCGGATCAGTCCGGCGCACAGCAGGTGGGCGGGTATCCCGCTTCGGCACGACGTCCCCGGCAGACCTGCCGGTCGGCGTCAGCGCGCGTGGTGTGCCGATGCGCGAAGGGTCTGGCTGTCCGGGCCGCGGCGTAAGGGTGGGCCTGCCTGTGTCTCCGGTCCGGCGTTCCACCACGCGCTCATCCGGCCGCCGGGTCGGCTGAGGCGTGATCGCACGCGGCGTGACTGGGGTTGTACCTGTAACAGATGTTCCGGTTTGGACGTTTCTGAGCGCTGGCGGCAGACGTCCCGGTTGAGGCGCATCCCGGCGTGTGTCTCCATCCCTGTCGCCATCGCCCGGCCGGCCATCCCTGTCATGCCGGTCCCACCGGTCATGCCCGGTCCCACCCACCGGACGGATGGAGGAAATCTGGTCGTTCAGGCGTAAATTGTACATCCGGTCCACAGACGCATCGATGATTTCGCAACGCCCCTGGAAGTTCGGATGTTCGCAGACTTCCCACCGGCCCGAGCGGATCTGGATCGAAGACACATTGTCATTGAAGCGGTAGCGGCGAAGATCGTTGACCCCGCGATTGAGCCCCAGGGACGGGCCGCGGTCATAGGCATCGACATAAAGCGTTACCGCCGCATCCCGTGCCCCATAATGCCCGCGCAGGCCAGGGCGCTCACGCTGGTAATAAGTCGAGGAATAATAAGGTGTTGAATAGGCGTTCCAGCCGAATCCATAGGGGTCGTAGCCAAGCCGCGGATCGTAGTACCCGTACCGGCGGTAATCCGGCGAATAGCCATAATGATAGACCTGGATCGCGGTCGAGACCCCATAGCCATAGCTGTAGGTGTCATAGCCGTAGCGTTCATTGTCGACATAGCGGATATAGCCATTCTCATCGCGCACGAACATCAGGCCGTGTTCGGCATCTGTATATTCATATACAGGACGCACCGACGAGATCTCACCTGACAGGCCGAACCAGGCCAGATCCGGCACATCGTAGCGCAGGAACACGCAGCGGCCTGTAAAGTCGCTGTGCTGGCAGACCTCCCACTGGCCGGACAGGACGGCGATGGAGCGGGCGCGGTCGTTGAACTGCAGCTCCCGCATCGCATAAATCGGGTCGTAGATTTCCCGCACTTCGCCGGAAAACTCTCTGCCGCTGTAGAGGATCAGCACCGGCGGTCCCTCTTCCGCTGCATCCACGGCGGGGTCGTAGGCGTATGTCTCGGGCTCGGCCCAAGCACCGCCAGCCAGCGCTATCGGCGCAGCCAGCGCAACGAGGAGATGGAGAAGTCTTGTCATCACGGCCACACTTTCGGTCAGTCTGGCAATGTTTATGACAAATCCTGTCTGAACAGGGCGCAACATAAAGTAACGGCCTGTTACATGCCGGTTACAAGTCAGACGGCTCCGGCTTGTCTTCCTCTGCCTCCTCACCCCCGGCCCACTCATCCAGCGTAGCCACCACGACACGGCGCGCGGCGATGTCCACCACGGGCACATCCGCCAGCGTAAACGGCACGAACACGCTGCCACCGCCGGCAAGGTCGATGTCCAGCAGGTCTCCTGCCCCGAAATCCTGAACGGCGCGGATCCGCCCGGCACGCTCACTGCCGCCGGTGAAGACATCCAGGCCGACAAGGTCTTCGATATAGAATTCGTCTTCATCTGCCGCCGGCAGACTGGCGCGGGGCACATGCAGAAGCGTGCCGCGCAGGGCGTCCCACTCTTCCTTCTGCTTCTGCTCCTTCGGACGGACGATGAAATGGTCCTTTCCCGGACGGGCGGATTTCGGCGTCAGGAACACCTTTCCGGCCTCATCCAGCAGCGGGCCGAAGTCGAACACGGCCTCCGGATCGGCGGTGAAGCTCTTCACTCTTACATCGCCACGCACGCCATGGGCGCCCTTCAGGACGCCCACCACGATCAGTCTGTTTTCAGCCGTTTCGCTCATTCCGCCTGTCTAGCGGCGCCCACGCCGAGGGCAAGCGGCAGCTGCTGTCACCTCAACGCCAGCCACTATAGCGGCGGATCGAGGAAATATTGTCGTTCATGCCAATTGCCCTCAAATCGCCCGCCCCGCCGCTCAGGATCGTGCAGCGACCGCGATAGTCCGCATGCTCGCACACCTGCCAGGTGCCGAAGTTCACGATGAAGGAACTGGCCTTGTCATTGAAGCCATACGGGCCAAGTGCCGGCACGTCCTGGCCGATCTCGACCGGACGTCCCTGCTGGCCAGGATCCGGAAACAGGACCAGACCCTGCCCGCCCCAGCGGTCATACCGCCTGTCATAACGGTCACGTCCACGCTCGTAGCCGACCGGGCGGAGCGAGGAGATATTGTCATTCAGCCCGACAGCCTTGAGATACCCGTTGCTGGCGTCGAGGATCTCACACCGGCCGCGAAAGTCGCCATCGACGCAGACTTCCCAGGCGCCGCCGCGGATCTCGATCGAGGATACGCGGTCATTGAAGCCGATGCGGCCGAGGCTTGGCACGACACTGTCAAACTGCCGGGCTTCCCCGGAAAAGCCTGGATCGGCATAGAGGATCACACTGCCCCCTCGCCCGAAATAATCATCGCGCCGGTCTCCACCACGATGATCGGCGCTTGCCGGCAGAGCCAGTGCAGCAAGGCCGGCCACAAGCGAAAGCGCGGAGATGAGTTTCATCGTTTTCATAACAGGCTCCTTTCAGGACTGACCGCTTTTTGAATGAAGCGGCCTGAACCCCGTCAGGGTTCCCCGTTATGCTGCGTTCAGCTTGCATCGCGCGCATGGAAAAGGCCGGCACCCACAAGGATGCCGGCCCTTCCATGGCCTGCCAGAAGGCGGACGGCTTATTCGGAAGTAGCTTCTTCCTCAGCCGGGGCCTCTTCGGCCGGCTCTGCAGCAGCGGCAGCAGCCGCAGCGGCTTTCTCTTCACGCTCCTTGGCGCGTTCCTGGGCTTTCTTGCCCGGCTCGCCCTTGTTCGGGTTGTTGCCGTGCGTCCATGCAACGATCGGTTTGCCATCGACTTCGATCTGCGACAGGAAACGGGCCACGCGGTCCGTCGGCTGGGCGCCCTTGCGGATCCACTCAGCGGCTTTCTCGGCGCTCACTTGCACGCGGTTGCCGGAGTCTTTCGGAAGGCGCGGATCATAGGTGCCGATCTTCTCAATGAAGCGGCCGTCACGCGGTGCGCGGGCGTCGGCGACAACGATGGAATAGAAAGGGCGTTTCTTGGACCCGCCGCGGGCGAGCCGGATTTTGAGGGCCATGGGGTGTCTCCTGTATACTGGCGTCTCTGGAAGAGGTTTGGGGCTTTTGTTCAGTCGGTCTCAAGACCGCGGATTTGCTCATGATGGCGGATCCTCCGCCAGCGTGTGGATCAGGATCGCATCCATATTGTCGATGCTTGCCCGGAACTGGTTCAGCTGGAACTTGGCCAGCGTCGTATCGATGTCGGTCATTTCTTCTTCCCTCCCAGAAGATCGCCCATGCCCGGCGGAAGCGATCCACCGCCAAGGCCCGGCAGCTGCTGGCCGCCCATCTTGGCGAGGTCTGCCGGGGAAAGACCGGCCTGCTGCGCCATGCCCAGCATGCTCTTCATGCCGCCCTTGGTGCGCATTTTCTTCATCATGCCGGCCATCTGCTGGTGCATCTTCAGCAGCTTGTTCACTTCCTGCACGGATGTGCCGGAGCCAGCGGCAATGCGTTTACGGCGCGAGGCGTTGAGCAGTGCAGGCTTGGCGCGCTCTGCCTTCGTCATGGAGGTGATGATCGCCTCCTGACGTTTCAGGATATTGTCGTCGAGGTTTGCCGCTTCCATGGCCTGCTTGGCCTTGCGGGCACCCGGCAGCATGCCCATCAGGCCGCCAAGGCCGCCCATCTGCTGCATCTGGCGTAGCTGGTCAGCGAGGTCATTCAGGTCGAACTCGCCGCGCTTCAGCTTGGCGGCCATCCGTTCGGCCTTTTCGGCGTCCATCTGCTCGGCGGCCTTTTCGACCAGCGAGACGATGTCGCCCTGGCCGAGAATACGACCCGCGACGCGCTTGGCATCGAAGGCATCGAGGCCGTCCAGCTTTTCGCCGACGCCGAGGAACTTGATCGGCAGGCCGGTGACCGCGCGCATGGAGAGCGCTGCACCGCCGCGCCCGTCACCATCCATCCGGGTCAGGACCAGACCGGTCAGCGGCAGGCGCTCATGGAAGCGCCGCGCCGTTTCGACAGCATCCTGACCGGTCAGGGCATCCGCCACCAGCAGGGTTTCCTGCGGCTGGGCGATGTCGGCAATCTCTGCCGCCTCGACCATCATCTGCTCGTCGATGCTGGTCCGGCCCGCAGTATCGAGGAAGAGGACGTCATAGCCGCCGATCTTCGCAGCATTGAGGGCGCGCCGGGCGATGTCCGCCGGCAGCTGGCCCTGAATGATCGGCAGGGAGCTGACATTCGGCCCGCACTGCTCTGCCAGGATGGCGAGCTGTTCCATGGCCGCCGGGCGGCGCACGTCCAGCGAAGCCAGAAGCACTTTCTTGCGCCCCTTCTCTGCCAGGCGCTTGGCCAGCTTGCCCGTTGTGGTCGTTTTACCCGAGCCCTGCAGACCTGCCATCATTACGACGGCCGGCGGGCTGTCGATGCGCAAGCTCGTGTCGGCGTCTTCCCCGCCCAGCATGTCGACCAGGCCGTCATAGACGATCTTGATCACCTGCTGGCCCGGCTTCACCGAGCGAATGACTTCCTCGCCCACGGCGCGGGACTTCACCTTGGCGACGAAGTCCTTGACCACAGGCAATGCGACGTCTGCCTCAAGCAGCGCAACACGGATTTCGCGCAGCGCTTCGGACACATCCTTCTCGGACAGCGCGCCGCGCCCCGTCAGGTTGTCGAATATGCCGCCGAGCCGTTCGCTGAGGGCGTCAAACATCGCATTACTCCTTATGCCGTCTGTCAGAACCGTCCTGACATGGGCGCTCCATGGGTTCAACGCAAAGCCAAAGAGCCCCGCTGAGCGATACTTCGCCGGGCGGGGGGCCTCGCTGTCCTCACGGGAACGGTCAAGGCGCGCTTCTGGATTTGCGCAGATTTGGCGCGCCTAAAGCACGCAAAGGCCCGTGGCGTCAAGCTTTTAAGCCTGCTGCATCTCCCGCACGCGATCCTGCAGCACGGCCATGGCAGCCTTCGCCTCGTCCCCGACCAGCGACAGGACGACCATATCCGCCCAGGTTCCATTGGCCATGCGGATGTAGCTGCGTAGCGTGCCTTCCCGTTTGGCGCCGAACCGCTCGATCGAGCGAACCGAGCGCTCATTGGTTTCCGGTGTCAGGATTTCGATCCGCCGCATGCGCGAAGCAACGGCCCGTTCGATCGTCGCAAGCTGTACGGCTGGCACGATCGCCGTGCCGCGCATTTCCTCGACAATCCAGAGCGACGCGATCCGCAACCGGCGGTGCGTCCGGGAGATGTCTGCATAGGCAACCACACCGGCAAAGGCCCCGTCAGACTTCCGCCAGATGGTGAAGGGGATGTAGTCCCCTGTCTGCTTCAGTTCGAGCGTATGGTCGAAATAGGAATGAAAATTCGTGCCTGTCGCAATGACGGGCATCCACTGCCACATGGATTCCACAGCGGTCGTGCCGGCCAGTGTTTCCCGGTCGGCTTCTGTCAACACCCGAAGGCTGACAAGCTCATTCTCGAAGCCCGGGTCATCTAGTTTCATGGCTATAAAGGTCACCACGCCTTGGCGCTTTTACAAGAGCCACGGAAAGAAAAACTTGCGTTCCATACCGGAACGCAAGTTTCCGATTTGCCGCGGTGGCGTTTACTGGCTGTCAGCCGGGCCCATCAGCTTGCGGCTGAGATAGGTGAATTCCAGCGCAGTGCGCTTGGCCCGTTCTGTCTGGTTTGCTGCAGCGGCATGCCCGCCATCGATGTTCTCGTAATAGAGGAACGGCAGGCCCGCAGCCTCAAACTTCTTCGCCATCTTGCGTGCGTGGCCGGGGTGCACCCGGTCATCCTTGGTCGAGGTCACGAAGAAGGGCTCCGGATAAGGCTTCGAAGCGTCGAAGTTCTGATAGGGCGAGATGGTTTCGAGGAAGGCGCGCTCTTCCGGCACATCCGGCGAACCGTATTCGTCCACCCAGGACGCCCCTGCCAGCAGCAGATGATAGCGCAGCATATCCAGCAGCGGCACCTGCACCACGACAGCGTTCCAAAGGTCCGGGCGCTGGTTCAGCATGACGCCCATCAGGAGTCCGCCATTGGAGCCGCCCATGATGCCCAGATGCTCCGGGCTGGTGACGCCGGAAGCGACCAGATCCTCGCCCACGGCGATGAAGTCATCATAGATGCGCTGGCGGTTCTGCTTCAGACCTGCCTGGTGCCAGGCCGGGCCGAACTCACCGCCCCCGCGGATATTGGCCAGCACATAGGCCCCGCCCTGTTCCAGCCAGAGGCGGCCGGTAACCGGGCTGTAGGACGGGTTCATCGACACCTGGAAGCCGCCATAGCCATAGAGCAGCGTCGGCGTGGATCCATCCATGGGAAGGCCGGCCTTGCTGACCAGGAAATACGGCACTTTCGTCCCGTCCTTCGAGGTCGCGAATTTCTGCACCACCGTCAGGCCGCTCGCGTCGAATTTCGGCGGCACGCTTTTCAGCGTGGTCACGGCATCATTCGAGGAATCATATTCCAGCAGCGAGTCAGGGGTCAGGAAGTCCTCATAGTTGAGGAAGACTTCCTTTTCACGGTCGCTGGCGAAGGCAACATTGGCCTGGCCTTCGCCCGGAAGGGCGATGTCGCGGATCTGCCAGCCGTTTGCGTCCAGCTCGGCCCGCTTGATCTTGCCCACGGCGGTATCGCTCACGCTGAGCAGCAGGGCGCCCTTCGCAATGCTCACGCCTTCCAGGGCCTGCGCCTCGTTCGGATGGAAGACCAGCGTCACCGGCGGCAGTGTCCGGTCACGCAGGAAAGCCTCGACATCGAAAGCGACGAGATCGCCGGACTTGAAGCTTTCCGCCTGCCCTTCCGGCGCCCAGTCTTCCTGCAGGGAGACAAGGAACTGGCCCTTATAGATGCCGCTCGGGCTGGATTTCAGCGGGATTGGCCATTGCACCGGCGCGGTCTCGCCTTCCGGGAACCACCAGTAAGTGGAGGTGAAGAAGGTTTCCGCTTCGACTGCACCCTGCAGGACGCGGCCATCTTCCAGCTCCAGCGTCATCGGCCAGACGCCAACATCGGTGACATCGCCGCGATAGACTTCCTCAGCCGCTTCCAGCGGAGTGCCGCGCTGCCAGCGTTTCACCACGAAGGGATAGCCGGACTCCGTCACCGTGCCATCGCCCCAATCGGTGGCGATCAGCACCGTATCCGGCCCCGCCCAGGCAAGGCCCTGCTTGGCTTCCGTCGTGACAAAACCATCTTCCACGAAGGTCTTTGTCGACAGGTCGAACTCACGCTGGATCACGGCATCCTTGCCGCCATCAGACAGCGAAACCATGCATTTGTAGGTGTCTGACCCTTTCGGGGCGAAACAGTTTGCGCCCTTATAGACCCAGTTCTTGCCTTCATCGTCTGCCAGCGCATCAAAATCGACGATGGTTTCCCAGTCCGGCTCTTTGGTGCGGTAGGACGCAATCGGCGTGCGGCGCCACAGGCCGCGTACATTCGTATCGTCCTGCCAGAAATTGTAGACGAAGCCAGACCGGACCGCGCCATAGGCTATCCGCTCCTTCGAATTCAGCGCATCCAGCGCGGCCGCTTCGAAGCTGGCATAGCGGGGATCTGCCTGCAGTTCGGCCAGCGTGCGCGTATTCTGGGACCGGACCCAGGACAGCGCCTCCTCCCCTTCCACATCTTCCAGCCAGAGATAGGGGTCTTCGCCCTGAACCATGGTTTCAGCTGGTGTTTCAACGGACGTCTGAGTTTCAGTCTCGGCCACATCTGTCTCCGGAATCTGGGTCGTGCCGCAGGCCGCAAGGGCAACGGCACTCAGCAGGGTAAGAATATTGCGCATGAAAAATCCTGTGACGGAAAAGGCCGGGCCCTCCATCCGGGCCAGCCTCATGTTTCGTTTGTCACATTCATAGCGGTCCGGCCTGCCTGCGCAACCTGCCGGAGAGGCCGCGATCGCCTAATCCTTGACCCACCGGTTCAGGCGTTCGAACCGGATCTCCTCCACCAGCAGGGCACGCGTCTTGTTGGGCACGACCGGTCGGACAGCGAAATAGTCGACGCCCTGATCGCCCTCGATCAGCGGCACATCGTATTCGAAGCTGAATTCCTCGAAATCCGGCTGCAGATCGAAGACCTGCCAGCCGGATTCGCCGACACGGCCTGCGGAATAATTGGCCTGCATCTGTGTGGCGCCGTGATCCTCGGCAGGGCGCGCCTTCACGGTACAGCGGATCCTGAACCCGGTGAACTGTACCTCGATGTCAGCAGCCAGCCGGAAGTGCGGCCCCAGTTCGGGCGCATCGCTCAGCACGCCGGCATCGGCCTCGATATAGAGCAGCTTGCGTCCGCCCGGCCCGTCGACCAGCTGCGTTTTGGCGTCGCCCCCCGCAATGACCTTGTTGAGATAGGCATCGCGGATCGTGATGACGCTGTAATCCTTCCCGTCCCCGGTCACGGCGCCCGTCGGCAGGCGGCCGATACCCGGCGCGATGGCAATCCCCACCATTCCGGCTGCCACCAGCAAGGCGAGCGGGAAGAAGATCCTGTCCTTCATCTTGGGGCCTTTCTGTCTCCGGCAGTCTCAGGCGCAGCGTTTGGCTGACCCCGCTGGCCAACCGGGCCTGCTCCTGTTAGCAGGTGCGCGTCGGGTCTGGCGAGCGGCATTCGCCGCCGCATCTGCTACGGGGTTTGCGTCACATGTCAAAGTCCGCCTTGAAGCGCCGGGCGCGCGAAGCCCGCCACTGGCTGCTGGACGCCTGCTTTCCGCTCTGGTCCGAACGGGGAATCGGGGGCCATGACCTGTTCCGGGAAGCCCTGACGCTGGACCATCAGCCGGCGGAGCTGGAGACAACGCGTGTGCGTGTTCAGGCCCGGCAAACCTATGTGTTCAGCCAGGCCCTGCGCATGGGCTGGAAGCCGGACACGGCGGCTGATCATGTCGCCATGGGCCTCTCCACGCTGACCGGGCCTGCCCGGCGCACCGATGGCCTTGTCGGCCGCGTGCTGGATGCCGGTGGCGCAGGCCTGACGGACGATACGGCAGACCTCTACGACATTGCCTTCACCCTGTTTGCGCTGGCTGAAGCGGCCACCGCCCTCGGCGGTGCGGAAGAAGCCACCCTCGGCGCGGCAAGCCTGCTGGCAGCCTTGGATGCCAAGCTGCGGGCCCCGGATGGCGGTTATTTCGAAACCCTGCCCGCCGATCAGGCCCGCCACCAGAACCCGCACATGCACCTGCTGGAGGCCTGTCTCGCCCTGCACCGGGCCGATCCGGACGGCGGCCACCTCAGCCGGGCCACCGCGATCATCGACCTGTTCGACCGTTTCTTCACGGCCGGGCCCGGCAACCTGCTGGGCGAGCATTTCGCCCCCGGCTGGACACAGCCCACCGGCCGCAACGCCGACATTGTGGAGCCCGGCCATCAGTTCGAATGGGTCTGGCTGCTGCACGCCTATGCCCGCGCCAGCGATACACCGGTCCACCCCCGCGCCCAGCAGCTCTACACTTTCGCCTGCGCGTCCCTCGATGAGGAAGGCCGCGCGGTGCAGGAAGTCACCCGCGAGGGTGCCATTGCCGACGGCTCGCGCCGCACCTGGCCACAGACCGAAGCGCTGAAAGCCCATCTCGCCATGTTCGAAGCGACACGGGACGAGGCCTTCACGGCCGCCGCCTGCCGCAGTTTCGATGTGCTGATGGACGAATATCTCACCCCCGATGGCGGCTGGATCGACCAGTATGATGCCACCGGAAAGCCGATGGCCCACAACATGCCGGCCTCGACCGGCTACCATGTCGTGCTGGCCATGGCGGAGCTGATGAGAGTCATGGATGCTTGAATCCCGCACCATTTGCGCCGAAAAGGCCGCAGAAACCCAAGAAGGACCTTAGATTTCGATGCCGAAGCTCGCTCTCGTCCGCCACGGACAATCCGCCTGGAACCTTGAAAACCGTTTCACCGGCTGGTGGGATGCTGACCTCACCGAAAAAGGCGAAGCCGAAGCCAAGAAGGCCGGCCAGCTACTGAAAGGCGTCGATGCAGACTTCCGCGCCGCCTTCACCAGCTACCAGACCCGCGCGATCCGCACCCTGTGGCTGGCCCTGGCGGAAATGGGCCGCGCCTGGATCCCGGTCACCAAGGACTGGCACCTCAACGAGCGTCACTATGGCGGCCTGACGGGCCTCGACAAGGCCGAGACCGCCGCCAAGCATGGCGACGATCAGGTCCATGTCTGGCGCCGTTCCTATGACGTGCCGCCGCCACCACTGGAAAAAGGCTCCACCTGGGACCTCTCCACCGACCCGCGCTATCATGGCATCGACATTCCGGACACGGAAAGCCTGAAACTGACGCTGGAGCGCGTGCTGCCCTACTGGGATGCCGAGATCGCCCCGGTGCTGAAATCCGGCAAGGATGTCGTCATCGCCGCCCACGGCAACTCGCTGCGCGCGCTGGTGAAGCACCTGTTCGACGTGCCGGACGACAAGATCACCGGTGTCGAGATCCCGACGGGCAATCCGCTCCTGATCGACCTCGACGACAATCTGAAGCCGGTCTCTGTGCGCTATCTCGATGCAGACCGCGCCCAGGCCCTGCCGGACCTGCCGTGAGCAAACGGCGCGACCAGCGCATGATGGGGCGGGCGCTTGCGCTCGCCCGTCTCAATCACGGCCTGACAGGGGCAAACCCTTCGGTCGGCTGCGTGATCCTTGATGCACACGGGCATATTGTCGGCGAAGGCGTCACCGGACGCGGCGGGCGCCCGCATGCCGAGGAAATTGCGCTGGAAGAAGCAGGTGACGCAGCCCGCGGCGGCACCGCCTATGTCACGCTGGAGCCCTGCCGCGAACGTTCCGCAGGCGGTAAATCCTGTTCGCTGAAACTGGAAGAGGCAGGTGTCGCCCGCGTCGTCTGTTCCGTTCTGGACCCGCACCCGGTGGCAAATGGCGGCATCCTGCGCCTGCGCCGCGCTGGCATACAGGTCGATGTCGGCCCCGGCAGGCATGCCGCCGAAGGCCTCTATCGCGCCTTCTTCAACAGCATTGCCTAGCCCGGAAACGGGCCTGCATGGGCGATGATTTTTTCGTAGAAGGCCTTCGAGTCGCGCTGGAAAGCCGCCTTGTTGAACTGCGCCTCATAAGAGGCACGGCCCCCGGCAACGATCTTTGCCGCAAACGCCTTGTCCGTGATCACCTTGCTGAGCGCGTTTGCCAGCGCGTCGACATCGTTCTTGGGGATCAGAACGCCGTTCTCGCCATCCTTCACATAGGCAGCCGGGCCAACGGCATCGGCCGCAACGAGAGGACGCGACGCCGCCCAGGCATCCACCGTCACCGTGCCGAACGGCTCATAGCGTGACGGGAAGGCCACCACATCGCAGGCCGCCAGCAGCGCGCCGCGATCGTTCCGCCAACCGAGGAAACGCACACGGTCGTCCAGGTTCAGGCGTTTGCAATGGGCGCGCAGTTCCGCTTCCAGCGGACCCTCCCCTGCAATCCAGACATAAAGGCCCGGCACTTTCGCGGTGGCATCCAGCAGTGTGTCGAGGCCTTTCTTCTCATGCAGGCGGGCCAGCGCCAGCGCCACCGGCGCATCGGCGGGCGTATCAAGGCTGGCGCGGTCCACCGGATCGGCGCCCTCGAAATCGGCATAGGTATGGATGATGCCGGAACGGTCTTCGCTGACGCCCTGTTCGCGGATGTGACGCAAAAGGTCGATGGTGAGGCCGACATGCCATTCGCAATTCACGAAGCGGGCAAGCTTGTAATAGCCGCCATACCAGCCGATCGAGCGATTGCGGTATTCCTTCGGCGCAAACTGTCCGGCGCGGCCCATCCAGTATTCGATCACGTCCGGCTTGAAGGCCTTGATCGCATCGCCCAGCACACGGCGCGTCGGGAACGGCCAGGCATTGTTGAATGGGGCAAGATCGACACCGATGCCAGCCTCACGGAACTTTTGCACACGGAACTGATTGTCCGGCCGGGTGACGACATGCTGGGTGAGCCCCGCTTCCGCCAGCGCCAGTACCGATTCCAGCATGATGTTTTCCGCGCCGCCTTCCGGGGCACCGGCCATGACGTGCATGACGCGCATCGGCCTCTCCTTCATATCAGGTCAGACTATCTGGCACGCGAATAGCCATTTACAGGCGTGGCGGCAAACACTGGTTGGCAGTCAGGGCTGAAATGCCTAAGCAGGGCCCGAGCCGAACCGGGAACCAGAAGACATGTCAGCCTATCGCCTTTTTGGCGCCGAGACCTCGCCCTACTCGCTGAAAGTGCGTGCTTTCCTGCGCTATAAGGGTGTGGATTTCGAATGGGTCACACGTTCGCGCGAGACCGAAACCGATTTCCGCGCGCTGGCCCGCATCGCCACCGTGCCCCTGCTGGTCTCGCCGGACCGGCCGGTGAGCCAGGAATCGACGCGCATGCTGTTCGCGCTGGAAGCCGCCCATCCCGAACCGTCCGCCACGCCGGAAGACCCGGCGCTCGCCGCCCTGTCGCTGATCCTCGAAGACTATGGCGACGAGTGGCTGAACAAGTGCATGTTCCAGCAGCGCTGGTCCAACAAGGCAGATCGCGAGCAGGCTGGCCTGCGCGCCCTGGTGCAATTGTCGGGCGGCAAGCGTCCGCGCGCCTGGAAAAAGCCTTCCCTCCAGGTTGCCGACCGTATGGCGGACCGCCTGCCGCTGGTTGGCGCGACGGCGGAAAACTGGCCGGTACTGGAAGCCTCGTGGCGCCGCTTTGCCGAACGGCTGAACGCGCACCTGAAAGAGCATCTCTTCATTTTCGGCGGGCGCCCGGCCTTTGCCGATTTCAGCCTGGCCGCCCAGATGCAGCAAATGCTGCTCGACCCGACACCCGCCGAATGGCTGAAGGCGCATACGCCTTTCGTCGTTTCCTGGTGCGAGCATATGGAAGACCCGAAAGCCGGCGGCCCGTTCGCGGAGATGTCCGCGCTGGAGCCGACGCTTGCGCCGCTGTTTGCCGACGAGATCGGCAAGACCTATCTGCGCTGGGCGAAAGCCAATGCAGCTGCCGTGCGGGTCGGCGCCGGGCATTTCTCGGCCACGCTGGAGAGCGGCGCTTTCGAACAGTCCGCCCAGAAGCATGCTGCAGAAGCCTTTGGCGCGGTCGACCGCATGGTCAGCCGCACGCTGAAAGACTCGCGCGAACTGGAAGTTTTCCTGGGTGAGACGCACTGTCTGCAGGCCTTCCGCCACGCAGAGCGTCTGGCCGAAGCCAACTCCTGATTATTCCCGGAATGAAAACGGCGCGCCCCCATCAGGAGCGCGCCGCATAGGTCCGTTCACGAACGGCTGTCAGGCTTAGGCTGCGTCGGCGCTTTTCTTGCCGATCAGTTTCGGCTGCGGCGCTTCGCTTGTGCCAATCGAGATCTTGCGCGGCTTTTTCTCCTCCGGCAGCTCACGAACCAGATCGATGCGAAGCACGCCATGGTTGAGATGTGCACCGGTCACGAGAATGTGATCGGCCAGCTGGAAGCGGCGGATGAAGCTGCGCTGGGCGATGCCGCGGTGGAGATAGTTCTTGCCGCCGGCGTCTTCGGTTTCGCCTTTCTTGCCTGCCACGGTGAGCAGGCCTTCCTTCGTCTCGATCTCGAGATCGTCTTCGGTAAACCCGGCGACGGCAATCTCGATGGCGAAGGCATTTTCGTCGACACGCTCGATATTATAGGGCGGATAGCCCTGCGAGCCGTCCAGGCGGGATGCCTGGTCGATCATGTTGGCCATGCGGTCAAAGCCAACCATGGTGCGGTAAAGGGGGGTCAGATCAATGTTCGACATGTGTCAGTCCTCTGTCTCAAAGCAACTGGGAACACCCTGAACGCGGGGTTCCTTTTGGGTTCGGACTTCGCAAATACCCGGCCCATTCAGTGGCACCGGCACGAAACCCGGTCACAGCCCGCCTGGCAGCACCGTGACAAAACTACATGTGGGAGCCTAGAAAAGCGGTTCAAGAGGTCCTTTCGACGGAGAAACAATGATGAAAACCGCCGTATCCGCATCCCTCATGGCATTTGCCCTGCTGGCCGCCTGTTCACCGGCCGCCACGGACAATGTGGCAGACAGCCCTGAAGCCATCGCGGAAATCGACACAGAAACTGCCCCCGCCGATGAAGCTGCCCCGCAAAGCGCGCTCGATATCGCCATCGCCAGCGATCTGCGCTCGCCGGAGGAAAAAGCCCGCGATGCCTGGCGCCACCCTAAAGAGACGCTGGAATTTTTCGGCGTGGAACCGGATGACACCGTGGTCGAGATCTGGCCCGGCGGCGGTTGGTACACCAACATCCTCGCGCCGTGGCTCGCCTCCGGCGGCGGCCAGCTGGTGGAAGTCCTGTTCGATCCGGCCGGCATTGACGACGCGGCCCGCGTCGCCCGGATCAACAGCAACAATGACAGCTTCAAGTCGAACTATACCGACGCGAAATTCGGCACGATCGCCTATTCCGGCTTTTCCGCGAACAGTGGTCCGCTGGCCGAACCCGGCAGCGCCGACGTCATTCTCACCTTCCGCAACATCCACAACTGGATGGCGGGCGGCTACGAGCAGAAATTCTTCAATGACGCCTATGCCGCGCTGAAACCCGGCGGCGTGCTCGGCGTAGTGGAGCATCGCCTGCCCTCCACCGCCATTCAGGACCCGAAAGCCTCCACCGGCTATGTGCACGAGGACTATGTGAAGGCGCTGGCCGCAAAGGCCGGGTTCGAATTCGACAGCGCGTCCGAGATCAACGCCAACCCGGCCGATACGGCCGACCACCCCTTCGGCGTGTGGACCCTGCCGCCGGTGAACCAGCAGCCGAAGGAAGGCGAAGCCGCCCCCGAAGGCTGGAACCCGGACGCCTACAAGGCCATCGGCGAAAGCGACCGCATGACACTGAAATTCGTCAAACCGGCCGAATAGACCGGTCATATCCCCATCCCGTCCCGCCAGCCCGCCCCTTTGGCAGGTCTGGCGGGGCGAAGATTATGGTTCTCCCCATGACGCTCAGATCCCTGTTCCCCACCCTGGTGAAAGAAGCCGCCCTCGGCAGTGAGGCGATGCGCACCGAACTCGAAGCCGTCTGCTGGCTGCTCGAAGACGAAGACACGGCCGGCAACGACTGGTGCGACGAGCAGGGCTATGACGGCTACACGTCCTATGCCTCACTGGACGATTTGCCGGAGCGCTTCCCGGAATTCGCCGCCCTGAAGGAGATGCTGGACGAACAGGCAGAGGCCTTCGCCCGCGAACTCCACTGGGACATGGCCGGTTTCCATCTGGAACTGGACGCCCTCTGGGTGAATATCCTCGGCGAGGGCGGCAGCCATTCCGGCCATATCCATCCGGGCAGCGTGATTTCCGGCACCTATTATGTCGCCCTGCCCGATGGCGCGGGCAGCCTGAAGCTGGAAGACCCGCGCCTCAGCTTCATGATGGGCGCCCCCCAACCGGCAGACGATGCCCCGGAGGCCGCCCGCCGCTTTGTCTATGTCGAACCGAAAGAGGGCCACGCCCTGTTCTGGGAATCCTGGCTACGCCATGAAGTGATGCCGAACCGGTCTGAAGACCCGCGCGTGTCCATCAGCTTCAACTATGCCCTGGTGCGCGACTGACCGAGGCCCGGCCCATGATCCTCGTCACCGGCAGCCTGCAGACACGGCCTGAGACCGAAGCCGAACTGATCGCCCTTTGCCGCGCGCATTGTGCCCGGTCCCGCATGGAAAACGGCTGTGTCGCCCATAATGTCCATGCCGATTGCGACGATCCCTCCCGGCTGGTCTTCATCGAATACTGGCGTGACATGGCCGCACTTGAGGCCCATTTCGCGCTGGAAGAAAGCCGGGAATTCGTCAAGGCGGCCCGCCGCCTGTCTGCTGGCGGTACGCGCATGCAGATCTTCGACGTGACGGAAGTTAAGGCCGGGGGCTAAGACATTAGTCGTCTGCGGCATCGCTGCCCTTGACGCCAAGCGCTCAAAAGGCCATCGCCACCGCCAAACCTCACTCCTCCCAAAGCGAGCGCAGACATGGACCTTTCAAAGATCAGCGCGGGCCAGAACCCGCCGGATGACCTCAATGTTCTGATTGAAGTGCCCCTCGGCGGCGACCCGATCAAATACGAGATCGACAAGGCTTCCGGCGCGATGTTCGTCGACCGCTATCTCTACACCGAGATGCGCTATCCCTGTAATTACGGCTTCGTGCCCCACACGTTGAGCCTCGATGGCGACCCGATCGACGTCATGGTTGTCGGCAACCGTCCGCTGGTTCCGGGTTCGGTCGTGCGCGCCCGCCCGGTCGGTGTCCTGATGATGACGGACGACAAGGGCCCGGACGAGAAGATCCTGGCCGTGCCGCACCCGAAACTGACGGCCTATTACGACAAGATCGCCACCTATCACGACCTGCCGCAGACGCTTTGCGACAAGATCGCTCACTTCTTCACGCACTACAAAGACCTCGAACAGGGCAAGTGGACCCGGATCGAAGGCTGGTATGGCATCGAGAAGGCCCGCGAGCTGATCGAAGAAGCCGTCAAGCGCGGCCAGGAAGGCTGATCCCGGACATCCGGACAGGGGATTGAATGGACCTCTCCGTCTGGCTTGCGCTGGTCGCCCTGTTTGTGGCGGGCGGCCTGACCCCGGGCCCTGCTGTCATGCTGGTGATGAGCACGTCGCTGCGCTATCGCGCGCCGACGGCGCTCATTCCCGCGCTTGGCGTTGCCACATCCAACCTGCTCTGGATCTCTCTGGCTGCAGGCGGCATCGCCGCCTTTGCCGCACAATTCCCGATTATCCTGAATGGCCTGAAGATCGCGGGCGTCTGCTTTATCGCCTGGCTGGCCTGGTCACTGGCCACCGCTGACCCGTCGAGCCCCCATGCCAGTGCGAAAGACGCCCCGCCGCGCGGCAAGCTGTTCGCCCGCGGCGTCGGCCTTCAGCTCCTGAACCCCAATGCGCTGGTGTTCTTCGGCCTGCTTCTGCCGTCCTATTTCGACATGACGCATCCGGTCGTGCCGCAGACGCTGATCATGATGGCCACGATCACGGTATGCGAGATGACCGGCCTGACGCTCTATGCCTGGCTGGCTGATGGCATGAACCATCACTTTGAATCGCCGGCCTTTACCCGCTGGTTCAATCGCGGGGCCGCGCTCGCCATGCTGGCATCGGCCCTGTTTGCCGCTGTTTCGACCTTTACGCCGCGAGGCTAGCGGTCGACCACTTCAAACCGGCCGGATTTCGCATTCCGCCAGTGCAGCTCGCCATGCTTGATGGCAAACCATGCGCCGTGCAGCTCCAGCTCGCCCGATGTGACGGCTTTTTCCACGAACGGAAAGCTCAGCAGGTTCTTGAGGGAGGTTTCGATGCCTTCCAGTTCCAGCGAGAATTGCGGATTGATCGAGCCGGATTCCAGCACCCGGTTGCGGGCTTCGTCGAGCAGCGAGACCCACGGCGTCACGAACTCACCGATCAGCGGATTGTCGCCACCGCTCAGCGAGGCCGCCACGCCGCCGCAGCCGCCATGCCCCATCACCACGATGTGCTTCACCTTCAGCACATTCACCGCATATTCCAGGGCAGAGCTGACCCCGTGCAGCTTGCCGTCCGGCATGTAGGGCGGCACGAGGTTTGCCACATTGCGCACAACGAACAGCTGGCCCGGCGCGGCAGCGAAGATGTCTGACGGTTCCGCACGGCTGTCAGCACAGGCAATCAGCATGATGGCCGGATTCTGGCCCTCGCCAAGTTCGCGGTAAAGGGCTGCTTGTTCGGCATAAACACCGCTGCGGAAGCGTCTGTAGCCCTCGATCAGCTCTTCAATCGTTTTCATGGTCCAAATCCTGTATTTCGGCTTGTTCCTGCCGGCGCCTCTCTATTGCATAGTGCAGAAGTCGCCAATGTGAATCGGACATTGTTTACCGGTTTGCCCTAGGTTCACGAAAGAGGCCCCCACAGTACCGGCCAGGGAGACAGTGCGAATGTCCACAGAAGCCAGCGTGAAGAAGACCTCCCGCAAGGGCCCTTCGCGCAGCGAGGAGTCCCGCGCAGCCATTCTGGAAGCCACGCGCGCCGAACTCGCAGAAAATGGCTGGCGGACCTTCAGCGTCGATTCCGTGGCCAAGCGCGCCAGCGCCTCGAAGCAGACGATTTACCGCTGGTGGCCCTCGATCGGGGCGATGTGTGTGGATGCCGCCCTCGCCCTCGTGCCGGACAGCCCCGATGGCGGGCGTGATCCGCAGGAACGGATCGCCGCCCTGATCGTGCCGCTGGAAGCCGCCGCCCGCACTGGCAACGGCCATGCGGTGCTGCGCGGCGCCCTGATGGCGGCAGCAGACGACCAGCATGCCGGCGAAGCCTGGCGCGCCTGGATGAACCGCGACATCCGCCAGCCCATGCGCATGGTGCTCGCCGAACTCGCCACAAAACGTGTCATCCGGCGCGATTTCGATCTCGACGAAGTGATCGAGCAGCTGCTCGGTCCGCTCTGGCACCGCATCTGCGTGATCCGGGCGCCGGTGAAAGAGGGTTTCAGCGTCGAACAGGCCCGCCACGCCCTGCGCATTTATTCGACAATCTGACCGGCTGATCGCCTCCAGCACGAATCTTGCAGAGGTCTTCCCCAATTAGGGAGGAGCCCTCATGTCTACCGGACGCATTGCCTGGATCGATCACGCAAAGGGATTGGCCATCATCCTCGTGGTGATGGGTGTTGCCGCGCTTGGCTATGGCACGCCGGACGGGGCGCGAAACTGGATGCTGGGCCTCACCGCTTGGGCGATGCCGTTTGCGGTTCCGGCCTTTTTCCTGATTGCGGGCCTCTTCCTGCACCGCGCGATCTTCGGCTCCGCGCCTGCCTATTTTGACCGCAAGGTGCTGCACCTCGCCTATTTCTTCAGCCTCTGGCTCGCCATCGAGACCGTCCTGCTGAACGTGGGCGCCTTTGCCCGTGGTCCGGCTGAGCTTGCCCGCCTCTACATTGCCAGCTGGATCGACCCGGCCAGCCCGCTCTGGTTCATCCAGCTGCTCGCCATCTTCTATCTCGTGACGCGCGGCATCCGCCGGGTGAAGCCCCGCCGCGTCCTCGCCGCCTCTGTCCTGCTGCAGATCCTCGCGGCCGCTGGCCTGTTCCACACGGGCTGGACCGTCGCGGATCATTTCGCGGCCAATTACGTCTATTTCTACACCGGCTATGTCGCCGCGCCGCTGGTCTTCGACTTTGCCCGCAGCGCCGCCAGCCGCAGCCGTGACCTCGCCTGGGCGCTTGGCGTCTGGTTTGCCGTACACACCGCCTTCGTCTCGATGGGCCTTGCGGACATGCCGGTCGTGTCGCTGATCCTCGGTTTTGCGGGCTGCCTTGCGCTGATCGGGATGGGCGTCATCCTGTCAGCCCTGCCCGCCGCGTACTTCATCGGCGATGCCGGCCGACAGTCCATGGCGATCTGCCTTGGCTTCTACATTCCGCTTCAGGTGCTGCTGACGCTTGTGCCGATGAGCGGTATCTTTGCGGACGCAGGCGCTGCCAGCCTCGCCATTGCTGCGGCAACTCTGATGATCGCGCTTGGCATGCAGCGCCTTGCGATGGAAACGCCGCTGCGCGCGCTCTATGTCCGCCCACGGATCCTGCGGCTGAAGCCCGCCCGTTCGTCCCAGCGCGGCAGCCTGCTGACGTCACAGGCCCAGCCGGACGCCTAGCGCCGGTTCCACACCATGAGCGGATCGAAGGCGCCCGTCTCGGCGGCCTTCTGAAGCTGTGCAATCTGTTCCGACACCGGATTGGCGCCAGACGCTTTCGCCTGCGAGCCATAGAGCGCCTCATCGAGACGGCAGATCTGCTCGAACAGGGCTTCAGAGCGGGCAACCAGGTCCAGGAAGCGCTGCGGCAGGCCGCGGCCCTGCTGCGCGGCGGCATCCAGAGGCGGCTCTTCCCGGCGTATACGGTATTTCTTGGCCGCAGCGTCCTCGCGGCGCATCTCACCGTCACGCACAGCCTTCTGCATGACCAGCCAGCTCGCCGCCTGCATCAGGCGCGTCGTCAGCTCCATGCTCCAGGCCGCATAGGTCAGGCCCGGTTCGCGGTCCAGCGTGCGCGCATGTTCGCGGCCCGGCCCGTCCAGATAGGTGGCGGTTTCCTCAACCAGCGCCATGCCGCGCGTGAACACGGTATCGAACAGTTTGCCGCCGGTGAACCCGTCGGACATGTTCATGCCTTCGCCCTGCGACTGTTCCGCTGCCATACGCTTGTCCCTGACACTCTGGACATCAATCTCTGCTTTACCACAGCGATCTTTATGTCCGCTTAATCCCCGCCGCCGAACAGCGCCTCGGCTGCCGACTTCTGGGCCCGCTTCTTCTCTATTTCCCGTTCGCAGGCGGCAATACCATCCTTCAGCAGCTGAATGCGTGCTTCCAGCTCCGTCACAGACATCTGCTCCAGCGTCTGCGGTGTGTTTACGAGGATCGGCTCTTCATCCGAAATCGCCATCATCGCCTCCCGATCGGTCTCTCGGGGTTCATCAAAGCAGAAACAGCCATTACATGCGACTCCTCAACACGGGAGTCATGCAGATGGGCGAGACAATGAAAGCTGTCGAAATCGAAAAGGATGGGCCGCTTTTCCTGGCCGATGTGGCGCGGCCGGAGCCCGGCCCGAACGAGATCCTGGTGAAGACAGCCTTTTCCGGCCTGAACCGCGCTGACCTAGTGCAGCGCGCAGGTGCCTATCCGCCGCCGCCCGGCACCTCCTCCATTTTGGGCCTTGAAATTTCCGGCACGGTGGAAGCCGTTGGCGATGCCGTTACGCGCTGGAAAACCGGCGACAGGGTTTGCTGCCTTCTGGCGGGCGGCGGCTATGCCGAATACGTCGCCGTCGATGAAGGCTCCGTCCTGGCCGTGCCCGAGGCCATGAGCCTCGACCAGGCCGCCTGCCTGCCGGAAGCCATGATGACCGTCTGGGCCAATGTGTTTGACCGCGTGGGCCTGAAGGCGGGGGAAAACTTCCTCTGCCATGGTGGCACCAGCGGTATCGGCGTCATGGCCATCCAGATGGCCCGTGTGGCCGGGGCCGCAAAGGTCTTCGCCACGGCCGGATCACCTGAGAAATGCCAGCTCGCCTCCAGTCTCGGTGCCACCCGCGCGATCAATTACAAGACCGAGGATTTCGTCGAGGTCGTGAAGGCCGAGGGCGGCTCCGACGTCACGCTCGACATGGTGGGCGGCGATTACATCCAGAAAAACATCTCGGCCGCCAATCCGGACGGGCGGATCATCAACATCGCCTACCAGAACGGCTTCCAGGCCAATGTGAACTTCGCCCCGGTCCTCATGAAGCGGCTGACGCTGGCCGCCACCACGCTGCGTGCCCGCCCCCTGCCGGAGAAAAAGCGCATCCGCGACGCCGTCGAGGCCGGTTTCTGGCCGCATGTCGCCAGCGGCGCCATCATTCCGGTGCTGCACAAGGTATTCCCCGCGAGCGAAGCCGATCAGGCCCACCAGCTGATGGCGTCCGGAACCCATAGCGGAAAGATCCTCCTCGCATGGTGAGGCCGCTTATCGCTGCCCTGCTTGCCGCTTCGTCCGTTGCCTGCCAGCACACAGCCGCGCCGCCGCCCTCAAACAGGGATGTTCCGCCGGTTGTCACTGAGTATTTCGACAGATTGGCGGCCATTTACCGGGCCGGGTCTTCCCCGGAGGATGTGGCTGCATTCCTCGCCCTCATGGCAGAGGACGTCCACTATGTTCATGTCGCATACGAGGCCGAATTCGATCTCGATACGTGGCGCGATGCCTTTCTGCGGAACCAGCAGGCAGGTGATTACAGCGAACCGGCCGGTTTCTGTCTCGCCATCACCAATGCCATTCCCGGAAACGACCATTATGCGGTGGAATATGCGTCCGGAATGCAGTCTGACGGCGCCTGTTTGCCATCGGAAGCGCGGCGGCTCCTCATCGTCTTTTCCGTAAGTGACGGGAAGCTGATGCGGATAGAAGAGCTTTGGTGAGCCGCACTCCTTCCCTTTTTCCAAGCGAGTGCTTATAAGAAGGGCAAGGTTCAGCACGCGCCTGACCTCAACCGCCCGGCACGATGTGCCGGGCGGCTGCATTTCAGGCGGCGTAAAAATGACAGGGAGAGCCTCATGTCCGAAGTCCTCATGCCGAAGGCCACCGCCGTCTGGCTGCTCGACAATACCAGCCTCACCTTCGCGCAGATCGCGCAATTCTGCGGCCTCCACCACCTCGAAGTCAAAGGCATCGCCGATGGCGACGTCGCCGAAAACATGCGCGGCGTGGACCCGATTGCCGGCGGCATCCTCTCGCGTGAGGAAATCGAGCGCGGCGAGGCAGATGAAGGCTACAAGCTGAAAGTGGCGGCATCCAAGATCGCCCACATCCCGCAGCCGAAGCGCAAGGGCAGCCGCTACACCCCGGTGATCCGCCGTCAGGACAAGCCGGATGCCGTGGCCTGGTTCATCCGTAACCACCCGGAAGTTTCCGATGCGCAGATCTCCAAACTGATCGGCACCACCAAGTCGACCATCAACAATGTGCGCGACAAGAGCCACTGGAACTCTGCCAGCATCCGCCCGGTTGACCCGGTGACGCTCGGCCTGTGCTCGCAGATCGAACTCGACGAAGTGATCGCGAAGTCGGCCGAGAAGCGCCGCAAGATGGAAGCCGAGAAAGCCCTGCGCTCCGAAGGCCCCGGCCTTGCCCCGGCGCAGGACGACCTCGCCGCCTACGACGCGCCGGAAGAAGAAGATGCCTCCAAGAAGGACATCTCCGCAGACGACGTGTTCCGCGACTTCAACTGATCCTTTCCGGTCAGACACGGAAAAGCCGGCGCTTCGAAAGAAGGCCGGCTTTTTTCTTGCCTGCCATGTTGGTCCGTCCCGCATCCGTAGGCGGGGATTGATCCGCCGCAATCCCCCACCCACCGCCCGTGTCATCCCGGAAAGCGCGAAGCGCTTATCCGGGACCCGGTTCTGCAGCGGCCACACTGCATCTGGCTCCCGGATATTTGCTCCGCAAATTCCGGGATGACACATGTGGGTGGGTCTCTATCCAACCGCACAGGCCGCGCCCTCATCCTCCGGGTCATGCATCCGCAACTGCGCATCTATTTTGACTTTGTCTGGCCGCTCTTCTGGCCATGGCTGGTCTGGAACCTGCTCCGTGTCGCCCGGTGGCACACGGAGACGGGGCGCGATGCGCTTATGGCGGTCGACCGGTTCGGGAACATCCGCTTCCTCCGGATGTCCGATCCGCCGCCGCCCTTTGATCTCTACACTTATGAAGCGCCGCGCGTGCCGAGATGGGAACGTCCTGCTGTCTGCAGCGACGCTCTCGACGCCGTGCGCGTGTGGTCCGGCATAGTCCGTCATGATCCGCTGAAGTCCGGCATAGTCATGCTTAGTCATGCCATAGTCCGGATTAGTCCGGTTCAGAACGTGCGTGGTCCGCCCTAGGCACGGCTCAATCCGAATTCAGCTAACTGCACCGGACGGCCCCCGCCGCGCCGGGCAAACGTGCTGGCGGCAACAGCCTAGTGCTCTGGCGATTGCCTCAGGAAGACATACCAGGCACCGGACCCGCCATGCCGGGCGTGTGCTTCAGAATAACCTGACACGAGAAGGCGGGCCGCAGGCATTTCCAGCCAGCGCAGGAAATTGCGGCGCAGAACGCCCTCTCCGCCCCTTCCCTTTCCTGTAATGATCAGGACACAGCGCGCGCCTTCTGCCTGTTTCCGGCTGAGGAATTCCGGCAGCGCCGCATCAGCCGTAATCTGCGTATGTCCATGCAGGTCGAACCGCCCGGCCAGTTCCAGCTTACCCCGGCGCACGCGTTTCTCATTCGCCCGGTTCTGCGGCACAGCGGGCGTTTTCGGCGCGGCAGGTGCGGGTTTTGCCGGAGGCGCGGGCGCTTTCGCCTTGCCATGGCGCAGCACCGGCTCCCCATGCTCCAGCGCGTCGATGAAGGTTTCGATGTCCTCCGTCTTCGGACCGATCGGCTTCACGGTCCGGGCAACGCGCGCCCAGGCACGGGCCTCGTCAGGGGTAAGACGGCGCTGGCTCATGCCCGCCCCTTAAGGCGCCGCCGGGGCCATGTCGAGACCGGCATACCCATCGGCCCGCATCCGCTCTGCCACCGCCCGCGGCAGCAAGACCCAAAGCCGGCCGGGCGCATTCATCGTGCCCGCCCGGTCGCCTGCCTCCGGCCCGGTCCCGAAATAGATGTCGCCCCGCACCGGACCCTTGATCGCTCCGCCAGTATCCTGAGAGATCAGAAGCCCGGACCACTCCCCGCCAAGTCCCGGTGCTGTGGTCTCAACAAACATCGGCACACCCAGCGGATGAAGGCTCGTATCAACCGCCATGGAGCCAAGCGGTGTCAGCGGAACGCCCTGCGCCCCGGCAGGCCCAAGCGAAGCGTCGCCTTCGGCTTCGGCACGGAAGAACACGAAGCGCGGATTCTGGTTCATCGCCATGCGCGTTTCTGCTGGCCCCGCCCGGTCCATCCAGGCGCGGATGCCCTGCATGCTGGCCTCGCCGCGGGAAATACGTCCGGTACTGATCAGCCAGTTGGCGGTGGAATGGAACTTGTGCCCGTTATGCGCCGCATAGACTGCCCGCATGGCCGTCCCATCCGGAAATTTCAGGCGCCCGGAACCCTGGATCTGCAGGAAGAACACATCCGCCGGATGCGCATAGGCAATCGCCTGAACACCCGAAGTCGTGATCTGCGCCCGCGCCGGATAAGGCCGCGTCGTTCCGTTCGACAAGCGTTGCAGCGGCTTGCCATTATTGGGGATCAGGTCCGCCGGCATGGCCGGAACCGGCTCCGTGAAGGGCGGGGTCGGCGTGCGCCGGGCTTCATAGGTCGGCTCGAAATAGCCGGTGAACTTGCTCGCGCCATCCGGAGGAACGACTTCGATCGGCACAAAAGTCTGCTCGATCAGTCTGCGAGCGTCGTCATCACTTGTGGCAGCCGACAAAGCCCCACAAGGCTCTGCCCAATCCTCAACACGCCCGGCCCATGGCGCAACGGAGGACAAGTCCGCAGTCATATCACGGCCAGAAAACTTTTCGCATGAGCGCTTGAACGCGCTGACAGCTGCCTCAAGGCCAACAGCGTTCCAGTTCGGCAGCTCTGAAAATGCCGTCGGCGTTTCCCAGGCAGGCAGTCTCGGCGGCTCGACAACCGGCGGGGCGGGTCCTGGCCCCTGAGGTGTGATGACCTTGATCGGTGCAGGCTGGGTCTGGCAGGCCGCCAGCAGAAGCAGGAGAGCAAACGAGCGAAGACGCGACCACATTCACGCTTTATGGCGTGCTTCCGGCGGAAGTGTCACCCGCAAATTTCTGCACTACAGGCTTAGTTTGCGACCTCGACATCATCGAGAATCCAGTTCGGATCGCTCTCATGGACATTGCGCATGAAGGTCCAGATTTCCTTCGCCGTGCGCACCATTTCCCCATCGCCAAGCTCTGCTTCATAGCGCACAGCGACGCGCGCCATGGAGCCATCCAGTTCAGCACTTTCGATTTCCGCCTTGCGGATACGCAGCAGTTCGAAGGCTGGCTGGCCCGGCTCGCGAGCCGAAATCGCAGCGTCCCAAGCCTCATACACATCGTCGTCCAGCATAGGGCGCAACTTCTCGCGCTCCCCCTTTGCGTAGGCCGAAACAATGATTTCATAAGCTGCGCGGGCGCCTCTCATGAAAGCAGATGTGCTGAAACTCCGGTCAGCATTGTAGATTTCTTCCAGTCCGCCTGCAGCCGGTCCGGTGAAAATCGGCCGGTCGGCATGGGCGAAGGCATCGTCCACAGGCTTGGCCTGATCTGGCGCATCATCCTTTGCACCGGCCGGGGTCGGGCGGCTGACCGGGCCGTTATTGTCGCCCTTGCCGAGCGCAAAATACAGGCGCGACAGGACAAACAGCGCAACGGCTGCCAGGATCATGACTTGCATCACGGGGTCCATGGGGTGCTTGTCCTTGCATTCGTGTTCACTCAGCCCTCAAGATAGGGCCGTCGGGCCTGTAGTGCCAGTGATACATTGCGCGTTAAGGGGCCGCATGTTAGCGCCCGCCCTGTAGAGTTGGGAGGTAGAGATGACCGATACAAGTGCTCCGCAAGCACCAAATGCTGGCCAGCCCGGCGCGCCCGTACCGGGCCTGCGCGTTCTGGGCCAATATGTGAAGGACCTGTCCTTCGAGAATCCGGGGCACGCCCCTGTGCAGTCACAGCCAAATATCGATCTGGGGATCGATGTCGGTGCAACACCGCACGCCGATGGCAATGGCCTCTATGAAGTGTCGCTGAAACTCTCTGCCAAGGCAGTCGCCGACGGCACCGTGCTGTTCATCACCGAGCTTGATTATGCCGGCCTGTTCCAGCTGCAGAACGTCGCCCAGGCTCAGCTTGAGCCGCTGCTGCTCATCGAGTGTCCGCGCCTTCTGTTCCCATTCGCGCGCCGCATCGTTGCGGAAATCACGCGTGAAGGCGGCTTCCCGCCGCTGCTGATCGATCCGGTGGATTTCGTGCAGCTGTATCAGCAGCAGTACCGCCGCGCACAGGAAGCTGCCGCCGCCGCTGGCCAGGCAGCGCCAACTCAGGAAGCGTAACGCTTCCAGACAGCCTCATCGCCAAGGCCGCCCACGAAAGCCTCGTGGGCGGCTTTTTCGTCTTCGCTCAGACGGGAAGAGAGCGGTTTCTGGCGTTGGCGAGCAGGCTGGATTTCGCCAACAATTTCCGTTTGCACGACTGTCTCGAATGTGAAGGCGCGCGCCCGGCCGCCCATCAGCTCAAGATAAACAGCTGCGAGCAGCTGGCTATCGAGCAGAGCGCCGTGGAATGTCCGGCTTTCGAGCGAGATGTCGAAACGTTTGCACAGCGCGTCGAGGCTGGCCGGGGCTCCCGGGAATTTGCGGCGCGCCATGGCCGCCGTATCGACCCAGCGGTCATCCGGGATCGGGGCCCGCCCGCAGCGGCCAAGCTCCATGTTCAGGAACGAGCGGTCAAAGCCCGCATTGTGGGCAATCAACGTGGCATCGCCGATAAATTCAAGGAACGCATCGACCACATCCGGAGACTCGAAAGGCGGGGCATCTTTCAGGTCATCATCCGTGATGCCGGTAATTCGGACCGTATCGGCGGAGACTCCGCGGCCGGGGTTGATCAGCGTCCGGAAAGTGCGGCCACTGGGAATGTGGTTGATCATCTCAACCGCGCCCAGCTCGATGATCCGGTCACCCTCATTCGGATTGAGGCCGGTCGTCTCGGTATCGAAGGCAATCTCACGAATCTGGCTCATGCATTATCCCCTATGGCCTTGCGATTCATCAGGGCCACTATGGCGCGAACCTGGTCGTGTGCAAACTCGAACCCATGCGCTGTCGACAAGATAAAGTCGGCTTTTGCACGCTTTTCCGCATCCGGCACCTGGCGGGCAAGAATGGCCTGGAAGGTTTCCTCAGTCATGCCCGGACGCGACAGAACCCGGGCGCGCTGCACCTCCGGCGGCGCGGTAACGACCAGCACATAGTCGCAATAGCCAGAGCCGCCTGTTTCATAGAGCAGTGGAATATCCAGAACGGCAAAGGCGGCGCCTGACTTGCGCGCAGCTTCGCGGAACTCCTGCTGCGCGGCGCCGGCCAGAGGATGCACAATGCTTTCCAGCTGTTTCATCGCTGCCGCATCGTTCAGCACACGCTCCCGAAGAAGCGTCCGGTCAATTGCGCCATTCACTTTCACACCAGGAAAGGCCGCTTCGATCGGCTCAACGGCTGCGCCGTCTTTCTGATAGAGCTGATGTACAGCGGCATCCGCATCGTAGACGGGCACGCCCTCATCCCGGAACAGGGTCGTCGTGGCGGATTTGCCCATGCCGATGGAACCAGTCAGGCCAAGGATGATCACGTCGTCGCCCCCACAAGCTTCCGGCAGTGGGCAAGGACGTCTTTCATTTCCGGCAATATGCCGAACCAGTGTTCGAAACTATAGGCGGCCTGTGACACAAGCATGGAAAGCCCATCCATATGCTGCCAGTTCCTGGCAAGGGCCTCGGCGCGGATCGCGGCGGCGGCCTTGCCATAAGAGATGTCATAGAAGAACTGGCCCGCTGCCTGCGGCAATTCAAGGCTGGCACCGGAGTGGCCAAGACTGAGCGTGTTGACCACGAGGTCTGCTGTGGCGGCTTCCTCTATCCCCTGCTCCAGCGAACAGATGTTTGCCTGGATACCCGTTTCCGAAACCAGGGCTTCGGCACGTTCCCGCGTACGATTGGCGATGGTGATGTCGGCCCGCAGGTCCATCAGGCTGATGGCAACGGCCCGGGCCGATCCGCCAGCACCCAGCAGTGTAACCCGGCGCCCGGCCACATCGATATTTGCATCCAGCAGGCTGCGCACAAATCCGGGCGCATCCGTGTTCTCCGCGCGCCAGCCGCCCTGCTCTCGGCGGATCAGCGTATTCGCTGCACCGATCCGGCGGGCAATGTCGCTTGCTTCATCTGCCAGGGCGAGCGCGTCTTCTTTATGCGGCAATGTGATGTTGAAGCCGAGCGCATTACGCTGGACCAGTGTTTCTAGCGCGCTGCCGAGATCGCCTCGTTCTACACGAAGCGCTTCATAACTTGCATCGAGGCCATGTTCGCGGATCCACATATTGTGGATCACCGGTGAGAGGGAATGTGAAACCGGATCGCCGATGACACCTAACAGCCAAGTCATGTCGCAAGCACGCCCCGTATACGGAGATAATCAAGCAACGGCAGCAAGGGCAGGCCGAGGATCGAGAAATAATCCCCCTCGATCTTGTTGAAGAGCTGCGCGCCAAGACCTTCCAGCTGATAGGCGCCGACCGTCGAAAGAAGCGGCTCGCCAACTTGTCCGACATACTGCTCGATAAAGTCTTCGCTGAGCGGACGCATGGTCAAACGCGGCCGCGCAAGATGACGCCAGACCGGCTGGCCATTTTCACAGACCACAATCGCCGTTTCCAGCGTGTGCGTCTTGCCGGACAGTTTGCGCAGGTGCTCTCGTGCCCCGGCAAGGTCTTTCGGTTTGTCGAATGCCTCTTCGCCAAGTGCCAGCATCTGGTCCCCGCCGATGACAAAGCCTGGCTGGCGCTGCGAAACCTTGATCGCTTTCAGTTCTGCAAGACGCATGGCCTGATCGCGCACTGGCAGGTTTTCAACACGCAGGCCTGCTTTCATTGCATCTTCATCGACATTCGGACGAACGGCGGAAGCTTCCACACCAGCAGCGGTCAGCAGTCGGCGGCGGCTTTCGCTGCCGGAAGCAAGGATGACATCGAGGCTCACAATTGCCCCCGGCGTTCATTCAACAGGTTCAGAATGGCGGCTGCCGTTTCTTCCACCGAGCGGCGCGAGACGTCGATGGTGCGCCATTTGTTGCGCTGGAACAGGCGGTTCGCCTGGGTCACCTCATCACGCACAGCATCCTCATCGGCATAGATTGTGTGCTCGTCTTCATTCAGGGAGATGAGCCGCGCGCGGCGGATCTGCACCAGGCGTTCCGCGCTGATCTTGAGGCCGACAATCATCGGGCCTTTGTCGCCCATCCTCTCAATATGTGCAGGCAGAGGCACGCCGGGCACCAGCGGAATATTCCCGGCGCGAACCTTACGGTTGGCCAGATAGACACAAGTTGGTGTCTTGGAAGTGCGGCTAACCCCCAGAAGGATAACATCTGCTCCAGTCAGGCTTTCGACATTCTGGCCATCATCATGCGCGAGCGTGAAATTGATCGCCTCCATGCGCTCGAAATAGTCTTCGTCCAGCGCGTGCTGACCAGCAACCTTCTGATTGGCCGAAATGCCAAGGTGCCGGCTGAGCATGGCGATCGAGGCATCCAGCACTGGCAGGGTCGGCACGCCCTTTTCGCGGCAGAAGGATTCCAACCGTCCACGCAGGCCTTCATCCGAAATTGTGTACCAGACGACACCCGGGGCAGCTTCAATCTCACGCATCACGCGTTCGAGCTGGCGTTCGGAACGAACCAGGTAATAATTGTGTTCCAGTGCCTGCACGTTCTCGAACTGGGCACAGGCCGCCCGCTGGATCGCGTTCAGCGTCTCGCCGGTAGAGTCCGAGACGAGATGGACATTGAAGTAAATGCTTGGGCGTTGGGGGCGGGTCATGATCTCCCCTGTCTTGCCGAGGTTTGGGGATTTCACAAGACCTGTGACTCGCCTGTGGATGACGCACTTTGTCCAAAATGAATCACAAAAATCCCACAGGCCGGGGAATCCGACTCCGCGGAATCACCTTCCGTTCCATCCTGTGACTCCACTTGGGTGATTTACGTTTGGTTAACCTTTGGAATCCGGGCCTTAAGGAAGCATTAACCCTGTTCCAGAGCCTGTGAGTCCTGTGTGGAATTCTCTGGACAAATCCGCACATCACCCTTTTTCCCACGGACTCACCGCTTAATAGTCATAAGCGCCCTGACGGGCTTGTTTTAAGGATTTGGGAAAAAGCCATGGGCACCGACGGATCGAAAAAACTGCTTCAGGTTCTCTGCGGAGAACGATTCGAAAGACCACCGGTATGGATGATGCGCCAAGCTGGCAGGCATCTGCCCGAATATCTTGAGCTTCGGGCCCGGGCGAAGAACTTTCTCGATTTCTGCTACACGCCCTCCATGGCAGCCGAGGCAACGCTGCAGCCTGTACGCCGCTATGGCATGGATGGGGCGATCCTGTTTGCCGACATCCTGCTGATTTTGGATGCGATGGGGCTGGATGTATCCTTTGAAAAAGGCGTTGGCCCTCTGGTGGAGCAGATCTCTGCGCCGCAGGACCTGGACCGTGTGCCCGTTATCAAGGCGGCTGATCGGCTTTCGCCTGTCTATGAAACCGTCTCACGGGTGAAAGAGAGCCTGCCGAAGGAAACCACGTTGATCGGTTTTGCCGGTTCGCCCTGGACGGTCAGCCTGTATGCCATCGAGGGACGGGGCAAGACGGACAAGTCCGATGCCTGGCGCTGGGCCCATGGCCGGCCGGAGGATCTGGCTGTTGTGATGGACAAGGTTGCAGAGGCAACCGCGGAATATCTCGCCCGTCAGGTCGAGGCAGGTGCGGATGCGCTGATGCTGTTCGATAGCTGGGCTGAAGGTCTGCCAGATAATATTTTCCAGGAAGTCATCATCACACCGACCAGGAAGCTGGTCAGCCGCCTGCGTGAAAAAGGCATCACGGTGCCGGTCATCGGTTTCCCGCGTGGTGCAGGTGTGATGCTGGATGCGTACGCCAGAGAGACAGGTGTTACCGCTGTCGGGCTCGATACTGCGGCTGTGCCTGCCTATGTGAATTCCGTTCTGCCACCTGACATGCCGGTTCAGGGACATCTTGATCCGCTGCTACTGATTGAGGGCGGAGAGCGAATGGATGCGCGCGTGCGGGAATTGATGGCAGCCTATTCAGACCGTCCCCATATCTTCAATCTGGGACATGGCATCCGGCCGGAAACGCCGATTGCCAATGTTGAGCGTGTTTTGAAGATTTTGCGGGAAGGCTGAGATGGGTCGGAAGATTGCCGTCGTATTGTTCAATCTGGGAGGACCGGACAAGGCTGAGTCTGTCCGTCCGTTCCTGAAGAACCTGTTCCGCGATCCGGCAATCATCACTGCCCCTTTGCCAATCCGGTTTGTGCTTGCGCGTCTGATCTCGCGGAGCCGCGCCCCGAGCGTCATCAAGAATTATGCGATGATGGATGCAGGTGGCGGTTCTCCGCTTCTGCCGGAGACGCAGGAACAGGCGAATGCCTTGCAGGCGGAACTCGGCAGGCAGCTCCCGGACGATGATGTGCGTTGCTTTATCGCCATGCGCTACTGGCATCCTTTCACCAAGGAAGCCGCGAAGGAAGTGAAAGCCTGGGGCGCGGATGAAGTCATACTCTTGCCGCTTTACCCGCAATTCTCCACCACAACGACGGGCTCGTCGCTGACAGCCTGGAAGAAGGCTTACAAGGATCCGGTCCGCACAGTCTGTTGCTATCCGTTTGAGGAATCCTTCGTGTCGGCCCATGTCGAGCGGATCATGCAGGCATGGGAAAAAGCCGGCCGGCCGGAAAATGTATCCCTGCTTCTGTCGGCGCATGGACTGCCGGAAAAGATCGTCAAGGATGGTGATCCCTATCAATGGCAATGTGAAACCATGGCGGAGATGATTACCGGCCGGGTACCGCGGCACTGGGAGGTCACAGCCTGCTACCAATCGCGCGTCGGACCTTTGAAATGGATCGGCCCGGCAACGGAAGAAGTCGTCGCAGAGAAAGCGAAAGCCGGTAAGAACATCCTGATCGCCCCGATCGCCTTTGTTTCAGAGCATATCGAAACACTGGTGGAGCTTGGTGAAGAATATCGCCTTGTCGCCGAACAGCAAGGCGCGGCCAGCTATACACGGGTCGAAGCGCTCGGAACGCATCCGGAGTTCATTTCCATGCTGGCAAATGAGACACTTGAAGCGCTGCAGATGAAAGCCTGTATCCGCTCCTGCGCCGGCGACCGGCTGTGTCCACAAGGCTGGAGCGGCTGCCCGCACAAGCAAGCAGCACGCAAGGCGGGCCAGGCGATCGTTTCCAACACCAGCAAGGTTGCCTGATATGCTCTACAACTGGATCAAGGCCGCGCACCTGATCTTCGTCATCGCCACGATGTCGAGCCTGATGATCTATCCCCGATACAAGATCCACCAGCTTTCCAGCCAGCCAGGCGAAGCTCTGTTCGAAACGATGAAATCGGCGGCCAACAAGCTGCGGCTCATCGTGATGAATCCGTCGATTGTGCTGATCTGGGTTTTCGGGGGGCTGATGCTGTGGATGAACCCGTCCCTGCTCTCGCAGCCCTGGATGCATGTGAAGCTGCTGTTCGTAACCCTGATCACCGCCATGCATGGATACTATGTGTATGTCGGGAAACGGATTGACCGGGGGACATCCAAAGTTTCAGCCAGGACACTGCGGATGCTGAACGAAGTGCCCTTTCTGATGATGATCGTGGTTGTCATCATGGTGCTTGTGCGCCCATTCTGATTTTGCCTGTTCAGAGGCCTGTTGCGGCGTAACTCTTGACGAACAGGCCCTGCTGAGCCCATAAGCCCGGAAATCCGGCGCACAGTCCTTGTGCCTTGCGGCCCCCTTTTGACCGCCCGGCTCTCCCAAAACCCGTCTCCAGCAGACCCCTACATTCGGAATCCATCAGCATGGCCTCTTCGATGCTCGACAATCTGACCAGCGTCACACTTCGCGAACTGAAAGCGAAGTCTCCAGAAGAGCTGCTTGCCTATGCAGAAGAGCTGGAAATCGAGAACGCTTCATCCATGCGGACGCAGGACATGCTGTTCGCGATCCTCAAGGAACTGGCTGACAGCGAAGTCGAGATCACGGGTCAGGGCGTGCTGGAAGTTCTGACGGACGGCTTCGGTTTCCTCCGCTCGCCGGAATCAAACTACCTGCCCGGCCCAGACGATATTTATGTCAGCCCGGAAGTGCTGAAGAAGGCAAACATCCGCACCGGTGACACGGTGGAAGGCCCGATCCAGGCACCGCAGGACAATGAGCGCTACTTCGCGCTTACCGGCGTTTCCCGCATCAATTTCGAAGACCCGGACAAAGCGAACAAGAAAGTACACTTTGACAACCTCACCCCGCTCTACCCGGAAGAGCGCCTGCGCATGGAATCCCGTGACCCAACACGGAAAGACCGTTCCGGCCGAGTGATCGATATTGTTGCGCCGATTGGGAAAGGCCAGCGGGCCCTGATCGTTGCTCCGCCACGCACAGGTAAAACGGTTCTGCTGCAGAACATCGCCTCGGCCATCGAGGAGAACCACCCGGAATGCTACCTGATCGTCCTGCTGATTGACGAGCGCCCGGAAGAAGTGACGGACATGCGCCGCACGGTGAAGGGCGAAGTCGTTGCTTCGACCTTCGATGAGCCGGCAACCCGTCACGTCCAGGTCGCCGAAATGGTGATCGAAAAAGCCAAGCGCCTTGTTGAACACAAGCGCGATGTCGTGATCCTGCTCGACTCGATCACCCGTCTTGGCCGCGCTTACAACACGACCGTGCCGTCTTCGGGCAAGGTGTTGACTGGTGGTGTGGATGCAAACGCGCTGCAGCGTCCGAAGCGTTTCTTCGGTGCTGCGCGGAATGTGGAAAACGGTGGCTCGCTGACCATCGTGGCAACTGCGCTGATCGATACCGGCAGCCGTATGGACGAAGTCATCTTCGAGGAATTCAAGGGTACGGGTAACTCCGAAGTCGTGCTCGACCGGAAGATCGCCGACAAGCGGACCTTCCCGGCCATCGACATCATGAAGTCCGGCACGCGGAAAGAAGAACTGATCACGCCGCAGGACCAGCTGTCGAAGATCTACATCCTTCGCCGCATCCTCGGCCCGATGGGCACGAACGACGCCATCGACTTCCTGATCGACAAGCTGCGCCAGACGAAGACGAACGACGAATTCTTCGAAGCGATGAAGAACTGACCGGAGGCGTTTGGCCATGAGCGAGCGCGACACGATCTGCGCCCTCGCCTCGGGCCAGCCTCCGGCTGCGATCTGCATCCTGCGTCTTTCTGGCGACCGGGTCTGGAAAATAGCCGGTGCCCTTCTTGAGTGCGGCCTGCCCGAACCCCGTCATGCCACCCTCACCCGCTTCCGGGATGAAGATGGAAACCTGATCGACGAGGGGCTGGTGTTATTCATGCCGGGCCCGCATTCCTACACAGGGGAAGACACGCTGGAGCTTTATCTCCATGGCGGCCCTGCTGTGATTAAACACTCACTAGAAACGCTGACACGTCAGCCGGGCGTGCGTTTGGCTGAGCCGGGGGAATTTACCCGCCGCGCTTTCGAAGCGGGCAAGCTCGACCTGACCGAGGCTGAAGGTGTTGCCGACATCATCGAGGCTGAGACGGAAGCACAGAAAGCTCAGGCGCTACGCCAGCTGACCGGCGGCCTGACAGATACTTATGACCGTTGGCGTGCTGAACTCACCGGCGTACTCGCGCTAATCGAAGTCATGGTCGATTTCCCGGATGAAGGGGACACGCCGGAAGACACAGTCAGGCCCATCCTCACCAAGCTGGATCTGATCATCGCAGAGCTGGAAGACGCACTTGGAGACCGGGGGATCGGTGAGAAGATCCGGGATGGTTTCCGGGTTGCTATTGTTGGTCCGCCGAACGCTGGCAAGTCTTCCCTGCTCAATCGGATCGCTCGCCGTGAAGCTGCTATCGTGACAGACATTGCCGGAACCACCCGGGATGTGGTCGAGGTACGTCTTGTGCTTGGCGGTCAGGTTGTCTGGCTGGCAGATACGGCAGGGCTTCGGGAAACGGCAGATGTGGTTGAGGCTGAAGGCGTAAGACGGGCCGAGCGTGCAGCACGTGAAGCGGACATGCGCATCCATGTGATCGATGCCGCAAACCCGGCCGCGCCGACTGGTCCAATCGAGGCGCAGGACATCGTCGTCTTCAACAAGGTGGACCAACGCCCTGCCAGTCTGGCACCGGATGGTGCCCTGCCCGTTTCCGCATCGAGTGGCGAAGGGATAGACAAGCTGGAGTCCTGGATTGCCGGTTTCGTCTCTGATCGTGCTGCTTCGGTTGAAGCGCCGGTGATCACACGTGCACGTCACCGCGAAAAGCTGAGTGCCGGACTCGCCAGTCTCCTGGAAGCACGGCAGATGCTGGAAGACGATCTTGGCGCTGAGCTTGCAGCTGAAGATGTGCGGATGGCACTGCGCCAGTTGGGGGCGGTAATCGGCACGGTCGGGGTGGAAGACATACTTGGTGCTGTCTTCTCCCAATTCTGCATCGGCAAATGACCCCTAGGGTTTAGAGGCACCCGGCGTTATATAGCCCGCTCATTATCCACAGGATGAGCAGAGCCATGACGGGAAATTCCCGCTTTGATGTCATTGTTGTTGGCGGCGGCCATGCCGGTTGCGAAGCTGCATCTGCGGCGGCGCGCTATGGCGCAAAGACAGCGCTGGTGACCCATAAGATCTCGACGATTGGCGAGATGAGCTGCAACCCGGCGATTGGCGGCCTGGGCAAGGGCCATCTTGTTCGTGAGATTGACGCTCTTGATGGCCTAATGGGCCGGATGGCTGACAAGGCCGGGATCCAGTTTCGCATGCTCAACCGGTCCAAGGGGCCGGCCGTGTGGGGGCCGCGTGCACAGATCGACCGCAAGCTCTACCGCCAGGCAATGCAGGAAGAGATCCTGAACCATGAGAACCTGACTGTCATCGAAGACGGCGCCGAAGATCTAATCGTCGAGAACGGGCAGGTTGCTGGTGTGATTGGTCTGACCGGCGATCTTTATCACGCGCCGAAAGTTGTCATCACCACGGGCACATTCCTGAAGGGCGAAATTCATATTGGCGCCAGGCGCATCCCTGCGGGCCGTGTTGGAGAGGCGCCGGCCATCGGGCTCTCTGACCGGCTCTATAGTCTGGACCTGCCGATGGGCCGTCTGAAAACCGGGACGCCCGCCCGGCTTGATGGGCGCACCATCGCGTGGGACCGGCTGGAAATGCAGCCCGCCGATGATGAGCCGGTGCCCTTTTCTTATATGACGGACCGGATCGAAGTCCCTCAGATCTCTTGCGGTATCACGTGGACGACGCCCGAGACCCACGCGATCATTGAAGAGAATATCGAACAGTCGGCCGTTTACTCTGGCGCCATTGCTGGCCGCGGCCCGCGTTATTGCCCATCCATCGAGGACAAGGTGAACCGCTTTGCCGATCGTGACCGGCATCAGGTTTTCCTGGAGCCTGAAGGTCTTGATGACCATACGGTCTATCCGAATGGCATCTCCACATCTCTTCCGGAAGAGGTTCAGGAGCGATTTGTCCGCACGATCCCGGGATTGGAGAATGTGGAAATCCTCCAACACGCCTATGCCATTGAATATGATTATGTCGATCCGCGCGCTCTGAATGCGTCACTGGAAGTGAAGGCCCTACCCGGTCTTTATCTTGCGGGTCAGATAAATGGCACCACAGGTTATGAAGAAGCGGGTGCGCAGGGTCTGATGGCGGGTCTGAATGCGGCGCGCGCGGCGGACGGCAAAGAACCGGTCATCATGGATCGGGCCGAAGCCTATATCGGCGTTCTGATCGACGATCTGATCACACGCGGCGTGACAGAGCCCTATCGGATGTTCACCTCCCGCGCTGAATACCGTCTCGCCCTTCGTGCCGACAATGCTGATCAGCGTCTGACGGAAAGAGGAATTGAGGCCGGTTGCGTCGGTCCAGACCGGGCGGCGATGTTTCACGTGAAACATTTGGCACTGTCTGAATCCCGAAAAGCGCTCCAAACTCTGTCTTTATCCCCCGCCAAGGCCCGCGAGGCAGGTTGGAACGTTAATCAGGACGGCCGCATGCGAACCGCGTGGGAGTATCTTGGATATAAAGACATCTCTCTGGAGACCCTCGCGAAGGTCTGGCCGGGACTCTCGGAGATCGATCCGGCCATCGCGGCACAATTGGAAATCGAAGCGCTGTATTCCGGTTACATCGAACGTCAGGCCGGTGATGTCGAAGCCCTTCGCCGTGATGAAGCCCTTCGTATACCGGAAGGCATCGACTATTCGGCGATTGGCGGTCTCTCAAATGAGGTCCGGCAGAAGCTCGAGGCCATTCGACCAGCGACCCTAGGACAGGCATCGCGTATCGAGGGTGTCACACCAGGTGCACTCACGGCACTTCTGGGTCACGTCAAACGCCGCCGCAAGACAGGCTAAGTCATGGATAATCAGGATCGCGCGGCCTTTCTGGCCGCAGAGGATGTTTCACGTGAAACACTGGATCGGCTCGACCGGGTCATCGGTACGCTGGATGATTGGCGCAAGCGGAGCAATCTGATTGGTCCGCGGGAGTGGCCGGTCATCTGGACGCGCCATGTCGCCGATTGTTTCCAGCTTCTGGATCATCTTCCGGAAAACGCCAAGGTCGTGGATCTCGGTTCCGGGGCCGGGTTTCCTGGGCTGATCATCGCGGCCGCCCGCCCGGCGGGCCATGTCACGATGATCGAAAGCGTCGGAAAGAAATGTGCCTTCCTGCGCGCAGCCATCGAGGCGGCCGGTTTGAGTGCAACTGTGCGGCAGGAACGGGTGGAATCGGTAGGCTCGATCACTGCAGATTTCGTCACTGCGCGGGCCTTTGCTCCGCTCCCGAAGCTGCTCGACTATGCAGCGCCCTGGCTGAAACAGGGTGCAACAGGGCTTTTCCTGAAGGGCGAACGCTGGAAAGAAGAATTGACGGAGGCCAGCCAAACATGGAACTTCGCTTATGAGGCGATTCCAAGCCGGGTTGGTGGGTCAGGTACAATTCTGATTGTCAGGGAGCTACGAGGTGGCAGGCATTAGGCCCAGAATCTTTGCCGTCGTGAACCAAAAGGGTGGCGTCGGTAAAACCACAACATCGATCAATCTCGGCACTGCACTGGCCGCTGTTGGCCGGCGTGTCCTTATTGTCGACTTCGACGCGCAGGGAAACGCTTCCACCGGTCTCGGGATCGAGCGGACAGACCGCGCAACCACGTCTTACGACATCGTGGTTGATCGACTTCCGCTAGAACAGGCGGTGCTGTCCACGATCGTGCCCCGGCTCGATATCGTTCCGGGCGACGAAAACCTTTCCGGGGTTGAGACAGAACTTGCGGCAGATCCGCACCGGTCGTACCGGCTGCGCGATGCGCTGCACTCCTATATCGATCGTGCCGAAGAGCAGGGCCTGCCGCGCTACGATTATATCCTGATCGATTGCCCTCCATCGCTTTCGTCTCTGACCTTGAACGCGATGACTGCGGCGGATGCGCTACTGGTTCCGTTGCAGTGCGAGTTCCTTGCGCTGGAAGGTCTCAGCCAGCTTCTGCGAACCGTGGATGTCGTGCGTCAGGGCCTGAATCCGAACCTTGAGATCCAGGGTGTCGTGCTGACCATGTATGACCGCCGTAACAATCTGTCAGATCAGGTTGCCGATGAGGTGCGCGCTTTCTTCGGAAACAAGGTCTATAATACGGTTATTCCGCGCAATGTGCGTCTGTCGGAAGCGCCGTCTTTCGGCAAACCGGCCCTGCTCTATGATTATCGTTGTCCGGGCAGCGAAGCCTACATCCGGCTTGCATCGGAAGTGCTTCAGCGTGAGAAGGCACGGGCGGCCTGATCGAGATGGCAAACGAACCCAAGCAAAAGCCAAGTCGTCTCGGCAGGGGGTTATCTGCCCTGATGGGAGAGGTCGAAGCCTCTACGCCGGCCAAGCCGGAACTTGGTGCGGAAGCAGCCTCAGTCGGCGTTGATGAGCTTCCGATCAAGAACATCCGGCGTAACCCGAACCAGCCGCGCCGCACGTTTGATGAAACAGCTCTGCAGGAACTGGCGGACTCGATCCGCACGAAAGGGGTGCTACAGGCAATCCTTGTCCGGCCCGATCCAAAGGAAGCGGGCAAGTACCAGATCATTGCGGGAGAACGCCGCTGGCGTGCTGCCCGGCTGGCTGGCTTGGAATCCATCCCGGCTGTCGTCCGGAACCTCGATGAGCTGGAACTGCTCGAGATCGGTATCATCGAGAACGTGCAGCGCGCGGACCTGAACCCGATCGAAGAGGCTGAGGCTTATGAAGCCCTGATGAGCCGTTTCGGCCGGACGCAGGAAAGCCTCGCCAGTAGTGTCGGCAAGAGCCGGGTTCACATCACCAACACACTCCGGTTGCTTCAACTGCCTGAAGCGGCGCGCAGCTATGTGCGGGAAGGCAAGGTAAGTGCTGGTCATGCACGTGCGGCCCTCGGCTCACCTGATCCTGAAGCGCTGATCGAAATGGCTGCGGAGAAAGGGCTCAGCGTCCGAGAGGTCGAAGCGTTGGTGAAAGGTGCCCGTGATGGAGGGAGCCTGGAAACCAAATCTGCCCGGCCTGCAGCAGCGGAAAAGGATGTCGATACCGAAGCGCTGGAAGCGGACCTGACCCGTCAGCTCGGCCTGCAGGTCGATATCCGGCACGGCAAAAATGGCGGCGAGCTGCGTATCAAGTATCGTGATCTGGAACAGCTGGACGATGTTTGCCGCAGGCTGACGCGCCGCAAGGGCTGACCATTAGCGGGTGGCTTCGGCTGCCCGTGCCAGATCATTCATCAGTACACGCACAACAGCATCCGTGCTACCGCCTGCGCGCTTTGCCTGGGCCTCTGCATCGTAGATCCGCTCAAGTACACGGGTGAGCCGTTTGACGGGCCATTTGTTGAGACGAGCGCGATAGGCAGGCCACTCGCTCTGCCATACCGGAGGTCGCAGTTTCATGTTCGGGCTGTGCTGGCCTTCTTCAATCCGGACATGCGCATCGAGCATGCGGCGCACTTCGAACTGAAGGGACCGCAGCACGCTGATACCGGCCGTACCTGCCATGGCGAGCTTCTCGAAGGCTGCATTGGCTGCAGCCGGGTGTCCGTCCAGCGTGGCGGAAATGGCGGTGGAGAGTGTCTGCTCGAATTCGGTTGCGCAGAGGGCCCGGACGTCAGCCACAGACACAGCCCGGCCAAGTCCGCGTGAATACAGCGCCAGTTTCTCGATTTCCGAATTGGCAGCCAGCCGGTGCCCGGGCAGATCACCCACAAAAAGGCGCAGGGCGTCCGGGTCGATGTCGACACCGGACTCCTTCAGGGCCTGCTTCACCCGCTGCTCAATATCCACGCCTTCATCGGCAAAGAATTGCAGGCAGGCTGTGTGCTTCGCGGCTTCGGCAGTAGCGCGCAGTTTCGATTTTTTCGGCAGGCTGCCTGTCTCGATCAGAAGGTGTGCGCTGAAGCGGGATGTGCTCTTGTCACCCTCTTCGATGGCCTCGATCAGCAGCTTGGCGATCTTGTCCCCGCTGGTCCGCACGCGAACCACGCGGGGGTCACCGAGAAGGGAAACAGCTTCCAGCGCATCGAACAGCAGTACTGGTTCTTTCCGGATCGCGTCATCGTCGAGCAGGGTGACGTCAGCATGCACGCCTTTACCGGCCCAGGCCGAGATCAGTAGCTGCCCGTTATCGCTGGCCAGTCCTTCATCATCGCTGAAAGCCAGGACAGCCCAGACCTTTGGGTCCGGCTTGCGGGCAAAGGAGGCAGCCTGTTTGCCCTGAAGCAGCATCAGTCTGACGTGGAAAGCTGTAGCCGCAGGTCGTCGACAATCCGGCCAGCCAGCATTCGCATCACGCGGTCAGATGCATTGGTTTGCGCGGAGATGTCGCCATAGGGGGAATCCGGCACGGCAAAGCTGGTTTCAGCATCAGATTGTCCGCTGACGCTGACATTTTCACCGATCAGCGCATATTTGGCGGTGGCTGTGAATGATGAACGTGAGGCGGCGCCATCCGGTTTGAAGGCAAGCCGGCTCAGTTGCTCGTTTACGCGGACTTCAAGCGTGACTGGCGTATCGAGGTTTGGCAGACCCGCCGCGAGCTCCTGCTGCAGCGCCCGGCGAAGCATGTAGCCAGTGCGGCCCGGGATTTCCTTCACCGTTATATTGCCAGAGGCAAAGGACGCACTGGCACCCGGCGCATAGACAGGCTGGAAGCCGCAGGCGGGCAGGGCAAGAGCGAGCGCGATCAGGAAGCGTTTCATGCCACCACGATATTCACGATGCGGCCCGGCACGACAATCGTTTTCTTCACGGTCTTGCCTTCGATGAAGGAGACAACTTCGGGCAGGGCGTAGGCGACTGCTTCCACCGCTTCGTTGGATTCACCCTTCGGCACAGTGATTTCGCCGCGGCGTTTGCCGTTGACCTGAACCGCCATCGTAACCGAGTCGTCTTCGGTCAGCGCCTTGTCAGCCACGGGCCACGGAGCAGCAGAAGCAAAGCCCTCGCCACCGATACGCTCCCAACAGGATTCGGCCAGGTGCGGCATGAACGGGGTGAGGCACCGGGCCAGCATGGAGGCACCTTCGAAGCGGGCGCCAACAGCCTCGCCAGCCGACTCCGCCTTTTTGAGTGCGCTGACCCATTCATGGATGCTGGCGACGGCAGAGTTGAAGCGGAATTCCTCGATGGCCTTGTCGATAGCAACGACAGCCTTGTGGCTAGCCTTGCGTACCGTCAGCGAGGCCGCATCGTCATCAGGGGCAATCTTGTCCAGATCTCCCAGCGCATCGAACACACTCCACAGCCGCTGTGCAAACCGCGCAGCGCCTTCGACACCAGCCTGCGTCCATTCCACATCGCGTTCAGGCGGAGAATCCGACAAGACGAACCAGCGCGCGACGTCCGCACCGAACTGGGCGATGATCGCATCCGGATCGACCGTGTTCTTCTTGGATTTCGACATCTTCTCAATCGGGCCCGGCGTGACCAGGCCGCCGGTGGCTATCTCGATCCAGGTATCGCCTTCCTGCGTCACTTCAGATGGCTGCAGCCATTGTCCGGAAGCGGATTTGTATGTCTCGTGCGTGACCATACCTTGTGTGAACAGGCCGGCGAAGGGCTCGCCGCTCGGCAGGTCCAGCAGGCCGATGTCGCGCATGGCGCGGGCAAAGAAGCGGGAATAGAGCAGGTGCAGCACCGCGTGCTCGATGCCGCCAACATACTGGTCGACCGGCAGCCAGTAGGCGCGTTCTTCCAGATCGTCCGCACTGGCGAAGCGGGCATAGTACCAGGAGGAGTCAACGAACGTGTCGAGCGTGTCGGTTTCGCGGCGCGCAGGCTTGCCGCATTTCGGACAGTCGACATGTTTCCATGTCGGGTGCCGGTCCAGCGGATTGCCGGGCTGGTCGAAGGTCACATCATCCGGCAGGCGAACAGGCAGGTCGCTCTCCGGCACGGAAACGATACCGCAGTCTTCGCAATGGATGACCGGGATCGGGCAACCCCAGTAGCGCTGGCGTGAGACGCCCCAGTCGCGCAGGCGGTAGTTCACCGTTCCGGCACCAAGGCCCATGCCTTCGATACGTTCAATCGCGGTGCGTTTGGCGTCGTCAATGCCGAGACCGTCCAGGAAGTCCGAATTGAAGATGGAGCCGGGCCCCGTATAGGCCTCGTCACCTACCGTGAAGCTCGTCCGGTCAGCGCCCGGCGGCAGCACTACGGGTGTTACGTCCAGGCCGAACTTGCGGGCAAAATCGATGTCACGCTGGTCATGTGCGGGACAGCCGAAGATGGCGCCGGTGCCGTAACCCATCAACACGAAGTTCGCGACCCAGACGGGTAGGGTCTTTCCTTCCACGAAGGGGTGCTTCACCGTCAGGCCGGTATCGAAGCCCAGCTTTTCGGCCTTCTCGATGGCTTCCTCGCTGGTGCCGACCTGGGCGCATTTCCCGCGGAAGGCTTTCAGTTCTCCCGAAGATTCTGCCAGCTGGATCGTCAGCGGATGATCCGGCGACAGGGCAATGAAGCTTGCACCGAACAGCGTGTCCGGGCGGGTCGTGAAAATCTCGATGCCGTCTGCGAAATTGGCGGGCGCGTCGCCGCCCCATTCAAAACGCATCTGCAGGCCTTCAGACCGGCCGATCCAGTTGGCCTGCATGGTGCGCACCTTTTCAGGCCAGCGCTCCAGCTTCTGCACTTCGTTCAGCAGGTCTTCGGCATAGTGCGTGATCTTGAAGAACCACTGGGTCAGCTCGCGCTGTTCCACCAGCGCGCCGGAACGCCAGCCGCGCCCGTCGATCACCTGCTCGTTCGCCAGAACGGTATTGTCGACCGGGTCCCAGTTCACCTTGGAGGCTTTCCGGTAGATCAGGCCCTTGTCCAGCATCTTCAGGAACAGCGCCTGTTGGGCACCATAATATTCCGGGTCGCAGGTTGCGAATTCACGGCTCCAGTCCAGCGACAGACCGAGCTTTGCGAACTGGGCCTTCATGGCGGCGATGTTCTGGTAGGTCCACTTACCGGGGTGGACCTTCTTCTCCATCGCGGCGTTTTCTGCCGGCATGCCGAAAGCGTCCCAGCCCATCGGGTGCAGTACGTTATAACCCTTAGCCCGCTTGTGGCGCGCGACGACATCGCCCATCGCATAGTTACGCACATGGCCCATGTGCAGGCGGCCGGACGGGTAGGGGAACATCTCCAGCACGAAGGCCTTCGGCGCATCGCCGGCCTCTTTGGGCGATTTCGTCCTGAACAGATCCGCCTTGTCCCAGGCTTCACGCCATTTCTGCTCCGCAGCTTGCGGATCGTACCGGGTGGCCATCGGCCTCTCCCCTGATTGTCGTCTGATTGAAGCGGCTGTTAGCCGAGTTGCGAATTCTTGAGGTTCCGCGCGCGGTCAAGGATCGCATTTTCAAGCTGGATCCCCGTTTCCGGATCAACAGGTGCGTCGACCCAGGTTCCGTCCTGGTTCACTTGCCGGAACACGGAAACCTTGACGCCATCAGCGCGTAGCCGTGTGTCGAGGATGTACACAGTTGCCTTGATGCGCTCGTTCTCCGAACCGGGGAAGCTCTTCCAGTCGTAAACGATCAGGCCGCCGATCGGATCGGTGCTTTGCACAGGCATGTTGGAGAAGGTGTCGAGCGAGGCGCGCCACAGGTACGGGTTCACCGTACCGACATTCTGCGCGGTCACCTGGGCATCGGCGCTGGCGCGCTTCCCACCGGACTGGCACCCGACCAGTGCAAACAGGGCAGCAGCTGCCGCGGAGAAGACATATTTGTTCATGAGGAAAGTTCCCGAGCGCAATACCTTGTAGACCGGCGTTTGTATAACAACACGAGTCTGGGCTCGCCAGTACCGATGTGTGCAGGGCCGGGAAGGGAGAGAGTGATGAGACGTCGGATCCTGCTGGCTTTTGTATGTGCTGCAGCCTGCCTGCCTTCATATGCACATGAAGACTGGGATGTCTGGGAGTCGGACTGGACGGGTGAGGCAGGTCTGCTGGTCGCGCCGGGCGCTGAAGATCCGGCGCTGTACCGGCTGGGGCTTGGCTTCGAAACGAACCGGGTTCTGGAGAATGGGCTGGAGCTTGGCGCGGCCTTTCAGGTCGATGCCGAACTGGACCACGCCACTCGATCCGGATTTTCAGGTATTGTTGCAGATCCCGCTGCCGGAACGCCGGCTCTGACGGGTGCCTTCAGCGGGCTCGCCCGGTCACCCGGCATGGAAGATGATGGCGCGCGCGCCGTGCTGCAGACAGCCTATGTCTATCTTGAAGGCGGTTATGGTGAAGTCCGCCTCGGGCGCGATGAGGGCGTTGCGAAACGCTTTGCCCAGGGGGCGCCATCACTGTTCGCGAACATTTCCCTGCATGCGCCGCGCCTGGACCCCGATGGCGGAGCGATCATACGGACCGATCACAACCTGACAGGGCCAGCAGTAAAGGTCTCTTTCGCGACCCCCCGGATCGTGGGGTTCAAGGGCGGCATTTCCTATACGCCTGAGGCGGATGTACGCGGTCTGGACCGGGATCCGGTGCGGATCCTGCCGGGAACGGCGGCGTTTGTGCTGAGCAATGCAGGTGAAGCCAGTCTGAGTTTCAATCATCGCTTCCGTGAGAGCGGAGTCCGGCTGCGCGCGTCCACGGCCTGGAGCCGGGCCGATGTGGACGCAGCCCCAACAGCGCCGGTTCCCTATGGAGCCGTTGAAACCTGGTCCTTTGGCGCGAATGCGGAATGGAAAGACACGGTGATCGGTGCCAGCTGGCAGACCAGTGACAATGGGCTGGAAGGACGCCCCGGAGACTACACGGCCTGGACGGCGGGCATCACCCATACGGCGTTCGGCTTCGATTGGGGCGCGGAATATGGTGAGGCCAGCGATGATGCAGCTGGCGTGGAAGGGGAATCTTGGCGTGCCGGACTCGCCCGTTCGGTGACTGCCACTGCACGCATAGCGTTCGGATACCGGTCTGATCAGCTGGATATGGGGGCAAATGCCGCTTCTCGTCGCCTTGGAGGCGAGGGAGTTGTGATAGAAATCACACTATCGCATTAGTTTAGCACCCATGTCGGAATATTAATCTTCTGTTTATGGAACCCGACCCCTAATGTTGGTGAGGGAAAGGTGCGAACGATGCGGCTTGGGCTTTTGCTCACTTGTGTAATCTCGGCGACGGTACTGGCGATGCCAGCGGCCGCGCAGGAAGATTCGCGCGTGCCGTCCGTGACGATCGATGCACCTCAGCTGTCCGAAACGCAGGCTGGGAAAATCGACTGGTATCGCCAGTTCGCGATTTCCAAACCGGCTGAGGCTCGCCCTGTCTGGCAAGCTGAGCCAACTGAAGATCTCTCGATGCAATTTGCTGGCAGCGACCGCTGGGAATTCAGCATCGACAGACTGTCCCGCCCGTCCGCCAGCATCTCGCCGCTGCCGCGGGAAGAAATGCAGGCCGGGGCGACGTTCAAGATTACTCCGCGCTTCTCCGTTGGCGGTGAAGTCAGCGTGGGTGCAGACGATCTGAACGCTGTGTCGACCTGGGAAGAGCGTGACGTGGAAACCGGCATCCGGCTGAAGTCCGCCTTCAAGTTCTAAGGCCGGTTTTCCGGGCCGAAGACACTCTCAATTCCTTCGATTGCTGCAATACCTGCAACAGGTGCGACTTGTGCGGCCGTGTGTGCGTTGAGTCCGCCGAGCGCGTAGACAGGCACCAGGCTGTTGCGCGCCAGGGTACGGAAGCGGATCGGGCCGAGCGGTTTCCGGGCGCTGGGGCTGGCGGAGGGAAAGGCTGTCGACAGCAGGGCGGCATCGAATCCCGCGTTCTGTAATTGGCGCAGCTGATCCGGCGTGTGGGCGCTGACGGTCATCAGGCGAAAGCGGGTGCGCCAACGCCGGGCCTCCGCGCGTGCGGCAAAGGGCCAGTGGACGCCATCGGCCCTGACAGCCATGGCAAGTTGCGGGTCGTTTGCGATCAGCAGCTTCACATGCCGACGGCGGCAGACTTCAGCCAGCTTACGCGCGATCATGGCGTGCCCCGGCTGACCATAATGCCGGTAAACCAGACCATGGCATGACGATAACCGACTAGCCGTGACCACCGGATCGGGCGTCCGGTCCGGATCCGTCAGGTAAAGGAGAGGCGGCAGGCCGGCGGGCAGATGCCGGCCCGCGACACGTGCGGCGGTGCGGAGCTTGCGTTCGGCGCGGTTTCGGTCTTCCTGCATCATCGTGATGACTGATACCGACACACTCTCCATTGCCAAGCGCCGCGAGGCGGTGCTGGCCGAACTTTCCGATGCTGCTTCCCCGCCGCCCCAGCTGGTGGCGGTGACCAAGACCCAGCCCGATGCGGCGATCGAGGAGATCCTCGCCACGGGGCAGCGGGTCTTTGGCGAGAACCGCGTGCAGGAAGCCGAAACCCGCTGGGCAGGCCGCCGCTCCGCCTATCCGGACCTGGACCTGCACCTGATTGGGCCGCTGCAGACCAACAAGGCTGAGCTGGCCGTTCGCCTGTTCGACATGATCGAGACGCTGGACCGGCCGAAACTGGCCGATGCGCTGGCCAAGGCGATGGAAAAAGTGGGCCGCAGCCTGCCTGTCCTGATCCAGGTGAACACAGGAGAGGAGCCGCAAAAGGCCGGGGTTGTTCCGTCTGAACTGAAGCAACTGCTACAGTATGCGCGTGAGAGGGGCCTCGACGTTCAGGGCCTGATGTGCATTCCGCCGGTGGATGAGCCGGCCGGGCCGCACTTCGCGTTGCTGGCAAAGCTCGCACAGGGAGAAGGGCTTCCGGTCCTCTCCATGGGCATGAGTTCGGATTATGTGACGGCGGCGCGTTTCGGCTCGACCCATGTACGGGTCGGCTCCGCCCTGTTCGGCCCGCGCGCCTAGGCGCTAGAGGCGGATTTCGACTTCCGAGCCGCGCGCAGACAGGCGCAGGATTTCCCGCATGTCTTCCAGCGTTACAGCCACGCAGCCAGCCGTCGGGCCCCAGTCCGGCTGGGCGAGATGCAGGAAAATCGCGCTTCCCAGGAAGGGCACGGGCGGATCGTCATTGTATCCGAGTTCCACGATCACATCGTAGACATGGTCTTCCAGCCAGAGCTTCTCATGGCTGGCGGCATAGGGGAGTTTGACCCAGCGATTGTAGAGCGGGTCTTCCGGCGCATCGCACCATCCGTCTTCCGGGGTCAGTGGCACGAGGGGCAAAAGGGTTTTCGGGGCCTCCACCCTGTCCGGCCTGTAGAAGACGCGGCGCATCGGCCAGGTGCCGGCAGGGGAGAAGCCATCGCCCTCGCGCTTGTCCTCTGCCGCGATCACGCCGCTGCGGCCAACCGAGCAGCGCGTCTGCCGTCCGGCCAGCAGGAAACGGCCATCTGCATGGGCTATGAAATCAGCGCTCACGGGTTATCTCCTGCTCTGCCGGAGATCAGGTTTGACCAGTTGGCGGGCGCTCTGGCAAGCAGAGGCAGGCGGAATGGTGCCGCGGCCGTTGATTGTGCACACTGTCGCGGCGAAGGTCTGCCGCACTGTCCCGATAGCGGCTCCTGAAACATGCCTGAAACAAGGAAGACCACCCCCATGCCGATGTCCCCTTTCCATCTTGCCTTTCCGGTTCACGACCTTGAGGCGGCCCGAGCCTTTTACGGCGGCCTGCTCGGGTGCCCGGAAGGGCGCAGCTCTGATGAATGGGTCGATTTCGATTTTCGTGGCCATCAGATCGTTGCCCACCTTGCGCCGGAGGAATGCGCCGGGCCGCAAACCAATGCGGTGGACGGGAAGAATGTCCCGGTCCGCCATTTCGGCATCGTCCTGCCGATGGAAGCCTGGAAGGCCATGGCCGAGAGGCTGGAGGGTGAGGTGGACTTCCTGATCGAGCCCTATATCCGCTTCAAGGGCGAGCCGGGGGAGCAGGCGACCATGTTCTTCACCGACCCGTCAGGCAATGCGATCGAGATCAAGGCTTTTGCCGACATCTCCCGGCTGTTCGCCAAATAGGCGAAATTGTCAGGCCACGGCAGCTGGCAGGCCCCAAGCTCACGAAGACCTCCCGCTCTTGTGAACGAGCGTGCGTTACATTCTTATGGCATCGTGAAGCGATATGAATAAATGCAGCACTCACACGGAACTGGAGAGTCGCATGGCCGCCAAGAAAACCATCCTTCTGGTCGATGATGATGAAGACCTGCGCGAGGCGCTGGCCGAGCAGTTCGAGCTGCACGACAGTTTCGAAACACTTCAGGGCGCCAATGCCAATGAAGGGATCGACCTTGCCACGACGCAGCGCATCGACCTGATCCTGCTGGATGTCGATATGCCGGACATGGATGGCCGCGAGGCCTGCAAGATCATGCGGCAGAAGGGCGTGCGGGCGCCGGTCATCATGCTGACCGGGCAGGATGGCGATGCCGACACGATCCTCGGCCTCGAATCCGGCGCCAATGATTATGTGACCAAGCCGTTCAAATTCTCCGTACTGCTGGCACGTGTTCGCGCGCACCTGCGCAGCTTCGAACAGTCGGAAGACGCCACATTCAAGATCGGCCCGTATGAGTTCCGCCCGGCGATGAAACTTCTGGTCACGAATGAAGACCGGAAGATCCGCCTGACGGAGAAGGAAACGAATATCCTGAAATATCTCTACCGCGCGGGCGGCAAGCCGGTGGCGCGGGATGAGCTGCTGGCGGAAGTCTGGGGCTATAACGCAGCCGTCACCACGCACACGCTGGAGACCCATATCTACCGTCTGCGCCAGAAGGTGGAGCCGGACCCGGCGCATGCGCGCCTCCTGCTCACCGATGCGGGCGGTTACCGCCTGCAGCCGTGATCATCCGGCCTTGATCTGCACACTGACCGGGGCGTGGTCGGAGGGTTTCCAGCCGCCGCGCCAGCCGAGATGGACACGGTAGGAGTCCACTTTCGTGTCCGCGAGGCCTGCCGGGTTCATCCAGATATGATCGAGGCGCCGGCCCTTGTTGGAGGCGGCCCAGTCTTTCGCGCGGTAGCTCCACCAGGTGTAGAGCTTCTGTTCGTCCGGCACGGCCAGGCGGGCAATGTCGGCGAACTTTGCCTGCTTGCGCGAGTTTTCCAGACGCTCCACCTCTTCCGGTGTGTGCGAGACGATCTTCAGCAGCTGTTTGTGCGACCAGACATCGTTCTCGTGCGGGGCGACGTTGAGATCACCGACCAGAACGCGCGGCGTTGAGGTCTGTTTCTTGTAGGCCGGGCCGAGGCGCTCAAGGAAGTCGAGCTTGTGGGCGAACTTGTCATTCTTGACCGGGTCCGGCTCATCCCCGCCCGCAGGCAGGTAGATATTGTGCACTTCGATCCCGGCGACCTTCGCAGCGATAACGCGCGAATGGCCTTCCCGGCAGAGGTCCGGTGCCTCGATCCGTTCCAGCGGCAGGCGTGAGGCGATAGCGACGCCATGATGGCCGCCTTTCTGGCCGTTCAGCACCAGATGCGGCAGCCCCATTTCCCGGAAAGCCTTTTCGGGGAATTCCCCGTCCTGGCATTTGGTTTCCTGCAGGCAGACCACATCGGGCCGCTCCTGCGCGACGAACGCTTCGACATTCGGTGCGCGCAGGCGGACCGAATTGATGTTCCAGCTGACAATCTTGAGAGGCTTGGGCATGGGGCGTTGCGTAGCATTGTTCCCTGAAACGTCAACGCGCCCGAACGCGGGGGAGTTCGGGCGCGCCTGACGCGGTTTCCAACGTCTCGCCGGGAGGGGAAGGCTCCGGCGGCGACAACACGGTGGTTCACAGCGGGGGGTCGGATGCTGCGCGGGGTATGCCGTGTGTCGACAGTTGCAAAGATGTCACTCCGGCCAAAAATTTCAAGTAAAATATGTGTTAAGTGCTTGGATGTTGCGCTGCAGCAATTGCCCGAAGGGAAGACCCTCCGGGCAAAACGATTTTAAAACCTGTAGTATTTGCTGCACTATTCGTCGTCGAAGTCTTTCACGATGAAGAGGCGCGGGTTCAGTTTCTTGCCGGTCACAACATCGTGTAGGGCGACCTGAGTCAGATTTCCGGCGCTGTCGAGCGTGCGCCAGCCGATCAGCGTGTGCTCCGGACCGGAGAACAGCAGGGTAAGCGTGCCATCCATTTCGCCGTCAGGGTCGCGAAGGGTCACCTCGGCATTGCCGCCTTGCGTGCTGACATCGACGATCTCCGCCTCGGTTGCGAAATCGAGCTTGTCGTCCAGCAGCAGGGCCAGCGGGGTGGAGCCGAGCGGCACGCGGTCCGTTGTTTCCAGTTCGGAATCCTGCATGGCGACCGTGGTGCCATTGGAAACAATCAGCAGCGGGGACGGGTCGTCATAGTCAAACCGCACCTTGCCGGGGCGAGACAGGGCGAACGTGCCGCTGGTCGTGGTGAAGTCGGGCGAAAACTGCTCGAACCGGCCAGAGGCTGTTTTCACATCCTCCATGGAGGCCGACAGTTCCTCCAGCAGGGCCGTGCGCTGGGCGGGGCTCAGCGTGGCCGGGCTGGAGGTTATGTTCGTGGGGGCGCCGCCGGGTGTGCCCTGACGCGCCAGCGCCAGGGGTGCGCCGGTCAGGACGGCAGCAGCAACCAGGGCAGCGAGTTTGGTCTTCATCGAACGGGTCTCCTTTTCGTGACCTTGCGCTTACACTTAGTCGCCTGAACCCTGCCTAAACAGGGCGGGAACAAGGTATTTCGGCCGCTTTTCGTTGGCTGTCATTCAGCTTCCGGCTGTGTGCGGCGCAAGGCCTGTTCGCAGATGAACGCGCAGGTACGGCGTGCTTCCGCTTGCGAAGTGCGCCCTGAGCGCCCATCTTCCCGGCAGATTTTTGAAGGAATACCGCCATGGCTGATGCCGCAGCGCTGCATACGAAAGACAGCACCGACCAGGAATTCATGACCGATGTGGTCGAGGCGTCCAACACCCAGCCCGTGATTGTCGATTTCTGGGCGCCCTGGTGCGGCCCGTGCCGCCAGCTCGGCCCGGTGATCGAGAAAGTGGTCGAGGGCCACAAGGGCGCCGTGAAGCTGGTGAAGATCAATATCGACGAGAACCCGGGCTATGCGGGCCAGCTCGGCGTGCGCTCCATCCCGGCGGTCTATGCTTTCGACAAGGGCCGCCCGGTCGACGCCTTCATGGGCGCCCTGCCGGAAGGCCAGGTGCGCAGCTTCATCGAGAAACTGCTCACCGGCACGGATTCGGCCAAGGAAATCGCCGATGCGCTGGCCCAGGCCGAAGCTGCGAGCCAGGCTGGCGATGTCGGCACCGCTGCGCAGATTTACGCTGCCGTGATCCAGCACGATCCTGAGAATGTCACGGCCATCGCAGGCCTTGCGCGCTGCTATCTTGCCAATGGCGACAAGGAACGCGCCAGCGCGACGCTCGACATGGTGCCGGAAGACAAGAAGCATGACACCGCCGTCAAAGGCGTGCGCATGGCCATCGAGATGATGGAAGATGCTCCGGCTGCCGATGAGTTCGACGAGCTGCTGAATGCCGTCATGGCGGCGCCGGAAGACAATGCCAAACGGTTCGAGCTTGCCGAGAAATATGCCGGCGCCCAGCGCTATGGCGATGCGGTGGATCACCTGCTGATAATTCTTGGCAACAAGATGGATTGGGAAGGCGGCAAGGCGAAGGAAAAACTGCTGCAGATCTTCGAGGCCGCAGGCCCGACTGATCCGGCAACGGTGGAAGGCCGCCGGCGTCTGGCTTCGCTTATGTTTGCCTGAGGCCGCTGCCTCCCGCATAATGCTGTGAAGCAAGGGGCAATGGCGCCCCGGAGACGACATGGGCAGTGCGACCTATCATTCGGTAGATCAGTTGCCGGACACGCTTACCGTGTTCCCGCTGCCCGGTGTTGTGCTGTTTCCCCACTGGCATTTGCCGCTGAATATCTTTGAGCCGCGCTATCTGAACATGGTGGACGATGCGATGGCCGGAAACCGGCTGATCGGCATGATCCAGAGCGTCGGGGGCGACCGGCAGAAACCGGACCTGATCGGTGTCGGCTGCGCCGGGCGGATCACCGCCTATTCGGAAACCGATGACGGACGTTACCTGATCACGCTGACCGGCATTGCCCGGTTCCGGATCCTGGAAGAGCTGGACGTGCTGACGCCCTATCGGCAGGTCCGGGCCAACTGGGCGCCCTATGCGAATGACCTGAAGCCGGAATCGATCCTTGGATTGCCTGCCCGAGAAGACCTCATTGCGGCTTTGCGCAAATATGTCGGCACGCATGACATGAAGGCGGACTGGGACGCTGTGGAAGTTGCCCCGCTGGATTCGCTGGTTCAGGCGCTGGCGGCTGGCAGCCCGTTCTCCGTGATGGAAAAGCAGGCCCTGCTGGAGGCGCCGACCCTGAAGGATCGCGCCGATATGCTGATGACAATTCTGAAAATGGATTCCGCTGGCCCGGACGGCGGAACCCTGCAATAGGACGCCCATGACGAAAGATCTTTCCAGTCCCCGCCGGCCCCATTCCGGTGTTGATCCCCGGCTTCTCGAAATTCTTATCTGTCCGCAAACGCGCCAGCCGCTGCGCTATGATGCAGACAAGGATGAGCTGGTCTCGCCCAAGGCGCGGCTGGCCTATCCGATCCGGGGCGGCATTCCGATCATGCTGCCGGACGAGGCGCGTGACCTGGACATGGAAGAGGGCAGGGGATGAGCGGCATGGCGTGGCCGGTGAAACTCGTTTTCCGCAAGTCGGAAGGCGCGCTGCATGCTGAGTTCGATGACGGCAAGTCCGGTATGGTCAGCTACAAGCGCCTCAGGGAACAGTCGCCGTCTGCAGAAGTGCGCGGGCATGGCAGCGGTCCGCCCCCGCCACAGGCGCCCGTGCCGGACGACATAAGTGTGCTGCGCGCCGATCCGGTCGGCCGCTACGCCCTGCGCATCATGTTCTCTGACGGGCATGACAGCGGGCTGTATACCTGGGATCAGATCCGCCAGCTGACTGTCGGCGATACGGCCGCTACTGCATAAGGCTCGGCAAATGGGTCTGGTCGGCGCTTGCCTGGCGCGCCATGGCCCGGCGGAGCGGCCTGATCCTGTTGGCAGCTGTCAGCGCCAGCCCGCGCAGGGGTTTCAGCACGGCATTATCGTTTGAGAAGGCCCGGTCGATGACGTCCATGAACAGGGCGACGCTGGTCATGTCGAAACGGCGCCATTGCTGGTAGCGCTCAAGTGCAGGGGCCGCGCCATGATCGAGGCCCACTTCACGCGACTCCACCATGATGTCGATCAGCGCGGCGACGTCCTTGAAGCCAAGGTTCAGGCCCTGGCCAGCCAGTGGATTGATCCGGTGTGCCGCATCGCCCAGCAGGGCCACGCGCGGTCCGGTCATGGCGCGGGCGAGGCGCATTTTCAGCGGATAGGAGATGACAGGCCCGTCGATCGTCATGTGGCCTGAGAATTTCTCGAACCGGGCATTCAGTTCGGCCTCGATGTCTTCCACCGGCATGGCGGCAAGCGCCTCGGCGGCGCCGCGCTTCATGTACCAGGCGAGATTGGCGCGATTGTCCGGCATGGGCAGGGTCGCGAAGGGGCCCTCCGGCATGAACAGCTGGCGGGCGATGCCTTCATGCGGCCGGTCCAGTTTCACATTCGCGGCAAAGACCGATTTTCCATAGTCATGATCTTCCGTGCCGATGCCAAGTGCATCGCGCACCGAAGAGTTCACCCCGTCACAGGCGGCGACCAGGCGGGTGCGGATCCGGCTGCCATCTGCCAGCACAATTGTGGCCGGTCCGGGCCCGTCCTCAAGGGACTGGAACCGGGCGCCCTTAAGGATAACAAGCCCCTGATCAGTGCCTGCAATCTGACCAGCAAGCTCGTCGAGAGCCCTCTGAAGGTCTGCTGACGGGACCATTTGTCCCAGCGGTTGGCCGTGATCATCCTCCGGAAGGTCGTCATTTCCGAAGATCACGCCCGGCGCGCCGAAGACATGGCTGCCGCCGTCGACGGCTTCCAGACCGTTCAGCGGCTCGATGACATCGGCCAGAAGCGGATGCACGCCCGTCGCGCCAAGCATGCGCCAGCTGCCGCGGACAATCGCGAAAGTGCGTGTATCCATTGCAGGCTCAGCAGATGGATCGCGCGCATCTACAAGAATGGTGGAGAAACCGCGCTGCACTGCCAGGATGGCCAGTGAAGTGCCAACGGGACCGGCCCCGACAATGACGAGGTCGGCGATCTCAGGTGGGACGGCGTTTGGTTTCGACATGATGACTAGGTACGCCTGTCCCGGAGCATCGTCTACTGGCGCTAAGGAATTGGGCGATTAGCCGCAACGCTGCACAGATTTTGACCACTCGACTTCAGAATAGGCCTCTCAACAGGCGCGCCAAGCGACTTTCTTGGGCACCCGAAATCATATCGGAAGTGGGAGAGCGCGGGGGGTCCCGAGCTCCGAAACTGCGACATGGAGGGGCCGAATGGGCCAGTTACTGAAAAGAATGACGCGCGGGGTGGCCTTGTTGCCGGCCTTCGCCTTCACGGGGGCGCTCGCATACGCACAGGACGCAGATCTGGAAGCACGCCTGGCCGCGCTGGAAGAGTCGGTTAACGGCAGCGCGAGCTCCTATGTCGACAACTCCTACCTGTTCCTCATCGGCGGCCTGATCGTTATGTTCATGGCAGCTGGCTTCATGTGTCTTGAAGTCGGTCTGGTGCGTTCGAAGAACGCCGCCATGCAGGCAATGAAGAACGTTGTTCTTTATGCTGTGTCCGGTCTCATGTTCTGGCTGGTCGGCTACAACATGGCTTATCCTGGCTCGTCCATTCTTGGCGGCCTGATCGGTACGACACCAGGCATCTGGAGCGGCGGGGCTCTCGATGCAGTCAACGAAGCGGGTTATGCGCCGGCTTCTGACTGGTACTTCCAGATGGTGTTCGTCGCGACGGCAGCCTCGATTGTTTCGGGAACCGTGGCTGAGCGCGTCAAGCTCTGGCCTTTCCTGATCTTTACCGCGATCCTGACCTCCTTCATCTACCCGGTTGTCGTATCCTGGGAATGGGGTGGCGGTTACCTCGACAGCACCTGGGCCTTCTCCGACTTCGCCGGTTCGACGCTGGTGCACTCGGTTGGCGGCTGGGCGGCTCTGATGGGCGCGCTGATCATCGGCCCGCGTACCGGCAAGTATTTCGGCAAGCAGGTAAACCCGATGCCGGGTTCGAACATCCCGCTGGCCGGTCTCGGTACCTTTATCCTGTGGTTCGGCTGGTTCGGCTTCAACGGCGCTTCGCAACTTGCTGCAGGCACCATCACCGACATCAACTCGGTCGCCCAGATCTTCGCCAACACCAATATGGGCGCTGTCGGCGGCACGCTGTTCGCCATGGCCACCACGGCGATCCTCTACAAAGGCAAAGTGGACGCAACCATGGTGTTCAACGGCGCACTCGGCGGCCTCGTGTCCATCACGGCTGAGCCGCTGGCTCCGTCCATGGGCGCTTCTGTCCTGATCGGTGGCGTGGGCGGTGTCCTGGCTGTCCTGACGGTTCCGCTGCTCGACAAGTTCAAGATCGACGACGTGGTTGGCGCCATCCCGGTGCACCTTGTCTGCGGCATCTGGGGCACGATGATCGTGGCCGCCTCCTATGGCAACCACATCATGCCGGTGACCATCGATGGTGAACTTCAGACGAGCTATGTCGGCCAGCTGGTTGGCGTGCTCCTGACGGGTGTCTTCGTCTCGGTCGCTTCCGTGATCGTCTGGATGGCCCTCAAGGTCACGATCGGCGTGCGCGCCAGCGAGGAAGAGGAAATGGCCGGTATGGACGTTTCCGAAGTTGGTCTCGAAGCCTATCCGGACTTCACCAACGCCTGAGGTTGCGGCTCTCCGAAAAGAAGACCCCCGGCAGGATCTGCCGGGGGTTTTTCTTTGCCGGGCAGGGCAGGGGCCTATTGAGGCGCGCCATCCGGCATATCGGGCGGCGTATCGGCCGACGTACCGGACGGTGGGGCGTTCAGGTCCCCATCCATGACGGCTTCTGCCTCGCTTTCATAATAAGGCCCGCCCACAGCGACTTCGGCCGTGCTGTCGTCGGGGATGACAACCTCCTCACGGGCGACCGTAAAGACGATTTCCTCCTCCGGTTCGGGCGTGTCGGCAACGATCACAGGGGCCTTGCCGGTCATTTCCGAGATTTCCATCGCGTTCTGCTCAAGGCGGGCCCGCTGCAGCTCGTTCAGGTCCTGAACGGTCATCCCCGCCTGGTCGGCCGGGATTTCGTCAAACATTGCTGCCCTGGAGGCGTTAACTGCCGGGGCATCTTCATTCACTTCCTGTGCATTTGCCGACATAGAAGTTAATAGCGCAAAAGCTGCCGGGATAATCAGTGTACGTTTCATGTCATGGCTCCTTTCCGGTTTCCTGACTGTCCTGTTTCAATCCACACCCCCTCGGGAAGTTCCGGGATTACAGGAATTAAATGCATTGCGGCGGTCAGGAGCCGTGGGATGGAAGGGGCAGGGCCGGAGGAGGGATTCCGGCACAAACTGCACGGAAAGCGCCGGATGAAATCGTTAATTCGCCACTGAAAAAGTCTTCAGCGCATTTGCCCAGAGTTAAGGTTGATGGGCCAGATTGGCCGCTCCACCGACAACACGGAGCCGTCCCCCTTCATGACCGACTATGCTTATGATGATGACGCAACCCATTTCAGCGTTAGCGATCCTGTCTGGCGCATCCTTACGGGTGCTGCCGCATTTGCGATCGGCGTTTTCATCTGTGGCAGTGTCGGTTCCTATGTTGCGACGGACCCATCCTGGAATGCTGCGACCGATTCGGATGTCCAGAACCTGTTCGGCCGCTCCGGCGCCGTGTTTGCAGACCTTGCCCGCCAGTCGCTTGGCTGGTCGGCCTGGACGGCAGGTCTGGCTCTGATGATCGGCGGCGCCATGCGCACCGTGCTGATCGGCGCGCCGCGCGTGCACCGCTGGGTGAAAGGCTTCCTGTTCGTGCCGTTTTCCGCGGCATTCTTCGCTGCCTGGCCTGTGCCGCAGTCCTGGCCGCTGAGCGCCGGGCTTGGCGGTGTGATCGGCGATGGCCTGTTCCACTTCGCGTCCATGCCGTTCCGTGCCCTTATGCTGCCGTCGGCTGAAGCCTGGGCTGCGTGCCTGCTCGGCATGCTGGCGCTGTGGGCTGGCCTGTCTGCCCTTGGCTTCCGCCGCGGCGATGCCCGCCTCCTGAAAGAAGCCGCGGCCACCTCCGGCGCGCGCGCGGCGCGTCAGGCAAGCGGTGTTGGCGGCTTGCTTCTGGGGATCGCCCGCGCTCTGGCACCCAAGCGGACGGCGCAGATGGAAGAGGCGATGCCCGCCGAGCGCGAGGATCGTGCCCGCGTGGTGCTGACCGAGGATGATGCGGCCCCCGGTTTCCTGCGCAAGCGCGGCAAGACTGTCATCGAGATCGAGGAAGAAGACGATTTCGATGATGAAGAAGAATACCTCGACGACGCCGAAGACGATTACGACGACTATGAAGATGAAATCGACGACGAGGCCGACGATTACGAAGACGACGAGGATGAAGAGCAGGCGCGCAAGCCGCTTTTCACCTTGCCAAAGCCCAAGGCCAAGCCGGAAGCGGCCGCCCCGCGCGTTGCCAAGCCGGTCGAGCGCCGCCGCAAGGCTGGCCGCCTGCCGTCGATCGACCTGCTGGAGCAGACAACCGAGCGCGCCGATTCGATCGACGAGGAAGCGCTTCTGGCCAAGGCTGCCAAACTGTCGGACGTGCTGAAGGAGTTCGGTGTACGCGGCCGCGTGAAGGAAGTGCGCCCCGGTCCGGTCATCACCCTGTTCGAGATGGAGCCGGCCCCCGGCGTCAAATCTTCCCGCGTCATCTCCCTGGCGGACGACATCGCGCGCTCCATGAGTGCGAAGTCCGCCCGTGTTGCGGTTGTGCCGGGCAAGAACGCGATCGGCATTGAACTGCCGAACGATGACCGCGACACAGTCTATCTGCGCACGCTGTTGCAGTCCGATGCCTATACCGGCTCGCGGGCCAGCCTGCCGATGGCGCTTGGCGAAGACATTGGCGGGGTTCCGACGGTGGTCGACCTCGCGAAGATGCCTCACCTGCTGATCGCCGGTACGACGGGCTCCGGTAAGTCGGTCGGTGTGAACGCGATGATCCTGTCGCTGATCTATCGCCACACGCCGGAACAGTGCCGCTTCATCATGATCGACCCGAAAATGCTGGAACTCTCGATCTATGAGGGCATTCCGCACCTGCTGGCGCCGGTTGTGACCGATCCGAAGAAAGCCGTGAACGCGCTGCAGTGGACTGTGCGCGAAATGGAAAGCCGTTACGAGCTGATGTCGAAGGCGGGCGTGCGGAATCTCGCCGGCTTCAACGAGAAGGCCGCGAAATACCGCAATGCGGGCGAGCATCTGATGCGCAAGGTACAGACCGGTTTCGACGATCGCGGCAAGCCGGTCTACGAGACCGAGATCCTGCCGACCGAGCACATCCCGAACATCGTCGTCGTGATCGACGAGATGGCAGACCTGATGCTGGTGGCAGGCAAGGAAGTGGAAGGCTGTGTGCAGCGTCTCGCCCAGATGGCGCGTGCGGCCGGTATCCACCTGATCACCGCCACGCAGCGTCCGTCCGTGGACGTCATCACCGGTACGATCAAGGCGAACTTCCCGACCCGTATCTCATACATGGTCACCACGAAGATCGACTCCCGCACCATCCTCAACGAGCAGGGCGCTGAGCAGCTGCTCGGCATGGGCGACCTGCTGTACCAGGCACCGGGCCAGAAATCGCAGCGCCTGCACGGTCCGTTCGTTTCCGATGAGGATGTCGGCGCCGTCACCGACTGGCTGCGCGAACAGGGCGAACCGGACTATGTGATGGATATCCTGGAAGCACCGGATGACGGTTCCACCGGATCGGCCGTGATGGATGCGATGCTCGGCACGTCGACCGGCGACGAGGAAGACGATCTCTTCGCACAGGCGATCGCCATCGTGGTCCGCGACCAGCGCGCTTCGACCTCTTACCTGCAGCGCCGCCTGAAGATCGGTTACAACAAGGCCGCAGGTGTCATCGACCGGCTGGAAGAAGAAGGCATCATTTCAGCGCCGAACCATGCCGGTAAACGCGAAGTCCTGGCGAACGCGCGTCCGTCTCCGGAATGACCGTCTCCTGAACAATCTCACCCAGCTAAGGTGGGCAGTAGGGGCAGCCCCCGTTCGCAGTGATATGCGAACGGGGGTTCTACTTTTCGGGCTTAACCCATCGGGTACTGAATATCCTTGGTCACGGCATCGCAGGCTTTCATGACATCGTCCGGCAGGACAAGATCTGCCGCTGCGAAAATGTCGGCCAGCTGATCGAAGCCCGACACGCCGACAATGGTGGAGGCGACGAAGTCATGCTGTTTCGAC
>JACXUV010000110.1 GCA_014763715.1 Rhodobacterales bacterium | reverse complement strand
TTGGACAGGTGCCGGCGCGAGGATTTGTAGGAGCAGTGCTCCGACCACATCACCGAATAAATGCCCAGTTCAACCAGGTTGGGCTTGCGCCCGAGGCGGCTGACAAGCCGCTCCCATTCATCCTGCTTGATGCCATGTTCGAGGCCAGAAGCCTCGTCCTGTTCAGCCTGAAGGTGGGCGAGGATCGCAGTCGTATCAGTCATGGCGCGCCTTTAGCGGCAAAAACGCCGAGTCGCCAGCCACTTGTTCCCGTTCGGCCCCTGAAAGACCGGAAATCCAGCCAGCCCGGATCACATCGGCCGAAGCGTGCCGGAAACGACTTTATCAATCTCGGCCAGATGTGCCGCCTTGTCTGCCTCGCTGAGGAAGCTGGCGGTGAAGCTGTTACGAGCCAGTTGGACCATGTCATCGCCCTCAAGGTCCAGCGCGTCTGCAATGTCCTCGTAATTCTTGCCGATATAGCCGCCGAAATAGGCCGGGTCGTCGGAGTTCACGGTGACGAGAAGGCCCGCATCCAGCTGAGCTTTGACCGGGCTGTCCTTGAGATCATCGATGACGCACAGGGCGAGGTTCGACAGAGGGCAGTTGGTCAGCGGTGTCTGTGTATCGCGGAGAATCTCGATCAGGGCCGGGTCTTCCATGGAACGGTTGCCATGGTCGATCCGGTCTGCGCCGATATCCAGCAGGGCCTCGCGGACATATTCCGGAGGGCCTTCCTCGCCAGCATGCAGACAGAGCTTGAAGCCCAATTTGCGGCACTCGGCAAACAGGCGCTCGAACTTCAGCGGCGGATGGCCGACTTCCGAACTGTCGAGCCCGACGCCCACAAATTTGTCGTGCCAGGGTTTTGACTCTTCCAGCAGGGCGAAGCCATCTGCTTCGGAGAGATGGCGCAGGAAGCTCATGATCAGTTTGGATGTGATGCCAAGCTCTTTCTCGCCACGTTCCAGAGCGGACAGAATGCCGTCAGTCACAGTGCCAAAGGCGACGCCGCGCTCTGTATGGGCTTGCGGATCGTAGAACATCTCCACATGGCGCACATTGTCGGCTTTGGCGCGGGTCAGATAAGCCCATGTCAGGTCATGGAAGTCCTGCTCGGTGCGCAGCACGTTCATGCCCTGATAGTAGAGATCCAGAAACTCCTGCAGGTTCGAGAAATCATAAGCCGCCTTGGCCTGTTCCAGCGTCTTGAACGGGATGTCGATCCGGTTCCGCTCGGCAAGGCCCAGCATCATCTCCGGCTCGAAACTGCCCTCAATGTGCAAATGAAGTTCGGCCTTGGGCAGGCAGGCGATCAGGTCAGCGTGTTTCGCCATTGAGGATCTCCATAAGTGGGCCAAGATGTTTTTCGTAGTTCCGCCAGCGGCCGGACGAACGCGTATAAAGCGGCTCCCGTACCTGCCACACGCTCGCTGTCTTCACAGGCGCCGCCGACTTGTGGAAGTCAAGGCAAGCGGCCTCGAAGGGCAGGCCGATGAAGTCCAGCGCCCTGCGGATCTCGGCTTCGGCATCGGTAACAAGCGCATCATAGGAGACGTCCTGGATCCGGTCGGGGACGATCGTCTTCCAATGCGCCATTAGTCGCTCATAAGCACGGTATTGTCGTCCTATGCTCATGAGATCGGTCGCATGTAGCTGTTGGTGATCAAGGTGCGTGAACCAGGTCGACAAGCAGACGTCGCGGGCATCGCGCACGGTGTGCAGGATCTTCGCCTCAGGAAAAAGGCGCAGGATGAGGCCGATATGATAGAAATTGTCAGGCCGCTTATC
>JACXUV010000074.1 GCA_014763715.1 Rhodobacterales bacterium | reverse complement strand
GATGCGCAGGTCCTTGCGCATCCAGTCGACGGCGAAACCGTGCGTGTAGTGATCTTCCGTCATGGTCTTCCAGCGGTTTTCCATCTGCCAGCTCTGGGCTGCGCCGCCGCTGATTGCCTCGATCACGGTGGCGACATCCAGGCCGGCCTTCTCCGCAAAGTGGATGCCTTCCGCCAGGCCCTGCACGATGCCGGCGATGCAGATCTGGTTGACCGACTTGGCCAGCTGACCAGAGCCGGCGCAGCCGATATGGGTCATCCGCTTGCCATAAGCCGCCATGACCGGCTGGGCCTGTTCAAAGGTCGGATCGTCGCCGCCGCACATGATGGTGAGGGCGCCATTGCGCGCACCGGCTTCCCCGCCGCTGATCGGCGCATCCAGGAAGTGGGCGCCTTTCGCCTTGCAGCGGGCATAGAGATCGCGGGCCAGGTCAGCCGAGGCCGTCGTGTGGTCCACCACGACCATGCCAGCGGCCACGCTCGGCTCCAGCGCGGTGAAGACTTCGGCCACATCCGGATCGTCGCCCAGGCACATCAGGACATATTCTGCGCCGAAGGCTGCGGCGGCCGGGTCTTTCGCGACCTCGCCCTTGTGCTGTGTGGCCCAGTTTTCGGCTTTCGAATGGGTCCGGTTCCAGACGACCACTTCGTGGCCCTTGGCGGCGAGATGGCCCGCCATGTGGAATCCCATCACTCCAAGCCCGAGAAATGCGGTGCGTGCCATGTCGAATCTCCTGTTGCACCTGTTCCAGATAGATCGAATTTCATCGAAATCCCACCGTCCAACGTGACCTGACCTTCACCAAGGCCTGCTAAACACAGCAGACCACTCAGAAGGAGAGGGTCCGAGCGAGCAGATGGCTTACGCCACTTACTCTTCACGAGGCACGGGCAGAATGCCCGTTGCGCCCGCCCGAAAGGCGGGAACCTGGAAGATGGCCTATGCCGACTTCCTGACCGCGCTCATGGCTTTTTTCCTGCTGATGTGGCTCGTCGCCGGTGTTTCGCCGGAAGAACGTACCGGCATCGCCGACTGGTTCCACAACCGCACACCCGATGCTGCCGCCACCGGCGTCGCCGTGCAATCCGGCCCCTCCGCTGCCGACCGCGTGTTCAGCGCCCTCAGCGAAAATCCGGCCCTTCTGGCTGCCGGGTCCAGCGTCGTGCTGACGGAAGAGGCAGACGGCGTGCGCATCGACCTGGTGGATACGGCAGACCGCCCGCTGTTCGACCGGGCCGACGGCCGCTTCACCGAAGCGGGTCTTACCCTCGCTCATGATGCCGCCCTGGCGCTCAATGGAACGGACAGTACACTCGTCCTCGAAGGCCACACCGATGCCTTCCCCAGCCAGACGCCCGGCTACTCCAACTGGGAACTCTCATCCGACCGCGCCAATGAGGCCCGCCGGGTGTTCGAGGCCGCCGGGATCGCGCCGCAGCGTATCCGCGGTGTCACGGGTCTGGCTGACACGCGTCCATTGGTCCCCGCTCAGCCCCACTTGCCCGTTAACCGGCGGGTCAGCATACTGGTCCAAGTAGAGGGCTGATGCTTCTCCGGTTTCCGGGGGCCACGCCAGTAATATCCCGGAGCCCTGATGCTCGCTGATTTCCTGTCCCACTGGCCCATGTGGGCAAGCCTGGCAGTCGTGTGCGCCGCGATCGGCTTCTACATGATCGACCGCTGGTCGATGGAGCTGGTCTCGGTCTGCGTGATCGCGGCCCTGCTTGTCCTGTTCACCCTGCCGGGGGCGCATGGCGAAGACGGCACCCCGATCAGCGCGCAGGACCTGCTCTCCGGTTTCGGCAATCCGGCCCTGATCACCATCATGGCGCTGCTCGTGGTTGGGCAGGGCCTGTTCCAGACCGGCTCGCTGGAAGGACCGACCAAGGCGCTGCTCTCCGGCTATGACCGGCGTCCGCGCCTCACCCTGCTGCTCGCCTTCCTGGCGGTGTTCGTCATCAGCGCCTTCGTCAACAACACGCCGATCGTGATCATGTTCCTGCCGGTGATGAGTGCCATTGCCCACCGCATGAAGTCTCCGGCGTCGAAACTGATGATGCCGCTCAGCTTCATGTCGATCTTCGCCGGGATGACCACGCTGATCGGCACCTCGACCAACCTTCTGGCCGCCGAGGCATTTGACCGGATCGAGGGCCGCCAGCTCGGCTTCTTCGACCAGTCGCCCATGGGCCTGATCCTTGCCGCGGCAGGCATGATCTACCTGCTGGTCTTCTCGCGCTTCCTGCTGCCCACCCGCGAAGGGCTGACTGAAGACATCGCGCCGACTTCCTCGAAACAGTTCCTCGCCCAGATCGAGGTCACCAACGGCCACTTCCTGGAAGGCAAGAAGCCCATCGCCGGCATGTTCATGGACCTGCCGGACATGACCGTGCGCATGATCCAGCGCGGCGAACGCGCCTTCCTGCCGCCCTATGAAGACATCACGCTGCGCCCCGGAGACCTGGTCATCGTCGCCGCGACGCGCGCCGCCATCCAGAACGTGCTGGCCCGCCAGCCGGACTTCCTGCAGCAGGTCTGGCAATCGGCGGGCGGAGACATGGACGAAAGCGGCCGCCCGCGCCGCCTGTCGCTGACCGAGGCCGTCATCGCGCCCGGCTCGCGCATGGTGGGCCGCACGGTGGAGATGCTGGGCTTCCGCCGCCTCACCCGCGCCGTCACCCTCGGCATCCAGCGCCGCAGCCGCATGATCCGCACCCGCCTCGGCGAGATCCGCCTTGAGTCGGGCGACACGCTGCTGCTCTGCGGCCCGCCGGACGCCTTCCTGGAACTGCGCCAGAGCCGCGACCTGATCCTGCTGGAATGGTCGCAGACAGAAATCCCGCTGACGACGAAAGCCGTCGCCGCGCGCGTCATCGCGCTGGCCATCGTCGTTACGGCCGCCTCCGGTGTGCTGTCGATCCTGCACGCCTCGGTGCTGGGCGCGGTGGCCATGCTGGTGACGGGCTGCCTGAATTACAGGCAGGCCAGCCGCTCGCTTGATCTTCGCATTTTTCTTGTCATCGGCGCCGCACTCGCCATGGGCATGGCGCTGGAAAAGACCGGCGCGGCCTCCGCCATCGCACATACAGTCGTGAACCTCGCCTCGCCTTATGGCACGCTGGCCGTCCTGTCGGCCCTGTTCCTGGCCGTGGCGCTGCTGACGAACCTGCTGTCGAATGCCGCAACGGCCATTCTTTTCTCGCCGATTGCGCTATCCGCCGCCGCCGAACTGCACGTCTCGGACCCGCTGCCCTTCCTGCTGGCGGTCATCTATGGCGCCAATTGCAGCTTCGCGACGCCGATCGCCTATCAGACGAACATGCTGGTCATGGGGCCCGGCCACTACCGTTTCGGGGACTTTGTCCGTTTCGGCGGGCCACTTGTTTTCGTGCTTTGGTGCGTGTTTACGCTCTTCGCCTCTTGGCGGTTTGGCCTGTAGGTGTAGTGTCTGACCTATGAAATTTACGGACTCGAAGATCCTGCCCCCCGGTCTGGAGCGTTCGTTGCGTTTTTACGTAACGAATCCGAGCCCTTGTCCGTATCTTCCGGGGCGGCGCGAGCGCAAGGCGTTCACCAATCTCTCGATCACCGAATCGGATCTCGTCCACAACCTGCTCAGCCAGTCGGGTTTCCGGCGCAGCCAGACCATCGCCTACCGGCCGGCCTGCCCGCGCTGTAATGCCTGCCGCAGCGTGCGGGTGCCGACGCGGGATTTCGTCCTCTCTCGCAATGACCGGCGCGCCTTGCAGCGCAATGCGGATCTCGTCCGCCGCAAGGTCACGGCTGAGCCGACACGCGAGCAATATGCCCTGCTGAAAGCCTATGTGACGACCCGCCACGAAGGCGGCGGCATGTCGGACATGAGCTACCGGGACTATTCCGCCATGGTCGGCGGCAGCCCGGTGCAGAGCCATATCTACGAATACCGCGACGGGCCGGACGAAGACGCCCCCCTCGTCGCCTGTTCGATCACCGATGTGCTGCGTGACGGCTATTCGATGGTCTACACCTTCTTTGACCCCGAACTGGAGAGCCGCGGGCTCGGCCATTTCATGATCCTGGATCACATCCGGCATGCGCAGGACGAAGGCCTGCCGCACGTCTATCTGGGCTACTGGGTCAAGGGCAGCCCGAAAATGGATTACAAGCGCCGTTACAAACCGCTCGAAGTGCTCGACGGAGACCGATGGAGGCTGCTCCGCGACGACGAATAGGTCCGTGAAGAGACCGGGTCCGGGGCACCCTGAGGGGTAATGGGGAAGGAAACGCATGATCAACAGACGTAACCTCGTTGGCGCGGGTGTGCTCGGCCTTGGCGGCGCTGCTGCCGCTTTTGCGAACCCTAGCTCCACACCGCTCGCCGGTGCCCCGGCGATCAGCCGCAACCGGCGCAAACTGAACATGGTCACCACCTGGCCGAAGGGCCTGCCCGGCCTTGGCGAAGCGGCCGAGCGCGTGGCCCGCCGCATCATGGCCGAGACGGACAATGTCATTGAGGTGAAGGTCTTCGCCGCGGGCGAACTGGTGCCGGCCTTCGAGTGTTTCGACGCCGTCGCGAACGGGTCTGCCGACATGTATCACGGCGCCGAATATTACTGGACGGCCAAATCCCCCGCCTATCCGTTCTTCACCGCCGTGCCCTTCGGCATGACGGCGCAGGAAATCATGGGCTGGATCGACTTTGGCGGCGGCCAGGAACTCTGGGACGAACTGTCCGGCGAATTTGGCGTGAAATGCTTTCAGGCCGCGAACTCCGGCCACCAGATGGGCGGCTGGTTCCGCAAGGAGATTAACAGCCTCGACGATCTTGTCGGCCTCAAGATGCGCATTCCCGGCCAGGGAGGCGAAGTGCTGCGCGCCCTTGGCGGTTCGTCCATCGCCATTCCGGGCGGGGAGATCTACCAGGCGCTGCAGACCGGCGCGATCGACGCCACCGAATGGGTCGGTCCGTGGAATGACTATTATCTCGGATTCTACCGTGAGGCGCCCTATTATTACGGCCCCGGCTTCCACGAGCCGGGCTCCAGCCTCGCCGTCGGCATCAACCGCCGCGTCTGGGACAATTTCTCCCCCGGTGAACAGGCCGTCGTGAAGGCCGCCTGCGAAAGCGTGAACCACACATCGCTGGGTGAGTTCACCTATCAGAACGCCGTCCACCTCGACCTGCTGACCCGCGAGCATGGCGTGCAGCTGCGCAGCTTCCCGCCGGAAGTCGTCACCGCCATGGCCGAAGCGGCCTGGGACGTGCGCGCCGCCTCCGGCAAGGACGGTATCGAGAAGCGCATTTATGAGAGCTTCGAGAAATCGCTGAAGCTGATGCGCGGCTGGTCGACCATTTCGGACGGCGCGTATTACGCCGCCCGCGACGCAAACAAATAGCCGGTCAGCCTGCCATGGATCCGGCCTTTTTCCTTCATCTCGGCACAATCCTGAAATGGGTGGGCATTGCGCTCCTGCCCGTTTTCCTGCTGCCGCTCGTCACCCTCATCCTGCCGGGCCTCGTGGAGAAGCTCGCCAGACGCATCAGCGCGGTGATCGACATGGCCAGCGGCTTTGCCCTTGGCGGGGCGATCGCCTGTGCACTGGCGCTGGTCATGTTCCAGCTGTCCGTGGTCGTGCTGCGCTACACCTATGGCATCAGCTTCACATGGCTGAATGAGCTGGTGATCTACGCCTTCGCGGCCATGTTCATGCTGGGGGCCGCCGCCACGCTGCGCGATGACGGCCATGTCCGCGTCGACATCCTGCGCCCGCGCTTCGGCGCCGATGGCCGCAACTGGATCGAGCTGGCGGGCATCTATTTCTTCCTCTTTCCCATCTGTATCCGCATCCTCAGCACGGGCGAACAGGGCCTTGCCCGCGCCTGGTCACTGTTCGAGGGCTCCACCGAGTCCGATGGCCTGCCTTTCCTCTACCTGTTCAAGACGCTAGTGCCGGCCTTTGCCGTGCTGATGCTGGCGCAGGGCCTGTCGGAAGCGCTGAAGGCCGCCCTCCGCCTGACCGGCAAGCTGGAGAACGAAGCCCCCGCCACCTCCACGACGGAGAGCGCGCATGGAGCTTGAGTTCATCCTCGCCCTGCTCATGTTCGCGACCGCCATCGGCGCGCTGCTCATGGGCTATCCCGTCGCGCTCACCCTGGGCGGCACGGCGCTTATCTTCGCCCTGATCGGCATCGGCCTCGGCGTCTTCCCGGAACCGCTGCTGCGCTCCCTGCCCAGCCGCATCCAGGGCGGCTCGATCATGCAGAACACGACGCTGATCGCCGTGCCCCTGTTCGTTCTGATGGGCGTGATCCTCGAACGCTCGCGCGTGGCCGAAGACCTGCTGCACATCGCCAGCCGCATGCTGGGCAAGCTGAATGGCGGCCTTGGCTATGCCGTGGTCCTCGTTGGTGCGCTGCTGGCCGCTTCGACAGGCATTGTCGGCGCGACGGTGATCACCATGTCGCTGATCGCGCTGCCCTCCATGCTGAAGCAGGGCTACGACCCGCGCCTCGCCTCGGGCACCATCGCGGCCTCCGGCACGCTCGGCCAGATCATCCCGCCTTCCATCGTGCTGATCCTGCTGGCCGATGCGGTCTCCAACGCGGCCAGCCAGGCCAGCCTTTCCAGCGGCGGCAAATCCCTCGTCGTTTCGGTGGGCGACCTCTTCGCCGGGGCGCTGATCCCCGGCCTCATGCTGGTCGGGCTCTATCTCGGCTGGATCGCGTTCAACGCCATCACCCAGCCGAAGCGCTGCCCGGCCGTTACCGTGGCTGAAGACACCGCGCCGCTCAGCTTCAAGGAAGTCGCCTTCGGCTTCGGCGCGCCGCTGGCCCTGATCTTCGCCGTGCTGGGCGCCATTCTTGGCGGCATCGCCCCGCCGACAGAGGCCGCCGCCATCGGCGCAGCGGGCGCCATGCTGCTGGCCGGCCTGCGCCTTGCCCGTGAAGCCGGCAGCCGCCTCACCCCGGTCATCATGGCGGGCCTTGTCAGCCTCGTCATCGTCCTCATCGTGCGCAACACGATGGACCTGCGCCTCGGCGTCGAGCACATGAGCGCAGCCAACATGGCGGGCGTCACGATCACCCTTCTGGCCAGCCTCGTCTTCTTCGCCGCCATCGGCGCGGGCCTTCTCGTGCTGCGCCGCATGCGCCAGCTGATGCCCGCCCTGAAAAGCGCCACGCACATCACCAGCATGGTGTTCCTCATCCTGATCGGCGCCTCGCTGTTCAGCCTCGTCTTCCGCGGCTTTGGCGGCGACGACATCGTGAAGGACATCCTGCACGCCATGCCCGGCGGCAAATGGGGCGCGCTGGTGATGACCATGCTCGTCATGTTCGTGCTGGGCTTCTTCCTCGACTTCATCGAGATCGTGTTCGTGGTCGTGCCGCTGGTCGCCCCGCCGCTGATCCTTCTGGGCTTTGACCCTGTGTGGCTGGCCATCCTGATGGCGCTGAACCTGCAGACCAGCTTCCTCACGCCGCCCTTCGGCTTCGCCCTGTTCTACCTGCGCGGCGCGGCGCCCCCGGAAGTCAGCACGCTGCAGATCTGGCGCGGCGCGGTGCCGTTCATCGGCCTCCAGCTCGCCCTGATCCTGCTGGTTGCCGCCCTGCCCGAACTCGCCACCTGGCTCCCCTCCCTCGTCGCCAAATAAAACCTGAAAAGCTATTTCTCCCATGGGACAAGACATCGATCCGTTCCGCGCGATCTCGATTTCCAAACGCGCTTATGAACTGAAGGAACAAGGCCGCCGCATCCTGCACATGGAGTTCGGCCAGCCCTCCACCAGCGCCCCGAAGGCCGCCATCGCGCGCAGCCATGAAGTGCTGGACACGGACCCGATGGGCTATTGGGAAAGCCAGCCGCTGAAGGCGCGCATCTGCCAGCACTACAAGGACATGTACGGCGTGGACCTGACGCCCGGCCGCCTCGCCATCACCTGCGGCGCCTCGCCTGCGCTGGTGCTGGCCCTCGCGACCGCCTTCTCGCCGGGCGACCGCATCGCCTTCGCCCGCCCCGGTTATGTCGCCTACCGCAACACGGTCCGTGCCCTGAATTTCGAGGCCGTCGAAATCCCCTGCGGTGAGGACACGCGCTACCAGCTCTCCGCCGCCGCGCTCGACGCGCTCGATCCCGCGCCCGCGGGCGTCATCATCGCCAGCCCCGCCAACCCGACCGGCACGATCATCCCGGCCTCGGAACTCGCTGCCATCGCAGACGTTGCGAAAGCCAAGGGTATCCGCATCATCTCGGACGAGATCTATCACGGCCTCACCTACGGCCCGGAAATCCATTCCATGCTGGAATATGCGCCGGACGCCTACATCGTGAACAGTTTCTCGAAATACTTCTCCATGGCGCCCTGGCGGCTCGGCTGGCTGGCCTCCCCGCCGGACATGGCCCGCCGCACCGGCGCCTATATCGGCAACCTCTTCCTCACCGCCCCGTCGCTGTCCCAGCATGCTGGCCTCGTCGCCATGGACCAGCGCGAGGAACTGAACGGCCATGTCGAAGTCTACCGCCGCAACCGCGAGCTGATGCTGGAAGCGTTGCCGAAGCTCGGCCTTGAAAAGATCGCACCGCCCGATGGCGCCTTCTATATCTATGCGGACGTTTCGCGCTTCACCGATGACAGCCTCGCCTTCTGCCTGAAGCTGCTGGAAGACACGGGCGTCGCCACCGCGCCGGGCGTCGACTTTGACCCCGTGGACGGCAACCGCTTCATGCGCTTCTCCTTCGCCCTCTCGACCCCCGAGATCGAGGAAGCCCTGGAACGCCTGGTGCCGTGGTTCGGCAATCTATAGTCCGGTATAGTCCGCTATAGTCATGGATAGTCATGCGAGGTCATGGCGTAGCCGTCTGTGGTCCTGCGGTGATCCTTCCCAAATCCTCCGCGTGTCATCCCGGAATTTGCGCAGCAAATATCCGGGACCCAGCCGCGAGTTTGCCCCATGCCAACCATCCTTCGACTTCGCTCAGGATGAGTCCGTTCTTTATGAGCGCTCATGCTGAGCGAAGTCGAAGCGCGAGCGCGGGCTGGAGCTGGGTCCCGGATAAACCTTGCAGGTTTTCCGGGATGACACGTGGGGAGAGTTTATCCACCCCCTCATGCGCCCCATCCTGCCGCAGTCATTGCCCCGAAAACAAATCCATCCGACACCTCCGCACCCGGATGTATAGTGCGGCACATGTCGTTCCTGCATCCACCCCAGGGCTTCCCGCCCCACCTCTCAGTGATCTGGCCCCTCATCTGGGTCCA
>JACXUV010000109.1 GCA_014763715.1 Rhodobacterales bacterium | reverse complement strand
GCCCAGAGCTGGCAGATGGAAAACCGCTGGAAGACCATGACGGAAGATCACTACACGCACGGTTTCGCCGTCGACTGGATGCGCAAGGACCTGCGCATCACGCTGGAAGCGGCGCGCGACAATGGCGCCAGCCTGCCGGTTACCGCGCTAGTGGACCAGTTCTATGCCGATGTTCAGGCCATGGGCGGCAATCGCTGGGATACGTCCAGCCTTCTGGCCCGCCTGAAGCGCTGAGCCCTGAACAGTGCGGCGGCTGGACATCCATCTGAAGGCGGACGAACGGTTCGACGTGGTTCTGCGTGCCGTCAAGGCATCGGAGCCTGTGGACTATTACGTGCTCGACACCGAGCAGAAGGCGCGAAAACTGCTTTCGGTTTTCGTGCGCGAAGGTGCCGAACAGACGCTGATGGACAATGTCCAGACCGCCCTTGAGGGCAGCAAGGACTGGCGCATCGTCATCCTGCCGATCGAGGCTACGGCGCCCAAGCTGGAAGAGCCGAAGGAAGGCAAGAAGGCTGATGCCGTCCAAGCGACGCGGGAGGAAATCTATTCCGACGTGTCGAGCGGTGCGCGGCTGGACCGGAACTTCTTCGTCATGGTCGTCCTCTCCACCATCGTGGCAGCGATTGGCCTGAACTCAGACGGGGTGGCGGCGGTGATCGGCGCCATGGTGATCGCGCCGTTGCTGGGGCCGGTGCTTGGCTTTTCCATGGGCGCCGCGCTGGGCGACTTCGATCTGTTGAAGCGGTCGTCGGTGACGCTGGCGGCCGGGATCGGCACGGCTTTTTTCTGCTCGCTGTTGCTGTCCTTCATCCTGCCGATTGACCTGCAGAGCCGGGAGCTGATGTCACGCGCCGAAGTGCGCCTCGACGGGCTGGCGCTGGCCATGGCGGCGGGCGGGGCGGCGGCCCTGTCGCTGACGCGCACTCAGGCCTCGACGCTGGTGGGCGTCATGGTCGCCGCGGCCCTGCTGCCGCCGGGCGCGGCGATCGGCCTGTTTCTTGGGGCCGGGGAAATGGCGCTGGCCCTGCGGGCGGCGCTGTTGCTGGCGCTGAACGTGGCGGCGCTGATCCTGTCGGCCCTGATCGTTTTCCGCCTGCGGCGCATCCGGCCGCGCTCCTGGATCGAGCAGAAGAATGCCAACCGGGCGGTTCTGCTGAATGCGCTCTTGTCGGGCGTCGTGCTGATCATATCAGTGGCGCTGATCCTTTATCTTGATCTCGGCGCGAAAGTGTCGATCGGATAGGCCCCGCAAGAAACGCTTAGGACCCCAATGCCTGACCCGACACCGTTCCGCTCCCGGATTGCGACCGAAGACGATATCCCCGCCATCACGGAACTGATGCGGGCCTCCATCGCCGTGAACATGCGCGCCTTCCTCAGCGAGCCGGAGATCAAGGCCGCGCAGGAGACGATGGGCGTGGACCGCAGCCTGATCGCGGACCGGACCTATTTCGTGATCGAGACCGATGTGGACGGTGAGACCGTCATGGTTGCCTGTGGTGGCTGGGGCAAGCGGCGCACCCTGTATGGCGGCGACCATTCCCCCGGCCGGGACGACAGCCTGTCCGATCCGGCAAAGGACGCCGCCCGTATCCGCGCGATGTATACCCACCCGGACTGGACGCGGAAGGGCCTTGGCACGATGCTGCTGGAGCTGGGCGAAGGCGCCGCGCGTGAGGCCGGTTTCTCCACGATCGAGCTTGGCTCCACTGTGCCGGGGCGCCCGCTTTACGAGGCGCGCGGCTATGAGCCCTTTTTCACCGAGCACCATACCGGCGCCAAT
>JACXUV010000014.1 GCA_014763715.1 Rhodobacterales bacterium | reverse complement strand
TTGAATCTGTTGGTTCTGGCGGCGTGTTGTCATAATTGTCATTTCGCCGCAGACATTGGCGCTATGCCTATGTTGTCAGGTTAGAAGACCGATGCTAAGCGGCGCACAGTTTTCATGGGCGCGGGCAATTCGCACGCAGCCCTGTTTGCTGTTTTTGGGCCATTCCGCCCACCTGAACATGGACGAAAGACCCTTGGCTGGATCAAAGATGAAACACGCGAACGAAGCCGCCCGGCGCTACGCCAGCGCGCTGTTCGATCTTGCACAAGACAAAGGCGAACTCGCCAATGTCTTCAAAGATTTCAATGATTTCGCTGAAATGGCGGACTCCTCGGCAGACCTGCGTCTGCTGCTGGATGCCCCGGCTTTCTCCCGCGATGACAAGGTGAAGGCTCTTGGTGAGCTGGCAGCGAAGGCAGGTCTTGGCGGCCTTTTTGCCAAGTTCCTCGGCACCATGGCGCAGAACGGACGTTCGGGCGACATTCTCGGCGCCGGAATCGCTTTTGACGAACTTTATGCAAAACAACGTGGCGTGAAGCGCGCAGTCGTGCGCACCGCCAAGGAAATGTCTGGCGCAGAACGCCAGCGCATCGAATCAATCCTCGCCAAGGCCGTTGGCGGCGAGGTGGAACTGACCAGCGAGGTTGATCCCTCGCTCATCGGCGGCATCCAGCTGCGCATCGGGTCCCAACTCGTTGACGCAAGCCTTGCCGCCAAACTGGAACGCATGAACACCGCCATGAAGGGAGCTTAGTCGCTCGATGGATATCTCAGCAGCAGAAATTTCGGGAATCCTGAAGTCGCAGATCGAGAATTTCGGCGTTGAAGCCGAAGTCTCCGATGTCGGCCAGGTTCTGTCGGTTGGCGACGGTATTGCCCGTATCTATGGCCTCGACAGCGTTCAGGCTGGCGAAATGGTCGAGTTCAACGGCGGTATCAAGGGTATGGCCCTGAACCTCGAGAACGACAATGTCGGCGCCGTGATCTTCGGCGACGACCGCGACATCAAGGAAGGCGACACCGTCAAGCGCCTGGACGAGATCGTGTCGGCTCCGGTCGGCAAGGGCCTGCTGGGCCGCGTCGTAGACGCCCTCGGTAATCCGATTGATGGCAAAGGCCCGCTCGCTGACGTCGCTGCCCGCGCCCGCGTGGACGTGAAAGCTCCGGGCATCATCCCGCGTAAGTCTGTGGACGAGCCGATGATGACGGGCTTGAAAGCCATCGACGGCATGATCCCGGTCGGCCGCGGCCAGCGCGAGCTGGTCATCGGTGACCGCCAGACCGGCAAGACTGCGATCTGCATCGACACCATCCTGAACCAGAAGGCGACCAACGACGCCGCGAAGAGCGACAGCGAAAAGCTGTTCTGCGTCTACGTCGCCGTCGGGCAAAAGCGCTCCACGGTGGCCCAGGTGGTCAAGACGCTCGAAGAGCGCGGGGCGCTCGACTACACGATCGTCGTGGCTGCGACGGCTTCCGAGCCGGCACCGCTGCAATACCTCGCACCGTTCACCGGCTGCGCCATGGGTGAGTGGTTCCGCGACAACGGCATGCACGCCCTGATCATCTATGATGACCTTTCCAAGCAGGCTGTCGCTTACCGTCAGATGTCCCTGCTGCTGCGCCGCCCGCCGGGCCGCGAAGCTTATCCGGGTGACGTGTTCTACCTGCACTCGCGCCTCCTCGAGCGCGCTGCGAAGCTGAACGAAGACAATGGCTCCGGCTCGCTGACGGCTCTGCCGATCATCGAAACCCAGGCCAACGACGTGTCAGCCTACATTCCGACGAACGTGATCTCGATCACCGACGGTCAGATCTTCCTTGAGACCGACCTGTTCTACCAGGGTATCCGCCCGGCCGTGAACGTTGGTCTCTCGGTGTCGCGTGTTGGTTCTGCTGCGCAGACCAAGGCGATGAAGAAAGTTGCTGGCTCGATGAAGGGCGAACTCGCTCAGTACCGCGAGATGGCCGCCTTCGCGAAATTCGGTTCCGACCTCGACGCTGCAACCCAGCGCCTGCTGAACCGCGGTGCCCGCCTGACCGAACTCCTGAAACAGCCGCAATACTCGCCGCTGCTGATGGAAGAGCAGGTCTGCGTGATCTACGCCGGTACGCGCGGCTATCTCGACAAGGTCGAGCTGAAAGACGTGACCCGCTACGAGAAAGAGCTGCTGGCGCACCTTCGCGGCGCCAACAAGGACCTGCTGGCCAAGATTCGTGCTGAGAAAGCTCTCACCGACGAAATCGAAGCCGGAATCAAGAAGGCCCTGGACGACTTCACCGCGAAGTTTGCCTGAGCCCCTTAGACTGAGCACGAACTGGAAGGCCTGACATGCCCAGCCTGAAGGACCTGAAAAACCGGATCTCGAGCGTGAAATCCACGCAGAAGATCACCAAGGCCATGCAAATGGTGGCCGCGGCGAAGCTGAAGCGCGCGCAAGACGCCGCGACGGCCGCTCGCCCGTACGCCGAACGCATGGCTGCGGTTCTCGCCAATCTGTCGGCTTCGGCCGGCGCAAGCGGCCCGAAACTGCTGACCGGCACCGGCAGCGACCAGACGCATCTGGTTGTCGTCATGACGGCGGAGCGCGGCCTCGCCGGCGGCTTCAACACCTATACTGCCAAACTCGCCAAGCAGACGATTTCCGCGCTGCAGGCCGAAGGCAAAACGGTGAAGGTGCTGACCGTTGGCAAGAAGGGCCGCGAGCAGCTGAAGCGTGAGTTCGAGAGCCTCTTCATCGGCCACATCGACCTCTCCGCTGTGAAGGGCGATGACTTCTCCGAGTCGGCCATCACACTCGGCAAGAGCCTGACGGCCCGTTACGAAGACGGCGAGTTCGACGTTGCGACGCTGATCTACTCGCAGTTCAAGAACGTGCTGACCCAGGTGCCGACAGCCCAGCAGCTGATCCCGGCTTCGGCCCCGGCAGACACCGGCACGGTTGACCTGTCCGGTGCGATCTATCGTTACGAGCCGTCGGAAGCGGCGATCCTCGAAACGCTGCTGCCGCGCTATATCAATACCCAGGTCCTGTCGGCCATGCTGGAAAGCTCGGCCGGTGAGCAGGCGAGCCGGATGACCGCGATGGACAACGCGACCCGGAACGCCGGCGAGATGATCGACAGCCTGTCGCTGCAATACAACCGCGCACGCCAGGCTCAGATCACCAAGGAACTGATCGAGATTATTTCGGGCGCGGAAGCGCTGTAGAGACAAGAACCCAGAGATACCCGCTCCAAAGGAGACGACCCGCATGAGCACTCCCGCAAACGCCAAAGGCCGCATTTCCCAGGTCATCGGCGCCGTTGTCGACGTTGAGTTCGATGGCGAGCTGCCGGCTATCCTCAACGCGCTCGAAACCGAGAACAACGGTTCGCGCCTGGTGCTCGAAGTTGCTCAGCACCTTGGTGAAAACACGGTGCGCACCATCGCCATGGACTCCACCGAGGGGCTCGTGCGCGGCGCGCCTGTGGCTGATACCGGTCGGGCGATCACCGTGCCGGTCGGTCCGAAGACCCTCGGCCGCATCATGAACGTCATCGGTGAGCCGATCGACGAACGCGGTGAAATCGGTTCCGACATGGAACGCCCGATCCACGCCCCGGCGCCGGAATTCATCGACCAGTCGACCGAGTCCGAAGTGCTCGTCACCGGTATCAAGGTCGTCGACCTGCTCTGCCCCTACGCAAAAGGCGGCAAGATCGGCCTGTTCGGCGGTGCCGGCGTGGGCAAGACGGTTCTTATCCAGGAACTGATCAACAACATCGCGAAACTGTTCGGCGGTTACTCGGTCTTCGCCGGCGTCGGCGAGCGGACCCGTGAAGGTAACGACCTCTACCACGAGATGATCGAATCCAAGGTTATCAACCTGGATGGCGAGAGCCGCGTGGCTCTGGTCTACGGCCAGATGAACGAACCTCCGGGTGCCCGTGCCCGCGTCGCCCTGACCGGTCTGACCCAGGCTGAGTACTTCCGCGACGAGGAAGGCAAGGACGTGCTGTTCTTCGTGGACAACATCTTCCGCTTCACCCAGGCCGGTGCAGAGGTGTCCGCACTTCTCGGCCGTATCCCGTCCGCTGTGGGCTACCAGCCGACCCTGGCCACTGACATGGGCCAGCTGCAGGAACGCATTACCTCCACGACCAAAGGCTCGATCACCTCGATCCAGGCTGTGTACGTTCCGGCTGACGACCTTACCGACCCGGCGCCGGCAACCTCGTTCGCCCACCTTGATGCGACGACGGTTCTTAACCGCGCCATCTCGGAAAAAGGCATCTACCCGGCTGTGGACCCGCTGGACTCCACCAGCCGTATCCTCGACCCGCTGGTCGTTGGTGAAGAGCACTACTCGGTTGCCCGCGGCGTGCAGGAAATCCTGCAGAAGTACAAAGAGCTGCAGGACATCATCGCCATCCTCGGCATGGACGAACTGTCGGAAGAAGACAAACTCGTCGTGGCTCGCGCCCGGAAAGTGGAACGCTTCCTGTCGCAGCCGTTCGACGTGGCTGAAGTCTTCACCGGTTCGCCGGGCGTGCAGGTGAAACTCGAAGACACGATCAAGGGCTTCAAAGGCCTGATCGCCGGCGAGTATGACCACCTGCCGGAACAGGCTTTCTACATGGTCGGCGACATCGAAGCGGCCAAGGCGAAAGCCGCCAAGATGATGGCAGACGCGTAAGCGGACAGGATAGATGGCCGATAAACTCCACTTCTCGCTCGTTTCGCCCGCGAAAGAGCTGTTCTCCGGCGAGGTCGATCACGTGATCGCGCCTGGCACCGAGGGCGAGTTCGGCGTGCTGGCGAACCATGCGCCTTTCATGACGACGCTGCGCAATGGCGTGGTGCGCGTTCTGGACGGCGACACAGTCAAGATGCGCATCTTTGTGCGGGGCGGCTTTGCAGACATCACGTCTGAGGGGCTGACCATCCTCGCAGAAGAGGCGAGCATGCTTGACGATGTGAAAGTCGAGGACGTGCAGGCAGAGATGGAAGCCACGCTCCTGAAGATCCTGGCGCTCGACAAGGATGATTCCAGCCGCGCGACGCTTCAGGAACACTACGACTATCTTGAAAGCATGAAGGCTGCGCTGGTCCACTAAGGCGCGCCTGTCCCGAACAAGAACGCCGCTCCGAAAGGGGCGGCGTTTTTTATGGCCTGTGGCGGTCGGGATCAGTCCCCGGTGAATTCGGGATCGCGGCCTTCGAGGAAGGCCTTGATGCCTTCGCGGAAATCGTCCGAGCGCTGCAGGAGCGCAAATGCTTCAAGATCCCGGTGTGCCGTCGCGCGGGCCAGGGCAAGAGCGGCGATGTTGACGTCCTGCTTGACCATTTTCAGCGCTGTCGGGGGCAGGCGGGAGGCCGCCTCGGCGATCTCGCGGGCCTTGTGCATTGTGGCGCCGGTGGGCACGACATGGTCGGCGAGGCCCCAGTTGAGGGCCGTTGTGGCGTCCACCTTCTCACACAGGCCAGCAATGCGTTTGGCCCGTGCCGGGCCGACAAGGGCCACAAAACGGGGAATGGAGCCCCAGCTCATGTTCATGCCGCGCTCGACTTCCGGCACATAAAAGATGGAGTTTTCGGCAAAGATACGCAGGTCGCAGGATGTTGCCAGCGCTGCCCCGCCGCCTACGCACCAGCCTTCCACCGCGCAGATGGTCAACGCGTCGACATTCTCCCAGGCTTCGCACATGCGCGGGCCACGGCGCAGAAGTATTCTCCGCTCCCGGAGGGATGATTTCGCGGCGGCTGTCCCTGCCGGGTCCTTCAGGTCTGCGCCCATGGAGAATTGATCGTCACGGCCGGTGAGGATGACGGCGGAAACTTCCGGGGCATCGTGGAATTGCAGCGCTGCCTCGGTCAGTTCCTGCATCAGTTGCTGGCTGAGGGCGTTGGCGCGCGACCCGGTGTCAAAGCGGACAATGGCGATGCGGCCATCAATCTCTGTACTGACGAGTTCGCTCATGCGGTTGCTGTCGGCGGGTGTTCGGCTGCGTGGAGGATAAAGCGGGCGAGCTTCTCCGGCGTTTCGGCGCCCTGCGCCGCGAATTGGCGGTTGGCGATATAGGTAGGGACGCCCGTAATGCCGAGTTCGCGGAAAAACTTCTCTTCAGCCCGGATGGTGACCACGTCTGCATCCGTACTCAGAAGGTCTGCCACTATGGTCGGGTCGAGGCCTATCTGCCGGGCAATATCGACCAGCACACCATGGTCGCCGATGTCACGTCCATCATGGAAGAAGGCGCGGAACAGGGCCTCCTTGGCGGCGGCGCCTTTGTGCTGTCCCTGCGCCCAATGGACAACGCGGTGGGCATCGAAACTGTTCGGACGGCGTGTGATTCCGTCGAAGCGGTAGGGGATGCCTTCAGCTGCCCCATAGTCGATCAGCGCCTGGCGCATTGCGCCGGACCGCTCTTTCGCTTCAGGCGAACTGAACGCCTTGCGCATATAGTCCTTGTAGTCGACCCCGCCCGCCGGGATCGTCGGGTCGAGTTCGTAGGGACGGAACAGGAGCTGCACTTCCACGTCCGGCACCATGGCGATAGCCGCTTCGATGCGGCGCTTGCCGAGCCAGCACCAGGGACAGACGAGATCGGAAACCATTTCAATGACAACAGGCATGGGGTGCACCTTACGTCATCGCGTGGGTGGCGTCACTGTCCGGCTTGGGTTTCCGTGGCGTCGGGGAAAACATAGCCATCGCGCTCCAGCGCGCGGCGAATGTCGCTGGCCAGCCACGTCTCCGGCGGTGCGGGTCTGGGCGCGCCTGTTTTCAGTTCCAGGCCGAAGGGCAGGGAGACTTTTTCCGGTTTGCCGTGCGGCACGATTTCAGGTTCCGAGAACAGGGTGTGGTGTGCCGGTTCCGGCAGCATGGCGGAGAGCGTCAGGCCGAGCACGACCAGCGCGCCGGTCCAGACGTTCGACTTGAAGACGGCCAGGGCAATGCCTTCTCCCTTGCTCTTCAGGCGCGAAACCTGTGCGGTGGCATGGCCGAGGAAGGCAAGCGAGGTGACAGCGCCCATGCGGCCAGCGCCCTGCAGGCCTGACGAAGCTGCAATCAGGGCAGCCGCGACGATGAAGAAGCCATAGCTGTAGAGCACGGCATGCTTGCCGAAGAGGCGTGCGGTGGACTTCACGCCGATCAGGGCGTCGTCTTCACGGTCCTGCAGGGCATAGATCGTGTCGTAAGCGACCGTCCAGCAGCCCAGGCCGACATAGAGCAGGAGCGCTGGGAAACTGACGGAGCCTGCCACGGCCACGCCGACCAGGGCCCCCCAGTTGAAGGTCGCGCCCAACCAGGCCTGAGGCCACCAGGTCACGCGCTTCATGAAGGGATAGGCCGCCACGAGCGGGATGGAGAGCAAGGCAACGATCTTCGCGTCGCCCGGCAGGAACAGCCAGATGAGGAAGCCGACCGCCAGCTGGATGCCCAGGAAGATATGGGCTTCGCGCAGGGTGACGATGCCGGCAGGGATGGGCCGCAGGGCCGTGCGCTCCACCTTTGCGTCGAAGTCACGGTCGGTGATGTCGTTCCAGGTACAGCCGGCCCCGCGCATGGCGATGGCGCCGATCAGGAACAGGATCGCCCAGATGAAGTCCGAGATGTAGAGCCCGGTCCGCACCCGCTCAAAGGCAAGGCCGATGAGGCAGGGCAGGTAGAGCAGCCAGATACCCACGGGCCTGTCCCACCGTGCCAGCATGGCATAAGGGCGCAACCAGGCAGGCAGGCCGGAAAGCCAGCCTGGCAGGGCGCTGTCAGCGGGAGAAATCGGCGTCTCGGTCATTGGCCGTGCTTATAGCGCGGATTCCGCGCTGCAACAGGGGATCGCCCCTGTGAGGGGAATGGTTACGCCACCGAGACGGTCTTGCGGTTCATGAAGGCGCGGAGGCCATCGGCAGCAAGCTCTCGGCCATAGCCCGATTGCTTGATCCCTCCGAAAGGCAGACGCGGATCGGAGGCGACCATGGAGTTCACGAAGGTCGACCCGGCTTCAAGCTCGCGGATGGCCTGGTCGATTTCGGCTTCGTCCTTCGAGAAGAGGACCGAACCGAGGCCGTAGATGCTGTGATTGGCGCGGGCGATAGCGTCGTCGAGGCTGGTGGTTTTCCAGAGATTGGCGACAGGGCCGAACATCTCTTCATCCGTCGAGGGGGTGCCGGAGTGAGCATCCGCGAGAATTTGTGGCGCGATCCAGGCGCCGTTACCCGGCAGGATGCGCGGCTTGGTGAGGCTCTCGGCACCACCCTTGAGGGAGCGCTCCACCTGGCCCGCCAGCTCATCGCGGATGGCGAGCGTGGCGAGGGGGCCGACTTCGGTGTCCGGCTTCATCGGGTCGTCGACCTTCAGTGCATCGAAAGCTGCGACGAAGCGGCTGGTGAAGTCATCATAGATGTCTGCATGAACGAAGAAGCGTTTGCCGGCGATGCAGGATTGGCCGGAATTCCGGATGCGCGTCATGACGGCAGTCTTCACAGCTTTCTCAAGATCGGCTGAGGGCATGACGATGAAGGCGTCGGAGCCGCCGAGTTCCAGCAGGCTGGGCTTCAGGCAGTCACCGGCGATCGCGGCGACGCTGCGGCCTGCAGGGCCTGAGCCGGTCAGGGTCACCGCTTTCACCCGGTCATCGCGGATCACGCCCTCGACAGCCGAGGCGCCGATGAGAAGCGTCTGGAAACAGCCTTCCGGGAAACCTGCACGGCGGAACACATCTTCAATGTTGAGGGCCGAGCGCCAGACATTCGAGGCATGCTTCAGCAAGCCGACATTGCCTGCCATCAGGGCTGGCGCCGCGAAGCGGAAGGCCTGCCACAGCGGGAAGTTCCAGGGCATCACGGCCAGAACCGGCCCGATGGGCAGGTGGCGGACGAACGCCCGGTGTGCTTCGGTGCTGGCCACTTCATCCTGCATGTAGGCAGGGCCATGCTCGGCATAATGACGGCAAACCGTGGCGCATTTCAGCACTTCGGCGTTTGCCTCTTTGATCGGTTTGCCCATCTCCATTGTTATGTCGCGGGCATATTCGGCGGCTTTTGCCTCCAGCACGTCAGCGGCGCGGTTCAGCAGTTCGGCGCGCTCGGCCAGTGGCACATTGCGCCAGGAACGGAAGCGCTCTGTCGCTGTTTCAAGGGCTGTCTCGATGGCGGCTGCGGTGAAGGGGGAGAAGGATTCGATGACTTCGCCATTTGCTGGATTGATCGAATGAACCAGATTGCCTGACATGGCGTACTCCTGACTTAACCTTCGGCCTGCATAAGCCTATACCGCACGCATGAGTTCCACACCCCGACTGTATGTTACGCAAGATCTCGCTGCAGGTGCTGCTTTTGCCCTCGACGATGCCCAATCTAACTACCTGCTGCGTGTTCTGCGCCTTGGTCCCGGCGGGCCCGTTCGCGTGTTCAATGGCAGAGATGGGGAGTGGGATGCCCGGATTGGAGATGTTCAGGGCAAGCGCGCGCAGCTGGAACCGGAAATACAGGTCCGGCCCCAGCCGGATGTTCCGGCAAGCGCGCCCATCCTTCTGTTCGCGCCTGTAAAGAAGGCGGAGACGGATTTCATCGTCGAGAAAGCCACAGAGCTTGGCGCCGCCCGGATCTGCCCGGTCCTGACCGAGCGGACCCAGACCCGCACAGTCCGTCTGGACAGGTTCAGCAAGATCGCGCTGGAAGCGGCAGAGCAGACAGAGCGCCTCGACCTGCCGGAGGTGGCGGAGCTGCAGCCGCTGGCCGCTGCGCTCGATGCGCTGGCGGATGGGACGCGGATTATCTTCTGCGATGAAAGGGGCGACGATACGGATGCGCCCTGGGGCGGGGAGAGTGGCCGGGCGGGGCCAATGGCGGAAGTGCTGGCCAGTCTGGCTGAGGCGCCTGTGGCGATCCTGATCGGGCCGGAAGGCGGCTTCACGCCGGAGGAGCGTGACTGGCTTCGCGGGCGCGGCGATACACAACCCGTCAGCCTTGGGCCGCGTATTCTGCGTGCGGAAACGGCTGCCGTGGCGGCGCTATCAGTGTGGCAGGCGCTAAAGGGCGACTGGCGCTAGTAGAACCAGCGTTTGATCGGTTTCGGTGAGGCGCCTTCCCAGCGGCGCTTCCAGTCGATGGCGAGTCCCACGCGGTGGTTGATCTTGCCATCCCAGACCGGCTTCAGACCCACGGATTGCAGGACTTCAAACATGCGCTGGCCAATGGCGACGTTCTCTTCAGCAGACGCCGTTGCATCGGCAGCGCCGTAGCTGATGTAGAGGCTGCCGCTTTCCACGGCGCCTTCCGTGTCCTGCTGGTGAAAGAAGACATAGCCTTTCGCTTCCCGGCCGGACAGCTCCTGGAATTCGTCCATTTCGATACCGATTTCCGCAGCGCCGCATGTGCCGCAGCAGGTGAAGTGCTGACGGGCAACGATGTCTTCGTCTTCCAGCATGTCGAATGCCAGCTGCAGGCGATCAAAATCCGTGAGGACGGGCCAGCTTTCCTGGTCCTGTATGAGGGCCGATACAGCATGAATGAGGGCGTTGCGTACCTCGATCTGGCGATCACGGTCGGTCAATGGACTGCGGAAGTCCTGCGCGTAATCCAGCAGGATTTCCTCGATTTCCTCCAGCGGCTCATAGCCGCCACGAACGTGCAGACGAGCCCACATTTTCAGGTCGTCGCGCTCATCGGTGGTCATCTTGGTCATCTGCGGACTCTCTAGGTAAACTAATTCGTGAGAATAACGCGGTTGGCGTTCAAGAGAAACAACCTTATCTGCAAGCCTCATTCTGGTTTGCGACAGGGGATTCTGGATGACCACGCCTACGTCGGACATCGACGAAACCTCACCGCGCATCGCGGGCAAGCATGAACTTGTCGAGTATCTGGAAGGTGGCAACAAGCCTGCTGCCGAATGGCGGATCGGGACGGAACACGAGAAATTCGGCTTCATACGCGAAAACCTCGCGCCGCTGCCTTATGAGGGCCGGGCCTCGGTCCTCGCCATGCTGGAAGGCCTGCGCGACCGGTTCGGTTGGGATCCTATCGAGGAAGGCGGCAAGCTGATCGGCTTGCAGCGCGACGGAGCCAGCGTCTCGCTGGAGCCGGGCGGCCAGTTCGAATTGTCAGGTGCGCCGCTGGAGACAATCCACCAGACCTGCACTGAGGTCGGGCGCCATCTTGAGGAAGTCCGCGAGATCGCTGACCCGCTCGGCATTTCCTTCCTGGGCCTGGGCGCGAGCCCGCTGTGGAGCCTGGCGGAGACGCCGGTGATGCCCAAGGGGCGCTACCGGATCATGATGGAATACATGGACAAGGTCGGCCGTCTCGGCCGTCAGATGATGTTCCGCACCTGTACCGTGCAAACCAATCTCGACTTCGCTTCCGAAGCCGACATGGTGAAGAAGTTCCGCGTGGCGCTGGCGCTGCAACCACTGGGCACGGCGCTGTTCGCCAATTCGCCCTTTATGGAAGGCAGGCCAAATGGCTTCCTGTCCTACCGGTCGCAGATCTGGACCGATACCGACCCGGATCGCACGGGCATGCTTCCCTTCGTTTTCGAGGACGGCATGGGCTTCGAGCGGTATGTCGACTATGCTCTTGATGTGCCGATGTATTTCGTGCGCCGGGGCGGGAAGTATCTGGACGCGAGCGGCCTCAGCTTCCGTGACTTCATGGAAGGCAAGCTGGAAATCCTGCCGGGTGAACTGCCGGCCATGGATGACTTCGCAGACCACCTGTCGACGATCTTCCCGGAAGTGCGCCTGAAGCGTTTCCTGGAGATGCGCGGGTCGGATGCCGGCCCGTGGTCGCATCTCTGTGCCTTCTCGGCCTTCTGGGTGGGCTTGCTCTATTGTCCGGTCTGCCTTGATGGGGCCTGGGACCGCGTGAAGAACTGGACGGCGGCAGAGCGTGAGGCGATGCGCCAGTCTGTGCGGACCCTCGGCCTGAAAACGCCAATTCCGGGCGGGGCGACGATGCAGGACCTCGCCATGGAAATGCTGGACCTGGCTCGCATCGGCCTTAGCAACCGTAACAACCTTTCCGCATCGGGTGAGAACGAAACGGGCTACCTGTCTGGGCTGGACGAGATCGCCCGTTCCGGCAAGACGCCAGCCGAGCGCCTGCTGGAGCGTTATTACGGTCCATGGAACCGTGACGTGCGCCACGTTTTCACCGAACAGGCCTACTGAGGTACATCCTGCCCTGTTAAGTGCCCCGAAAAAGCAGAAACTGCCTTGAGCGGCTGCTTACTGCATGGTCAAACTGCGCGCTTATGAGCTTCCCGTAATGTGGGCAGCCAGTTCGGTATGCGGCCGGGGAGGGCCTTATGGGTTTTTTTAATATCGTCGTTGTTCTGGGGATCGTGATTACCGCGGTTACCTGCATTCCGGTATTCACGCAGATGCGGCAGCATCCGAAAGGGCTCCACATTCTGTTCTTCGCGGAGATGTGGGAGCGCTTTTCATACTACGGTATGCGCGGCCTCCTGATCTTCTATCTGACGCAGCACTTCCTGTTCGATGACAGTTTCAGTCAGGGCCAGTACGGCACCTATACGTCACTGGTTTACCTGCTGCCTCTGATCGGCGGTATGATGGCAGACCAGTTTCTCGGTACGCGCAAGGCAATTGCTTTCGGTGCCCTGCTGCTGGTGGCGGGGCACTTCCTGATGGGCGTGGAAGGCAAACCCGCTCAGCAACAGATGACGGTGGACGGACAAGCTTATGTATTCGACGCAACCGGCACACAGGCTGCACGCCGAGTAAGCCTGGACATTGGGGGGACGCGATGCGCCTTCAATCCTCCGGTAGAGGAGGTCTCTGAAGGGCAGTGTATCTTGAGCGCAAACCAGAATGGCGATCTTGTCTTCGTCAACCTTCCTGAAACGGCTCCGCTTCCCTCAACCATTGCCAAGGCGGATTATTCGCTGGAAGTCATCAATCGCTCGCCGCTGTTTGTGAACATCTTCTACCTCGCCCTGGCCTTCATCATCATGGGTGTGGGCTTCCTGAAAGCGAACATCTCCTCCATCGTCGGTGAACTGTATAAGGATGGCGATCCCCGTCGTGATCCGGGGTTCACCTTGTATTACTATGGCATCAATCTGGGAGCCTTCTGGGCGTCGGTTCTGTGCGGTATCGCGGGCCAGACTTTTGGATGGTGGGCAGGTTTCGGCCTTGCCGGTGTCGGCATGGCGGTCGGCTGGCTGGTGTTCACCCAGCGCCGCCTCCTGTTCTTCCTGCCAGGTGAAAAGCAACTTCCTGATCATGTCGGCCTGCCGCCAGATCCGGAGCGCCTGAAGAAGTCTTTCCTGGGTCCGCTGAATCTGGAGAATTTCATCTATCTGTGCGGTCTGATCGGCGTGGCCGTCGTTTGGTTCCTGGTGCAACGCCAGGAGTTCACCGGGGGCATGCTGGCGCTCGGCTTCATCCTGTTCGGTGGCTACATGATCTGGTTCATGGCGACCCAGTGCGATCGCAAGCAGATTGAAGAGCTTCTGCTTGCGATGGTGCTTATCGTTGGGGCGATCATCTTCTTCACCCTGTTCGAGCAGGCAGGTTCCTCGATGAACCAGTTTGCCGAGCGGAATACGGCGCTGCCTAACAATGGTTTCTTCACCGTGACGGCGGCGCAGACACAGAGTTTCAACGCCGGCTTTATCCTGCTGTTCGCGCCGGTCTTTGCGGGGCTCTGGTCTTGGCTGGGGCGGATGAACAAGGATCCGAACACGGTCCTGAAATTCGGTCTGGCACTTGGTCAGGTCGGGCTAGGCTTCCTGATCCTCGGCTGGGGGGTGATGTTTGCCAATGAGGATTACAAGGTCCCTCTGATCTTCCTGGCGCTGGCCTATATGTTCCACACAACTGGTGAACTCTTCCTGTCACCCGTGGGGCTTTCGGCGATTACCAAACTGTCGCCCATGAAGGTTGTTTCCTTCATGATGGCAGGCTGGTTTCTGGCTTCGGCCGCTGCGCAATATGTCGCCGGGATCATTGCCCAGCTGACCGCGAGCGAAACCGTCGCCGGGCAGGTGCTGGATCCGGCCAAAGCACTGGCAACCTACCAGGATGTCTTCACGATGATCGGTTGGTGGGGCGTTGGGCTGGGCGTTCTGTTCGCTGTGACGAGCTTCTGGCTGAAGCGTCTCGGTCACGGCAAGGCGGGTAATCTCAGCCATGCTATGGCGGTTGAGGCGGGTGGCCCACGCGTTGAGCGGTCTGAATAGGACTTCGCTCAGAACGTTAATCAGTAAGGGCGGCTGGATGGCCGCCCTTTTTTGTTTTCTGATCCAGAGGTGTAGGGCTTCAATTATATGGAGGAATGAACGGGTCGATTGGCAAGCCACGCTTCAGCCAGCCTTCACCGGACTCATCATTGCCGAGCATGCCTTCCCGGATATCGAAGACATGCGTGAAGCCAGCCTTCTCAAGAACGTTGGCTGCTTCCCTGGAGCGGTCTCCCGTGCGGCAGATGACGGCGATGGGCTGGTCGAGGTCGCCGAGAACCGCGCCACGCGCCTGGGCAATGAAGTCCCGGTCTTTGGCATTGATGCCGTGGCTGTCGCGGGGCAGGCCGGTCATGGCCCATTCCGTCGGGGTGCGGACGTCTACGACGACCAGGTCGCCGCGCTGAACCATCTGCCAGGCGGAATCTGCAGGCAGGGTACCCGGCTCGGCAAGTGCAGGAGCTGCCAGAAACGTTGCCCCAAGAAGGGCGCCCATCAGGAATCGCATTGTGTCACCGTCCTCTACTGATCGGGCACACGAACGAATCCGTCTGCATCCCTCTGCCCGATTGTGGCCAGAACGTGGCAAAATGAATCCGGGCCTTCAAGCCCCAACACCCGGATGTGACAGCAATTTTAGCCAGCGCCGCCCACGGTCAGGGCACCCACTTTGAGGGTTGGCTGTCCGACGCCCACAGGTACGGACTGGCCAGCCTTGCCGCACACGCCGACGCCGTCATCCATGGCGAAGTCATTGCCGATCATGGAGACCTGCTGCAGCACGGTCGGGCCATGGCCGATCAGGGTGGCATTCTTGACCGGCGCGACGACCTTGCCGACTTCGACGAGGTAAGCCTCGGTGCACTGGAAGACAAAATTGCCGGACGTTATGTCGACCTGGCCGCCGCCGAAATCGACCGCCCACAGGCCGCGCTTGATGGAGGAGACGATTTCCTGCGGGTCCTTGTCGCCGCCCAGCATGACCGTATTGGTCATGCGCGGCATGGTCTGGGCCTCATAGCTTTCGCGCCGGCCATTGCCGGTCGGCTGCTGGCCCATCAGGCGGGCGTTCAGCCGGTCCTGCATATAGCCCTTCAGAATGCCGTCCTCGATCAGCACCGTGCGCTGGGTCGGCGTGCCTTCATCGTCAAATGAGAGGGAGCCGCGGCGGGCCTCGATGGATCCGTCGTCGATGACAGTGACGCCTTTGGCTGCCACCTGCTCGCCAATGCGGCCGGCATAGACGCTGGTGCCCTTGCGGTTGAAGTCGCCTTCGAGGCCATGTCCGACTGCTTCGTGAAGCAGCACAGCGGGCCAGCCTGGGCCTAGGACCACTTCCATCTCACCCGCCGGGGCAGGGATGGACTGGAGGTTCACTGAGGCTTTGCGGATCGCGCGGCGGACCATGTCCTGCCAGCGTTCGGGGCGGATCCAGTCCTCATAGGCTGCCCGCCCGCCTGCGCCGGTTCCCGCAGATTCGCGACGGCCATTCTCTTCAAGCGTCACGGAGACGTTGAGGCGGACGAGGGGGCGGATGTCGGAAAAGACAGCGCCATCCGGGCGGAGAATGTCGACTTCGGTATGGCTGCCCGACAGGGAGACCGAGACCTGTACAACGCGCGGATCGCTCGCCCGTGCCCAGGCATCGATTTCAGCGAGCAGGCCGGTTTTTATCGAGAAGTCCGGTGCCGCTGTCGGGTCGATTGGCTGATACAGGCGGCGGTTGGTCGGCACAGGGCCAGCCGCCAGTTTTCCAGAATAGCCGCGCTTGGCCTCAGAGGCCGTCGAGGCGGCCCGGCGGATGGCATCCAGTGACAGTTCAGAGGCATAGCCCGAGCCTTGGGCCTCGCCAGCCACCACGCGCAGGCCAAAGCCCTGATCTGTGTCGAAGGCTGCTGATTTGAGGCGGCCATCATCGAAGACGAAGCTCTCCGACCGGGAGCGTTCGACGTAAAGGTCACCATCGTCGCCGCCGCGCACGGCGTCTGCGAGGATTTCGGTGGCCTGGCGAAGATCGAAGGGAAGCGCGTTATCAGTCATTCAGACTAGATGCGCGTCCATGGCGGGGGCGGCAAGGGGCCAACGTGTGGTTTCCCTGCGCGGCAAAGAGAGAAACAAGAGGGTTCAGTTGGAGACGGTGAACCGTGTCAGTTGCCATTTGGCACGTTCGAACTCCGGATTGAGTTCCACACACTTCTGGAAGTCTGCATAGGCGCCTGCCAGATCGCCCGTATTCTCTCGGGCAATGGCCCGGTTGTAATAGGCGGCGTAAAGTTCCTGGCTGTTGAGTTCTATCGCCTTGTCGAGAGAGACAAGGGCTGAGTCGAAATCCTTGAGGAAAATGTGGGCCGCCCCTTCATTGAGCCATACAGCCCCAAGATCCGGCCGCAAATTCTTGGCGACGCCATAGTCTGCCAAAGCCGCCTCGTATTTACCGGCCCGCATGCGCAGCACGCCGCGATTCGTATAGGTCGCGGCACGGTTTTCCGTTTTCATCATCTCGGCTTCGATGGCTTTGGTGCAGATTTTCTCCCCCTCCTGGGTGGAGACCTTGGCGTAGAGCGCGGCTTCGTAGCAATCGCGGGCGATTCCACCGCCAATGACCGAGACCTGTGCGGATGCGGCAGGGACGGAAAGGCTGAGGAAACTGACGGCTAGCAGGGCGAGTCTGATCATGTTGTCCTCCGGCATGACAGGTTCATGTAGGGACAGTTTATCACCTATACGATGAAGCGACGACAGGCTGCGACAATATTGAACGCGGAAAGAGGTAGGTTGCGGCAAATACGTATTGTAGATACAGGGGCAGAGATTCCAACGAGACGAGGATTCCTTCGTGCGACACATTCTTGCCGCTCTTAGCGCAGCGTTGTTCGCCGCTCCGGCTTTTGCTGCCATTCCGCGCGATGGCGCGCTGGGTATGCAGCCTGCCGCGACGCGTATTGCCGAGCGTATCCACCATTTCCACACATTCCTGCTGTGGATCATCATTCCCATTACGATTTTTGTTCTGGTGCTACTGCTCTATGTGATGGTGCGCCACAATTCGCGTTCGAACCCGACGCCGCGCAAGTTCAGCCACAATACGCTGATCGAGGTGATCTGGACGGTTGTGCCGGCCCTGATCCTGGTCGCGATTGCCAGCCAGTCCTTCCCGAACCTCTACTATCAGGACGTTCCGCCGAACCTGCAGAAGGTTCAGGACAAGGCGAACAAGCTGCTCGCGGATGGCAAGTCCGGCGAATATGAGCGCTTCACGAAAGAGTATAACCCGGAAGCGGCTGCCAAGGGCTTTGTGAACGTCAAGGCGCAGGGCAACCAGTGGAACTGGACCTACACCTATCCGGATATCACGGATGATGCCGGCTACCCGCTGGAGTTTGTGTCGAACCCGCTTCAGGTCGGCCTGTCTACGGACTCCAAGGAAGGCGTACGCAACCTGTCGGTTGACTATCCGATGGTTGTTCCGGCCGGCCGCTATGTCCGTTATTACACGGCCGCTGCCGACGTGATCCACTCGTTTGCCGTGCCGGCTTTCGGCATCAAGACGGACGCTGTGCCGGGCCGCCTGAATGAGGGCTGGTTCCTGGTCGACGAGCCGGGCGTCTACTACGGTCAATGCTCTGAGCTTTGCGGTGTGAACCACGCGTTCATGCCGATCGAAGTCCGGGTTGTGCCGCAGGAACAATTCGACCGCTGGGCGCAGCTGATGCTGGCTGGCGAGTATGATGCTGCGACCGCTTCGGTGCAGAGCATTGCGTCCATCGAGCCGGCGACGAAATACGCCGCGATCACCGAATAATCCCGAGAGAGAAGAGTACGTCCCATGCCTATGGATGAAATCGCCCTCGACCACGCCCACGACGATCACGACCACAAGCCTGGTTTCTTCAAGCGTTGGCTGTTTTCCACCAACCACAAGGACATCGGCACGCTGTACCTGATCTTCGCGATGATCGCGGGGATCGTCGGTTACACGCTCTCCGGTCTGATCCGCTGGGAACTTGCTGAGCCGGGTATCGGCGTGCTGACGCGCTTCGTTGCCGGTGAAGGCGATGTGGCAATTCAGAATGCCAAGCATTTCTATAACGCGGTTATCACCTATCACGGCCTGATCATGATCTTCTTCATGGTGATGCCGGCCCTGATCGGCGGATTCGGCAACTGGTTCGTGCCGCTCATGATCGGTGCGCCGGACATGGCCTTCCCGCGGATGAACAACATCTCGCTCTGGCTGACGGTTGCGGCCTTCATTCTGGCCTGTATTTCGATGACAATCCCGGGCGGTTCGGCAGGGAACGGCTTCGCTGGGGGCTGGGTTCTCTATCCGCCGCTGTCGTCGACGACCGGTCACCCCGGGCCTGCGATGGATGTGCTTATCCTGTCGCTGCACGTCGCAGGTATTTCCTCGATCCTGGGCGCCATCAACTTCATCGTCACCATCCTGAACATGCGTGCGCCGGGTATGACCCTGCACAAGATGCCGCTGTTCGCCTGGGGCGTTCTGGTGACGGCTGTTCTTCTGCTGCTGTCCCTGCCGGTTCTCGCTGCTGCCCTGACCATGCTGCTGACCGACCGTAACTTCGGTTCGCAGTTCTTCAATCCGGCTGGCGGTGGTGATCCGGTCATGTTCCAGCACCTGTTCTGGTTCTTCGGTCACCCTGAAGTGTACATCATGATCCTGCCGGCTTTCGGCATCATCAGCCACATCGTCTCAACCTTCTCGAAGAAACCGATCTTCGGTTACCTCGGCATGGCATATGCCATGGTTTCGATCGGCGTCATCGGCTTCGTCGTGTGGGCGCACCACATGTACACGGTCGGCATGGACGTGGATCTGAAGGCCTACTTCGTGGCTGCAACCATGGTCATCGCGGTGCCGACGGGTATCAAGATCTTCTCCTGGATCGCCACGATGTGGGGCGGCTCCATTGAGTTCAAGGTCCCGATGCTCTGGGCGATCGGCTTCATCTTCCTGTTCACCGTTGGTGGTGTGACCGGCGTTGTGCTGGCCAATGCCGGCATCGACCACTCCCTGCACGACACCTACTATGTGGTGGCGCACTTCCACTACGTGCTGTCGCTGGGTGCTGTGTTTGGTCTCTTCGCCGGCTGGTACTACTGGTTCGAGAAGATGTTCGGCATCAAGTACAACGGCTTCCTCGGTGGCCTGCACTTCTGGCTGATGTTCATCGGTTCGAACGTCCTGTTCTTCCCGCAGCACTTCTTGGGTCTGCAGGGCATGCCGCGCCGCTACATCGACTATGCTGATGGCTTCGCCACCTGGCACCAGATCTCGTCGATCGGCTACGCCATCACCATGGTTGCCACGCTGGTCTTCTTCATCGGTCTGGCTGAGGCGCTGATCCGCCGCCGCAAAGGTGTTGGCAATCCGTGGGGCGAAGGTGCCACGACGCTGGAATGGACGCTGTCTTCTCCGCCGCCGTTCCACCAGTTCAATGAACTGCCGCACGTTACGACCAAGGGCGGTCACTAAGCTCTGACCGACTGAATCACTCAATCGCAGCGGCCTCTCGTTCCACGAGGGGCCGTTCGCATTCGGAAGCCCCGGAAAAGGACCTGTCTCCTGTGAACATGCGCCTGCCCATTGTGATCGGTATGTATGCCTTCATCGTGGTGTTCCTGCCGCGTAACCCGGCCATCGACCGGATGTTCGACAAGGTGCGTACGATTGATCCCAACATCGCAATCACTGTGTCAGTCATTGCTTTGGCTGCGGGCTGCCTTGGGCTGTGGATATTGTGGCGTCAGCCGAAGGGCCTGTTGCGGACGAAACCAAGCCGGAAGCTCGTGATTGTAAACTCCGGCCTGGTCGGCATCGTGTTCGCTGGCGTCTTTGATGTCATGCAGCGCCTGTCCGGTGCCGCGACAGACCTGATCAGCATCATTCTGGTACCAATTGCGTTCATGATTGCTGAAGGCACCTATCTGGCACTCGAATGGCGCCTGAACCGCAAATTTGATAAGGAATGATCCGCGCCAAGGGCTTTGAGGCCCAATTGTCGCGCTGACAGCGCCGCCCCACCAACCCATACCAAATACTTCTGACCGGACCTGAAATGACCGACGCCCCCGCCACCCCGGAAAAACGCTATGGCACTGCCGGTGACTATGTGCAGCTGTTGAAGCCGCGCATCATGATGCTGGTTGTTTTCACGGCTGTGGCTGGCCTCATCGCCGCGACGGGTGTGACGGGACAGACAATGCATCCGCTGATGGCCGCGATCGCCGTGCTGGCTGTCGCGCTTGGCTCCGGTGCGGCTGGGGCAATCAACATGTGGTACGATTCCGATATCGACCAGGTGATGACCCGCACGTCGACCCGGCCGATCCCCTCGGGAGCTGTCCCGCGCGAGGAAGCGATCGCGATGGGCATGATCATGAGCGGAGTTTCGGTTCTGCTCATGTGGCTCGCCTCGAACTGGCTGGCTGCAGCACTGCTGGCATTCTCGATCTTTTACTATGGTGTGATTTACACGATGTGGCTGAAGCGCTCGACGCCACAGAACATCGTGATCGGTGGTGGCGCCGGGGCGTTCCCGCCCGTCATCGGCTGGGCGGCTGTCACCGGAAACACCCCGCTGGACGCATGGATTCTTTTCGCCATCACATTCTTCTGGACGCCGCCACACTTCTGGGCGCTGAGCCTTTTGGCGCATTCGGAGTATGAGAAGGCCGGTGTGCCGATGCTGCCGGTGACGCATGGTGCCAAGGCGACCCGCCTCCAGATGCTGGTCTACACAATCGTTCTGGCCGCGGTATCCATGACACCGCTTGTTACTGGTTTGGGCGGGTGGATCTACGGCGTGGTGACCGGGGGGCTGAATATTGCCTTCCTGTATTATGCGCTGCGCGTCTGGCGGTCCCATGCTGGGGACGATGGTGCGCCGGCAGCGGATCAGAAGCTTGCCCGCAGCATGTTCCTGTTTTCGATCCTGTACCTGTTCCTCGTATTCGCCGCATTGATCGTGGAGCATGCAGCCGGGCTGCACTTCCCGGTAGGAGGCCTGTAAATGAGCAATGACGATCTGAAACCGGGGGAAGAGCGTTTTCCGGAACCGGCGCATCTGGATGCAGCACATCTTGTCGCCCAAAGGCGTCGTAATATCTGGCTCGGACTGGCGCTTCTGGGATTCGTTTTCCTGGTTGGCCTGACGACTTTCATCCGTTTGAGCGGCTCGGAAGAGAACCAGGCCAACTTCTATTACAATATGAACCAGAGCGGGGGGGACGCAGAAGCGCCCGCCTTGCCACCAGGTATGACACCGGACCAGGCTGCACCACCGCCGAATCTGTCTGTGGAGCCGGTGTTGGAAGAAGATGTGATCGTAGAAGAGGAGGCGCCTGAGCAATGAAGCTTTCCAACGCCAAAGTCGCGGGAATTTCGCTGGCCGTCTTTACGGGCATGCTCGGGCTCGGCTTCGCGGCAAAGCCACTTTACAACAGCTTTTGTGCGGTGACGGGCTACGGCGGCACGACACGTATTGCGACTTCTGCACCGAAAGAGATCATCGACCAGACCATCACCGTGCGTTTCGATACGAATGTGGCGGACACGGCGCTGGAATTTCAGCCCCTGCAGCGCTCTGAAGATGTCAAAATTGGCCAGCATGGTCTTGCTTTTTTTGAGGTTTCCAATCCAACGGACGAGGAAATCCATGTCATCGCGGCCTATAATGTGACACCGCATTATGCCGGGAAGTATTTCAACAAACTGGAGTGTTTCTGTTTCGACGAGCGGGTGATTGCCCCGCACGAGACCAAGAAGCTTCCGGTCGTCTACTTCATCTCACCAGACATGGCGGACGATCACGTGGCCGACCAGCTGGAGACCATAACGCTCAGCTACACTTTCTATGAAAGTTCCAAGTATAACGGTCCAAAGACTCAGGCATCCACAGGTGCGGCGAATTCAGCCACGGGCGGCTGAAACTGTTGCACTTCCGGTGCAGAGCAGTCTAAACAGCTCAGAGATTCTAGGGATATAAATCAAGGGGTCCGCCAGACATGGCTCACGGCGAAGTCAAACACGATTATCATCTGGTCAACCCGTCACCGTGGCCGCTTCTCGGCTCGTTGTCGGTCGTTGTGCTGGCGCTTGGCGGCGTCAATTTCATGAAGGGCCTTTTCGGCATGGAAAAGGGCACTTGGTGGCTGATGGCGGTTGGTTTCGCCATGGTCCTCTGGGTGATGGTCGGCTGGTGGCGCGAAGTCATCAAGGAAGGCGTTGCGGGCGACCATACTCCGGTTGTGACGATCGGCCTTCGCTATGGCATGATCCTGTTCATTGCCTCGGAAGTGATGTTTTTCGTTGGCTGGTTCTGGAGCTTCTTCGAATTTGCCATCTTCCACGGCGCTCGTGTTGGGGAGAACTGGGATGCTGCGAACCCGCTGTTCGCGGACGCCCTGTCCAAGTTCAAGGACTGGCCCCCGGTCGGCGTTGAGACATTCGATCCGTTCCACCTGCCGCTTATCAACACGTTGATCCTGCTTCTGTCCGGCACCACAGTGACTTGGGCACACCATGCTCTGCAGCATGATGATCGTTCTGGCGCGAAGCTTGGTCTTCTTGTGACGATCATTCTGGGCATGTGCTTCAGCGCGCTGCAGGTTTTCGAATACTCCCACGCGCAGTTCACCTTCGACGGAACGCTCTATGGGTCTGCCTTCTTCATGGCGACCGGCTTCCACGGTGCGCACGTCGTGATCGGTACGATCTTCCTGATGGTCTGCCTGATCCGTCTGATGATGGGCGGCATGTCGGCCAAGAAGCACCTCGGCTTCGAATTCGCAGCCTGGTACTGGCACTTCGTGGACGTGGTCTGGCTGTTCCTCTTCGCCTTCGTATACGTGACGCCGTACCTCGCTCTGGGCGCCGGGCACTAGACGGCCGCGCGAACCACGCGCAGACTTTCAAGGGCCCGCCGGCGCGCATACGCCCGGCGGGCTCTGCTTATTCGGGCAGGGACGTTCCCTGCAGCTGAAAGGGCCGAAGATGTATTTTCGTCCGTATCCCGTGATGACCGTGCTGACGCTGATAAGTCTTGGTATTCTTATCTGGCTCGGCAACTGGCAGTATGGGCGCTTCATCCAGAAGATGGAAATCGACAGGCAGACGCCAGACTGGACCGTGCTGGATGGGGAGGTCGTGCCTGATAGTGAGGTGCTCGCTTACTACTATGTAGAGGGGCAATCGGGCTGGATGCGCGTTGTTGCGGTCGATACAGGGGAGGCTGTCGTCTACACGCCGGTAGAGGTCGTTCAGCAGATCAATCCGCCTGAAGTCTGCACCGGAGAGGGATGCGCTGCCGGCCGCCTGTCAGCCCGTGGCATCTACAAGCCGGCATTCAAGCGCAATGCTTTCACCGCGGCGGATGACACCGACAAACGGGTTTTCTATGTCCTGGACCCGATGGAATTTTCCACGCTGCTTCCTGAGGCGATGGTGCCGCGTGTCGCTGAGAATGTGTTCGAACCGGAGGTGATCCGCTTCGTTTCCGAGAACGGGCCCTATCTCATCGACAATCCTTATGCACGGCTGCGCCTGGATGACGAATTGCCGCCACAGCGGCATTTTGGGTATGCGATCACCTGGTGGGGGCTGGCCATGGCGCTGATCGGCGTATATCTCGCCTTCCATCACCAGAAGGGACGGTTGAGGTTCCGGAACGAGGGCAAATCGTGAAGTATATTTCGACCCGGGGCCAGGCTCCGTCTACAGATTTTGCCGGCGCATGTCTGGCCGGTCTTGCGCCAGATGGCGGTCTATATGTGCCGGAGAGCTTTCCGCAGATTGCCCCGCCCGCAAAGGGCGAGAGCTATCATGAAATGGCGGCCCGGATCCTGTCGGCCTTCGCGGGCGATGCGATCCCGCTGGAAGACCTGAAACCTCTGTGTGCGCGCGCCTATGGCAGCTTCGCGCACCAGTGCGTCGCTCCACTTACCCAATGGCGGCCGGATGCTTGGCTGATGGAGCTGCATCATGGGCCGACGCTGGCCTTCAAGGACGTTGCGATGCAGATCATCGCGCAGATTTACGACTACCTTCTGGGCAAGTCGGGTCAGCGCATGATGATCGTCTGCGCGACATCCGGTGACACGGGCGGTGCAGCCGCAGCCGCATTCGCCGGGGCAAAACATGCTGACCTGGTGATCCTGCACCCGCATGGGCGCATCTCTCCGGTGCAGCGCATGTTCATGACGACGACCGGCGCATCGAACATTATCAACCTCGCGCTCGATGGCGATTTCGACGATTGCCAGGCGATCGTGAAGGATATGTTCGGTGACCGGGAATTCGTGGACCGGGTCCATCTGTCCGGCGTCAACTCGATCAACTGGGCGCGTGTCGCAGCGCAGTCTGTTTATTACGCCACTGTCCAGGCCGCGCTGGGTGGCCCGCTACGCTTTGTCGTGCCGAGCGGTAACATGGGCGATGCCCTTGCGGGTTATGTAGCGGCGCGCTGCGGTCTCCTGAGCGGCGGCTTCGAAGCCGTATGTGCCGTGAATGCCAATGATGCGCTGGCGCGCCTCTTCAATACGGGCGTCATGTCCCGTGCTTCTGCTGTTGCAACACCCAGCCCGGCCATGGATATCTCCGTGCCATCCAACTTCGAGCGCCTGTTGTTCGAGATGACTGGCCGTGATGCAGACGCCGTGCGCACCACCTATGACACCTACAAGCAGGCTGGTGAGGCGCCTCTGCCAACTGAGGCGGTATCGCGTCTGAAATGTTCGGGCCTGTCGGCTGCGTCTGTCAGCAATGACGAGACGATGGCCGAGATGAGACGCTTCGAGGAAGAAACTGGCTGGCAAATTTGTCCGCACACGGCCGTTGGGACATTCCAGGCACGCCGTTTGCCGGAAGCTGATGTGAAAACGGTTGTTCTCGCAACAGCGGCCGCCGCGAAGTTCCCGGAGACTGTGGAAGAGGCAACTGGCCGCAAGCCGGTCATGCCCGCGCGTGCGGAAGTCCTTTACGAGCGTGAGGAAGTGTTCGAGCGGATGGAGCCTTCGCTTGCCGCTGTCCGGGTACGGATCGAACAGCATGCGGGGCGGAGCCGATAGGATGTCGCCACCCCTGCGCGAAACGCTGGTCACGACGGAGAGGCTGATGCTCGCTCCGCCGTTCAAGGCGGACTATGCGGAGTGGGCTGACTTGCGGGAGCGCAGCCGGGCGCATCTGGAGCCATGGGAACCGATCTGGCCTGCGGATGCGCATAGCAAAGCGGATTGGGGACGGCGCCTAAAAGCCTGGCATGGGAGCTGGCGAAACGGCCGGGCGCATGTGTTCTTGATCCGCCGGCAGACTGACAATCGCCTCGTAGGCGGTATCTCGATCACGAATGTCCGGGCTTGGCCAGCGCAGGCGGCAAACCTCGGCTACTGGATCGGTGCGGAGTACGAGGGCAATGGGTACATGCGTGAGGCTGTAAGCACGCTGTGTGCCTGGGCCTTCGAAATTTTGGGGCTCTGGCGGATCGAGGCCGGTACGCTGCCAAACAATGAACGTTCGCAGCGCGTGCTTACGTCCGTCGGCTTTGAGCGGGAAGGTTATGCCCGGGACTATCTGGAGATCGGCGGGAGGCGTGAAGATCACGTACTTTTCGCTCTCGTCAGGCCGGGCCGGTAGCGTTAGTTTCCCTGATCATGGCGCAAACTTCCGAGATAAGCCCCCAGGGCAACTGGCACTGGAATACTCCGGCAAGGCGCCTTTCGATTGAGGTCCCTCGTGGTTCTGTTTTCTCGGAACTCTCGGGTGACTGGTCTATCGATGCGCTGGAGCAGATGCTGGAGGGTCTCAGCCGTGGTCGCCTGGAACGGGCATTCGATGCGGGGGAGGGACCGGTACGCTGCAATCTACGCCTGTCGAGCGGACGAGGGGTGCATCTGGTCGGTGCCTTCGTTGATGATGCCGAAGCGCGGGGCATGTTGCTGACTGGCGATGACCTGCAGGAAATTGACCCATCCGACCTGAACCCCGGGCCCGATCTGGCGCCTGTGTTTCAGCCCATCGTGTCTTTGCGCAATGGGCAGGTAGCTGGATTTGAAGCGCTCGCGCGATGGGATGATGGCGGTTTGACCTCTCCGCCAAGCCGTTACGAAGACGAGGCGCTAGCGTCAAACATGCTGATCCGCTCAGCTGAGGCATTGGCCCGCCTGCGGGAAGTGACCCGGCGCGATGACCTGTTCATGCATGTGAACCTGACCGCCCGAGATCTCGCTCGGGGCACACTGCCGGCGCTCGTGGAAGCCCTCATCAATGGCTACAATCTGCCGGACCGGTCGATGAAGATCGAGTTGACCGAACAGGCCGCCCTGCGCGACGCGGACTTTGCCTTGTCTGCGGCGCTGGCGTTGAAAGCTGTCGGTGCCGGGCTCGTGCTGGATGATTTCGGGACCGGGCACTCTTCCTTCGCCTGGCTGGCGGACTTGCCGGCGGACAGTCTGAAGATCGACCATGGCCTGACGCGGCGCCTTGGTCAGCATCGGACCGACACGATCCTTTCCACCATCACTTTGCTGGCAAGCCGTCTGGGCATGACCAGCACGGCCGAAGGCGTGGAACACAAGGAAGATGCCGGCCGCCTTCGTGCCCTTGGCTTCGATCATGTTCAGGGCTTTGCTTTCGCCCGGCCGATGGACATTGAATCTGCCATCCGCTTCATGCGGTACTGACCGGGACGCTATTCAGGCGTTACCAGGGTCCACCTGTAATCTGCCGCTATCAATGCCCAGGCGGCCCAGGGCATGACGCCACTTCTGCTCATGCGCGCTTGAGAAAATGAGTTCCGGGTCGAGATCGCAGACCAGCCAGGCATTCTCCGCAAGTTCCGATTCCAGTTGCCCGGCGCCCCAGCCGGAATAGCCAAGTGCCAGCACACTGCGTCGTGGCGGATGAGCTGAGCCCATGGCATGCAGAATGTCCCGCGTGGCGGTCATGCAGATGTCGCCCTCGACGGGCAGGCTGGCGCCTTCATTGAAGACGTCGTCCGTGTGTAGCACGAAGCCCCTGTCAGAACTGACCGGCCCGCCATCCAGCACGAACGTGTCCGGCACGTCCGCCTCGATCGGCACGTCGAGTTGCTCAAAAAGCTGAGGCAGGCGCAGATGCTCCATCGGTTTGTTGAGCACGATGCCCATCGCGAATTCAGGCGAATGGGCACACACAAGGATGACGGATCGTGCGAAACGCGTGTCGCCGATGCCGGGAAGGGCGATCAGGAGCTTGCCTGTCAGGTCTGTGTCCATGGTGCGCGGAGTTCCTTCAGAGCCAAGGCTGGGCCATCCCGGCAGGTTTGGCAAGGGCGAGGACTCCTTGCTTCACAGCGGCGGGCACTCTATCTCCATGGTCAAACCTGCAGGGAGAAAAGCAGATGAGCATCAAGGTCGGTGACAAGCTTCCGGAAGCAACTTTCATGGAAATGACTGCAGACGGCCCCACGCCGCGTACAACGGCAGACGTTTTCGGCGGCAAAACCGTCGCGCTCTTCGCCGTTCCGGGGGCCTTCACGCCGACTTGTTCCGCAAAGCACCTGCCGGGCTTCGTCGAGAAGCTGGATGAGCTGAAAGGCAAAGGCGTGGATGATGTTGTCTGCACCTCGGTCAACGATGTGTTCGTTATGGGCGCCTGGGGGAAGAGCGCCGGTGCAGATGGCAAGGTGCGCATGCTGGCGGATGGCAATGGTACCTTCGCGAAAGCACTGGGCCTGGAAATGGACGGATCAGGTTTCGGCATGGGTCAGCGTTCGCAACGCTATTCCATGATCGTGAAGGATGGCGTCGTCTCGGAGCTCAATGTCGAGCAGGGCGGCGAATTCAAGGTATCCAGCGCCGACTACATGCTCGGACAACTCTGATTTAATTGGCGTAACGCCTTTTAACCAATTTAGCAGATGATCGGCGTGCTTGGGGACGGGCACGCCGATTTTGCTTCGTTTTTTATTGAAAAACGGCAAACCCTCCCCACCTTTCAGGTGTGCAATAAAGGAGAGGGACTCAATGGAACCGTTTTTTGCTGTGATCGTGCTGATCTTCGTGGTCGCGATCATCGGGCTGGTATCGGCGTTCAAATTCGTACCGCAGGGCTATAATTTTACGGTTGAGCGGTTTGGGCGCTACACGAGGACCCTGACCCCAGGCTTGTCCGTTATCACGCCTTTCATCGACCGGATTGGCCGGAAGATGAACATGATGGAGACCGTTCTCGACGTTCCCCAACAGGAAGTCATCACCAAGGACAACGCGATGGTGTCCTGTGATGCGATCGTGTTCATCCAGGTTATTGACCCGGTCGCGGCTGCGTATGAGGTCAACAATCTCCACCATGCCATCCAGAACCTCGCCCTGACGAACATTCGTACCGTGGTTGGCTCCATGGATCTCGACGAGGTCCTGTCGAACCGCGACGATATCAACGCACGTCTGCTGAGCGTGATCGACGCGGCGACCAATCCTTGGGGCGTGAAGGTCACCCGGATCGAGATTGCCGACCTCAGCCCGCCGGCCGACATTACGGAAGCCATGGCACGCCAGATGAAGGCTGAGCGTCTGAAGCGTGCAGAGATCCTGACGGCCGAAGGTGACAAGCAGTCCGCCATTCTCAAGGCAGAGGGCCAGAAGCAGGCGCAGATCCTTGAAGCCGAAGGCCGCCGCGAAGCTGCCTTCCGTGATGCCGAGGCCCGCGAGCGTGCCGCTGAAGCGGAAGCAAAAGCCACGGCCATGGTGTCGGAAGCCATCGCGCGTGGTGACGTCAACGCGATCAACTACTTCCTCGGCCAGGCCTATGTCGAAGCGTTCGGCAAGCTGGCGACATCCAATCAGCAGAAGACGGTCATTATCCCGGCCGAGTTCTCCAGCATCATCGGAACGATCGAAGGCATCAAGGGCCTGACAGGGGCAGTCAAGGATGGAGGCAGCAAGCCGCAATCCGGCGCCGCCGTGCCACCAACACGCTCGTAACGCTTACCAGCTTCCGGTGCCCTGCAACCAAACGGGGCGCCGGAAAGATGACCCTGCTCTCAGGAGAAACATAATGTTGGAAGAACTCTTCACTCACCTGACTGACGTGACCGTCTGGCACTGGCTGGCGCTTGGCCTTCTCTTGTTCGGCATCGAGATGATGACCGGGACGTTCGATCTTCTGATGATTTCCATCGCCGCCTGGACGACGGCTGTTTTCGCCTGGCTTGCGCCAGACAGCCTGACGAACTGGCAGGGGCAGGTCCTGTTCTTCGGTGCGGCATCCGTGGCCCTGTTCGTACTGGGCCGCACGGTGCTCTCCGGTATGCGCAAGACGACGCCGGAACATCCCACACTGAACAAGCGGATGGACAGCCTGGTCGGCCAGCGAGGCGTTGCTGCGTCGGACTTCTCGGTCGCCGGACAAGGGCGCGTGAAGATCGGCGATACGGTCTGGGGCGCCGAAACGGTCGACGGCTCAGAGGTCATCCATAATGGTGATGTGGTTGTGGTCGAGGGCACGCGGATGAACACGGCCCTCGTCCGAAGAAGTGCCTGAGCTGGGCTGTCAGTGCCCCGTCTCGATGAAGGCGCGCACATCGTTTGACAGTTTGGTGCCGTCGGACTCTTTGAGGTACATCATATGCCCGGCGTCATAATAGTCGAACTGGACACGGTCCAGAACAACGCCGTTCTGATACATCGCCATCTCGGCACCGAAGAACGGGGTGGCAAGATCGTACCAACCTGAGGCGAGCAGGACCTTCAGGTCCGGGTTTTCCCGCATACCTTTGCCAAGCCAGGGCGTGACGTTCACATAAGCCGGCCAGCCCTGCTCATTCATGCTCCAGTTCCATTGTGAACCCGGCTCACCCGTCAGAACTTTGTAGGGACGGGTGAAGTCCACTTTCAACTCGCGGGTCAGGTAATCATTGATCGCGGCGACATAGGCCGTATCCATTCCGTAGCCGGACGGATCGTTCTCCGGCGTATCTGCCGTGCCTTCGCTGTCGATCCCTTTGTAGCGCCCGTCGAAACGGCCGACCGTGTAGCCTTCATTGCGCAGAAGCTCTTTACGGAAGCGGGTTGGGTCGACCCGGAGCTTCGCCAGTTCGATCCACTTGGCGGAGACGCCGAGATAGTCGCTCATATCTGCGGCAATCGCGCTTTGCTGTTCTGCCGTCAGGGTGGAGCCGCGGATCAGGGCCGGGGCCAGCGTGTCGGTGGCATAGGTGCGCGCGTCAGCAACAAAGGCGTCAAAGTCATTGTTCCAGCGCGCCTTGTTGGCCTTGTCATGATACCAGGCAATGGCGGCTTCTGTCGGGAAGAAGGCGATATGTGCGGAGTCGTTGCCCGGCGCGAAGCGGGCGTTCTGGAAGTCGAGGATGGCGGAGATCAGGATTACGCCATTCAGGCCAATGCCGTTCCAGCCGCCTTGCAGTTTCTCGGTCAGTGCGGCGGCGCGTGTGGTGCCATAGCTTTCGCCAGCCAGGAATTTCGGGCTGTTCCATCGCCCGTTTTCGGTCAGCCAGACGCGAATGAACTCTGCGATGCTCTCGGAGTCTTCGTTGACGCCGTAGAATTCCTTGCCCTTCGTATCGCCCAACGGACGGGAATATCCCGTGCCGACGGGGTCAATGAAGACCAGATCGCTCACGTCGAGCAGGGAGTTCTGGTTGTCCTGGATCGTGTAGGGCGGTGCGCCGACACCGCGTGCATCCGAAGGCGTGATGACCTGTTTCGGACCGAAAGCCCCCATATGCAGCCAGAGCGAGGCAGAACCTGGTCCGCCATTGAAGATGAAGGTGACCGGCCGGGTTGTCGGATCGCTAAGACCATCCCGGATATAGGCAACGGAGAAGATAGATGCAGTCGGCTCATCCTTCCCGTCGCGCAGGTAGGTCTCACCTGCGGTAGTTTTGTACTTGATGGTCTGGCCACGCAGTTTGAAGCTATGGTCGGACGTAAATACCTTCGGATCCGGGATATCAGCCTTGCTGGCTTCCGGGCCAGGTGTGCCGGGTTTGACAGGCTCATCAGCAAAAGCCGGCCCCATGGACAAAGCCAGACCGAGGGCGATCAAGCACGCACGCATTTTGGATACTCCACTATTTGCAATTGCGGCGGACCCTATCAGGTGAAGACGTCGCTGCAAGCCTTTGGGGATGGTCAATGCCTTGTCTGGCAACGAAAAACGCCGGCATCTTGCGATGCCGGCGTCTCGTTCCGGATGGAAGAACGATCAGGAAGCTGTCGGCGAAATACCGAAGCTGCTGGTGGCGTTCGGTGTTGCGCTCGGCGCTGAGGAAGAAGCCGCCGGGCGAGCATCGCTGGCTGCAGCACGCGGAGTCGCATCTTTTAGCGGGTCTTCGGAGTGCTTCACCTGGCCTTCGAACACGGCGTTCGACTGGATCTGCAGGGAAGAGTGAACGATGTCACCCTTCACATGAGCGCCGGTTTCCAGCTCAACCTTGCGAGCGCGGATGGAGCCCTTGATGCGGCCCTTCACTTTCACGACTTCGGCTTTCACTTCGCCCGTGATGTGGCCGGATGCGCCGATGGTGATGTCGGTAGCGGCCACGTCACCATCAACGATACCGTCGATCTGCAGCGCACCTTCGGAAGTCACCGAGCCATTGATCTTCATGTCAGCGCAAATGATCGACGCTGCACGCGCAGCCGGCTTCGAAGCGGCGCCGCGGATGGCATCAACGGAAGGCTGTGGCTTTGCTGGCTCAGGTGCCGGCGGTGTTGGGTTATGTTTGTTACTCTTCGTGAACATGACGGCCTGCTTTCAGGAATTTTATTGGATCATAAGGTTTGCCGTTAAACCAGACTTCGAAGTGAAGGTGGTCCCCCGTGCTTCGACCGGTTGTACCCATCTTGCCCACAAGATCGCCGACCTCCACGGTATCACCCTTGTTTACTGTAATTCCGCTGAGGTGGCCATAGCGCGACTTGAAGCCGTGCCCATGGTCGATTTCTACAAGGCGCCCGTAGCCCGAACGGGGACCTGCGTAGCTGACAACGCCAGGGCCTGCAGCGACAATCGGCGCGGCATGATAAGCCGCCATGTCGATACCGTTGTGCCACCCTGGGCGTTTTTTGAATGGATCGACGCGAACGCCGTAATTACTGGTGAGCCGGTAGGGCACGCCAACAGGGCGGCCAAGCGGCAGCGAGGAAACGATGTCCTCGTAATAAAGCATTTCCGCAACGCGTGCCTGTGTCTGCGCCAGGCGGGAATAGAAGGTCGTGTCAGTCAGCGAAAGATTGCTGAGGTCCGGCCCCGCAGTGGCGTTCGCAAGCGAGATGAACGGTCCGCCGGTCTCGCTACTGGCCACAATGCGGTCAGAGCCGACGGATGTCAGCGCGAGAATGCCGCGCGCGCGTTCAGTGCGTTCTGTCGCGATCTCTTCAGCTTCGTCGAGGATCCGTTCCTGATCCATCTTGAGCGCCCGGACTGAGCCACGCGAAGTGGCCGTTTCGAACTGCGCGGTAATGCGTACAGGCTCACGCGACTGGCGGCTGTCGGCTTCCTCGATGGAGGCCAGCACGAGCAGCGCGGCGCCATCACCCTTCAGGGAAGAGGTTTCGAGATCGTCCTCACCCTTGAGCTGTTTGTAGAGGTCTTCCAGGGCTTTCTGGCGTTCTTCCCACTCGACGGTTTCCTTTTGGAAAGCGTCGGTCCGTTCTTCGAGCAGGGAGCGGGACAAGGCATCCTTGGCGCGCAGCTCCTGAACCCAGCGCTCATACTTTGCGAGTTCACGGCCATCAGGATTGCCGGAGAGGGCGCTGCCGCCACCACCCAGTACAAAGCTGCCGGTTGCGAAGATCGTCCAGCCTGCCAGCGCAGCGATGCCGGCGGCAAAGATAGCCTGCTGCCATGGAGACACAGAAATGTAGCGGACAGTGCCGCCACTACGGTGGTAAATTTGACGCTCAGGGAAGGCTTTATTGAAGGCCGCCTTCAGATTCGCGCTCCACTTCGCCATTCACGCCACCCGTAGACCGGAAAATCACGCCCCCGCTGCAATAGTCACTACAGCAGGTTTCCCAAACCCTTGGAGATAATACATACCGATTTCGATACGTGGTGAAACCCCTCGGACACATAATTCGTGTAAATTTTCGCTCATGAGGGTAAAAGGCTTGTTAAACATGGAAAAATTGCGTGCATCAGGTGAAGTTTCAAACACCCGATTTGATGACATTGAGTACATCTTCGGCATGTCCCTTCACACGCACTTTCCGCCAGATTCGGATTACCTTTTTGTCAGGTCCGATCAGGAAGGTTGAGCGCTCGATTCCCATATACGTGCGGCCGTAGTTCTTCTTCTCAACCCACACGCCGTAAGCTTCACAGATTGTGCCGTCTTCATCGGAGGCCAGCGTGACCGCAAGCTCGTGCTTGGCCGCGAATTTTTCATGCTTGGCCATCGTATCGCGTGAAACGCCGACAATTGTTGCGCCTGCCTTTTCGAACTCCTTCGCCAGGTCGGAAAAGTCCTTCGCTTCGGTGGTGCACCCCGGCGTGTCGTCCTTCGGATAGAAGTACAGGACTAGGTAGCGGTCCTTGAAATCACCGAGTTTGACCGGCCCCTGCGTGGACTCCATGCTGAAGTTCGGTGCGCGTGCGCCTTCTTTGAGCCCGATTGCCATGTAATCCTCCTATGGTGCGCCCCGGCTGTACTGCTTATACCAGACACAGCGCTGAATGGCGTGTATGTCAGGATCCGACTTGTACGGAGCGCGCCCTTGGTCCGCCAGACCGCCTCACTGATTTTTCTCGAAATCCTCGGCGGTTTGATCCTGCTTGTTCTTGTGGCGGCAGGTCTGCTGGCCGCCCGGCTCTATTCCGGGCCGATGGACCTGTCCATGTTCAAGGACGATCTCGAAAACGCAATGACGGAAGCCCGTGACGGGCGCGAAGTGCGTCTTGGCGGGGTCCAGCTGGAATGGTCAGCGCAGGATAAGCGCCTGCACATTTCCGGTTCACGCCTTCAGATGATGGATACCAAAGGCAACCTCAGTGCCGAGGCTGATCACGCGAACATCGTGCTGTCAGGGTCCTCGCTGGTGCTGGGCAAGATCGAGGTCCTGCGTCTCGACCTTGAAGGCGGCTGGGTGAACATCGATCAGGAGTCTCCCACGATCTGGTTTATCGGTGGGGAGCCGCTGCCTGAAATACCGGCCGGCAAATTACCGGAGACACCGCAGGAATGGCTGCAGCGGGCCAATCAAGTCCTTCCGCCCATTTTGGAAGCGTTGAAGGAAGGCGAACAGAATTATGCGCTGGAATATCTCGGCTTTACAGGGTTCGAATTCCGCCTGCGCGACAGCAACCAGCAGCCCGTGCTGGATGTTACCGATTCAACAGGGCGAATATCCCGAGAGGAGGATGGCATACTGGTCAGCGCCGCCGGGACTGGCGCAGGCGCCGGCCTGCCGGGGGGGCTTGCGGCCACCGTACGCTCGTACAGCCAGGAAGACAGGCTGCATGCGGAATTCGCTGTAGCAGATTGGCCGCTTGCCGATCTTGCAGCGCGCTTTGGTGCGGAAGTGGACGCCTTCGAAGGGCTGCCGGCCAGCGCGGATGTAACGCTCGACTTCGCTCGCGCTACAGGGATCAGTGAGATCGCCTTTCACTCCAACATGGGGGAAGGTCGCGTGCCTTTCGCCGGGGGGCTCGACGTGGAGGGCCTCGACGTGACGGCGACTTATCTGGCCAATGATGACACGATGCGGATCGACCTGACCGGTGAAAAAGTCGGTCCGGCCAGCGGTCAGGCGAGCATGACCCTGAAGAACGTTCTTCAGGGTCAGATGGCACACGAGTTCGAGCTGAAGAGCGAAAATCTCATTCTGGACCTGACGCCCGTGTTTCAGGCCCCCATTGAGCTGACGGCGCTGGATGCGTCAGGTCTGCTGGCTGTCAGTGCGCGGCAGATCGAGGGGCTTGATCTGAAATTCAGGCAGGAGGAGGCGGAATTCCACCTGACAGGCAGCCTGGGCCTGACTGCGGACAAGCAGGTGGGCGAGCCACCGATCCTCGGCAGCCTCTCACTGGAGACTTCAGGAAATATCACCAAGGAGACGGTCATGGCTTTCTGGCCCGTCGGACTTGGGACAGGTGGGCGTAACTTCGCGCGTGACCATGTCGAGGCAGGCGCTTTGAAGGATATCAAGGGCCATATCGACCTGAAGCGCGACAGTTTCGGCGAGGATGGTTACCTCCGTGATTCCGATCTGGAACTCACCTTCATGGCGGAAGATGCCTGGGTGAAGTTCCTGTCTGACCTCCCGCCTGTCGAAAAAGGCCGCGGGACAGGGCGCCTGACCGGTAACTCGTTCCGCGTCACGCTGGATTCTGGTGAATATGGCGGATGGGATCTGGACGAAGGCGCTTTCATCCTGCCTGCCTTCAATGATCGTGGCGGAGATTTTCGCGTGTTCGCGCGGGGGCGTGGTCCCGTTTCGTCCATCGTGCAGATGCTGGTCGACTCCCGCCTTGAAATCGATTTCGATGCTTCCCGTCTTTCTGGCGACGGGGAAATGACCTTCGAAATGTTCCGTCCGGCGCTGGATGATGTTCCGTATGAAGACATACGTTTCACGGCGATCGGGACGGCCGAAAACGCAGGTCTCAAGGATGCCGCACTCGGCTTCGATCTGACCGAAGGCTCCACGAAAGTGAACGTGGACCAGAAAGGCATGATGATTACCGGTTTCGGTAATCTCGGGCCATCACCGGTCCAGTTTACCTGGCGCGACGACTTCAGTGATGACGGGCAGCCTTCATTGCTCTCGGCAACCAGCATTGTGACGCCGGATTTCCTGAACGAGTTCGGGGTGCTTGGCCGTGCCTACCTTTCAGGTGAAATTCCGATCGAGGTGCAGGCGGAGATCGGCGAGGGATCGAAGATCACGGCGGATACGGCCCTCGATCTTTCCGAGTCCCGCCTCGATCTTTCTGAGATCGGCTGGGTGAAGGCGCGGGACAAGCCGGCCAAGGCTTCGGTGCATTATGAAGGGCTCGAAGATGGCTACACCGCCACCGTCGTCTTCCATGCAGATGATGCCTACCTAGATGGCGATTTCACGCTGGGCGGCGATTCCAAGCTGATCTCAGCCACGCTCCGCCGGGCCTATCTGAAGAACAAGGCGGATGTGGGCGGCAAGATCACCCGCAAGGACGGGGCGCTGAACCTCAGCCTGACAGGAACCTATCTGGATCTGTCAGGCGCCATGCCGGGGGTCGGCGCGATCGGAGATGCCGACACAGGCAGCAAGACGCCTCTGCGCGTGATGGCCAATGTCGACACGCTCACCTTGCGGCCCGGACTGGACATGACCGAGGCGAAGTTCTCCATGGTGTCCGGAGCTGTCGGTCTTGAAACGTTCGAGGCAACAGGGCTTGCGGCAAACGGGTCCTCTTTCAATGCCCGCTTCGATACGAATGGCGGAGAAGCGGCGACGTTCCATGTCGCGAGCGGCGACGCCGGCTTCATCGCCAGCGCCTTCCTGGGGATCGACTATCTGGAAGGCGGCAATCTGGAAATGGATGGCACGTTGGCGAACGACAACAAGCCCTCGAAATTTGACATTGCCATCACGGACACACGCCTGCGCAACGCGCCCTTCCTGACGCAGATCCTGTCGCTTGCCTCCTTGCGCGGCCTTGCGGATACGCTGGGCGGTGAGGGTGTGCTGTTCTCCCGGCTCGATATTCCGCTGACCGTCGCGGGCGAGCGTTATGTCGTCAATGGCGCCAAGGCGCAGGGGCCGGCCCTTGGCCTGACCACGAACGGGTATTTCGACTCGCAGAGTGGGAAGATCGAGTTCGATGGTGTGCTGGTGCCGAGCTTTGGTATGAACTCCGCCCTCGGAACAATTCCGATTATCGGAGATCTTGTCGTTGGGCGCGACGGCGAAGGCGTGTTCTCGCTGACCTATGCCATTCGCGGCACGATGGAGAAGGCGAACGTGTCGGTGAACCCGCTTTCGGCGCTAGCGCCGGGCGTGATCCGACGGATCTTTGAAAACCCGTCGGATACCCGTATTCCGGAAGCAAAGGCCCGCCCGTCAGATGAGCCGATCCCGTCAGAACTTCCGCCCATTCCGGACGAGGAATTCTAGCCTCAGACCGGCTTCACCAGTGCGTGGCGCTTCTTGCCTGCCGACAGTTTGATCGCGCCGTCGACAACGTCCGTTTCTGCCAGCGTGGCATTCTGGTCCGTGATCGCCTTGTCGTTGAGTTTGGCGGCGCCCTGCTTGATCAGGCGGCGGGCTTCGCCATTGCTTTCCGTCAGGCCGGCTGCCGTGAAGGCAGCAGCAACTAGGTACTCGTTGAATAGTGCCGTTGACGGAATTTCGACAGTCGGCAAGGCTGCGGCAGTACCGCCCCCGGCGAACACGGCAGAGGCAGCAGCCTCCGATTCCTTCGCGGCGGCTTCACCGTGCAGCAGCGTGGTCGCTGCGTTTGCGAGTGCGATCTTGGCCTTGTTGATCTCGGCGCCTTCCAGGGCCTCCAGCGCTTCGATCTCGTCCAGCGGCAGTTCCGTGAACAGGCGCAGGAAGCGGCCGACATCGGCATCTTCCGTGTTGCGCCAGAACTGCCAGTATTCGTAGGGGCTCTTGCGGTCGGCGTTCAGCCACACGGCGCCATCGGCCGTCTTGCCCATCTTGCCGCCTGACGCAGTCGTGATCAGGTGCGCGGTGATGCCGAACACGTCGCCGCCTGCCGCCTTGTGCACCAGGTCCACGCCGCCAACGATATTGCCCCACTGGTCCGATCCACCGAGCTGGATGCGGCAATTCTGCCGGCGGAATAGCTCCAGGAAGTCATAGGACTGCATCAGCAGGTAGTTGAATTCGAGGAAGGTGTAAGGCTGCTCAGCCGCAAGGCGCCGGGCAACCGTGTCCTGCTTCACCATCGTGTTGATGGTAAAATGTACGCCTACTTCGCGCAGCATCTCGATGTAGCCAAGCTTGCTCAGCCAGTCGTCATTGTTGACCATGATGGCGTCGGTCGGGCCGTCGCCGAAGGTCAGGAACGGATCGAACGCCTTCTTGATGCCGGCAATGTTCGCCTCGATCTGCTCATTGGTGAGCAGGGGACGGGATTTCTCCTTGTCAGTCGGGTCGCCCACTTTCGTAGTGCCGCCGCCCATCAGCACGATCGGTTTGCCGCCAGCCTTCTGCAGGTGGCGCAGCATCATGATCTGCAGCAGGGAGCCGACGTGAAGGCTGTCCGCCGTCGCGTCGAAGCCGATATACGCAATCGGAACACCCGCCATGCAATAGGCGTCAAGCTCGGTCTCATGGGTGACCTGCTTGATGAAGCCGCGCGTCTGCAGCGTCTTCAGGAATTCCGACTTGTAATCGCTCATCTTCTCGTGTCTCCGTGAAGGCAGGGCGCGTAGCACGGAAAGGGAGCCGCTTGAACACTGCGATTTCAGATTCCGAGGCAAAATGGGTCGCTGGCTTCATGTCGGGCACCTCGCTGGATGCAGTGGATGCGGCCCTGATCCTGACGGATGGGGAGCGGGTTTTGGAGTTCGGCGCGACCGCCGAGCGCAAATACCTGCCTGAAGAACGCCGTATTCTTCAGGTCGCGACGGACGCAGCCCGCGCCTGGAACTGGACCGGAGCACAGCCGGATGACGCCTTTGAGGCAGCCAGGACCGTCATCACGCACACACATGCTGAAGCGATGCGACAATTGCTTTCAGGCTGGACGGGCCCGGCGCCGGTGCTGGCCGGTGTGCATGGCCAGACCGTGCTTCACCGCCGCCCGGTTCCCGGCCAGCCCGGCGCGACGCTTCAGCTGATTGATGCGCCTGCGATGCGGGGCGCGCTGGGGGTGCCGCTCGCCTGCGATTTTCGTACGGCGGATGTCGCCGCTGGCGGGCAGGGCGCGCCGCTCGCCCCGGCCTATCACGCGGCCCTGCTGCAGCGCCTCGGCGATGGCGCCGCTTGTGTGCTGAACCTTGGCGGCGTGGCGAACATCACAGCGAAACTCGCCGATAGCACGCTGATCGCCTTCGATACGGGGCCAGCCAATGGCCCGATCGACGAATGGGTCGAGCGTCACGGCTATGGCACGCACGATGTCGAAGGGCAGCTGGCGCAAGCGGGGACGGCGGATGAGGCGCTGCTGGCCGAACTGCTGCAGAATGACTGGTTCCGCGAGCCGCCGCCCAAATCGCTGGACCGCTATGACTTCAACGCGGACATGGTGGTTGGCCTGTCCGTGGAAGATGGCACGGCCACTCTGACGGAGTTTTCTGCGAGAGCTGTCGCGGCAGGCATTGCGCAGCTGCCGGAAGTGCCATCCCGCGTCATCGCTTGCGGTGGCGGGCGTCACAATCCGGCTTTGATGGATGCCCTCGCGCGGGCGCTGCCCTGTGCCGTGTTGAGCGCGGAAGCGGCCGGATGGCGCGGGGACAGTATCGAGGCCGAAGCCTTCGCCTATCTCGCAGCGCGGACGGTGAGGGGGCTGCCGATCAGTTGGCCCGGCACGACGGGCGTGCCAGGGCCAATGACAGGCGGAATAGTGCTGGCTTAGTCGCCTTCGGCTTCCAGGCGCAGCTTCTCTTCAGCGGCCGCGAGGCGGCGCAGAAGGTATTCTTCGCAGGTGCCGATCAGTTCTTCACGGCGGTCCTGATAGAAGTGGTTGGCACCCTTGATGGTCGCGCGCTCGATTTCTTCGCCTTTTTGCACGCGCACCTTGGTCAGGGCGCGCTCGACGTCTTCCGGTGAGGAAACGGCGTCATTGTCACCGGAGACGATCAGGCCGGACGCCGGGCACGGCGCCAGGAACGACAGATCGTAGTGGTTGGCCGGCGGGGAGATGGCGAGGAAGCCGTCGATCTCCGGGCGGCGCATCAGCAGCTGAAGCGTGATCCAGGCCCCGAAAGAGTAACCGGCACACCAGACATAACGCGGGCTTTCCGAAAGGTTCTCAATATAATCAAGAACATAGGCGGCATCTTCCAGCTCGCCGATGCCCTGGTCGTATTGGCCCTGGCTGCGGCCGACGCCGCGGGAGTTGTAACGCAGGACGCCGAAGCCGTGTTTCTCGAACATCTGGTACAGCATGATCGAGATCGGATCCTGCATCGTACCACCGGCTTTTGGGTGGGGGTGGAGGATCAGCGCAATAGGGGCGCCTTCATACGGCGGCTCAGTGTAGCGTGCTTCGATACGGCCCTGGGGGCCCGGAATGATGAGTTCGGCCATGACAACCTCGGAATTTCGGCGTGAAGGGCGCGGTGATAAGCCAAACGGGTACTGAAAAGCAAATTTTTCTGCAGGTGCACCCGTGGCCATGAGGGGTTATATGGGCCCCATGATCTATGCCGACCACAATGCGACCAGCCCGCTGCGCCCGGAGGCCCGCGAGGCGATGCTCGCCGTTTATGACATGGGGGCGGTGAACCCGTCTTCGGTGCATACCGCTGGCCGCGCTGCGCGGGGCGTGGTCGAGCGGGCGCGGGCAACCCTTGGCGGCGCCATCGGCAGCCGAGCTGAAGACATCGTCTTCACGTCAGGCGGCACGGAATCCGACAGTCTGGCTGTGCACGGCGTCGTTGCCGGGCTGGGCGGCAAATGCACGCTGATCGTATCTGCGCTGGAGCATGAGGCGATCGGCAAGGCGGCGGCGCATTCGGGCGTGCCGATGGAGACAGCCTATCTCACCGCGGCGGGCGTGGTTGACCTTGAAGATCTCGACGCCCGCCTGAAGGTCTGGGACCATGCCGTGAAGGGTACGCCGGTCCTGTGCCTGATGCTGGCAAATAACGAAACCGGCATCCTCCAGCCTGTTGCCGAGGCGGCGGCTCTGGTGCGTGAGGCAGACGGGCTGGTCATCTGTGATGCCGTGCAGGGCCTTGGGAAGACGCCTGTGAATGTCGGTATGCTCGGTGTCGATTATCTCACAGTCAGCGCTCACAAGATCGGCGGGCCGCAGGGCGCAGGTGCCCTCTGGCACCGGCCCGGCGCGCCCCTGAAGGCCGTCCAGTATGGCGGCGGGCAGGAGCGGGGCCTTCGCTCTGGCACGGAGAACGTTGCCGCAATTGCCGGTTTCGCCGCTGCCATCGAGGCCGCCATGTGCGACTTTGCAAAGTATCAGGCCCTCGCCCCGCTGCGCGACGCCATGGAGGCCCGCCTCGAAACCGAAGGCGGCGCGATCATCATCGGCAAGGACTCGCCGCGTCTGGCCGGCGTGTCGAACTTCGCAAAGCCGGGTTTCCCGGCCGAGACGCAGGTCATGGCCATGGATCTGGCGGGTGTGTGCGTCTCGGCAGGCTCTGCCTGCTCGTCGGGAAAAGTGAAGCGAAGCCTCGTCCTGATGGCCATGGGCGCAGGCGACGACCTTGCAGAATCGGCAATCCGCACCAGCTTTGGATGGAGTACACTGCCGTCAGACTTTGACGGCGTCGCCGATGCATGGCTGAAGGCGGCCGGACGCATCACTGCGAAGGAAAAGGCGTAATGGACTGCTGCGGCGGAACTGACGAGCACGAGGACGACTGCACGGAAGTGACGGTCAAGGAAGGCATCGACGCGAAAACCGTCGAGGCCGCGAAGGCGCTCGAGTCCGAGAACTATTCCGCCGGCTTCTCGACCGAGATCGACATGGAGTTCTCGCCGAAGGGCCTGTCGGAAGACACGATCCGCTTCATCTCGGCCAAGAAGGAAGAGCCGGACTGGTTGCTGGAATGGCGCCTTGCCGCCTATCGCCGCTGGTTGACCATGGAAGAGCCGACCTGGGCAAAGGTGCGCTACGAGCCCATCGATTACCAAGCCTATTACTATTACGCCGCGCCGAAATCCGGAGCGAAATATGAGTCCATCGACGACGTGCCGCAGGAAATCCTCGACACGTATGCAAAGCTCGGCATCCCGCTGCGTGAGGCTGAAGTGCTGCTGGGCGTCGAAGGCGCGGCCGAGACCGCCGCCACTGCGCGCGAGGCGCCGCGTGTAGCCGTCGATGCCGTGTTCGACTCTGTCTCCGTCGCCACCACGTTCCGCAAGGAGCTGGAAAAGGCCGGCGTGATCTTCATGTCGATCTCCGAAGCCGTGCGCGAGCATCCGGAGCTGGTGAAGAAATATCTTGGCAGCGTCGTTCCGCAGTCTGACAATTTCTTTGCCACGCTGAACAGCGCCGTCTTCTCCGATGGCACCTTCGTCTATGTGCCGAAGGGCGTGCGCTGCCCGATGGAACTGTCGACCTATTTCCGAATGAATGCGGAGAATACTGGTCAGTTCGAACGTACCCTGATCATCTGCGACGAGGGCGCCTACGTCTCCTATCTCGAAGGCTGCACCGCGCCGATGCGTGACGAGAACCAGCTCCACGCCGCTGTGGTGGAGTTGGTCGCCCTCGACGATGCGGAGATCAAATACTCCACCGTCCAGAACTGGTGGCCGGGCGACGAGGACGGCAAGGGCGGCATCTATAATTTCGTGACCAAGCGTGGCGACTGCCGCGGCGCGCGCTCCAAAATCTCGTGGACACAGGTGGAAACCGGCTCCGCCGTCACCTGGAAATACCCATCCTGCATCCTGCGCGGCGACGACAGCGTGGGCGAGTTCTACTCCATCGCCGTCACCAATGGCCGCCAGCAGGCCGACACCGGCACCAAGATGATCCATCTCGGCAAGCGCACGAAGAGCCGGATCATCTCCAAAGGCATTTCGGCCGGCAAGTCCGACAATACCTATCGCGGCCTTGTCTCGATCAACAAGCGTGCCGAGAAGGCCCGCAACTTCACCCAGTGCGACAGCCTGCTGATCGGCGGCCGCTGCGGCGCCCACACCGTACCGTACGTCGAAAACCGCCGCGCCGACGCGCAGCTGGAGCATGAGGCAACGACCACCAAGCTCTCCGAAGACCAGCTCTTCTACGCCCGCCAGCGCGGCCTCGGCGAGGAGCAGGCCGTGGCCCTCCTGGTCAACGGCTTCGTCCGCGAAGTGCTGCAGGAACTGCCCATGGAATTTGCCGTGGAGGCCCAGAAACTTCTCGAAGTGAGCCTCGAAGGCAGTGTTGGATAGGCGAGGGTTTGTCCCCGTTCTTCGCTGAACTGCCCGATCACCTGAATTTTCAGCATTTCTACCCCCTCGGAATAGGCGCCATTCCTGCCCTAAGGGCTTCCCCTTAGGCCCGGACGCGCCTACATCGGCCCCATGTTGAAGATTGAGAACCTGACCGCCACTGTCGGCGAGGCCGAGGAAGCCAAGCAGATCATCAACGGGCTGACCCTTGAGGTGCCCGCCGGTGAGGTGCACGCCATAATGGGCCCGAACGGCGCCGGTAAATCCACCTTGTCCTATGTCCTCACGGGCCGGAGCGGCTATGAGGTCACCGGTGGCAGCGCCACACTGAACGGCGAGAATATTCTTGAGATGGAGCCGGAAGAGCGCGCCGCAAAAGGCATGTTCCTGTCGTTCCAGTACCCGGTGGAGATTCCCGGCGTGCCTGTGATGACCTTCGTGCGCACCGCCATGAACTCCCAGCGCAAACTGCGCGGCGAGGACGAGATTTCGGCGCCGGACTTCATCAAGAAATCTCGTGAGATTGCCAAGCAGCTGAAGCTGGATGCCGAGATGCTGAAGCGTCCGGTCAATGTCGGCTTCTCGGGCGGTGAGAAGAAGCGGCTCGAAATCTACCAGATGATGATGCTGGAGCCGAAATTCCTGATCCTCGACGAGACCGATTCCGGCCTCGACATCGACGCTCTGAAAACCGTTGCCGAAGGCGTCAACGCCATGCGCAGCCCGGAGCGCGGCATGCTGGTGATCACGCACTATCAGCGCCTGCTGGACTATATCAAACCGGACAAGGTTCACGTGATGGCCGCTGGCCGCATCGTGAAGACCGGCGGTCCGGACCTCGCCCACAGGCTGGAAGCCGAAGGCTATGAAGGCGTATTGGGAGAAGCGGTGTGAGCACCGCGCTGCGCGATCTGATAGCCAATCCCAACGCGGCGGAGCTGGAACTCGTCGCGCGCTATGCGATGTTGCCGGAAGATGCCCGGCGTGAGCGTGCGTTTGAGGCCTTCGCCAAGGGCGGCCTGCCGCATCGCCGGATTGAAGGCTGGCACTGGAGCGACTTCAAGGCAGCGCTGCAGGTTATCGAAACGCCGGCTGGTGCAGGCGCGATGGAAGATCCGCTGCCGGCCGATGGCGCGCTCGTGTTCGCTTTCACGCCCACAGGGTTCACCTGGCCGGAAGACCTGCCGGAAGGCATTCGCGTCCTGGCAAAGCCGGAGGCACAGGCCTTCGGCGCGTCTGAAGACATGCCGCTTGGCGCGCTGGCTGCGGCGCTGGCAGGCGGCAAGAGCAAGCCCGGCACGCTGATGATCGAAGTGACAGGGCAGGACCTGCCGCGTCTGCACTTCCGCTTCTCAGGCGCTGGCGAAGCCAATTTTGCCCGCGTCCAGATCTTCCTGCGCCCCGGTGCCCAGCTGACCACCAGCGAGTCCTATCTCGGCGGTGCGGGCTTCACGGCTTCGCTGATGGAGTTCTCGCTGCAGAAGGGCGCGGCGCTGTCGCGCACGGTCTACCAGCGCGCAGGCACGGCCGAAGTGCTGGCCGCAACGGCTTCTGTCCAGCTGGACGAGGGCGCGGACTATACGCAAACGGTTCTGGCTTTCGGCGGGAAGCTTGCGCGGCTTGAAACCCGGTTGACCCATCAGGAGACCGGCGCAAAGGCCACGATGAACGCGGCCTATCTCTGCGCGGCGGGGCATCATGCCGACCTTGCGACCGAAGTGCGCCACGGCGCTGTTGCCTGTGTCACGCGGCAGCTGACCAAGGGCGCGGTGCTGGCAGGCGGCCGGGGCGTCTATCAGGGCAAGTTCTTCGTGCCCCGCAATGTCGGCCAGAAGACCGATGCGGACATGCAGCACAATGCGCTGCTGCTGGAGGAGGGCGCCGAAGTCTTCGCCAAGCCGGAACTCGAAATCTATGCCGATGACGTGGAATGCGCGCACGGCAACACGTCTGGCGCGCTCGATGCGAACCAGATGTTCTACATGCGCCAGCGCGGCATCGCCGAGGAAGAGGCGCGTGCCCTGCTGACCGAAGCCTTCATCGCCGAAGCGCTGGAAGAGGCGGGCGAGCTGGAAGAAATCCTGCGGGAGCAGGCGCGGGCATGGTTGGCGCGATGAGCACGAAGCTGGACATCGACGCGATCCGCGCGGAATTCCCGATCCTTTCGCGGGAAGTGAACGGCTATCCGCTGGTCTATCTGGACAATGCGGCCAGCGCCCAGAAGCCGAATGCGGTGATCGATGCGGTCGCCAACCAGTCGCGCACGGCTTACGCCAATGTGCACCGTGGCATCCACACGCTGTCGAACGAGGCGACCGAAGCCTATGAGGCAGCACGGGAGGCGGCGCGCGAATTCCTGAACGCGCCGGCGCACGAGAACATCATCTTCACCAAGGGCTCGACAGAGGGGATCAACCTCGTCGCCTCGGCGCTGGCGGGCGAGATCCAGCCCGGCGACGAGATCGTCCTGTCGGTGATGGAGCACCATTCCAACATCGTGCCCTGGCATTTCCTGCGGGAGCGTCACGGCGCCGTGCTGCGCTGGGTGGGCCTGACGGAAGACGGCAGCCTCGACATGGCGGATTTTGCCGCCGCGATCGGGCCGAAGACGAAATTCGTTGCGATGACGCACATGTCCAACGTGCTGGGCACAGTGACCGACATGGTGGAGATCGTTCGCATCGCGCATGGTGTGGGCGCGCAGGTGCTGGCCGACGGCAGCCAGGCCGCGGTGCATGTGCCGGTGGATGTGCAGGCTCTCGGCGTCGACTGGTATGTGATGACCGGCCACAAGCTCTACGGCCCGACCGGGATCGGGGTGCTCTACGGGACGGCGGAAGCGCTGGACCGCGCGCGGCCCTATCAGGGCGGCGGCGAGATGATCGAGATCGTCACCCGCGACCGCGTGACCTACAATACCGCCCCGCACAAGTTCGAGGCCGGCACCCCGCCGATCCTCGAAGCGATTGGTCTTGGTGCAGCACTGAACTGGATGCGTAATCATCCCTCGGACGCAGTGCATGATCATGAGATGATCCTGTATAGTCATGCCGTAGAGGGGCTTCGCGGCATCAATGGCCTGCGGATTCATGGCGAAGCACCGGGCAAGGGCGCGGTGCTCACCTTCAGCCTCGAAGGCGCCCATCCCCATGATATTGCTCAGATTCTTGACCGTTATGGCGTCGCCATCCGTGCCGGGCATCACTGCGCCCAGCCGCTGATGGAACACCTCGGCGTCCCCTCGACAGCCCGCGCCTCCTTCGCCATCTACAACACCCTCGCCGAAGTCGACGCCTTCATAGAGGCGCTCGCCAAGGCCCGGAAAATGCTGGTATAGGTGGCTCAGATGGCCGATGACATGACCTCCCGAGATGTGGACGCAGCTGCTGAAACTGCAGCGCCGTCAGCGATTCCGCAGGATGAGCTGAACCGGATTACCGATGATCTCATCACAGCGTTCAAGACTGTGTTCGACCCGGAAATCCCGGTCGACATCTATGAACTTGGGCTGATCTACAAGGTCGACATCGATGACGACCGCAAGGTCGATATCGAAATGACACTTACCGCCCCGGGCTGCCCTGTTGCCGGCGACATGCCGGGCTGGGTGGAAACCGCTGCCCGGACTGTGGAAGGCGTGAAGGACGTTGAGGTTCAACTGACCTTCGATCCGCCCTGGGATCCGTCCCGTATGTCCGACGAAGCGCGCCTCGCGCTGAACATGCTGTAATTGAATGGAAAGGGGCGAGCCCCTATCTTTCTCTCATGGCCAGACGACCCAGACCCAAACCCGTGAAGCTCACCGACGCCGCTGCGGCGCGCGTGAAGGAGATCATGGAAGAACGCGGTGCAGGTTACCTGCGCGTCGGCGTGAAGAATGGCGGCTGCGCCGGCATGGAATACGTCATGGACTACGCAATGGAGCCAGAGCCGCTCGATGAGATCGTCGAGGACAATGGCGTCACCATCCTGATCGATGCGAAAGCCGTGCTGTTCCTTCTGGGCAGTGAGGTCGATTTCGAGATGACGCCGCTACACGAGAAGTTCGTGTTCAACAACCCGAACCAGACCGATGCCTGTGGCTGTGGCGAGAGCGTAACGATCGTGCCAGCCTCAGTGGATTGATCGTCAGTTCTGCGTTTCTGTTGCCCGAGCCTTCACCTGTTCGAATATTGAAGCATCAAACTGCCCTCCATTTGTTGTCGGGCAGGTTTTCGCAAATGCAATGAAGACGACGGCATCCTTGGCTGGTAGCGCCAGGTCATACTGCTTGCCTTTGACCTTCAGCATGACTTCAGATCCATTCACCACGGCATTGTAGAGTTTTTTGGCAACAGCCTTATCGTAGGGAATGATCTTCGATGAGGCGGGATGATATTTGAACCGTTCCGACTTCTTGACGCCATCTATGGTGAGCGCGGCGCTGACGCTCAGCAGGCGAAAGCGTTCTGACGGATCTTCCTCGTAAGTATTGGCGGGATCAAGTTGGATTGCGGCATTCAGCGAGTGTTGACCTGTCGACATTGCCTGACAGTTCAGAATAACGACCGGGTTTTCGTTCCCTGTCGTACGGATCAGGCGCGAAAAGCTGTAAAAATTAGCTTGGGTTCCAACATCGCTATTGTCGACCCGCAGGATCGTGTCGGGGGCTTGGGACCAGCGCCGACCGCTGTCTTCTTCTGCGTGTGCATTCACGGCCTGTGCGATCAGGAGGGCGATAATGAATAGGCCGGCAGGTCTATATGGCATGAGCATGCTCCGTTCCATTTAATGGAATGGAGCATGCAATTCTTGGTGACCGCAGGCAATCGAGCCTATTACCCTTCGCGTAGGGCTTTGCAGGTCTTCGCAAAGGCCTTGAATGTGTCGTTGGGGGCAGGCAATTGGGTTTCGACAGACCCTTCCCGTTTTGTGACCACCATCAAGGGCTCGCCGAGCACAGCCGAGTTGAACACTTTGGCCGCGACACTGTGAGACTTGGTTTCGATAGACTTGATGGCCGGAATGTAGCGGAACATCTCGTCCATGCCTGGTGTGTCTCCCACTTGGATGTTGACCTTGGTTGAGCGCGAATAAGAGGCATTCCTTGCGAGGAGGTCAGGCAGCGATGCGGGCTCCAGAGAAAGCACTGCTTTCATCATGCCCTGGCCATCGCAGACCAGCATCGCACCCGTCTCATCCGAACCATCCGTATAGATGGCAAGGGGAGCGACCTCACTCTGGCCCTTCCAGGCACTCCATTCTGCTGCTGATGCCGAAAGGGCTGGCGTGAGAGTACCCAAGGTAAGGCAGGCAATTGCCAGCATATATGTTCGTTTCAAAATCATTTTTCGAGATCCCGTGTTTGCCCCGGGGATCACCTAAGCGATTATTGAATATCAATAATATCGCATCGGGTAAAGGTAAAATTTGGCGTCTCGATATGGCCTATCTGTCTTGGGCCGGTCATGCCTTTGCATATGCGGCCGGGTTCTCAATGGTTGGCTTTGCTTCCATGCCCTTCGGCGGGTCTGGGATCAGGGTCGCTTTCTTGAGGGGGGTGCCACGGCCTTCGGCGACCAGTTCCGCAGTGCGCTGCTCAACGGCATCAGTCAGCCGCGTCAGGAATTCATCTTTGGGCAGGTCCCACGGGATCGGATCGAGAAACTCAATGATCGCCGTACCTGGATTTTTTTTCTTCTCCTGCTGTTGCCAGTAGAGGCCAATATTGGTGGCGACCGGCACCACAGGAGCCTGCATGGCCTGCGCCATGTGCCAGACACCCGGTTTGTAGCGGAAGTGGTAATCCACGGGAGCCAGATGGCCTTCCGGGTAGATCAGAACGCGTCGGCCATCCTGTTTGGCCCGTTCCATGCCTTTGCGCAGGGATTCTGCCTTACGGTCGCCACCGCCGCATGTATCGATGACGATCGCCCCGAGCTTGCGCAGGATGCCGCCCACCAGCGGGAATTTTTCAAGGTGGTCGCCCGTGACAAAGGCGAGATTATCGACTTCAGGATAAACCAGATAGCCATCACCCCAGCTCTGGTGTTTGCCAGCCAGAACGAATGCGCCTTCCGGCAGCCGTTCCTTGCCGCGAACGTCTTTCCGTATGCCTGCAACCAGCCTGAGGTTCAGGTTCATAGCCCGCGTGTAGCTTCGGATAATCGCCCTTACGGGGGTGTGCCCGGGAAGGATCAGGAATGGCACGGAGGCCAGAACGTAAAGCACGGAGAGCAGGTAATAGACAAACGTGAACAGGGCGGCGCGCATGGCGTGGCTCCTTTCTTCTCGTAGATCCGGAATGAGGATTAGTCTGTTTTGAGGACCGCCACGACGGCACGGGCCATAGTGCCGGCGTGCTGTGAGAGCGGTCCGGGCAGGCGATTGTAGATCTTGTTCTGACCCGCCTGCATGACAACACCGAGCGCCATGGCTGCCTTGAGGGCCGGGTCGCCTTTCGGAAGAACGCCTTCCTGCATGAGGCTGTCGATGATCCGCTCCGTAATCGAAACCGGATCGTCATCGCGCTTCTTGTCATAGGGCAGGTAGCGGTTGAGCGAGACAAGATGGAAGGAGAACAGCAGGAAGTCTTCGTCTGCCAGCTCGCAATATGCTTTCACGGCGGCGTGGATCTTGTCTTCCAGTGTCCCTTCACTCGTCAGGGCTTCCTGCATCATCTGGCCCAGGCGATTGTGGGTTTCCATGAACAGGCTGAGCGCTAGCTGATCCTTGCCTTTGTAGTGCCGGTACAGCGCCCCTTCGGAAACACCGGCTTTCTCGGCGATTTCCCGTGTCGTCGCTGCATCAACGCCTTCATGGACAAACAGTTTCAGGGCGGCGCGCTCGATTTTCGGGCGGGCATTCCGGGCGCGTGTTTTCTTCGCCGGAGTCGTGGTGGCCGTTGTGTTTCTTGTCATAGGGAGCTCCCAATTCACGAGAGCAGATAGCACGGGGCATCGCAATACACAAGTGAGTATTCACTTACTATTTTGCATGTCTGAAAATTTTTTGTGCTCACGTCTGATGGTTGACGCCAGGTGGGATGGGGATGTCTGGAGGTGCGGCCGGAAAGTCGGGCTGCCTCAGGCTTGCAGGTCGATGCGGTAGCTCTCGATCACGGTGTTGGCGAGCAGTTTCTCGCACATCTCTTTCACGCGTGCGCTGGCATCCGCTTCGCTGAGGCCATCTTCCAGGTCAAGCTCGATCACCTTGCCGATACGGGCGCTCTCGACTTCCTTGTAGCCCATGCGTGCCAGCGTATCGGCAACGGCTTTACCCTGCGGGTCCAGGACGCCATTTTTCAGGGCAACATGCACGATGGCTTTCATTCCGGTGATCTCCTGAGCAGGGGGTGCGAGTCGCGCTCCGTCTAGCGCAATTGCTGCGCTATTGGAACATTCCGAACAGCATTGAAAGGCGGCTGTTATTTGCCGCTGTTGAAGCTGACGACATTGTCCGTTTCGCCAGACTCCTTGATGATGCCGAGCCGGCGTGCAACTTCTGCATACGCTTCGGTTACGCCACCGAGGTCACGCCGGAAGCGGTCCTTGTCCAGCTTATTACCAGTCTCAAAGTCCCACAGGCGACAGGAGTCCGGGCTGATTTCATCGGCCAGCAGGATGCGCGGGATCTCGGCGTCGCCTTCGAAGTAGCGGCCAAACTCCAGTTTGAAGTCGATCAGGCGGATGCCGACAGCGGCAAAAAGGCCGGACATGAAGTCGTTCACGCGCAGGGCAAGCGAGATCAGGTCGTCATACTCCTGCGGGCCGGCCCAACCGAAGGCGGCAATATGCTCTTCCGTCACCAGCGGATCATGTAGCGCGTCATCCTTGTAGTAGAACTCGACGATCGGACGGGGCAGGACCTGGCCTTCCTCGATGCCCAGACGCTTGGCGAGTGAGCCAGCGGCCACGTTACGCACAACCACTTCAAGCGGAATGATCTCCACTTTCTTGATCAGTTGTTCCCGCATGTTGAGGCGGCGGATGAAGTGGGTCGGAATGCCGACACCGCCCAGACGCGTCATCATGAATTCGCTGATACGGTTGTTGAGCACGCCTTTGCCATCCAGCACGGCGCGCTTTTGCGCATCAAAAGCGGTAGTATCGTCCTTGAAATACTGAATCAGGGTGCCGGGTTCCGGACCCTCATAAAGAATCTTGGCCTTGCCTTCGTAGACGACGCGCCTTTTGTTCATGGATACACCCCTTTCATGGGCCCCTGAGATGGGTCCGGTACGGCCACATCGACAGGAATCGCCGTAGCCCCTCCGTTTGCGGCTCCTGTTACGCCAATCCGTCGCGGGAAACAATTATTGCACACACCTTGCCGGGGACTCTATATGCCGCCAAGGTTCTATATATCGGAAAGGTCCTGAGATGAGCACATTCAATGATCGGGAGCGCGCGGAAGAGGCGCGGTTTGCGCTCACCGAGGAACAACAGTTCAAGGTCATGAACCGGCGCAACAAATTGCTTGGCCTGTGGGCCGCCGGCCTGATGGGCATGGGCGAAGACGACGCCGAGGCCTATGCCAAGACGGTGGTCCTGTCTGACCTCGAAGAGGCTGGTGACGAAGACGTGTTCCGCAAGGTGCGCGCTGACCTCGACAAAGCCAAGACCGGCACCAGCGACACGGCGATTCGCGAGCAAATGGCCGAGCTCCTGCCAGTAGCTCGCGTGCAAGTGGTCGGCGAATAACAGAGTATAATATCTGGATTCAGATTGGGCGGCGCTATCCTGGAAAGGGTGGCGCCGTTTCTGTTGGGCTGGTTATTCGTGGATTTGGGCTTCAGTTGGCCGAAGTAGGCGCTCTGCGCCCTGCTGGAATACGTCAGCACAACGGCGTGTATTCTCGCCGAGCGGTGTGAAGGAGATGCACGAATAGTAAGCCGATCCCCGATCTCCGAAATCCGGAACGCCGTGCCACTGCTGCAGCTCTTTCTTGCCGGTCCAGTTGCTGATGAGGAGGCGACCGGGATTTTTCGGGAGCTGAGGATCGTTCTCCTGCGTCTGGTACACCAGTTTGCCGTCCACATACCAGCTGATGCCTTCCGGCTTCCAGTCGAAGGCATAGAGGTGGTCAGCTTCCGAGGCATCGAACGGGAGCTTGATCTGGGCGCTTTGGCCCGTCTTGCCGTTGTGGAAATAGTTCAGCTCAACGATGCTGGTGTCCTTGCCTACAAACTCGATGTCGATCTCGTCATGCGGTTTGCCGAAATATGGGCCTGTATAGGTGAAGAAGGCCGAAACCAGGCCAGAGCCCTTTGCTGGACGCATGATGGTTTCGTAGCGGCCATAGCCATATGTGCCGAGCACCTGCACTTCTGCCAGTGCATAGGGCTTCGCCGGATTGCTGGTTGGCGTAACGTCCAGACGCACGCCTTCGGGGCTTGCAACCACATTCTCCGGCGTCCAGTCGCCGCCCTGGAAGCTTTTATCGTTGCTGTGCTGGGAAATGTAGAAACGTTCGGATGGGAGGCCGTTTCCCAGAAGGGAAATAAAGGCGTCATCTGATTCCAGCATCGGGGCGTCCGGCCGGCTGGTATATGGGCCTTCACGTAGCGGCGCCTTTTTTGCGGCAGCATTAACCAAAGCATCCGGACGCCATGGAACGACCGGGTCCATGTCCGCCACCAGGGGGGCGATCCGCGGAGCCGATGGCGCCGGCGTGTGTTCTGATTTGGGCTGCAGGGCCACAAAAATGGCCACGCAGAAGGCAAATACCACGACAGCCGCCATGACGGCAGAACGTAGTTGCCAGTCCTGAAACAGGTTCTTCAGGCTGTGATCTGTAGTGTCTGTTGCCATTATATGGTCCGATCTCAAATCGGGCCATCGCAAGAAATGGGCCATTAACCCTGTTTCAGGGCTGACATGTTGCGCATCATGAACAGGGGGATCGAGCCGGCCGGTGTTATGGCCCAGTCGAGTGGCTGGTCGTGAGGCTCTGTTGGCACATCGTCAATTTGTTGGGCGGCGTAAGCCACGGCGCAGGCGAAGGCGCGTCCTTCGGATCTTAACGACTGCAGCGCGGTATCGTAATGGCCTTTACCATAACCGAGGCGGTTACCCTTCGCGTCGAACGCAAGGAGGGGGGTAAGTATCAGCGTCGGATGGACTTCCGGCGCGTCTTCAGGTGGTTCACTCAGGCCAAAGGGGCGTCGCTCCAGCGGCTCGCCAAAGCCCCAGGAACGCCAGGAAATCCCACCCTCGGGCAGCATGCGCGGCAAGCAGAGTTCCGCGCCAGCATCCGCCAGCCGCTTCATAAGCGGCATCGGGTCCAGTTCCTCATTGATTGGCACATATCCGGAAACGATCGGGCCATAGCGCTCGAGGAGTTTCATGGGGAACAGGTCGGCAATCTTGTCTGCGGCGTCCGGATCACGCGCAGCCGCTTCGGCGCGTATGGTGCGCATTCTGTGGCGCAGCTGGATCTTGTCGGGGGGCAGTGAAGTCATACGAAGAGCCTTAGACAGGTCCGGGCAGTGCGTCACGCCCCTGTCGGCGCCTGAATGGACTGAATAGCGCACAAGAACCGCAGTCGCCGCAGGGCATATTCACTCCCGTCAACCTAGAGACTAGGTGGGCGCCAGATGAGACAGGGCCACGGCCCCATCCAGATTGCCAGCTCCCTGACGGTAAGTAAGGTCGCCGGAGATCAGTCCCTTAGCGCACGCCGCAGCCCTTGTGCGGGTTCAGATGTAGGCGCGAACGCGCCTGAATGTAAGCGGTATTATTCTGAAGCTGCTGCAATGTCGAAAGCGAGGAGAAGAGTGCGTTGTTTCGGATTGAAATTGTCGTCAGAAACAATCCAGACACGGGCGACGCCATTGCCGAGATGCTCCACCGTGATGCCTTCATAATTGTCCACGGCGAGGGGGCGGGTCAGGACGATTTCCTTCTTGCCATCCTGCCAGCTGAGGACGTTGCGGTTGCCGCGGATCGGGTCATAGCTGCGGAACAGCCAGAAGGTCTCATCACTGCCGCCGATGCTCGCTGTGTCGAAGCCGACAAAGGCATATCCGGCCGGGTTCGGCGCCATGTCTCCGGTCCAGCCGGCATTGTCCAGGCTGGCGACGGCGCCAATCGGTGATTTGCCGTTTTCGACAGTCTCAAAGCCGAACAGGATATTCCCTTCCGGTGTGACCGTCAGAGCTTCGGCGCCGCGATTTTCATCGACAAGGCGGCCGGCATAAGTGCTGGGCAGGGCGCTGATCGCAGCCTCCTTTGCCATGGCTCCGCATGCATCAAGCGCAAACGCCGAGATGCGATGCGTGCGCTCAAAGCTGACTATGGCAAGACTATTCCGGACTGCGAGCCCCTCAGCATCGCCCAGAGACTTGCCTTGAAGGAGATTCCCATCTGCGCCCAGCATGTAAGCGAGCTGCCCGGTGCCATTCGGTGCTCCATCCTTGAGATCAATCCAGACAAAAGCCCCGTCATCGACGACCGCAAGCAGATTGCCATCCTTGTCGAGTGCCAGGTCCGACAGTCCACCGAAGCTGGAATTGTCTGACGTCAGCTCCCAGCCACCGGCATAGGTGGCGCCTTGAGGCAGGCGGCTGGAGACTTCGTCGGCCGGGCCAAGCTCGATCGGCGTCGCCTTAATCGTCAGGGCAATTGGGGTGGCATACTCCGTCCCGGTCGGGCACGAGGCCTTTGCGAGGTCCGCAGCAGCGCTGTCCAGTGTCCATGCCGCCTGGGCATCTGGCATGGCAACCGTCGGCGCATCTGGAAGGTCGGCTGTGCCGGCGCAGGTGGCAAGAAGGATCAGGGCGGCGAACTGACAGGAGCGGCGGAGCATTGAAACCTCGGTTGTTGGCGCTGATCTTCCTGTCCCCTGCGGCAAAATCATGAAGGCTTCGCGAACAAGTCTGGATTTCGAATGCGAACCCATTCAGGAATCGGTCATGACGCCGATTCCTCTCGCCCGCCGTTCACCGGTTCAGCCGGATGTATGCAATCTCGCCAAGGCCATTGATGTGGTCGGAGACCGCTGGACCCTCCTGATACTCCGGGCGGCCCTCTACGGGGTACGCCGGTTCGATGATTTCCAGGCAGAACTTGGTTGTCCGCGTACAGTTCTGTCAGGGCGGCTGAAAAAGCTGGTCAGTGATGGGCTGCTGACCAAGCGGAGTTACAAGTCTCCAGGCAAGCGCTCGCGTCCGGAATACGTTCTGTCGCCCATGGGGCTTTCCCTTCGACCGATCCTGATCGGCTTGACCCAGTGGGGCGATGCCTGGCTTGGGCAGGGGGAAACACCGCAGATCAGCTTCACGAAGGTTGGGTCGAAATCAGCCATACGGGCGGCGTTTGTGGATATCGAAGGCCGCGAAGTGCGACCCGATCAGATCCGCACTGTGCTTCGTGGATGATTTGTGCAGTCGGGCGGAAATTCTGTCTTGCAAACGGCTTCGTGATGGGCTTTATCACGCCTCTCGGCAGCCCCGGTTGCCGCACATTCTATAGGACGCGGGCGTAGCTCAGGGGTAGAGCACAACCTTGCCAAGGTTGGGGTCGTGAGTTCGAATCTCATCGCCCGCTCCAATAGAAATCAGCAAGTCACCAAAGAAATCAGGATGTTGTTGCGCATTTAGCTGAGCGCGATCTTGTCGGGGCTTCGGCCTTCGATCCCGTGTGTGTGGTATTACGCGGAAGGCCTACATATGGCGCCGATCAAAGCGCCTCTTGTCCCTGATTAACGACATGTGCAGACTCAGGCTTCACAATTCGGGCAAGATAGATACGCAGGAAGGCGTTCTGTAAGCCCAGACGAGAGGTGGGGTCATGCCGAATTCCTCCAACTCTGCCGAGAGCGGAACAAATCCTGGGGGGCTTGAGCAGAAAGTCATCGCCGAATTTACGGAGCGGTCCACCATCCCGGTCATGGCGCTGGACAGAGATCTTCGTTTCGTCTTTGCGAACGCCGCATACTGCAAGGCCCTTGGAAGAACGTTCGCGCAGATACGGGGCCAGTATGTGTTCGATGTCTACGAAGCGCCGCCTGCAGATCAGGAATCTTTCAAGAGGAAATGCGGGCTTACGTTCGCGGGAGCAATCACCCGGTCAGAAATCCAGACAGCTCTGGTTCAGGATGAAGAGGGGCGTACACGGTCGTTATACTGGCAGGCGACCCAGGAGCCCTTTCTGGATGAGAATGGCATAGTCCGGTACGTTGTGCAGCGTATCGAAGACGTCACGCATCTGGTGGAGCTGCAAAGGAGTCACGATATTGTCAGTGCGGAACTCGATCATCGGGTCAAGAACCTGATTTCGGTGATTCTTGCCACAGCTCGGATCACGAGCCCAATGGCCAGTTCTGTGGAACAGTATACGGATGAATTTTGCGCGCGTGTCGAATCCATGGCGCGCATATATGACCGGATGTCATCTGCCGGTTGGCGTGGACTAAGTTTGCGTAGCCTGTTTGAGGAAGAGCTGACCCAGGTGGCGAGCAGGCAACCGATCCAGTACAGCCTGAAAGGCAAGGATATTCAATTGTCGCTGAAGGCGACAAAAGATGGTGGCATGATCATTCATGAATTTGTCGCAAATGCTGCAAAGTATGGGTGCTTTGCCCAACCCGGGGGGGCGTCTGGATGTCGAGTGGTCGATATCTGATGCCAAATTGCGAGTTTTGTGGGTTGAGACTGGGGGTGGTGTAGGCGCGACACCCAGGAAAGCGGGCTTTGGAACAAAGCTCACGGAAATGTTGCCAAACGCCCGTGTTCGGAGAGAGTACAGCGAGAACGGACTTCGGATAGAGTATACTGTGCCGATTGAAGTTGTGACGCACGAAACTGGGAAGATCAGCAGTTAGGTCTGGGCTTAATCCATTTGCTGCATGAGTAGTGCCTGGCTGACAATTGTTTTGACATGCTCTGTCTTGAAGGGTTTTGGGATAAGAAAAGCCGGTTCGTTCAGGCGGCCCGACAGCAGGCGCTCAGGATAAGCTGTAATCACGATGCATGGAGCGCGGTGGAACTCAAAGATGCTGTCCATTGCGTCAAGGCCGGATGATTTATCTGCAAGCTGAATATCGACCAAAATGAGCCCTGGGCGGGTGTTGCGCGCCTGCGCGACGGCTTCGTCATAAGTGGTTGCGTGCGCAACTACTTTGTGCCCCAGGCTTTCAATGATTTCCTTCAATTGAAAGGCTATTATTGGCTCGTCTTCTATGGTCAGCACGTCCGTAGCAAGTGTTGAGGCAAGGTCGTTCTCGGCCTCTTTCAGGATGGCTGGGACCTCTTCCTGTTCAAGGCCCAGAATGGTTGCGGTCGCGCTTATGTGGAACTGTTCGACAGCTGTCAGAAACAGGGCTCGTCTGGGCAGGGATGACATTCTCAGAAGAGTACAGAGCGGCAAGTCCGATTTTGAAGGTCCTGTCGGGCCGGCAAGGATCGCATCAAGCAACATGAAGAGGGTGACCCGGTCTTCAGGAAGCGTAGAGTCCGCTGGCTGAGGTTTCAGAATATGCTCTTGAAGCATTTCCTCAACGCAAAGGTCGCCTGCGACCTGATCGCCGGTCACGGCACGTGCATAGCGGCGCAGATAGGGCAGTTCCCGCGTTATTAGTTCATACAGCAAGCTTCGGATCCTATTGCCAGTGTGCAGTCATTTTCTGAATGGCATGAAATAATAAAGTGCGAATAAGGCCTTTTGGTTTCCTCTGAATGTGAAAAAGATTTTTGCGAACCCATTCTTAACCTCAGCAGGCATAAAATTAAAAAATAATACACAGCAGGTGGACGTCAGGACGCGGTCATGGCTGATGGGCAAAACATTCGTGGGGGCATTTGTTTTGGGGAAGTTGGCACAGTCGCAAATGGCGGCACTTGGGGGCAGCCAGCGTCCGGCGCGCGAGGCAGCTTTGTTAAAAAGGGGCGTGAGCTGTGCTATGGGGGATGCTTTGAGGGCAAGTTTCCAACCGGTTATGGAAGAGCCCTTGCCGCAAAGATTTCGTGAAATAATTGAAAAGTTGCGTATAGAGGAACAACGACAGAAGGGTCTTTGATTTGACCAAAATACCGCCGGCTTGTCAGGATGAAATGCCGGGTTCTGGGAGTGAGTGGTCGTTCGTTGATGAGCTTGAACGGCTGATCCCGGAGTTGCGAGCATTTGCGCGCAGTTTGTGTCGCCGGATGTTCAGCGTGAAGCGCTGATTCTTGTTGTTGCGGCTGGATATACCTACGAAGAGGCGGGTGAGATCTGTAATTGCTCAGCGGGTACGATCAAAAGCCGGGTGAGCCGGGCCCGTGAAGCGGTCATCTACAAGATGGAGCGGGCAGATACGGGGCAGGTTGGCGGCGCAACGCGCGACGGTAGCCGGACGGCGAATGGCCATATCGACCTGATCTCTGATATTGAATCACTCGCTCGCGGCTTGTTCAGCGCAGCGTGAATGTGCCCTATCCGACGTTTTCAGAGCCTTCCAGTTGGTCAAAAGCCTGATCCGCACGAGCCAGACGCTCGCGTGCGCGATCCCGGATATGTCTGACCGCTTCTGTTGGAGGAAGAAGGCCTGCCTCTGCCGCCGCATCCTTTAGCGAAGCATAGGTGCGGGCTTGTCGCGAATTCGGGGCGCTTGTGCGCCGGCCGAACAGGGAGAACCTGATTGCCATAACCCAATCTCCTTGCAGCCGCGCAAGGCGCACCCTGATGGGATTGCCTTACGGGGCAGGCGGGCCGCTGTCTCGGAATTGTCCGGGGCTGTCGCGCCGCCTAGCCACTCGTTTCGAGATGACAATGAAATGTTACCCCGAAAACTCGCGTTTGACGAATTATATTTTGCTCAGATTCCCTGCATGGGCGAGCTGGGGGCAAGGTGTTGCGCCGCACAATGCGCGGTTATTGACGCCGTCCGGTCGGGTTGTCGGGGGTAGCCTCGTTCGTATTGGGCAGGCGCACATTCCCGACTGTGCCGAAAATCTGCTCCCACAGGCCCAGCTCACGACCGCGAGTCGGTGTCTCGCGTGAGGCATAGTTGATAACCTGTCCGTCCTGGGCCGTATACTCCAGTATTTCCTCGACTTTGTCGTCGGTGCCAAAGCTGATTGCAGTGATTTTCCGCGTTTTCACCTTCGGGTGATAGAATGCGATTCGCTCCTGAAGCTCCGACATGTAGATCCATGTATTGTCATCAAACAGGCTTTTGGTCGAAGGGCTGCCAAGCTGCGCCAGTACGGTTGAACGGGTATCCTCACCAGGTTTGATGTCGCTTGGTTGCGCCTCGTCGGCAACATAGCCATGAAAGTCCCGGCTGGGCGTCAGGCACGCAGTCAGCGGAAGGGCCATGAGGACTGCGGCAAGAATTGCGCGTCGCGCCATCGGAGAACTCCTGATAGTGGTCCGCGACAGACCTAGCGGTAGCGGGATGGCTTTGGCAAGCACGCGAGTGCAGGAGGATGGATTTGGCTGGTATCTGGAACCCATTGCGCGGTGCACGGGCGCAAAAGGACCGTGCGGATGCCCTGTATCGCGGATTGATGGCCGCAGCGCTTGCGCCAGAGGCCTATGCGGCAGGCGTGGTCCCGGATGACATGGAACATCGCGTTCAGATGGTCAGCTTGCATGCCGGGTTGCTTGTCTGGCAGCTGACGCGCCGGCCAGAGCAGCCCTTGCGGCGCCTGCCTCAGCTGATTCATGCACGTGTTTTCGACGGTTTTGACGCCTCCCTGCGTGAAACAGGGGTCGGTGATGCTTCGATCGCCAGGAAAGTCAGAAAGCTTGGTGAGCATTATTATGGCCTCGGGAATGCGACAGCAGACTGTCTGGCCGGGCCGCAAGACGAGCGGGGCTATGCGCTTGCGGCCTTACTGAATCGTAATGGTGTTGCCGTCGCGGAGCAGGAGGGTGTGCTGGCAGATTATCTGGTCGCACAAGCGGAGGCTTTCGAAGCGGCCCCATCAGAAGTGTTCCTTGACGGGAGCCTGTCATGGCTGGCCTTCCCTGCGACAAGCAGGCCCGGCGTTGCCAAGGTCTGAGGCGCGCCTTAAACAGCGCGAACGGCTCTCAAGGGGCCTGAAATCCGGAAGGCGCCATGACTCGCGGAACTATCCTGTCAGTTGATGCTATGGGCGGGGATCACGCGCCTGGCGTGATCGTTGACGGCGTTGCCCTGTTCGTGAAAGAGCGACCGGATACGAAAATCCTTCTGTTCGGTGACGAAGCTGCGCTGACGCCTTTGGTGCATGCGCATTCCGGCCTTACAGAGCGGTGTGAGATTATTCACTGCGATCACAAGATCACCAGCGACATGAAGCCGAGCCAGGCCCTGCGCCGGGGCAAGGGTTCGTCCATGTGGAACGCGCTGGAAGCCGTGAAGGAAGGGCGTGCGGATGCTTCGGTGTCGGCCGGGAATACTGGTGCCCTGATGGCAATTTCCATGCTGGTACTGCGCAAGATGGACGGCGTGCACCGGCCGGCCATGACCGCTATCTGGCCGACACTGGCAGGCCGGTCTGTCGTTCTGGATGTCGGCGCAAATATCGAGGCAGATGCAGCCCAGCTCGTTTCCTTTGCCATTATGGGCGAAGCCTATGCGCGCGCGACGCTCGGCAAGGATCGCCCGACCATCGGTCTGCTGAATATCGGGTCGGAAGAAATGAAGGGGCATGACGAAGTGCGCGAGGCGCATGAGATGCTCCGGAACTCAGACCTGAACCTTGATTATCGCGGCTTCGTCGAGGGGGACGACATCTCCATGGGGGCGGTGGATGTCGTTGTCACAGATGGCTTTACCGGAAACGTCGCCCTGAAGACCGGCGAAGGTGTGGCTCGCATGCTGGGGACGCGGGTGCGTGAGGCGCTTACGAAAAGCCTCGTGACCAAGGCAGGCGCTGTGCTGGCGGCCTCCGGGCTCAATCAGCTCCGTGAGCAGATGAACCCCAGCAATGCCAATGGCGGCGTGCTGCTGGGGCTTGGTGGGGTTTCCGTTAAAAGTCATGGTGGGACTGACGCCAGAGGTTTCGCTACGGCTTGCCGGCTTGCCGCAGACCTGGCGACAAGTCACTATCCGGAAGAGGTTGCCGCAAACCTCGCACGTATCCAACAAAAAGGGGCACCGGCTGGTTGAGCCGTGAACCTCGAAAAGGGAACATGATGGCACGGCGCAGTTTTATTCGCGGAACAGGCGGTTATCTCCCCCAGAGGGTGCTGACGAATGACGATTTGTCAGCAATGGTCGAGACATCCGATGAGTGGATCCAGGAGCGCACCGGCATCAAGCGCCGGCATATCGCTGCTGAAGGCGAGATGACATCCGACATCGCGACCGCCGCGGCACGTGCGGCTCTGGATGCGGCGGGAATTCCCGTTTCCGATGTTGACCTGATTGTGCTGGCAACGACCACGCCGGACCAGACGTTCCCGGCCACAGCCACGGCCGTGCAGGCCAAGCTGGGCATGACAGGCGGAGCTGCCTTTGACGTACAGGCCGTGTGTTCCGGTTTCCTGTTCGCGCTGGCAACGGCAGACTCACTGTTGAAGCAAGGGCTGTTCAACACAGCTCTCGTCATCGGCGCAGAGACCTTCACCCGCATTCTCGACTGGTCGGACCGCGGCACCTGTGTCCTGTTCGGTGATGGCGGTGGTGCTGCCGTGCTGCAGGCTGAAGAATGGAGCGGCGATCCGCTTTCCGGCGTGATCACGCATCACATCCGCACCGACGGCACAAAGTCAGATCTGCTCTATGTCGATGGCGGCGTCAGCTCGACCGGCACGATCGGCCATGTGCGCATGGAGGGGAACCGCGTCTTCCGGCACGCTGTCACCAACATCTCTTCGGCCATTCAGGCGATTTATGACGAAACAGGCCTGACCGGAGACGATATCGACTGGTTCGTGCCGCATCAGGCCAACAAGCGTATCCTGGACGGCGTGGCGAAGAAGATGAACATCGCCGAGGAGAAGGTGATCGTCACGGTGGATGAGCATGCCAACACGTCGGCTGCATCCATTCCGCTGGCGCTGAATCATGCCGTCCGGTCTGGCCGTGCCAAGCCGGGTGACCTGATCCTGTCGGAAGCCATGGGCGGCGGTTTTTCCTGGGGCGCCAGCCTGTTCCGCCTTTAATTTCAGGCGACAAGCGCGATTATTTCACGGATATTGGCTGACGGGTGCGCTAGTAATCCGTTAACAATCCCTGGCTACATTTTAACCAGATCGGGAGAATCCCATGTCCAACCAGACCATCACACGTGCCGAAGTCACCGATGCGATTGTCCGCGAAGTCGGCCTGACACGGCAGGAATCGTCGGATCTGCTTGACCGCACGCTGGATATGATCGGCGCTGCGCTGGAGCGTGAGGATGAAGTGAAGCTTTCCCGGTTCGGCAACTTTGTCGTGCGGTCCAAAGCCGCGCGCGAGGGCCGCAATCCGAAAACCGGGGAGGAGGCCACGATCGCTGCACGGCGCGTTGTCACCTTCCGCCCGTCGCCCATGCTGAAGACGCAGGTCGACAACAAATAACCCTCCAGGAAGGAAAAGACATGAGCGCCAGCCGGGCCCGAATCGAAAAATCCGCAACAGCATTCCGGTCGATCGGCGAAGCAGCTTCAGAGCTCGGCGTTGAGACCCATGTCATCCGCTACTGGGAAAGCAAGTTTCCGCGTGAAGTTCGTCCGGTAAAGCGGGCAGACGGCCGGCGCATGTTCCGCCCGCAGGATGTAGACGCATTGCGGGCCATTCAGCTTCTTGTGCATGGACGCGGCATGACGCTCAAAGGCGCCAAGGCGCTGATCGCCGAGCAGGGTATGGCTGCTGTCCTGTCCGGAGAGGCAACGCTGGGCGCTGGCGCCCCCGCCGGAACCAGCCCCGCGCGGGACCTGCAGGACACGGTCGCCAAAGCCTTCACGCCGGAACCTGGCGCAGGTCTGACGGACGAGCGCAGGGTTCGCCTTGAGGGCGCCCTGACTGAGCTGACGGACATCAAATCCCGGATCGATGCCGCCCTCGGACGGCGCGCAGCCTGAACCCACATAATACATTGCACAGGAGGAGCGGCTTGGTTACAAGCCGCTCTCGTCGGAGCGTGGCGCAGTCCGGTTAGCGCACTAGTCTGGGGGACTAGGGGTCGTGGGTTCGAATCCCGCCGCTCCGACCATTCTTTTCTTTAATTAAAACAAGAGATTACACGGCATTTTGTCCGGAGGAAATTTCATCGCCGGACCAGTGGTTGATGAAAAATTTCATCGCTGACCGACGATTCTCGCCGCCGCTAAGCTGCTGCGTCCTCGTCATCTTCGGAGTTCTTGCGCCATTCAATGTCGAGGGTGAAATCCATTTCGAGCTGAATCGGCTTTTGATCCGGATTGTTCGCGTTCCAGTGGTCCGCGTCGTAAGTGAGCTGAAGCCCATCACTCACCATTTGTTCGCGGCGCATTGTGAGGGATTTGACGATCTGCGACCGGGGGGCTTCGTCGATGTCGATCCAAAGATGCAGCGTTTCTGCGCCCTGCTGGATCGCCAGCGCGTGGTTGGCCCGATAAGGGCGCCCAGTCCGTTTATCTTTCCGGTACTCTTCCCGCGCGGCCGTGGACAGCTGCTTGGCGAGAATATCAAGGGGGTCTTTCGGTTCTGGCATCGGCCAGCCCATGTCACGGGCCAACACCGCGACTTTTTTCATGTCGACTTCTGTTTCGCCCGTCACAGTCTTGTAGTGACGGATGAGCCGCTGCAGATCCTTTTTTCTGCTCATTCGATCAGGTCCTTATTCGCCGAGTGGATAAATGTCCCCCCAACCGTCGACGACAGCGTTTGGTTGGACGATTTCACGGATTTTGACCAAATGGCCACGGAAGCGATTGTATTGTTCAAGGCGGCGTTGAAGTTGGCCGGCCACAACTCCAGGATGGACTTTCAGCGTTCTTGCGAAGCCGATGAGGTCGCGCTCTGAGAAAAATGGAGCCTTTCGGGCAACGAAAGCGTCCATCATCTTTTTGGGAACGCAGAAGTCTGCTGCGGCATCATTCGCCAGCTTTTCTTGCGCTTCGACCTCGGCGGTTGTTGACGGAGGTGCACCATCGAGATCGACGTCGAGCATCGCTTGATGGAGTCCATCGCGACGACGGACATGCTCCAGTTCATGCCGGAGCACGAACAGGAAGTTGTCGATGCGATCGAAGCGCATGGTCATCCCGATCACTGGTGATGCGTCGTTCAGCCAGAAGCACACCCCATCGATCTTGGCGGAGGGGAGCGTCTCAACAATGACAAACCTGATTCCAGCTTCAGCCAGGATCCTCGGCACCTTGCGTAGCTCTTCTGGGTGCTGACGAAGTTCAGCAATCTTTCGTATGGCGCCTTCGACGGCTTCTTGGCTGTACCGAGCGACCATCATTTCCGAGGCGATCGCTCTCACTCGATAGAGCCATGCCAGCTGTACCGGCGTTGCATTTATGCTCACGTCGGTGCGCTTTGCGGCGTGCGGCAGGAATTCCACATCTTCGAGGCGATTCACCCCAAAGAAACGTTGCAGCGATGCTTGCACATTTTCTGCATCGCGGACGTCTTTGGCTTCAATCCAACCACGCTGGATCATTGCTGCAATCGGAAGGTCGCCGAACAGGTGAGCCCGAGTCGCGCGCTCTGGATCTGGACGGTCTTCAATCCGCGCGACAGCTAGGTCGTAGGTCTTCTGTAGCTCCATGAAGCGTTCAGCCGGCACATCGAAAACGCTTTCGAGAGTTACAGCCAGTTTCGCATTCATCGGGCGTTTGTCGGACACGATGTTGCTGATGGTGCGCTCATCAATTCCCAGAATCAGGGAGAGGACACGCTGAGACCATCCCTTCTCTTGGAGAAGGGCCGCGATCAACTGACCGGGAGTACGGTATTGCTCGTCCAAGTGATTCATCCTTTCCATAATGCGTAAATTTCCGAATTCTGCAAACTCGTAAAACGGGATTACATGCTTTCTCCCGGGAAAGCCTGAATTTTTTGCCAATATCCTCAGGCCGGCAGCGAGATATTCCGCGAACTCAGTCCGAGCCGTCCGGCACGGAAGTCCAATCGATTGCAGCAGTCTGGAGCAGAAAAATCAGGATGCGAAAAGCGGGTTGCTGCATCCGAAAATGGGGCGCGAAAAATTTCATCGCGCCCCAGAAACTTCAATGTTTTCAGAGCGTCTGAAAACGCAAAATTCTGAAAAAGGCCTTGTTTTTATTGATATTTTGTTAGTCTGGGGGACTAGGGGTCGTGGGTTCGAATCCCGCCGCTCCGACCATTTCTCCGCTTCGCAGAGAAATGGTCGTTACTCCGAAATCCTTATTTCTTCGACAGGTCCACGTCTTCAACCTGGCCGACGGCGGCAAGGGCAAAGGCATATTCCGTGGCGACTTCCTTCAGGCCCTCGAAGCGGCCAGAGGCGCCGCCATGGCCGGCTTCCATATTGATCTTGAGGAAGTAGGGGCCGCCCTCCGGCGCGTCGTGGCGCAGCTTTGCGGCCCATTTGGTGGGCTCCCAATAGGTCACGCGCGGGTCTGACAGGCCGCCCGTGATGAACATGGCCGGGTAGTTCTGATCCGTCACATTGTCATAGGGGCTGTAGGCGGCGATCTGGTCGTAATCTTCCGCGCTGATCAGCGGGTTCCCCCATTCCGGCCATTCCGGCGGGGTCAGCGGCAGGCTCTCATCTGACATCGTGTTGATCACGTCGACGAAGGGCACGGCTGCGATGATGCCGGCAAACAGGTCCGGATCCATATTGGACACGGCGCCCATCAAAAGGCCGCCCGCTGAGCCGCCCATGGCCACGACCTTGTCCGGGGCCGAATAGCCCTTGTCGACCAGGAAATGCCCGGCGGCCACGAAATCCTTGAACGTGTTGGTCTTCTTCTCGAGCTTGCCATCGAGATACCACTGATAGCCCTTCGCCATGGACCCGCGCGGGTGGACAATGGCGTAGACGAACCCGCGATCAACGAGGCTCAGGCGGCTTGTGCGGAAGTCTGCCGGGATGGTGATCCCGTAGGAGCCATAGCCGTAGAGCAGCATCGGGGCGGTGCCGTCGATCGGTGTGTCCTTGCGGTGCAGCAGGGTGACCGGCACTTCCGCGCCATCCCAGCTGGGCGCCATGACGCGCTCGGCGACATAGTCGTCAGGATTATGGCCGGAGGGCACTTCCCGCGTCTTGCGCAGGATCCGTTCATGCGTGTTCAGGTCATAGTCGTAGACCTGATCCGGCGTCGTCGGCGAGGCATACTCAAACCGTAGCATCGGCACGTCGTAATCGTACCCGGAATCCAGGCCGAGGTCATAAGCCGCTTCATCGAAGCTGATCTCGTGCTCAGCCCCGTCAGTGCGGGCGCGCACGACAATACGAGGCAGGCCGTTCTCGCGTTCCATGCGTGAGAGGTAGTCCTGCTGGGATTGCAGGCCGAGGATCAGTGTGCCGGGGCGGTGCGCGATGACCTCTTCCCATTGATCACGGGAAGTCGCCTCAAACGGTGCGCGCATGATCTTGAAGTCGACCGCGCCATCAGTGTTGGTCGTGATGTAGAACTGGCCATCCCAGACAACGACAGAGTACTCCACGCCATCCTCGCGCGGTGCGATCGTATGCAGCGACGGCTTGTGCTCGTTTGCATCGAACCAGTGCCACTCGGATGTCGTGTGGTTGGACGACGTGACAAAGATCTTCTCGCGATTGGCGGATTTGGAAACACCGACAAAGAAGCCTGGGTCTTTTTCTTCATAGATCAGTGTGTCCTCACCGGTTTCGAGATCGCGCTCGTAGACGGCATCCGGCCGGGCGTTCTCGTCGCGGTGGACCCAGAAAATGGACTTGCCGTCCTCGCTCCACTCAAAAGAGCCGTAGCTGTCCGAGATCGGGTCGGCCACCGCTTCACCCGTCTCGATATTCTTGATCGTGACCGTGTAGAACTCGCTGCCCTGTGTATCGAGCGCGTAGGCGATCAGGGCATGATCCGGCGAGGTATCGATACTGCCAAAGGAGAAGTAGTCCGTGCCTTCCGACATCTTGTCGCCGTCGAGCAGGATGGTTTCAGCGGCATCCGCGTCGAATGGCTTTGCCGCATCGCGCCGGGCGATGATTGGGTATTCGCCACCCTCACGGTAGCGGGAGTAGTATGCGAACGGGCCGTCGATCTCCGGAACGGTTGAGTCGTCTTCCTTGATGCGGCCTTTCATCTCCTGGAACAGCGCTTCGCGCAGGTCCGCCGTCGGTTCCTCAAGGCGCGTCTTTGTGTAGGCATTCTCGGCTTCGAGATATTCCCGAATGTCGGCGCGCAGGACGGATGGATCGCGCATCACCTCCTGCCAAGCATCGTCTTTCATCCAGTGGTACGGATCGACCCGTGTGCGCCCGACCTGGGTGATCTCGAAGTCAACGCGCTTGGCCACAGGCGGTGCCGGGGCCGTTGCGGGCGCTTCAGCCGCCGCAGCAGCAGAAAGGTCTGTTTTATCGGTCATGGTGCATCCTGAAAGAAGGGCTGCCGCGGCAACGCCAGCAAGCAGGGGTGAATTTCGCATGATTGGCTCCGGTCCAGGTTGATCCTACCTCGGTGCCGAGTGGATCAGCCGGATGCAGGGCTGTCCAGACTTATTCCTCTGGCCGGAAGTCGAGCACGACGCCGTTGATGCACCAGCGCTCGCCTGTGGGCGGCGGGCCGTCCTTGAAGACGTGACCCATGTGCAGGCCGCAGGTGACGCAATGGCATTCGGTGCGGGGGATAATCATCTTGAAGTCGGTCTTGGTGGCGACGGCATCAGGTGTGATGGGCTGCCAGTAGCTGGGCCAGCCGGTGCCGGAGTCGAACTTGTGCTCCGAAGACCAGAGCGGGGAACCGCAGCCCTTGCAGTGATAGATGCCGGGGCGTTTCTCGTCATTATAATTGCCGGGAGTGAAAGCCCGTTCGGTGCCTTCCTTCACGCCGACGCGGTATTCCTCTTCAGTCAGGACTTCCCGCCATTCGCGGTCCGAACGAGTGATACGCTGGGTCATGTGGGGGCTCCTTTGCCGGGAGGGCCAATATAGGCATTCTTCACGCTGTTTTCACCAGTGCCGGAAAACAGAAGCGGCCGCCCTCATGGAAAGGGCGGCCGAAAAAATGACGTTTTGTCAAACGCTTACGCGTAGAGGACACTGATCGCTTCGGCAACGAGCGCCGGGCGTTCCTGGCCTTCGATCTCCACCGTCGATTCCATTTTCATCTGCTTGCCGCCAGCTTTCGGCTCAACCGAAAGGCATTTCTGACGCAGGCGCACCTTGGAGCCAACGGGCACCATATTGGTGAAGCGCACCTTGTCGGAGCCATAGTTGATGCCGCGGGTCGTGCCGGTCACCTTCATGACTTCACCGCTAAGCATCGGCAGTAGCGACAGGGTGAGGTAGCCGTGGGCGATGGGGCCGCCCATGGCGGCGGTGGCTTTTTCGACGTCGACGTGGATCCACTGATGGTCGCCAGTGGCGTCAGCGAAGAGGTTGACGCGGTCCTGGTCGATCAGGTGCCAGTCGGAGACGCCGATTTCCTGACCTGCAATGGATTCAAGGTCGTCATAGGCAACGACGCGGGGATTAGCCATGGAGTCCTCCTTAAATGTGGTGGCTTGTTTTGGCGCGTCGGCGAGGGCGGGGCAAGCCTGACGGTAGGGTAATTACGGCCGCGAATCCGGCGATTAAGCCATGACCATACCGGACTATACCGGATCACCGGCTGACTTCAGGCGGCGATATGATGCGCAAGTCTTGCGATAAAATGCTCCACATCCGCATCAGTGGTGAAGAGGTGCTGGGTGATGCGCAACCGGTCGCCGCGGCGGGAGACGAAGATGCCGTCTTCCTTCAGGCGGGCGGTCAGGTCGGCGGGCACGCTCTCCGGAAGAAGCGGGCAGAGATAGTGCGCCCCGCGTTCGGAGGCGGGCGGGCAGTCAAGGCCGATCCCGGCGAGCCGGTCGGCCAGCGCCGCATTCCGCGCGCCGAGCGTTTCCGCGATATTGGAAACGCCCCAGCCGAGCACTGTGCGGATCGCCGACTCGAACGCGGGCAACAGGGCGAAGTTCGAGCGTTCGCCCATGTCGAAGCGCTGGGCGCCGGGGGCGTAGGCATCTGTGTAGTCGATCAGGCGGGCAAAGTTGGAGGCGCCCTCGCGGGTGATCCAGTTCTGCTCCAGCGGCACGCCGCCGCGGTGTTTCGGGGCGACATAGAGGAAGCCGGTGGCGTAGGGCGAGAGCAGCCATTTATAGGCGGCCACGGCCACGAAATCCGGCTGCACCTCCTTCACGTCGAAAGGCAGGGCGCCACAGCTCTGTGTCAGGTCCAGCACCAGCGCGGCGCCGACGTCCCGGCAGCGCTTGCCGATGGCCACGAGATCGAGCAGCGCGCCATCGGTCCAGCGCACATTCGCCGCCGCCACGAGGCCCGTCTCCGGCCCGATTGCGGCAAGCAGGGCATCCGACAGGGTTTCGTTCCCGCGCGTGCCGATGGTGCGGATCTGCGCCCCTGTCTGCTTCGCCAGATCCCGCCAGGCGTAGACGTTGGAGGGGAACTGGTCTTCCAGCAGCAGGATTTCCTGGCCCTTCGACAGAGGCAAATTCTTCGCCGCCGTGGCCAGCGAATAGCTGACCGAAGGCGAGAAGGCGATGCCGTCCGTATCGGCGCCGATCAGCTCTGCCAGCAGCGGCCGCAGGCGTTCGGTATCGGCGAAGAAGTCCGTATCCGGAATGGTCCAGGGGTGCAGCTTGCGCGCGAGCCCCTTCTGCCCGGCTTCGACCGAGGCCTTCGTCATCGGCCCCATCGTGGCGGTGTTGAAATAGGTGACACCCTCAGGAATGTCGAACAGGTGGCGCTGGTTCGGGATCATGGTCATGACGAATCTGGTAGCGCCTGCCAAGTATACGCGCCAGCCTTGATTTCATTGTATCCGGTTCTGCCCGGCCGCATGGAATGTATCAAAGCGAATCCCGCTCAGAATTGCCTCATAGGGTGCCCCTAAAGACATCAGAATCGAGTCGAAGGCACGCTGGCCACCGGGAAGATCGAAGATATAGCGGGTCGAAAAATGGTCTGCTGCCCCCGTTTCCGGCCTCGCCCATCGTTCGGAAAATCCCGGCATGGCGGAGACGCGCGCCAGAACAGCCTGAAAGGCCGGGTCGTCGGCTGCCATGCCTGTTTCATGCCGCACATGCCGCACGGTGGCGTCTGCCACTTCGTCCCAGTTCAAAAGCTTCCTGCGCAGGGGGGCAGGTGCGAAGACAAGTTCCAGCACATTGAGAGGCTCGCTGCCGGAAAAGACATCCTCACCCAGGATTTCTGCAAACAGGCGGCGCGCCGGGTCATTCACATCAATAATGTCCCAGATCCGGTCCTTGACCAGAAGCGGCACACCTGAATGTGCCGCTTTGACCTGCTCGATAATGCGCCGTACCTGTCCGCGCTGAGCCGGTTCCGGAGCGGTGGCATAAGGCAGTGGCTTCAGGCCGGCAGCCAGCCGCAGCGTGTTGCGTTCAGCGGGAGGGATATCGAGCCCCTGCATGATGGCCGACAGCATTGGCTCACTGGGCTGAGCCCGGCCGCTTTCAAGAAAGCTCAGGTGGCGGGTGGAAGTGCCGAGATCGAGGGCAAGATCCAGCTGGCTCAGCCCTGTGGCCCGGCGCCAGCGGCGCAACATGTCACCGAGCGTATCCGGCGGGCAGGTGGAGGGCTTGCCTGTATCTGTCACGGGGGGTGCTCCGTTGGGTGGTCCATTCAAGCCATGTCGGTCCCGATTGGCCATTACCTTGAAGATAATCGCACACAGCTGCCCATTCGGGAAAGGTGAGCCAGCGCTCCGGCCGCCCTCTGGCAGGACGTTTTATCAGGAAAGAACAGTCTGATGACGATCAAAACGATTATGTGTATCCGCCGCAAGCCCGGTCTCAGCCGCGAAGCCTTCGAACATCACTGGAAGCATGTTCATGCCCCGCTGATTGACCGGCTGAAGGGGGAACTGAAAATCCTGCGCTATGTCCAGTCGAACGCCAATGAAGAGGTCGTCAGTGGCTTTCTCCGCCAGCAAAGAAATGGCCCGGAAAAATTCGATGGAGTGGGGCAGGCCTGGTTCCGCTCCCTGGAAGACCTCGTGGATGTCGCAGGAAACCCCGCAGCGGCAGACGCGCTGAATGCGCTGAGGGAAGACGAGATGAAATTTATCGACCTCGAAAATTCCCCGATGTTCGTGGTTCAGGAAGAAGACGTGTTCGATACTATGGAATAGTCCGTAAACCGCCGAGCCTGCCTGTTGAGCAGGCTCGGCGCGGTAGCCCCGATATGCCGGGGTACTGCCGTGATATGCGTCTGCGCTGCCGCCCGGGCCGTTCCGTTATCAGACGATGCGGCTGTCTTTTTTGCCCCAATAGCGGTCACGGATGAGGCGTTTGTAGAGCTTGCCGGTCGGGTGGCGGGGGAGTTCGGGGTCGAAGTCGATGCTTTTGGGGCATTTCAGTTTCGACAGGTTCTGCTGGGCAAAGGCCATCAGTTCGGCGGCAAACTCCTCGGACGGGGCAACGCCCGGCATGGGCTGGATCACCGCTTTCACGGACTCGCCGAATTCCTCGTCCGGCACGCCGATCACGGCAACGTCCGCCACTTTCGGGTGGGTGATGAGGACGTTCTCGGTTTCCTGCGGATAGATGTTCACGCCGCCCGAAATGATCATGAAGGCCTTGCGGTCTGTCAGATAGAGGTAGCCGTCCGCGTCCAGCTTGCCGACATCGCCGAGAGACGACCAGTCCTTGTGCTTCGGGTTCAGGGCGGATTCGTTCTTGTCCGGGGAGTTGTGGTAGTTCGGCGGTGTGGTCCCGGCGAAATAGACCTGGCCTTCCTCGCCGACGGGAACTTCGTCACCGCTCTCGTCGCAGATCTTCACTTCACCGTATACGGCCTTGCCGACGGTGCCCTTGTGCGTCAGCCACTCGGCGCTCTTGGCCCAGGTCATGCCGTTGCCTTCGGAACCGGCATAGTATTCGTCGATGATCGGTCCCCACCAGGCGATCATTTGTTCCTTGACCGGGATCGGGCACGGTGCAGCCGCGTGGACGACCCATTTCAGGCTGGAGACGTCGTATTTCGCGCGCACCTCTTCAGGCAGCTTCAGCAGTTTCACGAACATGGTCGGCACCATCTGGATGTGCGTGACCTTGTATTGCTCGATATATTTGAGCAGCGATTCCGCGTCGAATTTTTCCATGATGATCAGCGTGGCGCCGAACTTCATGAAGGTCATGCAGTAGCGCAGCGGTGCAGCATGGTAGAGCGGGGCGGGTGACAGGTACACACTGTCCGCGCTGGCGCCGGAGAAGGCCTGCAGCACCTGCGCCAGCACATTCGTCTCGTCGATCGGCGTGTTGGGCGTCAGCGCCGGGCGGATGCCTTTCGGGCGGCCGGTCGTGCCGGAGGAGTAGAGCATGTCGGTCCCGGCCGTTTCATCCGCAATCGGAGTGTCCGGGAAGTTCGTGCGATGGCTTTCCAGCGGGATGAAGCCGGGCATCGGGCCGTCGATGGACCAGTAATGCTCCAGATTCGTCACGGCTTTTACTTCTTCCGCAACGGCGCGCTTCGAGGCACCGGCGATGAACAGCTTCGCGCCGGAGTCGCTGAGGATGTATTCCACTTCAGGCGCCGTCAGCCGCGAGGAGATGGCGACATAATAAAGACCGGCGCGCTGGGCGCCCCAGCAGATTTCGAAATAACGCGCAGAGTTTTCGGCAAAGAGCGCGATCGTGTCGCCCGGCTGGCACCCGGCCGCGCGCAGGGCATGAGCGATCTGGTTCGAGCGCTCATTGAGTTCGCGATAGGTGACGGTCTCGCCCGAGCCCGCCATGATATAGGCCGGTTTGTCGGGATTGGTTCTGGCGTGGTGATGGGGGTGCATTCCTGGGTCTCCTCACGAATTCCGGTGGTGCCACTGCCGGGCCCCTGCGAAATAGTCAGGCATGACCATACTCAGGCTGGCGGACGCGTCCACAGGATACGTCGCGGAAAGCGTCAGAACTCCCGCATCCAATAGGCCATCGGATGGGCCAGCTCCGGCCCGCCGGCCTGTTCCGGCCAGGTGAAATGCGCCATCACGCCGGGCAGTTTGCGGTAGCCCCGCGCCTGCCAGAATGTGTCGAGCGGGGAGTAATCCGGTGGCCGTTTCGGGTGGTCCACGGGGCGCTCGACGGCGCAGAAGCAGGCGCGCTTGTAGCCATGCGCGATGGCGTGGGCCTCCCGGGCGTCAAAGAAGGCGTGCCCGATACCGTGTCCGCGCCAGGCGGCCAGCAGGACGGATTCCCCGAAATAGAAGGTTGTGGCCAGGTCATAGCCTGCCGTCTGAAGGGGCAGGGCAAATTCGGCGTGCTGGTCGTCCATGCCGGAGCCGGTGGCGCAGCCGACGATTTCGCCATCTTCCGTTTCCGCCGCCACAATGAAGGCATCCTTCGCCTGGGCCAGCTTGCGCAGGTAGGTCTCCTCATAGGCGGGGGAGCCTTCGTAGAGATAGGGAAAGGCGCGGAAGACCTCGATCCGCAGACGCGCGAGCGCCGGCAGTGCAGCAGCGAGGTCAGCGCCGGAGAGCGGACGGATGTTCACGAGACCTGACGGATCCACTCGTTCAGATTGTAATAGGTCGTGACGCGGCGGATGAAGCCATCCTCCACTTCGAAGAAGGCCCCGGCCGGCAGGCGGTAGGTCTGGCCGTGGGCGGGGGGCAGGTCGCCGTCGGTCGTCTTGTAGATGCCGTTGACGATGAACTCGGCCGCAGCCCGTCTATCGTTCCGGGAGACCATAATCGCCATGTCGGTCAGCTGCTCGCTGTAACAGGTGTCCATATGGGCGAGGAAGGCGCGGAACTTGTCCTTGCCGCCGCGGGCGTTGCCCTCGTTCACATCGTGGCGGACGTCATCGGCCAGGCAGGCCAGCATGCCTTCCCAGTCCTGTGCATTGAAGGCTTCGTAATAGCGGTGAATGAGGGCTTCGGTATCGTTCATTTGGGCAGTCCCGGTTGTCCGGCCTGGTCGGGATGGGCATCGACCCAGGCGCGCTTGAGTTCGATGGAGCGGTTATGGTCGCCGTCAGGGCTCCAGCCGGGCGCGTTGACGCAGCGGCCGAACCATTTGTCCGGGCGAAGGCCGTCGCTGGCGCAATCGCGCAGCAGGCCAAGGAATTCGTGAAAGGCAACCACGAGCGGATTGTAGGAGCCGATTGGCTTGACGATGCCATAGACGGGCGGATCGTCCTTCCGCTCTTCGACGAAGGTGCCGAACATCTTGTCCCAGATGATGAAGACACCGGCATAATTGGTGTCGAGATAGCGCGGGTTTGTGGCGTGATGGGCGCGGTGGTGAGACGGCGTGTTCATCACCGCTTCGAACCATTTCGGCATCTTGTCGATGGCCTCGGTATGGATCCAGAACTGGTAGAGCAGGTTCCAGCCCGCCACGAAGCCGATCAGGTAGGGGTGGAAGCCGAGGATCACCATTGGCAGGCCAAGGATGTAGAGCCCGGTAAACGGCCCGAACCATGGCTGGCGCAGCGCGGTGGTCAGATTGTAGTGCTCCGAGGAATGGTGCGTGACATGTTCCATCCACCACCAGCGCGCCCGGTGAGCGAAGCGGTGCTTCCAGTAATAGATGAAATCATAAAGTACGAAGCAAGCGATAAAGCTCCACCAGGTATAGGGCAGGGTAAACACCCGGTAGGGCCAGGCAATCATCAGCAGCCAGAAGAACAGCGTCGCCGTCAGCGTGTTCACGACGACATTGCCGATGCCCATGGCGAGGGAGGTGAAGGCGTCCTTCGTTTCATAGCGGCCATGGAAGCGCCCGGTCTTTACCCCCCACCATTCCAAGGCAACCGACAGCACGAAGAACGGCGCCGCATAGGTCGTGACGGGGGGGAAGTCGTGAAAGTCCATGCCGGGCCTAGAACGCGCTTGCCTGCGGCTCGCCGTTGTTCTTGTAGACGGTGCCTTCCTTCATGACGAAGTCGACATTGGCGAGCAGGGTCATGTCCTTCAGGGGATCGCCCTTCACTGCGACGAAATCCGCTGAACAGCCAACTTCGACGCAGCCGACCAGGCCTTCCTTGCCGAGCGCTTCGGCGGCGTTGACGGTCGCAGCCTGGATTGCCTGCATCGGCGTCATGCCAAAGGTGACCATGCGGGAGAATTGCTGGCCGTTCCGCCCATGCGGATAGACGCCGGCGTCCGATCCGAACACCATCTTCACGCCAGCGTTCAGGGCGCGGGTGAAGCTGTCGCGCTGGATCTTCGAGATCGAGCGCTCCTTGTCGAGCGACTCCTGAAGCACGCCGTTCTTCTCGCCCTCTGAGAGCGTGTATTCGGTGTTGTAGATGTCCATGGACAGCCAGACACCGCGATCCTTGGCCAGCTGGATCGTTTCATCATCGAGGATCGAGGCATGCTCGATCGTGTCGATTCCGGCGAGGATGGCATTGCGGATGCCGATCGTGCCGTGGGCATGGCTTGCGATCTTGAGGCCGCGGGCGTGGGCCTCTTCCGCCGCCGCGGTCAGCTCTTCCAGCGTGCCCTGGGCTGCGCCGAGCGCCGTGCCCTTGGAGAAGACCCCGCCAGTGGAGCAGGTCTTGATCAGGTCGACGCCGTACTTGATGTTCTCGCGCACCTTTTCCCGGAATTCCCACGGGCCGGTAGCAACGCCCTCGCCCTTGAGCTTGTATTCCGACGGCAGCAGGTTGATGTCCGAACAGTGGCCGCCGACGATGCCGACCGGCGGGCCGGAGACGTACATGCGCGGGCCGGGCACATCGCCTTCATTGATGGCATCGCGCAGGGCAACGTCGCCATAGGATTCGGCGCCGACATTGCGCACCGTGGTGAAACCGGCCAGCAGGGTCAGCTTGGCATTCTTCACGCCGGTGATCGCCATGCGCTCGTCCGAGAAGGAGAGCGACTCGTAGGGCGGGTCTTCCGCATCGCCCGTCAGGTGGACGTGCATGTCGATGAAGCCCGGCAGGAGCGTGGAGGCGCCACCGAATTCGATGACATCGGCGCCCTTCGGGGCCTTGAGACGCGATTTCGGGCCGCGTGCGGTGATCTTGCCGTCAGTGATGACGAAGGCCTGATCCTTCAGCGTCTCGCCTGCTGCCGGGTCTACGAAGCTGCTTGCGGTCAGATAAACCGTGTCGGCGAGGGCAGGTCCTGTCAGGGCCGCGGAAACCGCAAGGGCGGACAGGATGGGACGGATGGTCATGCAGTCAGCTCCGGAAATTGCAGAGAACGATCAGGGCCGACTATCTTGCCCGTTCCACCTGTGCGTCAAGCGCGGGAAGCGGCGTCAGAATGCCCGGCCGATCCAGAACCGGGCTTCCGTGTCTGCAGCACGGTCTGAAAGGCCGAGAAGTGCGCCGGTGTAAAAGGTCCAGCCATCAGCCAGCGGCAGGGTGACATAAGGCCCGGCCCGGTGATTCTGTTCGTCGAACCGTCCGAAGGCCTCTGTCGAACCATAGGTGTTGAACATTTCGATGCCTGCATTCGTGCCGCCGGAAAACTTGCGGTTCAGCCGGAAGCGGGACTGGAGGAACACCCCGTCGCGGGCGTTTTCGCCGAATTGAACGGACGACAATGCAACCGCGCGGGCACTCCAGCCTTGTTCCAGCTGCACCTCGTTGCTCCAGTGGAGGCCTGCGTAACTGGCGCGGCCGTTCAGCCCGGCACCCAGCTCTACCCGCACGGCAGACCGCCATGCGCGTGGGCCTTCGGGCGTCAGCTCCTGCAGAAGCTGAACGCTCAGATTGGCTGGCTCCACATTGCCAGCCGTTCCGTCCGCGGTTGCGATCAAGCGGACCATGCGCCGGCTGTCGAGGGCGCGCTGCCAGTGGAGGCGATGGCCGAACCGGTCAGACCCGCCATTTTCACCGGGAACCCAGGCAAAACGGTATTGTGTTTCCTGAGTGCCTTCCTTGACGGCAGGGCCGAACACGCCACCCAGGGTCTGCCCCTCGGCAGGCGGGAACAGGACCGCCAGAAGTGTCGTGAGTACAAGGATGCGCCAGATCATTTGCCTGAGCATTTAAGCCCTGCCGAAGGGGCCGGGAAGCCATGGCTTTGTTGGTTACTACACCGAACGGGAGTGACTTGACGAACGCTGCGGAACCCCGCCTCACTGGTTCGCGAAACAAAAGGGAGATCTGCCATGGCGGCTACGGCGCTCAAGACATTCGATGAAATCAAGCTGGAAAAGGAAGATGGCATCGCCATCCTCACCCTTCACCGGCCGGACAAGATGAACGCCTTCACCGGCAAGATGATGCAGGAACTGATCGAGGCCTTCGACATCACCGATGCAGACGACGATGTGCGCGTCGTGATCGTGACGGGCCATGGCGACCGCGCGTTCTGTGCCGGGGCAGACCTGTCGGCCGGGGCGAAGACCTTCGACTATGACAAGCGCGCAGGCGATGGCGAAGCCGGACGCACCGAGGAAGAGGACATCCGCCGCGACGGTGGCGGCCGCGTGACGCTGCGCATCTTCCAGAGCCTGAAGCCCGTGATCGGTGCCATCAACGGCGCGGCTGTCGGCATCGGTGTGACGATGCAGCTGCCGATGGACATTCGCCTTGCCGCTGACACGGCACGATTTGGCTTCGTGTTCAACCGCCGGGGCATCAACCCGGAAGCAGCCTCGTCCTGGTTCCTGCCGCGCCTCGTCGGTATCCAGCAGGCGCTGGAATGGTGCTACACCGGCCGCATCTTCCCGGCACAGGAAGCGCTGGAAGCCGGCTTCGTGAAAGCCGTTTATCCGCAGGCGGAACTGCTGGACGAAGCGAAGAAGCTGGCTCGTGAGATTGCTGACAACACGGCGGCTGTTTCCACCACGCTGACCCGTCACATGATGTGGCGCATGCTGGGCGCCAGCCACCCGATGGAAGCGCACATCGTCGACAGCGCGGCGATCTATTCGCGCGGCAAGACCGAAGACGCCCGTGAAGGCGTGATGAGCTTCCTTGAGAAGCGCAAGCCGACCTATCCGGTGAAAGTGTCTGATGGCATGCCGCAATTCTTCCCGTGGTGGGATGAGCCGGAATTCAAATGGATCGGCGGGGACGGTACGTGAGCGAACAACACTTCGAGTTCGTAAAGACAAACGGCGTCACGCTGCGCGTGGCGACTGCCGGGGACGGGCCGCTGGTCGTGCTCGTCCACGGTTTCCCCGAAAGCTGGTATTCCTGGCGTCACCAGATCAAGGCGCTCAGCGAGGCTGGCTATCGTGTGGCGGCGCCGGATGTCCGCGGCTATGGCGAGTCCGACCGGCCGGAGGCGATCGAGGCCTATGATCTCGAAAGCCTGACAGGCGATATTGCGGGTGTTGCCGAAGCCCTGTCACCCGGCGAGAAGGCCGTGGTTGTGGGGCATGACTGGGGTGCGCCGATTGCCTGGAACACCGCCCGTCTGCATGCAGACAAGTTCCGGGCCGTGGCTGGCCTCTCCGTGCCTTACCTGCCGATGGGTGATGTCGTGTTCATCGACATGGTCCACAAGGTGTTCACCGAACGCGGCCTGTTCTTCTACCAGGTCTATTTCCAGGATGTCGGCCCGCCCGAGGCGGAGCTTGAGGCCGACCCGGCGGCGACGATCCGCAGGTTCTATTATGCTGTCTCGGGCGATGCGCCGGAAGGCACCTGGCCCACGGACAAGAAGCATGGCGACACGCTGCTGCATCGCCTGCCGGAACCGCCCATGCCGTTGCCTTGGCTGAACGAGGAAGATGTTGCCTATTATGACAGCCAGTTCCGCAAGTCCGGCTTCCGCGGGCCGCTGAACCGCTACCGGAACCACCGGCGCGATCATGCCTTCCTGAAAGGCCATCCCGCCAATCCGGTGATCCAGCAGCCATCCCTGTTCATTGGCGGCACGAAAGACCTTGTGCTGAAGATGTTCCAGGGGGACATCGTCGCGGCGATGAAGCCGAACCTGGCAGACCTGCGCGGGTGTCACCTGCTGGAAGGCTGTGGCCACTGGACCCAGCAGGAGCGGCCGGAAGAGGTGAACCGCTATCTGATCGAGTGGCTGGGCGAACTGTAAAGCCCGCCCGGCTGTCTGGTCTTCAGAAGTTCACGCGGCTGGACAGGGCGCCATCCACGATGAGGTTCACGCCGGTCGTGTAAGAAGACGCCGGGCTCGCGAGGAAGACTGCGGCGTTGGCAATCTCCTGCGGGGTTGCGCAGCGTCCGGTCGGGTTGCGGGAGTTGGCCTGTTCGAAGAAGTCCGGCGCGTTCTTTTTCACCATGTCCCAGACGCCGCCTTCGAAGAAGACCATGCCGGGCGAGACGACGTTGACGCGGAGGCCGCGCTTCGCGTTCTCGCGGGCGAGGCCCTTGGCCATGTGGATGAGGGAGGCCTTGATCGGCCCGTAGGAGTCAGCGCGATCAGCCTGAGCGGCCGAGACAGAAGCGATGATCACGAAGGCTGCGTCCCCATGGGTGGAGGCGGCCTTAGCGAGAAAGGGCTCTGCCGCGTCGAAGGCGTTGACGGCGCCCAGCACGTCCAGCTGGAAGTTCTGTGTCCAGGCTTCCGGCGTGTTGCCCTGTGCCATGGCGCCTGCATTCGAGACGAGCATGTCGATGCCGCCCAGTTCTTCACCAGCCTGCTGTATCCAGGATTTAAGCGCCTGTTCATCGGTGATGTCGACCGAAGCGCCAGTGGCATTGACGCCTTTGGCCTTCAGGGCGTCGACCGTTTCGGCGACCTGACCGGCATTCCGGGCGCAGACGGCGACATTGACGCCTTCTCCGGCCAGCGTGTCCGCAATGGCCCGGCCGATACCGCGCGTGCCGCCGAGAATGACGGCATTCTTGCCTTTCAGGTTCAGGTCCATTCCGGTTTCCTCCTTGTCTGTTTCGCGCCAGTGTGGAGGGAAAGCGCGGACAAACCAACACTTATCGTCGCGTCGCGGCTTGCCAGCGTGCCCTTGTGTTGGTTCATGAGAGGGATGCAGACACTTATTCCCCTGGCGGCCGACATCGGTGCGCTGTTGAAAGAGCGCGGCGAGACGGTCGCAATTTCGGAATCCTCCGCAGGCGGCCTGATCTCTGCCGCGCTTCTGGCTGTGCCGGGGGCATCTGCCTTCTATCGCGGGGGCGGGGTGATCTACACGCCTCAGGCGTTCCGCGGCCTGCTGGGGCTGACCCGGGACGATCTTGGCGACCTGCGCTCCTCTACGGAGCCTTATGCCCGCCTGCTGGCGCGGACGATACGCGGCAAGCTCCGTGCTGATTGGGGGCTGTGCGAGACGGGCGCCTCCGGCCCCGGCGGGAACATGTATGGCGATGCGGCCGGCCACACCTGCGTGGCGGTTGTAGGGCCGGGCGGCCTGGAATTCTCACGCACGCTGGAGACCGGGCTGGACGACCGCGAAGACAATATGCGCCGCTTTGCCCTTGACGCGCTGGACCTGCTGCACGCCGCGCTGGCCTGAGCCTTATTCCAGCTCGCCGCTGTAGCCTTGCTGTTCCTTGCTGAGATCGCCGAAGCGGGTGACGTTGGAGTCGAAGGCGAGTTCCACGCGCCCGATGGGACCGTGACGCTGCTTGCCGATGATACATTCGGCCTTGCCGTAGACTTCATCCATGCGCTGGCGCCACTTGGCCCATTTCTCATTGGAGGCAGGGTCGCTCGGGTCCGCGCCGGGCTCGGTCCGGGCGAGGTAGTATTCCTCCCGGTACACGAACATGACGACGTCGGCGTCCTGCTCGATGGAGCCGGATTCACGAAGGTCAGACAGCTGCGGGCGCTTGTCGTCACGCTGCTCCACCGCACGGGAGAGCTGGGAGAGGGCAATGATCGGGACGTTGAGGTCCTTGGCCAGCGCCTTCAATGAGGTCGTGATCTGGGTGATCTCCTGCACCCGGCTGGAGTTGGCGCCGGACGTGCTGACGGTGATCAGCTGCAGGTAGTCGATCACGATCATGTCGAGGCCGACTGAGCGCTGCAGGCGGCGGGCCCGCGCGGCCAACTGGCTGATCGAGATGCCGCCGGTGTCGTCAATGTAGAGCGGCAGGTTCTGCAGCTCTTCGGTGGCTTCCCGCAGGCGTTCAAAGTCGCCCTTGTCCAGATCGCCCTGACGGATGCGGTGGGTCGTGATGCCGGTGCGTTCCGCGATGATACGCGTGGCTAGCTGTTCGTTCGACATCTCCAGGGAGAAGAAGCCGACAATCGCTCCGTCCACGGTCTTCTTGGATCCGTCTTCCTGCATCTCGGCACGATAGGCCGAGGCCGCATTGTAGGCGATGTTGGTCGCAAGCGAGGTTTTCCCCATGGAGGGACGTCCCGCGAGGATGATGAGGTCGGACCGGTGCAAGCCGCCGAGTTTCTCGTCGAGGTCACGCAGGCCCGTGGGAATACCGGCGATCTTGCCTTCACGCTTGTAGGCCGCTTCGGCGGTCTTGAGCGATTCCGTCAGCGCTTCTGCAAAGCTGGTGAAGCCGCGGCCTGAGGCGCCGCGTTCGGCAAGGTCGAACAGCTGGCGTTCGGCCAGCTCGATCTGGCGTTCGCCGCTCTCATCCGGGGAAGGGTGGAGGGCGCGTCCCTGCAGGTCGCTGCCGATACCAACCAGGGAGCGGCGCATCGCCAGATCCCGGATCATGTGGGCGTAATCGCTGACCTCGGCGCCGAAGGCAGCCGAATCGAGCAATTGCTCCAGATAACGCGCCCCGCCGATCTCGGTCAGCTTCTCGGCCTTCTCGAAATGCTCGCGCAGGGTCACACCGTCAGCGATGCGGCCCTGCTGGATCATCACGGAGGCGACTTCGTACAATTCCTGGTGGGCAGGGGCGTAGAAGTCCGATGAACGCAGGATGTCTGCGACCCGCTGGTAGGAGTTGTTGTCGAACAGGATCGCGCCCAGCACAGCGGCTTCGGCCGACAGGTTGTGCGGCGGCGCGATGGCGTCCTGAGGGGAGGCTGTGTCGTCGAGAGGCATGATGTTAATCCTACCTTACCTCAGGTGAGAGTGCACGGTGATAGTGCCGTGCGGCCTGTGGATAAGTGCCGGTCAGCAGTGGATGACCGCCAAAGAAAAAGGCCGCACCCGGAGGTGCGGCCTTCCTGTCTGGTATGCTGTGAAGCTTATTCTTCTTCAGCCGGGCCTTCTGCGGCGCGCTCTGCAGCGGCCTCAGCCAGTTCGCCAGCCTGCTCATCAGCGAGAGCCTGGTTGGCAGCCTGAAGCGAAGCGACAATGTCTTCGCCCTTGGCCTGACGGTCAGCTTCGTCGTTGGAACGGGCCACGTTGGCCTGAACCGTGACGGTGACTTCAGCGTGCAGGCGGACAGCAACATCGTACAGGCCGATCGCTTTGATCGGTTTGTCGAGGCGCACGCCCGAACGCGGCACGTGGTAGCCAGCAGCTTCAGCTGCGTCGGCGATGTCGCGTGCGGTGACCGAGCCGTACAGCTGGCCGGTGTCGCCGGCCTGACGGATCAGGACGAAGATGGCACCGTCGAGCTTTTCGGATTCGGTTTCAGCATTTGCGCGGGCTTCGGCGTTGCGGGCTTCGATGGCTTCGCGTTCACGCTCGAAACGGGCGCGGTTGCGGTCATTGGCCATCAGGGCCTTGCCTTGCGGCAGAAGGAAGTTACGGGCGAAGCCGTTCTTCACTTTCACTTCGTCGCCGATGCCGCCGAGGTTTTCGACGCGCTCAAGGAGGATCACTTGCATGTCAGTCTCTCCTTACTTCACTTCGAAGGGCAGCAGAGCCAGCATGCGGGCACGTTTGATGGCCTGGGCAAGCTTGCGCTGGTTCTTCAGGTTCACAGCCGTGATGCGGCTCGGCACGATTTTCCCTTTTTCAGAGATGTAGCGCTGGAGCAGTTTCACGTCCTTGTAGTCGATCGCCTGGGCGTTATCGCCCGAGAACGGATCGACCTTGCGGCGGCGTCCGAACGGACGGCGGGCCGGGATGTTGGTGATGTTCAGTTTCTGAGCCATGTCCTGTCCCTTTCCTAGTCGCGGCGGCGTTCTTTGCGGGAGAGGACCGGCGACGGTTCGTCGGTAAGCTCTTCCACGCGGATGGTCATGTAACGCATCACGTCTTCGGACAGGCGCTGGCGGCGTTCCAGTTCGTGGATCGCTTCAGCCGGACCGTCGATGTTGATCAGCGAGTAGTGACCCTTGCGCTGTTTCTTGATCGGGTAGGCGAGGTTACGGAGGCCCCAGTATTCGGTCTTGCCGATTTTAGCGCCTTTTTCCGTGAGAAAGCCGGTGAGGTCTTCGACGAAAGCGTCAACCTGGGCCGGCGAGATGTCAGGTCGTGTGATCACGACATGCTCATACAAAGCCATGTTTTCATTCCCAAAATCTAAGGGGTGCGGCGCCAGGCAGCGGGAAACTGCCGGACGATGGCCCCTCTTCCCCCGGCTCATTCCGGAGTACCAAGGACCGCATCCCTGTCCATGAAGGCGGCTGTAAAGCGCATCTTGCAAGGGTTTTCAATAGCTTGCGCACACGCGCGTGCACATTTAGGCACGGCGAAAATCCCGGGAGAATCGCCGATGACCAAACTCGCCTTCATCTTTCCTGGCCAGGGCAGCCAGGAAATCGGCATGGGCAAGGCCCTCGCCGATGCCTACCCAGCCGCCCGTGAAGTCTTTCAGGCCGTTGATGAGGCCCTCGGCCAGAACCTGTCGGACCTGATGTGGAACGGCACGATCGAGGAGCTGACACTGACCGCCAACACCCAGCCCGCCCTGATGGCCCATTCGCTGGCTGCCATGAAGGCGTTGGAAGCGGAATTCGGCATTTCCGCGAAGGACGCGGCCTTTGTCGCCGGGCATTCCCTCGGCGAGTATTCGGCGCTGGCGGCCGCAGGATCGCTGACGATTGCCGATACGGCGCGCCTGCTGCGCATTCGCGGCAACGCCATGCAATCTGCCGTGAAGCCCGGTGAGGGCGCGATGGCGGCCCTGCTGGGCGCAGATGTGGCCCAGGCGGAAGCTGCCTGTGCGGCTGGCCGGGAAACCGGCGGAGCTTGCGAACTGGCGAACGATAATGCACCGGGCCAACTGGTTCTTTCGGGCTCCAAGGCGGCCATCGACGCGGCTTGCGAATGGGCGAAGGCCAATGGCGTGAAAAAGGCGATGCCGCTGAACGTCTCGGCGCCATTCCATTGCTCCCTGATGCAGCCCGCCGCCGATGCCATGGCCGAAGCGCTGGCAGGCACGGACATCAAGGCGCCGGTCGTTCCGGTCGTCGCCAACGTTTCCGCAATGGCTGTGACCGACCCGGAAACGATCCGTCAGAACCTTGTCGCGCAGGTCACAGGCCGCGTGCGCTGGACCGAAAGCGTGCAGTACATGGTCGCACAAGGTGTCGACACGACCGGCGAAGTTGGCAACGGTAAGGTGTTGACGGTCATGCAGCGCCGTATCGAGAAATCACTGAATGGCTTCACGCTCGGCGCGCCCGAGGATCTGGAAGCCTTCGCACAAGCCATGAAGGGATAACCCCATGTTCAAACTCTCTGGCCGTACAGCCCTCGTTACGGGTGCTTCCGGTGGTATCGGCAGCGCGATCGCGAAGGCCCTGTCGGAAGCCGGCGCGAAAGTGGTGCTGTCCGGCACGCGCGAAGGCGTGCTGAACGAAGTGGCCGCTACGCTGCCCGGCGAAACCGCCATCCTGACCTGCAACCTGTCTGATGCTGAAGCCGTGGACGGCCTCGCCGCGAAGGCGGAAGCGCTGGTCGGTCCGCTGGATATCCTGGTCGCCAATGCAGGCATCACTCGCGACAAGCTGCTGATGCAGATGAAGGATGAAGACTGGAACGATGTCATCAACATCAATCTCGGCTCCTACTACCGCCTGACCAAGAGCGTCGTGCGGGGCATGATGAAGCGCCGCCATGGCCGCATTATCGGCATCACATCGGTGGTCGGCGTGACAGGGAACCCAGGCCAGACCAACTATTGCGCGTCCAAGGCGGGCATGATCGGCTTTACCAAATCGCTGGCCCAGGAAGTGGCCAGCCGGGGCATTACGGCCAACACGATTGCCCCTGGTTTCATCGAATCGCCCATGACGGATGTGCTGCCGGAAGCGCAGAAGACTTCGCTTCTCGGGCGAATTCCGGCCGGGCGACTCGGGCAGGGCGGAGACATCGCAGCAGCTGCAGTTTATCTCGCCTCGGACGAGGCGGCTTACGTTACGGGGCAAACACTGCACGTAAATGGCGGTATGGCCATGATCTGATAGGCACAGTTCACAGCTATACAAGGGCTTGGCGGCTCGGATAACTGTGTGCTAGGCGCAACACAATGGTTCGGATTTCGGGCCATTCCTCAGGCATTTTAGAGAGGTTAAGCATGTCTGACGTTCTTGAACGTGTTAAGAAAATCGTAGTCGACAATCTCGACGTTGAAGGTGACAAAGTCGTCGAAAGCGCGAGCTTCATTGACGACCTGGGCGCAGACTCGCTGGATCTCGTCGAGCTGGTCATGGCCTTCGAGGAAGAATTCAACATCGAAATCCCAGACGACGTGCAGGAATCCATCCGCTCCGTCGGAGACGCCGTGACCCATATCAAGGCTCACATTTAAGATATCAGGACAGGAGGGGTCTCCATGTCTGACCGCCGCGTCGTCATTACCGGCATTGGTATCGTTTCGCCGCTTGCGGCGACACGGGAAGCCACATGGGAACGGCTGATTGCCGGAAAGTCCGGGGCTGGACGTATCGATACGTTCGATCCCGAGGATATGCCGTGCAAGATCGCTTTCCAGGTGCCGTGGACCTCTGGTCGCGGCGGTGGGGAAGGGGACCCCGAAGCGTTCGATTCGGAGAAATTCGTCTCCAAAAAGGAGATGCGCCGGATCGACGAGTTCATTCTCTACGCCATTGCGGCGGCAGAGGAGGCTGTCGAGGACGCCAACTGGCGTCCTGAAGATGAAACCGAGAAAGAACGCACAGGCGTTATGATCGGTTCGGGTATCGGTGGTCTGGAGTCGATCTACGACACGGCGATTACCCTGTACGAGCATGGCCCGCGCAAGGTCAGCCCGTTCTTCATCCCGTCGGCCCTGATCAACCTTGCCTCGGGCCAGGTCTCGATCAAGTACGGCTTCAAAGGCCCGAATCACGCCGTCGTTACAGCATGCGCCACTGGTGCACATGCCATTGGCGACTCTTCCCGCCTCATCAAGTACGGCGATGCCGACGTGATGCTTGCGGGCGGTTCTGAGGCCGTGATCGGACGTATTGGCATTGCCGGCTTCTGTGCCGCCAAGGCCATGTCCACCAATTTCAACGACACGCCTGAAAAGGCTTCGCGTCCTTATGACAAGGATCGTGATGGCTTTGTTATGGGTGAAGGCGCCGCCGTTCTCGTGCTCGAAGAGTATGAGCACGCCAAGGCACGTGGTGCGAAGATCTATGCGGAAGTCGTCGGCTATGGCCTGACGGGTGATGCGTATCACATCACGGCGCCGGCTGAAGGCGCTGAGGGCGGCTACCGCGCCATGAAGATGGCGCTGAAGCATTCCGGCCTCGATCCGTCGGAAATCGACTATGTCAACGCGCACGGCACTTCGACGCCCAAGGGCGATGAAGGTGAGGCGGGTGCTGTTGAGCGTGCCTTCGGGGATCACGCGAAAAACATGTCCATGTCGTCGACCAAGTCGGCTGTCGGCCACCTTCTGGGGGCTGCCGGTGCGATCGAGACGGCCTTCTGCGCGCTGGCGATCCGTGACCAGGTCATGCCGCCCACGCTGAACCTCGACAATCCGAGCTTTGAAACCGTGCTCGACCTGATCCCGCACAAGGCCAAGAAGGGCCGGGTGCGTGCCGCCATGTCGAACAGCTTTGGTTTCGGCGGAACCAATGCCAGCCTCGTGCTGCGCGAGGTGAAGTAAGTCCCTTTCCGGAGTCCTGCACCGCGCTTAGGCTGTGGTGCAGGAAACCCGCTGATTGAGGCGACACATGAAATTCCTTAAGGGCCTCCTGTCGCTCGTCGTGTTGCTCCTCATCCTGGGGGGCGCAGTGGCAGGCGTCGGCTGGGTCTGGATGCAGGATGCCCTGAACCGCGACGGGCCACTGGCTGAAGAAGTTGTCTTCCAGGTCGAACCGGGGGAAGGGCTGAACAGCGTTGCTGCCCGGCTCGAAAAGGATGGCATCATCCGCAATGCGGCACTGATCCGCCTCAAGGCAAAGCTCGACAAATCCGAAACCGCGATCAAGACCGGCGAGTTCAAGATCGAACGCGGTGCCAGCATGGTGGATGTGCTGAACACGCTGATCGAAGGCAAGGGCGTGCTCTACAAGATCACCTTGCCGGAGGGGCGCACGACAGCTCAACTTCTCAAGGTGATCGAGGCCGACCCGGTTCTTGTTGGTGACATGCCGGAAGAGGAAATCCCGGAGGGCTCCCTCCTTCCGGATACGTACCTGTTTGACCGCGGCATGACCCGCGCGGGCCTGATCAGGCTGATGCAAGACAAGCAGACCGAGCTGCTGGAAGAGCTGTGGCCCCTGCGCGATCCGGAGATCCCCGTGCAGACTCCTTACGAGGCAGTGATCCTTGCCTCTGTGGTCGAAAAAGAAACCGGCCTTGTGGATGAGCAGCCGGAGATCGCGGCTTTGTTCACGACGCGCCTGAAGCGCGGCATGCGGCTGGAAAGCGACCCGACGATCATCTACGGCGTGTCGCGTGGTGAGCCGCTCTACAATGCCAAGGGGCAGCGGCGGACCCTGCGCCGGTCGGAGATCGACACAAAAACGGATTGGAATACCTATCAGATCGACGGGCTGCCGAAGACGCCGATCTGTAATCCGGGGCGCGGGGCGATCGAGGCTGTTCTGAACCCGCCGCACACGGAATACATTTTCTTCGTTGCAGACGGAAAGGGCGGGCATCTGTTCGCCAAGACGCTGCAGGAACACAATCGCAATGTGGCCGCCTATCGCGCCTATGAGCGGAAAGAAATCGCACGGGAGCGGGCCTCAGAATGAGCATACTATCGGGAATGACCGGCTTTGCCCGCGTTGCGGGTGAAGCGGAATGGGGCAGTTGGGCCTGGGAAGCCAAGAGCGTCAATGGGCGCGGACTGGATGTTCGCGTGAACTATCCGCCGGGCTTCGAAGCGCTTGATCGCGCCATCAAATCCGCAGCGCCCAAATATTTTCAGCGCGGTTCACTACAGGTCGCCCTGCGTATCGATCTTGCCTCCGGGGCAGATACGGCGGCGGTGAACACGGTCCTGCTGGATGCGCTGGCGTCTGCGGTTGAGAAACGCACGGGTACACCACTGTCGGGTGAGGTTTTTGCCAGCCTGATGAATGTGAAGGGCGTGGTTGAAGCAGGGGCTTCCAACCTCCGGGACATCGGTAGTGACGAAGCTGTCGTCAGCCTGCTTGCTAAAGCTGGAGAAGAGGCTCTGCAGGCCCTTCAGGCTGAACGCCGCCGTGAGGGCGGTGTCCTGGCCGAGCTTCTGGAAGGGCTCGTTGCAGGTATGGAAGATCTCCGGGAAAAGGCGGGCGCTTTGGCGGATACGCAACCGGCCCTCCTGAAGGAACGCCTGACCAGGCAACTTGATGAGCTCGACCCGGACAGCCGTGTCGACAAGGAGCGGATGGCCGCTGAAATCGCTCTCAGCGCCGCGAAGGCGGACGTACGTGAAGAGCTCGACCGGCTCAGCGCCCATTTCGTCTCCGCGCGTGAGCTGCTCGCTGGCGGCTCTCCGGTGGGGCGGAAACTGGACTTCCTGGCGCAGGAACTGAACCGCGAGGCCAATACGCTCTGCTCAAAATCCGTCAGCCTCGATTTGACGAATGCGGGACTCGGTCTCAAAGGACTAATCGACCAGTTCAAGGAGCAGGCCGCCAATGTCGAATAGCGGACACCCCAAAGACAGCGGCAAGCGCCGCGGCCTGATGCTGGTCCTGTCCAGCCCGTCCGGCGCCGGCAAGACGACGCTCGCCCGCAAGCTGATCGATGAGTTTCACGACGTGAAGCTTTCCGTCTCAGTCACGACGCGCGCGCCGCGTCCGGGGGAGGAGGACGGAAAGGACTATTTCTTCCGCAGCGTGGAAGAGTTCCACGACATGATCGAGCGCCGCGAATTCCTCGAATGGGCGCACGTTTTCGACAAGTATTACGGCACGCCGAAAGCGGACACGGTCGCCCGTCTCGATGCCGGAGAGGATGTCTTGTTCGACGTGGACTGGCAGGGCGCCGATGCGCTGCATGACCAGATGCCGAATGATGCAGCGGCTTCGCCGGATCCTGCTGGTCGAGCGCCTGAAACGCCTGCGCCAGCTGGACCTTGAGGACCATGTCCGCCGCCTGCTGGGCGAGGCCTGAACCTGAAGCCGCTTGACTTGCCTGCACCTTTTGCGAGGCTCGGGTGCAGACAGGCGTTCACCCATATCGACAAGGCCATAGTATGACTGACCCCGGAGATCCGAAGCCAGCCCTGCCTGAACGTGCACCCGCCCGTCCGGCCTGGCTGTTCTGGCTGATCCCGATGGCCGCACTGGTCGGCATCGTCTGGTTCGTCCTGCGCGGGGACAGGTCACCGGACGCAGGGGCCGCACCGGATCCCACGCCAGTTATGACCGAAACATCCGGCGCCCAATGAAAAACCCCGCAGCAGGCGCTGCGGGGTTTTCCAATTCTTGCCTTGTCAGAAGGATCAGGCTTACGCCATGGCCTTTTCGAGGTTCTCGGCGACTTTCTCGATGAAGCCTTCGGTCGTCAGGTAGCCCTGATCCGGACCGACCAGCAGGGCGAGGTCTTTCGTCATGAAGCCGGCTTCGACAGTTTTCACGATGGTCTCTTCCAGTGTCTGCGCGAACTTGCGCACTTCCGGCGTACCGTCCATCCGGCCGCGATGGTCGAGGCCTTGCGTCCAGGCGTAGATCGAGGCGATCGAGTTGGTCGAGGTCGCTTCGCCCTTCTGGTGGTTGCGGTAGT
>JACXUV010000013.1 GCA_014763715.1 Rhodobacterales bacterium | reverse complement strand
GGTGAAAGTGACAGGCGCCTTACGCGCCGCAGAGGCTGTGGCAGGCGCCCCGCCCCCGGCCATGGTGATGATGCCCACGCCGGAACCGGAATTCCGGGACAAATATGAAGACGTCAAACCGAACCCGGTGAAGCTGACCCGCGAGGAGCCGGTTTCGACCTTCTCCATCGATGTCGATACGGCCGCTTACGCCAATGTGCGCCGCTTCCTGAAGAGCGGCGTCCTGCCGCCGAAAGATGCCGTGCGGATCGAGGAACTGATCAATTATTTCGATTATACCTACCCGCAGCCAAAGGCGGGTGAAGCTCCCTTTGCGACCTATGTGACGCTTGCCCCCTCACCCTTTGCCGAGGGACGCCAGCTGATGCAGATCGGCATTCAGGGCCGCGACATCGACCATGAGGCCCGCCCGCCGGTGAACCTGACGTTGCTGGTGGATGTGTCCGGCTCCATGCATTCCGAGGACAAGCTGCCGCTGGCCAAGCAGGCGCTGAAGCTGATGCTGGAAGAAATGGACCCGGCCGATACGATCTCCATCGCCGTCTATGCGGGCGCAGCTGGCGAAATACTGCCGCCGACGCCGGTCAGCGACAAGCGCAAGATCGTCGCCGCGCTCGAAAACCTGCAGGCAGGCGGCTCGACCGCTGGCGGTGAGGGCCTTCGCCTTGCCTATTCCCTCGCCGAACAGGGCCTGAAAAAGGATGCGGTAAACCGTGTGATGCTGCTGACCGATGGCGACTTCAATGTCGGCATCACGGATTCCGAACAGCTGGAGGATTTCATCTCCCGCAAGCGCGAGAGCGGCATCTATCTCTCCGTGCTCGGCTTCGGGCGCGGCAATTACAATGATGCGCTGATGCAGAAACTCGCCCAGTCGGGCAATGGCACGGCGAGCTATGTCGACACGCTGAGCGAAGCCCGCAAAGTGCTGGCGGACGACCTTGGCGGCAACATGTTCCCGATTGCCGACGATGTGAAAATCCAGGTCGAGTTCAACCCGGCCCGCGTCGCGGAATACCGCCTGATCGGCTACGAGACACGCATGCTGGACCGGGCGGACTTCAACAATGACCAGGTGGATGCCGGAGACATCGGCGCAGGCGCCAGCGTGACAGCGATCTATGACATCACGCCCACAGGCTCAGGCGCCGCGCAGATCGACCCACTGCGCTATGGCAACCAGTCAGCCGCCGCAGACGACCCGTCCGGCGAATACGCCTTCGTGAAGCTGCGCTACAAACCGCCGGGCGAGGCCGAGTCCATCCTGCTGACCCATGCCGTCACCGATGCCGACAAGTCAGACAGCTTGGAGGCCGCCCCGCAATGGACCCGCTTTGCCACCGCCGTGGCAGGCTTCGGGGAAATGCTGCGCGGCGGCGAGGCCCTCTCCCCCGGCTTCGGCTGGAAAGAGATCCGCACGCTGGCCGCAGGGGCGAAAGGCGAGGATGAGTTCGGCTATCGCGCCGAGTTCATCGAGCTGACCCGGCTGGCCGAGACGGCTGAGGCGCAGGCAGCGCTGAACCGGCCTGCGCCCGAGCAATAAGGATCAGGGCGCGCAATCAGGCCCCGTAATCAGGCCCGGAAATCAGGCAGCAAGCGATGTTTCCGGCGCCTCACGCGGACCCAGACAGACCGGGCTGAACCCTTCCTCGATATCAGCGACCAGGCGCTTGCGCTCCCGGGCGTCGAATTCGAGCGCGAGGAACACGGCCGTGGCGCCGTAGCGTTCCGCCTCTGCCAGCGCCCAGATGGGCTGCAGGTCATGCGGCCGGCCGGACAGTTCCATCACGCGGATGATGCGCCAGCCGAACGAGTCTGGGGCCGCGAAGATGACGGCACCCGGGCTGCGCGCCCAGGGAGCGTCCTTTGGAACACGCTGGAAGTCCCATGCCTTGCCAGAGCGTCCCCGAAAACTGACTGCAATGCTCATGTTCATGCTCCGTTCCGATGAGCATGTTCCTATCTTGTTCTCATCTTGTTCGCAAGAAGTTTTTAGTAAACAGAGGGTTAACGCCGCGCCTGTGGAATTACTTCACGATGGTGAAACGCTTGCGGTCGAAAACCCTCAATACCTGCTGCAGCTCGCGGCCCCGGCGCAGCACCTGGCCGGCCTGTCCGTACACCACATACTGTCCCTGCATGTTCGCGAGGTGGGGCTGTTTCTCGATCCGCCAGGTCGGATTTTCCGCGTGACGGCGGTAGATCGCGAAGATCGCGTGGTCCTTGTGCATGCCGATGGCATAGTCACGGGCCTCACCGGCCATGACCAATCGTCCGTAGACGTCGAGAATCGGTTGCATCTCGGTTTTGTGGAAAGCGATTCGGGGCTCTGACGCGGCCTGACGGGACGGAAATTCACTCATTTTCTCTGTTTATGACTCCCCTGTAATGCGAATCGGGGCCGGTCAGGCTCGCCTAACCGACATTTAATCCGGATTTCCACTGAAACACTGCGAAATGGGGCAATCCCGCCACCTTTCGGTCTTGCTTGCGCCCTCGCACACGGCCATCTTTGTCTTGTCGGACGGAGGTGAACATCACGCACCCCGGACCCATCAGCCCCCCCAGCCCCCTGGGGCGCTTGATCAACTTCCGTCCGACACACTTTCCGACAATCTGACTGCAAGCCGTCTCCGCTTAATGGCGCGCGCCTGGCGCTTTTTCGCTATTGGGCCCCTTTGAGCCGATGACGTCAAGCAAGGGGCGGAGGATCTTGCCCGCCGTGCGCCCGACGCCCGAAGCCTGGGCAAGGCGGCGGGAGACATATTCGTCGAGGTCTTCCTCAGAGGGGTTGTCCAGCCAGTACATGACGATCGGCGGCAGGATGGCCGTGAGCAAGCCGCGCTTGGAATAGCGGTTGTAATCCTCTGCCGTATCACCGGCAGCTTCCCAGACGAAATCGGCCACGGCCCAGCCGCGCTGCAACGCGGGCCCCGTGTTCCACGGCACCATGCCGCGCGAAACGGCCCGGCGGACGGCCTCCCGGTTGGGCTCCAGCGCCTTCAGCCAGGCCAGCACGCCGGCCTTCACCTTGTCCGGAACGCGCATGGAGGAGAGGTCCTGCGCCGCGAGATCTGCCTTTGCGGCCTCGCCCGCTTCCTCGAAAAAGCCGTCGATCAGGTCGATCACGCCCCTCGGGGCGGCAAGGGCCTGTTCACCATCGCTGAGCCCGGCCTGACTGGCCGCTCGGGCGGCTGCGGCCTCTGTCCAGCCGTCAAACGGCACCTCCGGCAGGAGCGCATCCAGCCAGCGGCGGCGAAGTTTCCGAGAGGGTGTGACAGTCATGACTGAACTCCATGGCAAAGGGGGGCTTGGCCAAATCCCTTTTGACGTGATATAGCGCCCGCTTTCCGGCCTGTCTGGCCGACACAAAGTCACAATCGGGGCGACGCCCCCAACCCAATGGAGATTCCCATCGTACAGATCGTCGTCCGCGATAACAATGTTGAGCAAGCCCTGCGCGCTCTGAAGAAGAAGATGCAGCGTGAAGGCCTGTTCCGCGAAATGAAGGCCCGCCAGCATTTCGAAAAGCCGTCCGAGAAAAAAGCACGCCAGCGCGCTGAGGCCGTCCGCCGCGCCCGCAAACTGGCTCGCAAGCGCGCCCAGCGCGAAGGCATCCTCTAGGACGCTGCTTCTATCGCAAGATAATCAAAACCCCGTCAGAGCGATCTGGCGGGGTTTTTGTTTGCACCTGCCCACCCAGCCGTCGCAGCTGCAATGAATACAGCCCCTTACAAAGATTACACTTGTCGTCAGGCTGCCCGTTCGCAACGAGGTTCTTTTGTCTGCGGGGTTACTTATGTTTTTGAGGTCCGGGCCAATTGTGGCCGCTTTGGCATTTCTTGTTGGGGCCGCACCTGCACCAGAGCCAATCGACTGGCAGATCGTACCGGTGCTGGAAGACGGGCACGTCACTCATATCGACTTTTCCCTGATCTTCTCCGGTGACGAAGACGGCGAAACCGTCGTGGAGCTGCCCGATCAATGGGGCGGTCAGCGGGAACTCTATCGCGGATTGAGGGATTTCTCCGCCAGTGGTGCAAGCCTCGAGCCCGGCGCTGATGCCGCTCATCTCGTGCTGCGGCATGCACCGGGTGCAACCGTCACGCTGACCTGGACGCTCGGCGGCGGCTCCGATGCCCCGCCCGCAAAGCGCGGCGGAAACGATTACCGCCCGCGCTTCGAACCGGACTATTTCTTCTTCATCGGGTACACGGCCCTGCCCTGGCCGGAACATGTCAGCGATACGACGCCGGCACACGTCCGCCTTGAGCCCACACAGGGCCTGCAAATCGTCTCGGACCTTCAACACGATCCGGACGGAAACACCACGTTCAGCGCCCTGGGACAAAGCGCGATGCTCGGCGGGGATATACGGATCATCGACGCTGGCGGCGGCGCCCGCCTCGGTCTCGTCGGCACATTCGACACGGTAGACGATGCCTACTGGCAGGACACGTTCAGCCGCATCTCCCGCGCCGAACGCGCATACTGGAAATCGAAAGACGCGCCATTTCTCGTCACCGTCATCGCCGAACAGATGGCCCCGGAGGTTTATTCCATCGGCGGCACCGGCCTCGGCGACGCCTTTTCGATCTTCGCCAGCGCCAATATCGATGGCAAGGATGTCGCGCCCCTGCTGGCGCATGAAATGATGCACTCCTGGATCCCGCACCGGATCGGCCGGATGCCCGAGGAAAACGAGGCGCGCCATTACTGGCTGTCCGAGGGTTTCACGGAATGGGCAAGCTTCCGCATCCTCGTCCGCGAAGGCATCTGGTCGGCAGCGGATTTCGCGGACGCCTTCAACAAGTCCGCAAAGGCGCTGGACCTTTCCCCCGTACGCGATGCTGATGCCGAGGCCATCGCCGATGGCTTCTGGTCGAATCCGGACATGGGCCGGCTACCCTATCAGAAAGGTATGCTGATCGCCTCATGGCTCGATGGAAAGATCCGTGAAAAGACCAAGGGCAAGCGCGATCTCGACGATGTGCTCCTGCGCATGCAGAAGGCTGCCGCGAAGGACGATCAGGCTGGCATCTACGACCTCCTGATCCGCAGCGTGAAAAAGGTCAGCGGCTGGGATCCTTCGGCTGACCTCGAAACCATGGCCATGAACGGCGGCCCCGTATCCCTGCCCGAAGACCTGTTCGCCCCCTGCGGCAGGATTTCCACCGAAGAACAGGCAGTATGGGAGCGCGGCTTCGATTTCGCCGCGACCCGGGCCGCCGGCTGGAAGATCCAGGGCGTTACCGAGGGTAGCGCCGCCTGGGAAGCCGGCCTACGCAACGGGATGGAACTTCGAGCCTGGTCCGAAAACCAGAACGAACGAGACCCGATGCAGGAGAAAACCGCTCAGGTCGCCGACGGCGACAAACTGCGTGCCATCACCTGGCGGCCCATGGGCCGGGAAACCCGCCCCGTGCGGTCGCTTGAAATTGCGGCAGAACTTTCCGGGAAAGACGAAGCGGCATGCCTCAAGCGCCTTTCGGGCCTCTGAGCCTGTGACCAACTTCCCTCCGCACGCGCCCAGCGCGACAGCCCCCTCCAAGGCGCTGCTTATCACAAGATAACCAAAACCCCGTCAGAGCGATCTGGCGGGGTTTTTGTTATGCCGCCTTCTTGCGCCCCAGACCCTTCAGCATTTTGCCGAGGTCGCCGATGCTGGCGCCGTTGACGGCCCCGGCGCGGTAGACGCGGACGGAGACCCAGAGCACGGCCAGCGTCGTCACCACCATCAGGCCCATCTGCAGGGCGACTTCCCACATGGGCGGGTCATGCGGCATGCGCAGGATCAGCAGGAAGGGCGTGAACAGCGGCACCCAGGTGGCCACGTCCACCACAGGCGAGCCCGGGTCCTGAAAGGCGATGAAAATCGCAAACATGGGCAGCATGAGCAGGATCATCATCGGGCTGAGCAATGTCTGAGCTTCCTGGATCGTGTCGCAGAGGGAGCCCAGCGCCATGAAGATCATGCCATACATGATGTAGCCGAGCACGAAGCTGACCAGCGCCGGCACCATGATCTGAGGGCTCGCCGCGGCGGCCAGGAAAGGCGTGATCATGTCCCCTGCCCCCGGCACCTGCGTCGCAAGGAAGGCAGAGCCTGACAGCGCGAAAAGGCTCCAGACCAGCATCATGGTGGAGGTCACCGCAAACACGGCCAGCAGCTTGCCCGCCAGCAGTTCCGGCATGCGTACAGACGTCAGCAGCGTGTCGAAGATCTTGTTGGAGCGTTCCTCAATCGTGCCCATCAAGAGGTACTGGATGATCGAGAACACCATCAGCCACAGGAAATAGGCGAGCGCCCCGGCGACGAAGACAGGTGCCTTGTCAGCCAGCGTGACTTCCCCGCCCGTCGTTTCCTGCTCGGCCACGGTGCGGATACGCCGGGCCGGAACCTGCACAGCAGCATCGTCCGCCTGCTGGATGAAGTCAGGGCTCAGGCCTGCGGCTTCCAGCGCATGTTTGCGGGCAAGGCGCCGCACGGCGTCCTCAGCCTCATAGCGCAGGGAGTTGATGTTGACGTCATCGCTCCAGTATTCGAGCGCCTTGCCATCCTCCGACAGGATGAAGGCAGCAAAGAGCGGCTTGTCGCCCAGCGGGCCGGACACGAATTTCTCACCTAGAAGGTATGGGCGCAGGCCATCCAGATCGCTTGCCGGGGACGGAACTTCGATGAATTTTCGCTCACGGAGTGCCTGCATGGCGCCATTATCCATGCTCCCTTCGGGCAGTTGCATCTGGCTGGTAATTTCCTGCGCCATGGCGGCGGCTTCAGACCGTTCAAATTCCGCGTCGATCGCCTCGGCAAAGACATGCCCGGGCTCCACCACCGTATAATAGCGGATGGGTGAGGATTGTGCCGCGAACACCGTGAACAGCGAGCCAACCAGCATCAGCAGCGGCACCGCCGCCAGGCTGAGCCAGAAGCCCCAGGCCTTCACATAGCCGAAATAGTCCCGGCGGAAGATGAGATAGATATTGCGCATCAGGCGGGCACTCCCTCATCCGCATCCGCAGGCGTATCGAGCACGGCGGCCTCCGCCTCCCCTACCAGGGACACGAACACATCGCGCAGGCGCGCTTCGTCGGGCGCAAAGCCCGTAATCGGCGCCCCGGCTTCGATGGCGGCACGCAAGGCGTCCTGCGGGCCGGTTCCCTTCGGCAGGGCAATCCGCCACGCATCGCCATGGCCGCGGTCTGCCGTACGCTGAGCGTCAAACCCTTTCGGGGCGAGCGCGGCGGCCAGATCGAACCCCTGCTCCACTTCCAGGCTGGCGCCCTTGTCCAGCGTCGCGAAGGCCTCCGGCAGCGTGCCGTCGAACACCTTCCGTCCGCGCGCCATCATCACGATCCGGTCGCAGAGACGCTCAGCATGTTCCATGACATGGGTGGAGAACAGGATCGTCGCCCCGCGCGCATGCTCGGCCCGGATCAGGTCTTCCAGAACCTGCTGGTTTACCGGGTCGAGGCCGGAGAACGGCTCGTCCAGGATCAGGAAATCCGGCTGATGGGCCAGCGTGGCCAGGATCTGGACCTTCTGCGCCATGCCCTTGGAGAGTTTCGACACGCGCGAGGCACGGAACTCAGCCAGGCCAGTGGACTCCATCAGCTCGTTCGCGCGGGCCCTCGCCGCCCCGGCACTCATGCCCTTCAGGCGGGCAAAATAGGCGATCGTGTCGCGCGCGGTCATCTTCTTGTAGAGGCCGCGCTCCTCCGGCAGGAAGCCGACCCGGCGCAGGGACAGGATATTCGGTGCTGCTCCGAACAGGCGCACTTCCCCCTCGTCCGGCGGGATCACGCCCAGCGACATGCGCAGGCTGGTCGACTTGCCGGCACCATTGGGGCCCAGAAAGCCGATAATGCGCCCTTCCGGCACATCCAGCGACAGGCCCTGAACGGCCGTGAAGCCACCAAAGCGCTTGGTGACATCTCTCAGGACAAGGGGGGACTGCGCCATCCGTATCTCCGGTTAGGCCTGAAAATGACTCGCTTTTCCCGAGAGTCGATATGGCTGCCCATTCTTTGCCCCGATGCGCCTTGCCAACCCCTTAAAGCCGTCGCAGCATGATTTTGATGAAGACGGATGTAACTTCTCTTGCACCGTCATGCTTGGGGCTGGCGGCAAAACAGGGCGGTCAGGCGGCTGACACCCCGCTGGCACACTATGCCCGCAAACTGGCCCGTATCGAAGCGGCCCTCGCCCGTATGGACAAGGGCCGTTACGGCTTCTGCCTGACATGTGAAGGCCGCATAGCACTACACCGCCTCGAAGCCGATCCGGCCGAAACGGTGTGCGGTACCTGCGATAATGGGAAAGGCACCTAGGCGGCGCCCATCAGGGCTGGCTGGAAAGCCGTATCAGACGAGAACGCCGAACAGCCAGATCATGAACTGAACGAAGAGGCCAAGGCCGATCAGGATGACCAGCGTCGCATACCAGCGGCCGCTCATGTTCAGCAGGAGGCCCGAACCGATCCCGACCAGCGCCATCAGACCCATCGAAACAGCCCAGTGCAGGCCAATGGCGATGGAGAGAACGGCATGACCCAGAATCAGAGCCAGGATCAGGCTGCCCCAAGTGGTGGCCTTGATGAAGCCGTCCCAAGTGGCTTGCTGGTCGTGGATATCCATTTCCCCGTGGTGGTATTCGCTGGCGGCCATGTAAGGGCTCTCCCCGTGAAATCATTGCTGCCTGCCGTATTATCGAAGGCAGGCCAAGGGTCAAGCGGATCATGGTGCCCGGAATGCCGCAGATCGCAGCCGCCCGCCGGTTTGTCAGTTCAACCGACCCTTGGACTTCACCTTTGGCACGGGCGGCGTGAACGGGGCGGGCAGCGGGCTGGCCGGCACCCCCTCTTCCTTCAGGGCTTCGCGCTCTTCCTCGGTCGTTTCGCCCCAGATCGGGCGCTCGTCCTGTTCGCCGTAGAACATGGAGCGGGCCTCTTCAGCAAAATTGCCGCCGACATAGTCGAAATTTTCCGCCACATGCTGGCGGGCCTTCTCGGCGAAGGCCGCGAACATTTTCTCAGGGTCTGGCGCGGCCTCTTTCGCTTTCGCGGTTTTCACGGCAGGCGCCATGATCTGCTTATCCACGCGCGAGGAATTGCACGCCGTGCAACGGACGAGCCGTTTTTCCTTCTGTTGCTCATAGGCCGAGGAAGAAGCGAACCACGCCTCGAACTCCCCGCCGCAGGCCTTGCAATGGAGGGCATAGCGGATCACCGGTCAGTTCCTTCTCAGGGCGCCGCCAGCATCGGGTCCAGCTTGCCAGCCCGTTCCAGCGCCATCATGTCATCGCAGCCGCCGATATGATGCTCCCCGATAAAGATCTGCGGGAAGGTGCGCCCGCCATTGGAACGCTGGACCATCTCGGCCTTCTTCTCGACATTCATGCCGGCGTCGATTTCTTCAAAGTCGACCTGCTTCTGCCGCAGCAGCGATACCGCGCGCGAACAATAGGGACAGAAGGCCCGGGTGTAGATCGTGACTTTCGCCATCAAGTAAGCTCCTTGGAACCGTTACAGGAACTATATGGTAACGTCGGTTTCCCGTACAACGCGCGCAAGCACCAGAACGTCGACATGCCGCGCCCCTGCCTTTTTCAGGGCACGGGTGCATGCGCCGAGCGTCGCACCTGTGGTCAGCACATCGTCGATCAACAGGACGCGTTTACCCTGGACAGACCCGGCACGCCGTGGCCGCACGGCAAAGGCGCCCGCCACATTGCGGCGGCGGGCCCTGGCGGAAAGCCCGCCCTGAGTCGGGGTCCGGCGGGTCCGCTTCAGCGCGTCCACCGCGACAGGTACGCCTGTCCGCCGCGCAAGGGCCCCGGCCAGCCAGGCGGACTGGTTGAAACCGCGGCTGACCAGGCGCGCATAGTGCAACGGTACGGGCGCCATGACATCCGCCTCGTCCAGCAAGGACCGGCCTGCCTGCGCCATCCAGCCGGAAAACGTGCCGAGCCCGTCACGCCGTCCGGAGCGTTTGAGGTCCAGCACCAGACGCCGGGAGGATGCCTCATACACGAAAGCCGCCCGCGCCCTGTCCCAGCGCGGCGGGCGGGCGATACAGGCGGCACAGACAGCCCCCTCGTCCATCTCAGCGCCCAGCGGGGCGCCGCACCGGTCGCAAACCGCTCCGCCCAGAAAGTGGATCTGCCCGAATTCATGCGGGGCCAGAGGCCCCTTGCCGAGACCGCGCTCACGGCTGACCAGGGAACGCGGCGGCCAGAGGAAATCCGCGGCATTCCGCAGAAAGACCTTTGAACGGCTCCGCCTCTGCTCCATATCGCGTGCCATGACGCCCGCCGCTCCCCCGCGCCTGTTCGACCGTGCCCGTGTTGCGCGCAACCGTGACCGGGCCGCGCCCCGCTATGACGACTATGCATTCCTGAAGGAGCGCGTGTCGAGGGATCTCGCCGATCGCGTGCAGGATACACCCCGCCAGTTCGAATGCGCGCTGGACCTTGGCTGCCATGATGGACGCCTTGCCCGCATCCTCGCAGAGACCGGACGGGCGGACACGGTAGAGGCAAGCGACCTGTCGCCGGCCATGGTAAGCATGGCCCGGGCAGCCGGCATCGCGGCAGACGTGCTGGACGAGGAAACCCCCGCCCTGCCCGCAGACCGCTATGATCTTGTTGTCTCGGCCCTGTCCCTGCACTGGGTGAACGACCTGCCGGGTACGCTGGTGCGGATCCGGCAGGGCCTGAAGCCGGATGGCCTGTTTCTCGGGGCCCTGTTCGGTGCCGGCACGCTGGCCGAGCTGCGGGAATGCCTCATGGAAGCGGAAATGGAAGTTTCCGGCGGCGTCTCCCCCCGCCTATCGCCCCTGCCAGGCCTGAAGGACATGGCAGACCTCATGCAACGCGCAGGCTTTGCACTGCCGGTGGCGGACCGGGATACGGTTATCGTGCGTTACCGTGATCCGGCACGCCTGTTGTCAGACCTGAAAGGCATGGCCGAGCAGAGCGCCCTGGCCCCCGGCATGATCCGCCCCCTGCCGCGCGCCGTCCTGGACCGGGCGCTGGCCCTCTATCGCGAACGGCATGCAGACCCAGACGGGTGCGTGCGGGCCACATTCGAAATTGTGCATATATCCGGCTGGGCCCCTGCGCCGGGACAGCCAAAGCCGCTGAAGCCCGGCTCCGCCAGGGCCAGCCTTGCCGACGCCGTGCGCCAGCAAGGCAAAGATGCGTGACGTTTAGGCCGGGTCCGGGAAACCGTCCGCCGCCTTCTGATACGCATCATTGGCGGACGATCCGACAGACGCGGCACCACCGACAATCGCAATCGCGATCAGGCCAGCGATGAGGGCGTATTCAATTGCCGTCGCCCCGCCATCGTCGGCGAGGAAATCCATCATATATTCGCGTGCGGCTCTCATGGTTCCTCCGTCGCACCTTTTCCCGACAGAACCTCGAATAGCGGGATGTCCGCCGGGGGTGCCGGAAAGTTGAACAGGTTTGCCGGAGGAACCCACGCGATGGCCTGGCCTTCCCGTGGATAGATCTCGCCCGACCATGCCTGACACTTGTAGAGTGGCATGAGAAGATGAAAGTCAGCGTAAGTATGACTGGCGAATGTGAGCGGTTCGAGTTCCGATTCCTTAACCGTAATGGAAAGTTCTTCCTGCAGCTCGCGCACAAGTGCAGCCTCCGGCGTCTCGCCCGGCTCCACCTTGCCGCCCGGAAACTCCCACAGCCCGGCCAGCTGCTTGCCCTCCGGCCGCTGGGCCAGCAGGATTTCGCCCTTTTCATTGTAAAGCGCGACGGCGACCACCAGAATGAGACGATGGCTCATTTGCAGCTCACGTCCGGTAGGCGCCATTGATGTCGACATAGCCGTGCGTCAGGTCGCAGGTCCACACCGTGGCCGACTGCTCCCCGGCGGCAACATCGACGCGGATGGTGAATTCCGGCTGGGCAAAGACGGCGCTGGCCGCCGCGTCATCATAATCAGGCACGCGTGCGCCGTCCTTCGCGACCTGGATGTCGTCGAACCAGATGGCGAGACGGCTCGCATCGATCGGCTCCAGCGATTTGCCGACGGCCATCACGATCCGGCCCCAGTTCGCATCGCCTGCCGCCATCGCCGTCTTGATCAGCGGTGAATTGGCAATCTCGCAGGCAATGATCTTGGCCGACAGGTGCGAGCTGGCACTGTCTACCTGTACGGTGACGAATTTCTGCGCCCCTTCTCCGTCCTTCACAACAAGCTGGGCCAGCTCCAGGCAGACCGAGTGCAGCGCCATCGCAACTGAGTCGAGGCGCGGATCGTCCTTCGAGGTGATCGGCGCCATGCCCGACTTGCCGGTGGCAAACACCATCAGCGTGTCGGAGGTGGACGTGTCACCATCCACGGTGATCGAATTGAACGTCTCGTTCGTGATGTCTTCCAGCAGGTCCTGGAGCACATCATGGGAGATGGCGGCATCGGTGAAGACATAGGCCAGCATGGTCGCCATGTTCGGCGCGATCATGCCGGAACCCTTCACGATGCCGGCGAAGTTCACGGTGATACCGTCAATATCCAGGGTCGCACCGGCGCCCTTGGCGAACGTGTCGGTGGTCATGAAAGCGCGGGTGGCGGCTTCCCAGTCCGGCGCGCCAAGCCTGGCAGCCAGGTCCGGCACAAATGCGCCGACATAGTTCGGATCGGCCAGCGGCTCGCCGATCACACCTGTTGCGGCCAGGAAGCAATGCTCCTTCGCCACACCCAGCGTCTCGCTCATGGCTTTCAGCGTCGCTTCGTTCTTCTCCCGGCCTTTCGGGCCGGTGAAGGCATTGGAATTGCCGGAATTGGCAACCAGCGCACGGGCCACGCCGCCGCCGGTCTGCAACGCTTCCCGGCACCACAGCACATCTGCCGAAGCCGTACGCGAAACCGTATAGACGCCCGCACAGGTCGTGCCCTCATCGAAGGCGAACAGGAACACGTCATCCCGCGTCACGCCGCGCCTTGCATAGAAGCCGCGCGAGCCGGTGGCAGCGCGAACGCCTTTCACCTCAGGCAGTTTCGGGAAGGGTGCCGCAAAGGGCGAGGGTGTGAGGTTCAAAGTTCAGTTCCTTCAGGAGCCGGGGATGCCTTGTCTGCCGGCGCATCGCCTGCGCCGGTGTCCGTATCGGGAAGCCTGTAAGGCGTTGCGCTGGCGTCGTCGAGCCCCGGTTCACCCTGCTGGATCTGCGCCTCTGCCTTGAGACGCCGGACGATCTTGGCGACCTGTTCGAGCGTCAGGAAGGTCACGATGTCCGGCCGCATTTCCTCCCGCGTTTTCGGGGCACGCGAACGGCGGTCCTTCACTTTCAAGATGTGCCAGCCATCGGCCGACTCGAAGGGCGGGGAAACCTCGCCAACGCCCGTATTGGCGATGACCAGCGGGAAAGGTGCGGGCTCATCATTCGGAGAGACATAGCCGAGATCCCCCTGCTCCATACGCGTTGCACTATCGAGGGAGTTGGCGCTGACTAGGCTTTCGAAGCTCTCGCCCGCCTGGATACGCTCGAACAGGGCCTGAGCCTCTTCTTTCGTGTCCACCAGAATATGGGCGATGCGTACTTCGTCATCATCCTGCTGCAGGGCGACCTGCTTCTGGTACATCGCCTCGATCTGGTCTTCGGTCACGTCTTCGGCGACGAGATTTTCGACCAGGAGATTGCCCAGGATACGCTCCGCAGCCATTTCGAGCCGCCTGCGCCCGGCCGGATCCTTGTCCAGCCCGCGCCGAATTGCTTCCTGCGCCATCAGCTTCTGCTCGACCAGCTGGTTCAGGACGGTGTCGTATTCCGGGTCCCCGGCTTTGACCTTTTTGCCGGCGGGAACAAGACCGCGAGCAACCGCCTCCAGCTCAACATCGCTGACATAGATTTTTTCGCCATTCACAGTGGCTGCCGTTGCGCCCTCAACCCGCACGGGCACTTCCTCCTCAGGTGGCGCATTACAGGCAGGGGCCGCCAGAAGCGCCAGACCCGCAACGAGACCGGCGAACAGGATGCGCGGGCGGACCCGCAAAGCCTTCAGATTCAACACAGTTATCACTCCAGCTGTCTGATGGCGCCGCATTGACACCCCAATGCGGCGTTCTTAAGTCTCACCCGCGCGCTGGTCGAGTGGGTTTGGCTGGTGTAATCACGGTGGGAGAACCCGCGTATTCCTGTGCGGTCATACGGTCAGGATCCCTGTTTCTTCGCCCCAGACCTGATTGGTGCAGCCTGATATGTTTTCCGTCGCTCGCAAGATTTTCGGTTCCGCCAACGACCGCAAGCTGAAACCCCTGCGAGCCCGCGTCAACCGCATCAATGCCCTTGAGCCCATGATGGAGGCGCTTTCCGACAGCGCCCTCAAGGGCAAGACCGCAGAATTCCGCAAACGACTGGCTGACGGGGCCACACTCGACTCGCTCCTCGAAGAGGCCTTCGCCGTCACCCGTGAGGCCGCCAAGCGCGCCACCGGCATGCGCCACTTCGACGTGCAGCTGATGGGCGGCATGATCCTGCATTCCGGCGCCATCGCCGAAATGCGGACCGGTGAGGGCAAGACGCTGGTGGCAACGCTGGCCGCCTATCTCAATGCGCTTGAAGGCAAGGGCGTCCACGTCGTCACGGTGAACGACTATCTCGCCCGCCGCGACGCCGAATGGATGAGCCAGATCTACGGCTTCCTTGGCATGACGACCGGCATCATCGTGCACGGCATCACCGATGAAGAGCGCAAACAGGCCTACGCGGCTGACATCACGTACGGAACGAATAACGAGTTCGGTTTCGACTATCTGCGCGACAACATGAAATACTCGCTGGACCAGATGGCCCAGCGCGGACACCACTTCGCAATCGTCGACGAGGTGGACTCCATCCTGATCGACGAAGCGCGTACGCCGCTGATCATCTCCGGCCCGACTGACGACCGTTCAGACCTCTATATCAAGATCGACGCGATGATCCCGCGGCTTGAAGAGGGCGACTTCGAACTCGACGAGAAACAACGCTCGGTGATCTATACCGAGCCAGGCATGGAAAAGATCGAGACCTGGCTCGACGAAGAGGGCCTGCTGGAAGGCTCCCTGTGGGAACCGCACAACATCTCGCTCGTCCACCACGCCAACCAGGCCCTGCGTGCGCACAAGCTCTACACCCGCGACAAGGACTATATCGTCAAGGATAGCCAGGTGATGCTCATTGACGAGTTCACCGGCCGGATGATGGAAGGCCGCCGCCTGTCCGAGGGCCTGCACCAGGCCATCGAGGCGAAGGAACGGGTCGACATCAAGCCCGAGAACCAGACGCTGGCCTCGATCACCTTCCAGAACTATTTCCGCCTCTACAAGAAGCTGGCCGGCATGACCGGTACGGCCCTGACCGAGGCCGACGAATTCGCTGACATTTACAAGCTGGAAGTCATCGACCTGCCGACCAACAAGCCGATCCAGCGGATTGACGAGGACGATGTCGTCTACCGGACGGCCAAGGCGAAATATGCCGAGATCGTCAAGGAAGTGCGTGAGTGCCACGCCAAGGGCCAGCCGATCCTGCTGGGCACCGCGTCCATCGAGAAATCGGAAATCCTCGACAACCTGCTCACCGCAGCGCGAATCCCGCACAAGGTGCTGAACGCCCGCCACCACGAGCAGGAAGCCTATATCGTGGCGAATGCTGGTGTACCCGGCGCCGTGACCGTGGCCACCAACATGGCCGGCCGCGGCACCGACATTCAGCTCGGCGGCAATTTCGACATGCGCTTCGAACAGGAAAAGGAACAGAAGGAAGCCGAGCTCGGCCGTGAGCTGACCGAAGGCGAAACCTCTCTGCTCACGTCCCAGATCAAGGCCGACATCGAGGTCAAGAAAAAGCGGGCACTGGATGCCGGTGGCCTGTATGTTCTCGGCACGGAACGCCACGAGAGCCGCCGGATCGACAACCAGCTGCGCGGCCGGACTGGCCGTCAGGGCGATCCCGGCAAATCGAAATTCTACATCTCCATCGAAGACGACCTGATGCGCATCTTCGCTGCCGAGCGCATGGACGCCGTGATGCGCCGCCTCGGCATCAAGGAAGATGAGGGCATCACCCATCCCTGGATGAACAAGGCGATGGAAACCTCTCAGCGCAAGATCGAGCAGCGCAACTTCGAGATCCGCAAGAACGTCCTCAAATATGACGACGTGATCAACGACCAGCGCAAGGCGATCTTCGAACAGCGCATGGAGTTCATGCGCGCCGAAGACGTCTCCGACGTGATCATGGAAATGCGCGAGCATGTGATCGACGCGCTCGTTGCCCGCACCATGCCGGAAAAAGCGTATGCGGAGCAATGGGATGTCGCCGGGCTGCGCGAAGCCCTGCGCAACGACTTCGCCATCGACCTGCCGGTCGAAGAGTGGGCCGCCGAGGAAGGCGTCGCCAACAAGGAAATCGCCCAGCGTATCCGCGATGCGGTCGATCAGGTCTACGCAGCGATCACATCCGCCGTGGGCGAAGACCAGATGCACCGGATTGAAAAGCAGGTCCTGCTTCAGGTCTTGGACATGCGCTGGCGCGAACACCTGCAGATGATCGACCAGCTGCGCTCGGTCATCCACCTGCGCTCCTACGGCCAGCGTGATCCGCTGAACGAATTCAAGTCCGAAGCCTTCAACCTGTTCCACAGCCTGCTGGAAGAGCTGCGTGCAACGGTGACCCGTTCGCTGATGCACATCCGCGTTCAGCCTCCGCAGGAGCAACAGCAACGTCCGGCCCCGGCCCAGATGCCGCCTCAGCAGGCGGCCCGTCCGGTGCCGCCGCCACAACAGGCTCCGCCCGCGCACGAAACCCATCTCGACCCGGATACGGGCGTCAACGAGATGGATCCGTCGGATACGACCCAGCCGCCGGGCCCGGAACTGCATCAGGCCGAAGACGACTGGTCAAACACGCCGCGCAACTCCCCCTGCCCCTGCGGTTCCGGCAAGAAATACAAGCATTGCCACGGCGCCCTGAGCACCCAGCGGGCATAGGACAAGACGCAGGGAAGTAATCTTCCCTGCCCTGAACTTTCCGTAATCTTTCCGTCTCGGCGCCGTCTCGTCGCCCTGTGGTTGCCGCGCAGGCCGGTCATTCCGGAAACCTCCATTTGCAAGGAGGTTCCCATGTCCGATATCCCGCCAACAGGCGCGCCAGCCAGTGCGTCTCCCAGTATGCCGGGGGCACCGCCCCCCAATCCGCTTGCTCAATATCTGCCTCAACGCTCTGCCGGACTGAAACTGCTATTGGTCTGCGCGCTCGCCCTGTTGATGGCGATCCCGGCACTGTTCGTGTTCGGCGTTGTGCAGGACAGGCGCATGGGGGCTGACCGGGCCCTGCGCGAAGTGAGCGAAGCCATCGGCGGACAACAAAGCCTGCTCGGCCCCGTCCTGGTCCTGCCTTATGCCAAGACGATCGGAACCGGCCGGTCAGAAGCCCAGGTCTACGGCCATGTCGTCGTGTTCGCGGAACAAGGCGAAGCGACGGCCGATGTGGACGTGACCGAACGCAAGCGCGGTATCCATACGATCCCTGTCTTCGATGCGACGGTAGACTTCCGCGCGACCTTCGACCCCACTGCCCTCCTGAAGAACTTGCCAGAAGGCGCCGAACCCGTCTGGGACGATGCCCGCCTCTATCTTGGTGTCTCCGACATGCGGGGCATTCGTGATGCCTACATCGTCACGGTCAACGGGCGCGATATCGCCATGGAACCAGCCAACCGCAGTGCCCTGGCGAATGATGGTTATTCGCCCGTTCCGCAAGCAGGCTCACGCCTGGCCGGAGGCCGGATCGACGGGCTGGCGACGGCAACCGCACCCCTCAACATCAACGCCCGCCTGCACATCACAGGCGCAGACCGTTTCGCCATCGGCCCATTTGCCAAGGACACGTCTGTGACCCTGACCAGCAACTGGGAAGACCCGAGTTTCCAGGGTGGAAAACTGCCGGACACGCACAATGTCGGAGAAAAAGGCGTCGACGGCTTCATCGCCAATTGGCGTGTGCCCTATCTTGCCCGCGGCATTCCTGGGGCTGGCAGCAATATCGACCTTGGTGAAATCGTCGCCTATGGCCGCCGCGACATGGGCGTGCGCTTCCTCAAGGAAGTCAGCCCCTACCAGAGCGTGGAGCGCGCCCTGAAATATGCCGCCATGTTCATCGGCTTTGTCTTCCTCGCCTGGTTCCTGTTCGAGGTAACGAGCGGTGCGCGCGCCCACCCAGCGCAATATGTGCTGGTGGGGCTGGCCCAGTCGATCTTCTACATCCTGCTTTTGGCCTTTGCCGAACGGACTGGATTCGATGCCGCCTTTGCCATCGCGGCGCTGATGACGGTGGGCCTGATCTCGGCCTATGCGACGAGCGTCTTCCGGTCCCGTGCCTATGGCCTGAAAGCACTCGGCATTCTCAGCGGCATTTATGCGCTGATCTATGTCCTGATGCGGGCTGAAAGCCAGGCGCTGCTGGCTGGCGCACTGGCCAGTTTTGCCGCCATCGCCCTGACCATGTACATGACCCGCAATGTCGACTGGTATGGATCCCGTGGGCAGAAATCACCTGCCTGATGCCGTACAAGACAGGAAGGGCGCCCCACGATCAGGGCGCCCTTCCCTTTGTCTGTGCACGTTGCAAGCAGAAAGCCTGCAGCCCGCTCTACTTCGCCATGACGTTCATCACAGCCGTCGTCATCGCAGTAACGCCCGTATCGATCGTCGGTGCCGGAACCGGCGCGAAGAAGGGCGAGTGGTTGCCCGGCGTTCTCATGAAGTCGATCGTCTTGCCATTCTCGTCAAACAGGGCCGGATCATAGACACCAACGCGGAAATAGACCGAATTGCTGAACGACTTCAGGAATTCGCCATAGTCCTCGCTACCTGTTGTCGGCGCCGCGAATGTGACCTTGCCCTCCGGGAAGACGCGACTCATCGCTGCCAGCGTATCTTCCGACAGATTGGGATCGTTGTAGACTGCCGTACCGCCGCTGCGGATACTGATGTCTGCCTCCGGCGCACCCGTCATGGCAACAATGGCATCAGCTGTGCGGCGTACGCCTGCCAGCAACTTCTCACCCACTTCCGGCTTGTACCAGCGGACCGTGCCGCGCACGCGCACGGAGTCCGGAATGATGTTTCCTGCCGATCCGCCCTGAATGGCCCCAACGCTGATCACACCGAATTCCTGCTCCGGTTTCTCCCGGCTGACCACGCTTTGCAGGTCCACCACGAATTTGGAGGCCATCATCACCGGGTCAATCGTGGTGCTGGGGCGAGAGCCATGGCCGCCGACGCCGTTGAAGACAATGTCGAAACCGCCCGCGAAGGAGTTCATCTGTCCCTTCACGATCTGAACCGAATCATAGGCCGCAGGCGTCACATGCAGGGCGAAGCCGTAGTCCGGCACACCGAACCGGTCGAAAATACCGTCCGCCATCATCTTGCTGGCACCGCCGCCCCCTTCCTCGGCAGGCTGGGCCACGAACATAAGCGTGCCCTTCCAGTCTTTCTTCATCTCGACAAGCGTCTGCGCCGTGGCGAGGAAGATGGCCATGTGGGCATCATGCCCGCAGGCATGCATCACATATTTGGGTTCGCCATTCCATTCGGTCTGTACCGTGCTGCCATAATCGAGCCCGGTCTTTTCCTGCACTGGCAGGCCATCCATGTCAGCCCGCACCATGACGAGCGGGCCTTTGCCATTCTTCAGGATACCAACCACACCTGTCTGGCCGATACCTTCGGTCACTTCGAAGCCAAGCTCTTTCAAGCGTTCCGCGATGATCCCGGCGGAGCGGGTTTCATGCAGGCCGAGTTCCGGATTGGCATGGAAGTCCTTGTAGACATCGACCCAGTCATCCAGATTCTCATCCACCATTTCAGACAGGTTGGATTTGAAGCGGCTGTTGATGTCCGACGGTTTCGCGTTTGCGGGTGCCGTAAACGCGGCCAGCGCGATCAAGCCTCCGAGGCCTGTGCAGGCCAAACGTGATTTCAGGGACAGGGACATGTCAGCAACTCCAATGCAGGTGACAGAATGGGAGGCCCACTGGTTCAGCAGAAGCTGCAGCATGTCCAAGGGATTTGGAAAAAATCGGGCTCGTGGCATTTCGGTGCCGCTTTTTTCAGCGACCCCGCCCATGAGCGCTCCCCAAAGACTGAGCTGCACCGGGCGTACCGCTTGACTTCATGCCCAAGTCGGGAGAACGCCAAGGCATGACGGCATTCCCCCTCCCCCCCGTGCGCGGCAAGCTGATCGAGAACGCCTCGCTTGCCCCCTACACCTGGTTCCGCGTGGGCGGGCCGGCTGACGCGCTGTTCCTGCCTGCTGATGAAGAAGATCTCGAAGCCTTCCTCAAGGCACTGGACCCGGCGGTGCCGGTCACCGTGCTGGGCGTCGGCTCGAATGTCATCGTCCGCGACGGCGGCATAAGAGGCGTCGTGATCCGCCTGATGGGCCGCTACTGGGGCGAGGTCGAGGCGCTGGACGGGATCAGCCTGTCGGCGAGAGCGGGCGCGCTGGATCTTTCCGTGGCAAGGGCCGCTGCGGAAAACGGCATTCGTGGGCTGGAATTTCTCTCGGGCATTCCCGGCTCGGTTGGCGGGGCAACGCGGACGAATGCCGGATGCTATGGCAGGGAATTGCGCGATGTGCTTGTGGCGTTACATGGGTTTCGCCGTGACGGCACTAGGGCGGCCTATCGAGGCCCCGCCCGGCCGGGCGCACAACCTGAGGCACATTTCTCCTACCGCCATACAGACTTGCCGGACGATCTGATCGTCACCCGCCTTATCCTTGAAGGCACGGACACGGACGAACCGGAAAAAATTCTCGCAGATATCACGCAGCTGCAGGCCCGCAGGGCAGAGACCCAACCGATCAAGGAAAAAACATCCGGCTCCACCTTCGCCAATCCCGATCCGCCCGGCACACCAGACCAACGCTCTGCCTGGAAGCTGATCGACGCCGCCGGATGCCGCGGGCTGAAGGTGGGTGGTGCACAGGTTTCACCCAAGCACTGCAACTTCCTGATCAATACCGGTGATGCCACTGCGGCAGACCTTGAGGCGCTGGGCGAACTCGTCCGCCGCCGCGTTCTGGAAACGCAAGGCGTGGAGCTGCGCTGGGAAGTGCGCCGCATCGGCCAGCTACAGACGGAAGCTGGAACATGACCCGGTAAGGATCTGCACGACACTTGCCTCCCCATCGCCTCGCTTAAGCCCCTATTCACCGGCACGAAGCAGAAAAGACGATAGGAAACAGGCGATCCTGCACGGGCGATGTCCGGACAGGGCCTGACAGGAAGGACTTTCAGAATGAAACGTGTCGCAGTGATCTATGGCGGCTGGTCTTCCGAACGGGAAGTTTCGGTCTCTTCGGGAACGCAGATGCTTAAGGCTGCCAAGGCGGCCGGGTATGATGCTGTCGGCATTGATGCGGGGCGTGACCTCGCCGCCCAACTGGCGGAGGCGGAACCCGACGTCGTGCTGAACGGCCTGCATGGCCCTTGGGGCGAGGATGGCTGTGTGCAGGGCCTGCTGGAGATCATGGGCCTGCCCTACTCCCATTCCGGTGTGCTCGCCTCGGCGCTCGCCATGGACAAGCTGAAATCCAAGGCCGTCTACCGCTCTGCCGGCCTGCCCGTGGCCGAAGACAAGCAGGTCACCCGCGAGGAAGCCGCCGCCGCGCACCCTCTGAAGCCGCCCTATGTGGTCAAACCCGTCAATGAAGGCTCCAGTTTCGGCGTGCTGATCGTGCGCGAAGGGACCAATGGCCCGCCGCAGGAATTGCTGGGCGAGAGCTGGCACTATGGCGATTACCTGATGGCCGAAGAGTTCATTCCCGGCCGGGAACTCACTGTCGCCGTGCTGGGGGACCGCGCCCTCGCCGTGACAGAGATCACGACCTTAAGGGACTATTACGATTTCGATGCAAAATATTCAGCTGGTGGATCGCGCCATGTGATCCCGGCAGAGCTGCCTGAGCATATTACCGCCATGGCGATGGACTTCGCCTTGCGGGCGCATCAGGCCCTCGGCTGCCGGGGCGCGACGCGGTCCGACTTTCGCTATGACGACAAGAGAGACCGGCTCGTGATCCTTGAGACCAATACCCAGCCCGGCATGACGCCGACCTCGCTTGTCCCTGAACAGGCCGCCTTCGTTGGCATGTCCTTCGAAGATCTGGTCGCATGGATGATTGAGGACGCTTCATGCCGAAGATAAGCCGCAACCAGCCCACCCGGAAATCCAGGCGCGAGCCGATGACCTTCGTCGACGAGGTCACAGGTGAGGAAGTGCGCGTCTCCTCCGTCCTGTTCGGCTTTGTCATGCTGATCGCGATCGTGGTGGCCCTGGCTGCCTGGATGGGCGGGTCCATGTCGCAGATCGAAAGCCGGTTCGCCGGCTTCATGGATGATACGGCCCGTGTGGCTGGCGTTTCGGTGAACGAAGTTTCCGTGCTGGGCCTGGAACAGGACCCTCGCCTGCAGCAGGAAATCCGCGCGGCCGCCATGATCGAGCCGGGCGAGAACATGTTCCGCGCCGACCCCTACATCATCCGCCGCCGAGTAGAAGGCACCCACAAGGTGCTGAACGTGCGTGTGCACCGCCTCTGGCCGGACCAGGTCGTGATCATCGCCGATGCCGCAGAGCCGGTTGCCATCTGGCATGACGGCACCGAATGGACTGTCGTGGACGGTCTTGGCCGCGTCATCCCCGGCGAGCGCGCCAGCGACCATCCGGATCTGGTCCGGGTGGCGGGACGCGGCGCCCCGGAAGCGGCCCCTTCCCTCGTCAAGGCGCTGGCCGATGCCCCGGTTGTTACCGGTGATCTCGCCATTGCCACACGCATTAACGACCGCCGCTGGGACATGCGCCTCATCTCCGGCGCGACCGTGCGCCTGCCGGAAGACATCCAACTGGTCAGCGCCCTCGACCGCCTGACCGAGCTGCAGGTACGCACCGCCCTGATGCAGCGCCCGCTGAAACTGATCGACATGCGCAATGCCGGCCGCGTCTATCTCGGCCCGGTGAATGCACCGGATTTCAAGGCCCGTGAGAAGGCGGCGCGTTCCTGATGGCCAATGTCCAGTCCCGCCGTGCCCCCCGCATGGGGCGTTCGAACACCGGCACGGTGGCCGCGCTGGACATCGGCTGCTCGAAAATCACCTGCCTGATCGGCCGCAATGACGGTGCCGGTCCTCGCAGTTTCCGGATTCTGGGTGCAGGCCGCCAGCAGTCGCGCGGGTTCACCGGCGGCACGATCACCGACATGGAAGGCCTGGAACGCGCCATCCGTCTCGCTGTGGAAGATGCCGAGCGCGAAGCTGGAGAGCAGATCTCCAATGTGATGCTGGGCATCACCGGACAGAAACTCGCCTCTACGCTGGTTACCGCCCGCATCGAGATCGGCGGACGCGAGATCACCCAGAAGGATGTCCGTCGCATTCAGGCCCAGGCACTGGCCAAGGTGCCTGCACGCGGCGAGGAAACCCTTGCCGCCTGGCCGGTCGCCTACCGTGTGGACGATCAGGAAGGCGTGCGCGAGCCGCAGGGCATGTATGCCAGCGAGCTCAGCCTGCTGCTTTCCATCGTTACCGCGCCGAAATCGGTCGTGAAGAACCTCGTCGAATGCGTCGGCCGGGCACATATCGGGGTGACGGCCCTGATCCCCTCCTCCATTGCGAGCGGTGCAGGCACTCTGATCGACGACGAGATCGAGAACGGCGCCATCTGTATCGACATGGGCGCGGGCGTGACGGCTGTGTCGGTGTACCTCAATGGCTCCCCCGCCTGGCTGGGCCTCGTCCCGGCGGGCGGCTCGCATGTGACCTCCGATCTTGCCCAGGGCCTCGGCACCACCTTCGCCGCCGCAGAGCGCCTGAAGAGCGTCTATGGCACGGCCAATCTCGAAGGCCCTGGCCTTGCCGAACGGATCGAGGTTCCCCGCCTCGGCGATGATGGCCGCCTGCAGGCAACGCGCATGGAACGGGGCCAACTCGCAGAGATCATCGCACCACGCGTTGAAGAGACATTCGAACTGGTCCGCAAAACGCTCGATTCCAGTGGTGTACGCAAAGTACTCCCTCACCGAGTGGTGCTGACAGGCGGCGCATCGCAGCTGCCGGGCGTGCGCGACGTCGCCAGCCGCATCCTGCAGGCGCCAGTACGGCTTGGGCGTCCGACCATTGCCGAATTTCTCGGCGAAACACTGGCAACGCCTGCTTTCTCCACAGCCTCTGGTCTGCTACTGTACTCCGAGTTGGGGTTTGCGGACGCAGTAAGGGCAGCTGCTTCGCGCATGGATGGACCAGAGTCGAGAAGCGGCGTGGTGAACAAAGTGTTCCATTGGCTCGAAGAAAATTTCTGAGCCGATTTCACTCCACTTAACTGCTTCTTAGCCGCATCACGTCATCTTGCCATACGGCAGGGGTCCGCGAGCAAGTAGAGTGAAGTGAGGGATGCAATGAACTATGAACTGAAGCCCAGGATCCTGGTCTTTGGCGTCGGCGGTGCCGGTGGCAACGCAGTCGACAACATGATCGAAGCGAACCTGCAGGGCGTCGAGTTCATTGCCGCCAATACTGACGCGCAGGCCCTTTCGCGCTCCAAGGCTGAAACCTGCATCCAGCTCGGCCCGGTCACAACCTCGGGCCTCGGCGCCGGCGCCCGCCCGGAAATCGGCGAGAAAGCGGCTGAGGAATCGATCGACGAGATCAAGCAGTATCTCGAAGGGTCGCACATGGTGTTCATCGCTGCCGGCATGGGCGGCGGCACCGGCACCGGCGCAGCGCCTGTCATCGCCCGCGCTGCCCGCGAGATGGACATCCTCACCGTGGCCGTCGTCACCAAGCCGTTCGGCTTTGAGGGCAACCGCCGCATGCATGTTGCCGAGAACGGGCTGGATCTGATCCGTAGCCACGTCGATACGATGATCGTGGTGCCGAACCAGAACCTGTTCCGCATTGCCAATGACCGCACGACCTTCGCCGAAGCCTTCCGCATGGCCGACGACGTGCTCTATTCCGGCGTGCGCGGCATTACCGACCTGATGGTCATGCCCGGCCTCATCAACCTCGATTTCGCAGATGTCAGCTCCATCATGCGCGGCATGGGCACAGCCATGATGGGCATGGGCGAAGCAACCGGCGAGAACCGCGCTCTGGAAGCCGCCCGCCAGGCCATCGACAACCCGCTGCTGGACGATATCTCGATGAAGGGCGCCAAGGGTGTGCTCATCAACATCACCGGCGGCTATGACATGACCCTGTTCGAACTGGACGAGGCCGCCAACGAGATCCGCCGTGAGGTGGACCCGGATGCCAATATCATCCTCGGCTCGGCCTTCGATACCGAACTGGAAGGCCGCCTGCGCGTCTCCGTGATCGCAGCGGGCGTCGAGGCAGCCTATGGGGTCCAGCCCGCGCAGCCTGCCGCTACCCCGGCCACGGTGCGCCAGCCGATCGCCGCCCCGGTGGACGATCCGGAGCCCGAACTGGAAGCGGAAACCGCTGAAGTCCCTGTTGAAGCCCAAGAAGAGGTTACCGGGGAAGCCGCAGCCGAAGCCCCGCTTCACGACGAGGACCGCCCGACCATCATCACTCACCGCTCGACCACGGCGGAAGCAGGAACTGAAACGGCCTCCCTGGAAGAGGGTCACTACGAAGGCGCAGAAGGAGACGAAGAAGTGTCCGCAGATTCCGTATTCTCCGCCCGCCGCGACACGCCTGTCGCCGACAAACCAAAAGCCGAGCATGGTGGCTCCGGCTTCGCCAACCTGTTCGGCTGGCGCCGCAGCAATCCGCAGGGCGAAAACGATGACATGGCAGAGCCCGCACCGATCGTCTCGTCTCCGGACGATCACCCGGAGCCCGCTCCGTTCGATGATGCGGACCTGGAAATCCCGGCTTTCCTTCGCCGCTCAGCCAATCATTGAGGCAGGCCCCGGCCTAGTCTTCCTGATGTAGGAAATCACAGTCTGAAACAGATCCGACTATTACAATAAAAACCCATACTAAACAGGGCCGTATCGTATGATGCGGCCCTGTTTGTAACACGGCGAAACAAGCCGTGTTTTGCCCCTTGGCGCCCCTACCCCCACAAAGATCGAGAGTTAAGTTTCGGGTAGTTGTGAGTAGAACCGGCATGGAAATGCAGCAAACCATCGAGCGGCCCGCCATGTGTGCCGGTGTTGGCGTCCATAGCGGCGAGAAAGCCCGGCTCGTCCTGAAACCAGCGCCCGTTGGCACAGGCGTCGTTTTCCGCCGTACCGATCTCGGCCTACCCAAGCCGGACATCCGCGCCCATGCCGCCAATGTATCCGACACACAGCTCGGCACCACTATCACCAACGAGGCAGGCATTTCTGTTGCTGTGGTGGAGCACCTGATGGCTGCCGTCTGCGGCCTCGGCATCGATAACCTCCTGATCGAAATCGACGGGCCGGAAGTGCCGATCATGGATGGCTCCTCCGCAGTCTATTGCGAACTGCTTCTGCAGGCAGGCCTGAAGACGCAGGGCGCCCCGCGCCGCCGCATCCGCATTCTCGACACGATCGAAGTCGTCGATGGGCCGAAGCGGGCCACTCTGTCGCCTTCGACTGACAGGCACCTCACGCTGCGCGCCCGGATCGAATACGACAACAACGTCATCGGCATACAGCAAATGGCCCTGCGCCTGGCGCCCGGCATGTTCGCCCGGGACCTCGCCTTTGCCCGCACCTATGGCTTTGCACGCGATGTCGAAATGCTGCGTTCCATGGGCCTTGCCCGCGGCGGCTCGCTCGACAATGCCGTCGTGATCGATGACGACGAAGCCATCATGAACCCGGAAGGCCTGCGTATCGAAGACGAATTCGTGCGTCACAAGATGCTTGACGCCGTGGGCGATCTGATGCTGGCCGGCGCGCCGATTGCCGGTGCCTATGAGGCCGTTCAGCCGGGCCATGCGCTCAACAACAAGCTTGTCCGCAAGCTGCTGGAAACGCCGGAGGCCTGGTGCTGGGAAAGCGATGCCGATACGGACCTGGTGACCGAGGCATTGCGGGCCGGCGTCGCGCTCTAGCCTGCAGCAAGCCACCCCTGCTTTCTTAAAAGTCTGCAAGACTCACCTAACAGGCGGCCAATTAAGGTTTCCAGCCTGTGAAAGTTCCTTGGAATACAGGCCGGGTTCGCGCTAATCAAAGAGCGACAAGAATTGCAGAAAGCGCGCCAGAGCCCATGAAGCCTGCCAAGCCCCTCGCCCTCGCCCTCATTGCCGTGGCTGTCAGCCTCACCGCATGCCAGAGCCGGGAGAAGCGCCAGCGCGAACTCGCCTATGTCGAGCGCCCGGTTGAGCAGCTCTACAATCAGGCCGGCAAGGAGATGGACCAGCACGATTACGACACCGCGATCCTGCTGTTCAACGAAGTCGAGCGCCAGCACCCTTATTCCGAATGGGCCCGCAAGGCGATGGTGATGACGGCTTATGCCCACTATCAGCGCCACGACTATGATGAGGCGATGTCGGCCGCGCAGCGTTACATCTCGCTGCACCCGGGCGGCACGGAAGCGGCCTATGCCTATTACCTCATCGCCATCAGCCAGTTCGAGCAGATCGTCGATGTCGGCCGCGACCAAGGCATGACCGAACAGGCCAGGGCCTCGTTGCAGGATGTGCTGCGCCGGTTCCCCAACAGCGAATATGCGCGCGATGCGCAGCTGAAGCTGGACATGGTGAACGACCAGCTCGCCGGCAAGGAGATGGAGGTTGGCCGCTGGTACCTGCGTTCCAACCAGACGCTGGCAGCCATCAACCGCTTCCGCACCGTTGTAACAGACTACGACCGGACCTCGCACTCCGAGGAAGCGCTCTACCGTCTCGTGGAGGCGTATCTCTCGCTCGGCATGCGTCCGCAGGCGACCGAAGCCGCCGCAACGCTCGGCTACAACTATCCGAATTCGGACTGGTACAAGATGGCCTACAACCTCATGACGTCGGAAGGTGTCATGCTGGAAACATCGGCGCCAAAACGCACCCTGCTGCAGAAGATCATTCCCGGCGGGAAATAACAGGCAGGCGCGCCTCACGCGCCTCCGATCAGGTCGAACCACTCATCCTCGGTCATCGTCCGGATGCCGAGTTCTGCGGCTTTCTTGAGTTTCGATCCGGCACCCGGCCCGGCCACGACGAGATCTGTCTTGGCGGAAACCGAGCCTGAAACCTTTGCCCCCAACGCCCCGGCCCGCGCCTTGGCCTCGTCCCGGGTCATGCGTTCCAGCGTGCCGGTGAACACGATTGTCTTGCCTGCTACCGGGCTGTCGGACGACGCTTTCGCCTCATCCTCGATCGTCAGCTCCGAGAGCAAGTCGGCAAGCATGTCGCGATTGTGTGCTTCGCGCTCGAAATCGCACAATGCATTTACCGCCGTCGCACCAATACCATCAATCCCCGACAGCGCCTCCCAGGCCTCGCTCCCCTCTCCCTCTTCCGCAGCAGAGACCACGTTGGCCCAGAACACATCCCATTTCAGGAAGGTGCGCGCGAAAAGCTGCGACGTCGTCTGACCGACATGGCGGATGCCAAGCCCGTTCAGGAAACGCGCAAATGGCACACGGCGACGGGCGTCGATGGCATCGAACAGTTTCTTCGCAGAAACCTTGCCGAAGCCCTCCCATTCCTCCAGCGGCGGGAGGCCAACGGCTTCGATCGCGGCGGCAAGCCGGAAGATATCCTGCGGCCCTTTCAGTACGCCCTTGTCATGAAAAAGCTGAATCTGCTTTGCGCCGAGGCCGTCAATATCCAGCGCCTTGCGGGAAACGAAATGCTTCAGCCGCTCCACTGCCTGCGCAGGGCAGACAAGGCCGCCGGTGCAGCGCCGCCGCACATCTTCCTCGCCCTTGGCGTCGATTTCGCGTACCGCGTCGGAGCCGCAAACCGGGCATTTGTGCGGCATCTGCCAGGGCTCACCGCCACCGTCCTTCACGACACGGAGGACCTGCGGGATGACATCCCCTGCCCGCTGGATCTCCACCGTATCACCCGGCTTGACGCCAAGACGAGCAATCTCGTCCTCATTGTGCAGGGTCGCGTTGGAGACGACCACGCCACCGACGGTCACCGGCTGCAGCCGCGCGACTGGTGTAAGCGATCCTGTCCGGCCAACCTGAATGTCAATTTCCAACAATTCCGTTGTGGCCTTCTCAGCCGGGAATTTGTGCGCAATGGCCCAGCGCGGCGCGCGGGAAACAAAGCCGAGGCGCTGCTGCCAGTCCAGCCGGTCCACTTTGTAGACTACGCCATCAATGTCATAGGGCAGGTCTGCACGCTGCGTTTCGATATTGCGGTAAGCTGCCAGCAATTCCCCCACTGTCCTTGTACGGATCATCAGCGGATTGGTGGTAAAGCCCCACTCGGCGAACAGTTGCACGGCTTCATGCTGTGTCGCAGCAAAGGGCGCGCTCTCGGCAGCCCACGCATAGGCGAAGAAACACAAAGGGCGGGCTTTGGTGATTTCGACATCCAGCTGGCGAAGGCTGCCCGCGGCGGCATTACGCGGATTGGCAAACATCTTCCGGCCTGCAGCATCTTCCCGCTCGTTCAGCGCCGCGAAATCCTGTTTGGTCATATAGACCTCGCCGCGGATCTCGATGAAATCCGGCCAACCCTTGCCGGAAAGCTTTTGCGGAATGTCATCAAGCGTACGCGCATTGGCGGTGACGTCTTCGCCCACTTCGCCATTGCCGCGCGTGGCGGCGCGTTTCAGCTTTCCCTTCTCATAGGTGAGACTGAGGGACAGCCCATCAATCTTCGGCTCCGCCGTGATCGCCACCTCCTCCTCGGACCCAAGGCCCAGGAAACGACGGATCCGGTCTGCAAAATCACTGACATCCTCGTCGGAAAACGCATTGTCGAGCGACAACATCGGCGAAGCATGGGCGGCTTTGGCAAAGCCCTCATGCGCGGTTGCCCCCACCCTGTCGGACGGGCTGTCTTCCCGTTTCAGATCCGGAAAGCGTGCCTCGATCGCTGCATTGCGCAGGCGGGCAGCATCGTATTCCGCATCCGTCATCAGCGGTGCGTCTTCCTGATAATAGGCCGCATCGGCCTCGGCGATCAGGACGGCCAGGCGCTCAAGTTCGGCCGCGGCCTCCTCGGGTGTCAGATCCTCGACCGGGGTCGCCTCGCTCATACATCCTCCAACAACCTCCCGGCGGCTGCCCGTGCCTCTTCTGTAATCTCGGCGCCGGACAGCATGCGGGCGATTTCTTCCTGCCTGTCCGACTCATCTAGCCCGCGCAGGCGCGTGCCACCAGACTTGCCCCTGCCCTTTTCCACAAGCCACTGCGAGCGGGCGGCAGCCGCGACCTGCGGGCTGTGCGTAATGGCGAAAACCTGCCGGGTCTTGCCCAGCCGGATCAGCCTTTCACCGATCGCCGCAGCCACTGCGCCCCCGACGCCCTGATCGGCCTCGTCGAAGATCAGCGTGCCGGCACTTCCCGCTTCCGCAAGGGCGCATTTCAGGGCCAGCGAGACACGGGCGAGCTCCCCGCCCGAAGCGATCTTGCGCAAAGGGCCAAAGCCTGCGCCGGGATTGGTCTCGGCATCGAACTCCACCCGGTCGGCACCATGGGCCCCGCCCTCATCTCCCAGCGGCGTGACGGACACGCGGATTACGGCGCGGCCGAGCTTCAAGGGCGCGAGTTCCCTGACAATGGCCTTTTCAAGCTGCGAGGCCGCTGCCTTGCGGGCCGTCGTCAACTTGTCCGCCGCCGCATGCCAGGCCGCATTGGCCGCGCTCTCGGCTTTCCGGGCACGGATCAGGGCATCTTCCCCCGCTTCGACAAGGCTCAGGCGCTGCTGCAGGGTTTCCAGCACGTCAGGCAACAGGTCCGGATCGACCATATGCTTGCGCGCCACGGCCCGCAGGGCAAACAACCGCGCCTCGGCGGACTCCAGGGCGCTGGTGTCATGCTCCACCAGGCTTTCGAGCGCCGCAATGGCGGCTTCTGCCTCGCCTGTCTCTATCAGGGCGCGCTCCAACGCTTCGGCCGCAGACCGGGCGGCATGTGCCAGCGGATGATCTGCCCCGTCAAAACCTGGCAGGCGACAGATACGTTCGGCGGCGCGGGAGGCTTTCGAGAGCGCCGTCTCGATCTCGGCATCGGCAAAGGCTTCCTCAGCTTCGGCAATGGCCTCCGTCACCCGTTCGGACTGCATCAGCCGCGTGCGGGTCTCGGTCAGGCTGCCCGCCTCCCCGGCCCGCGGGGCGAGCGACACCAGCTCTTCAACAGCCCCAGTGAGCCATTCCCGCGTGCGCAGGGCTTCCTCGGTTTCTGCTTCCAGCCGCTCCCGTGTTTCACGGGCGGAAAGCCGCGCCGCATGCGCCACGGCACAGGCTTCCAGCAGGGCCTCATTCCCCGCGAACAAGTCCAGCAGCTTACGGTGAGATGACGGCCGCATCAGCGCCGACGCCGCGTGCTGTCCGTGAATCTCCACCAGCGTCTCGCCCGCCTCTGCCAGCAGGGCCGCACTGACGGGCTGGTCATTGATGAAGGCCCGGGCCGGACCACTCGCCCGCACAACGCGCTTCAGTGTGAGCGTCTCGTCCGGGCTGGCTTCGAAGCCATGGTCTGACAACACCGCCCAGACCGGATGGCCCGGCACGGCAGCAAACTCCGCTGCAATGCTCGCCTGCTCAGCCCCGGCCCGGATCATGGCCCGGTCTGCCGGAGCGCCAAGCGTGAGCGACAGGGCATCCAGAATGATGGACTTGCCCGCTCCGGTCTCCCCGGTCAGCGCGGTAAAACCTGATCCCGGCTCGATATCGAGACGGTCGATCAGCACGAAATCACGAATGGACAAAGCAAGGATCATGGGCGCACTCCCAACTCTACGGAGGCGCTTTTACCACGAGAACAAAAACAGAACAAACAGAATCTGCACGGACAGATCTTTCGCCAGCCCTCTGTTCTGGCGCGCTTTCAGTATAGCCTGCCAAAAAAGGCGAAATTCAGGGAGGCCGCAATCATGATCGATTACACAGGCAAGGTGGCGCTGATCACCGGCGGAGCATCCGGCATCGGCAAGGCGCTGGCCACAGCGCTCAGTACGCGCGGGGCGGATGTCATCGTAGTGGACATACAGGAAGACCTCGCCCGCGACGTTGCCGCGAACCTGCCCCGCCCCGGCCTCTCCATCAGCTGTGACCTGTCTGATCCGGACGCGCCTGCCGCTCTGGTGAAGGAGGCCCTCGACAGGAAGGGGCATGTGGATCTCATCTGCGCCAATGCAGGCATCGACCGCCACAAGCGCATGATGAAGGAGGATTTCGGACCAGACACAATGCGCATGTTCGAAGTGAACATGTTTGCCCCCTTCCGCATTGCGACAGCCTATGCCGCTACGCTGGCTGAATCGGACAAGCGAGGCCGGCTGATGATTACGGGCTCCGAGAACTCCCTCAGCCTGCCGCATGCCGTCAAACGCAGCCATATCGGTGCATATGGAGCCACGAAGCACGGCGTACTGATCATGGCCGAATGGCTGCGCGAGGACCTGGGCGGCGAGCTAATGGATGTGCACGTGCTGATGCCCGGCGGCGTCTACACGCCGCTGATCGCCAGCGGCATTCCGGATCCCGCTATGATCCCACCCGAATTCAATGTCATCATGCCGGAGCTTTGCGCAGAGATTGCCCTGAAAGGCCTGGACCTCGGCCTTTTCTATATCCCGACCCATGCCCATATCGGGGAGGACATCCGCCCGCGTTACGAGGGCGTACGCGATGCCATCCGGCAATTAGGCCTGAAATAATTAGGACTGACCTGACCCATGACGACCATCCTCATCACCGGCGCAAATCGCGGCATCGGCTTTCATCTCGCCCGGGAAGCACTGGAGAAGGGCTGGCGCGTCTTCGGGAGTATGCGCACACAGGCTCAGGCGGAAGAAACCGCCACGAAGCTGGGCATCGGGTTCACGCCGCTCGTCTTCGACGTGACCGACCGGGCCGCCATCTCTGCCGCAGCATCCTCGCTGGATGAGCCTGTCGACATCCTGATCAACAATGCCGGCATCATCGGCCCACCCGGCGAAGAACAAACGACGCTGCAGACGGATTTCGATGGCTTCGCCCGGACGCTAGAGATCAACACATTGGCCCCACTCGCCATTGCCCAAGCATTCCTGCCGAATATCCGGAAATCAGAACATGGACGCATCCTGACCATTTCCAGCCAGATGTCGTGGATGGGCTATGCCGCGTCAGACCGGATCGCCTACCGCGCCTCGAAGGCTGCTGTGAACAAGGTGATGCAGGGCCTTGCAACGGATCTCGCGCCCGAAGGCATCGCGGTCTGCCTGATCGATCCCGGTTGGGTTCAGACCGATATGGGCGGCCCCGGCGCGAACCTCACACCAACCGAAGTCGCCCGCGGCATCATTGCCGTTGCAGACGGGCTCACCCTTGCCCGTACGGGCCAGTTTATTGAGTGGACTGGCAGGGAAAGGGCATTCTGACACGATCCCTATTCCAGCCGCAGCAAGGTGGATGACTTTTCGAAGATGCCTAAGTGCCCCCCATCCGCGCGTCCGTGCCCGTGTCCTTGTCGACACGGCGCCCATGGGCCCACCAGTTCTCGAACGCGGTCTCGACAATACTCATACCGAGATCTTCCCGGCGAAGGCCGGGCGATTTCACCAGATTGTCGGCAATCGCTTCAAACAGGCGCTGTTTCATCGCCGCTGGCCGGGCATTGAACGACAACCGGATCATCAGGAAATCCGGGCTGCGCGGCATACCGAAATAGTTCGGGTCAAAGATATAATTCTCTTCTTCCAGTTCGTGCGTGACCTGGAAATAGTCGTCCTCCGGCAGGTTCATGACCGACATCATCGCCTGATGGATGCCATTTGAAATGGCCGCCTTGTAGGCCTTGTCCTTGCCGGCACGCATCCAGACTTGAATCAGTGGCATAGGGGTATCTCCTTCTCTTTCGACTCGCCGTTGACGGATCATCTGTTAAGATTAGGGTGAATTTCTCAGTCTAAACAGGCCCAGGATTATCCTGGGATAAATTGGACCTACCCTGCAATGCCAATGCCGACATCTGCTACTGCATGTGCTGACCGCAATGAACTCGGGCAGTTCCTCCGTTCCCGGCGCGAAGCAATCCGGCCGGAAGCCATTGGCTTGCCTGCGGGCGGGCGACGCCGTACGCCGGGCCTCCGCCGCGATGAAGTGGCCGAACTCGCAGACATTTCGATCGACTGGTACACAAGGCTGGAACAGGGCCGCCCCGTCAGCCCGTCACGTCAGACGGTCGATGCGATTGCCGGGGCGCTGCAGCTAGACACGATTGAAACGGCCCACCTCTACGCCCTGTCCGGCATCGCCCTGCCCCGGAATATGACCGACGAGGCCGTTCCGCCCACTGTACAGCGCATGATCGACAGGCTGGCGCAGCCGGCTTATGTCACCAACAGGCTGGGCGATGTGCTGCACTGGAACCCTGCCGCGGAGATCTTGTTCGGATTCGGAGATATTCCGGACACAGAGCGGAATATCTATATCGGCATGTTCCTGCGCCCTGCCTCACGCAAGCTGTTCGGCGCAAGCTGGGAAGCCGAAGCAAGACGTATGCTGGCCGAATTCAGGCCCATCCACGACATCAATGCCGCCGATCCACGCTTCGCGAAGCTTGCAGCACGGCTACAGGCAGAGAGCGCCCCCTTCGCAAAATGGTGGCGCCAGCATGACATCAAGGCCGGTGGCGCCGGGCAGAAGACGCTCCACCCGCCCGGCGGCAACAAGACAAAATACGAATATGTCGCCCTTCAGGTCATCGAAAACCCGGCCCTGAAGACCATCATCTATTACGCCGTCTAGATCCGTTTCGTCGCATCTTTCAGCCAGGTTTTCACATCGTCGGGCAGCTTGCGGTTCAGCAGTTTCCAGACGCGCTTGTGATAGTCATTGACATAGGCGCGCTCCTCTTTGGTGAGCAGCTTCACGTCGATCAGGTCACGCGCGAGCGGTGCGAAAGTCAGGCATTCGAAGCCCAGCATGTCGATCTCGCCGCCTTCGATGGGCGCCGGCGGGGTCACATATTGCAGGTTCTCGATGCGGATGCCGTACTGGCCTTCGCGGTAATATCCCGGCTCGTTCGAGACGATCATGCCCGGCATCAGCGGCACGGCGTTCCACGGCTTTGCGATCCGGTGAGGACCTTCATGCACGCCGAGATACACGCCGACCCCATGGCCCGTGCCATGCTGGTAGTCGAGCCCGGCCTGCCACAGCGCATGACGTGCCAGCACATCGAGATGTGTGCCCGTCGTGCCCGCCGGGAAACGCACGGTTGCCAGTGCGATATGCCCCTTCAGCACCAGCGTATAGTGCCGGATCATGTCGGCTGTAGGCTCCCCGATCGGCACCGTACGGGTCACATCCGTCGTACCATCCGGATACTGACCGCCTGAATCGATCAGGTAGAGCGAGCCGCGCTCCAGCGTGCGGTCGGAGGCTTCGGACACACGATAGTGCGGCAGCGCGCCATGCTCGACGGCGCCGGAGATGGAGGGGAAAGACAGGTCTTTCAGCGAGTCATACTCATCCCGGAAGTTTTCGAGGCGGATGGCCGCTTCGATTTCCGTCACCTTGCCGCTCTGCGCTTCGGTATCGAGCCAGTGCAGGAAACGCGTCAACGCCACGCCATCGCGGATGTGCGCGGCGGTTGTGCCCTTGATCTCCGCTTCGTTCTTGCAGGCACGAGGCAGGGCCACAGGGTCGCGCTGGCGTACAATCTTGCCGCCGGCGGCCTCCACCGTGTCGAAGAACCAGGCCGAGGCAAGATCCGGATCCAGGCTGACCGTTTTGCCAGCCAGTTCGCCGAGCCCCTCCTCAATCTCCGAGAGCGGGCGTACCGTAACCGTATTGCCGAGATGCTTGCGCAGTTTCGGCGAGACTTTCACTTCGTCGAGGAACAGGTCTGCGGTACCGTCCTTGTGCAGAATGGCACGGCCCAGCGGCAGCGGCGTGCACATCACATCCCCGCCCCGGATATTGAACGCCCAGGCAAGCGAAGCCGGCGAGGTCAGCACCGCGGCGTCGATGCCGTCTTCTTCCAGAGTCCTGCCAATCTCGGCGCGCTTCTCATCATGCGCGATGCCCGCATATTTCACATGATAAGGGGCAACCTCCGCCGTCGGCTGCGGCGGGCGGTCAGCCCAGGCCTTGTCGATCGGGTTTTCCAGGGCCGCAACCAGCGTGGCACCGGCCTTCTTCGCAGCAGCCTGCAGGGCCGTCACATCGTTCGGGCTCATCAGGCGCGGATCGTAACCGACCGTCTTGCCGGAGAGCTTCTGCTTTGCCAGCCAGCCAAAGGCGCCCGGCTCCGGAATCGCCTGACGCTCCCACAGCTCCGGCGCGGTCTGGTCCGCCGCCTGCAGCGTGTAACGCCCGTCGGCGAAGATCACGGCCTTGTCGGCAAACACGAAGGCCGAGCCGAAAGAGCCGGTGAAGCCTGACACCCAGGCCAGGCGCTCATTCGCATCCGGCAGGTACTCGTTCTGATACTCGTCATCATGCGGCACATAAAAGCCGTCGAGGCCCATGGCGGAAAGCTCCTTGCGGAGCAGCGGGAGGTGCGCGCGCCCATCCTGGGGGCCGCCCTTGATTTCGAAGGTCTGTTTCATGCCGGAGTCTTACCGCTGCGTCTGCCCCAAGGAAAGCGCAATGAAGCTATGCAAAATCGCATAGTATTTCCGGCATTTCCCCTCTTTTTTGTTTACCTCCGCGCCCTATATGGCGCCGCTCCGAAGTTGTTGTGAAGGACACAGCGAGTTCGAAAAAAGAACGCAAAATAAAAATCGCAAGAATAAAGAAAGCAAACTGATGAATACCAATCTTATGACCTCCGACCGCCCCGTAACCGCAGAAACCCGCGGCCCGGAAGTCAACGAAATCACCCGCGCGATCATCGCCGGCGAAGCCGTGCAGATGCCGGTGAACCGTCCGCAGATCCTGGCCCGCCGCATGGCACGCTGGGCTCGCCGCGCCGCGCACGCCTGATCCCGATCCCTACCGGGGCCCGCTTCTTCACCTCCTGAGCCGGCCCCATCCCTGAGTGTAGCGTACCCTTCTCCCGCCCATCCTCCCTGGGATGCGGCGGGAGATTTTTATTTGGGCGGGCAAAACGCCTCTTCTGGACGTTTCACCTGTCGAGGTTCATACTGAAAATATGCCGGACGTTGGGTGCGGCGCACATCACGTCCGGCCCTCAAAGGGAGCCAGACGATGAAAAACGACCTGCAGAATATCCGCAACACAGCCAACCGCAGCGGCAGAAAGCCTGAACGGCCGCCTCCCTTACCTGAACCTTCAGAGCAGGAAATGACAGACGACACGCATATCCACCGCCTGCACCTTCTGGAACGCCGCGGACATCGCTGGGAACGCCGGAACGCCCATGCCTGAAATGTTGCGCTTAGTCTCTCTGGCGCATGACCAGCGTTGACCACCCATCCTTGCGGATGCGGCGGACAAACAGGATGCCATGGCCCTCGAAGGCCTGACGCACCTGCCCGGCCTGATGATGCAGCAGGCCGGAAAGAATGATTGTGCCACCCGGCGCCGTCAGTTTCGCAATCTCCGGCGCGAGGCCGATCAGCGGCTTCATCAGGATATTCGCGAACACGGTGTCATAAGGCGCCGCCCCACGGATACGCGGATGGCGCGCCCCGGTGACATGCATCGCCGTGAAGCCGGTCACATTGTTCTTCTTGGCATTCTCGTTCGCCACAACCACGCTGTCGAAGTCGATATCCGTGCCGAGCGCCATGGTGGCGCCCGCTTTCAGCGCGGCAATCGCCAACACGCCGGAGCCGGTGCCAAGGTCCAGCACCTTGCCGATGGCACGGCGGCGGCGCACATCGTCCAGCGCCAGCAGGCAGCCGAGCGTCGTGCCGTGATGCCCCGTACCGAAAGCCGGGCCCGCCTCGATCAGGACCGGGATACGGCCCGGCGCCATTTTTGCCAGCGCATGGCTACCCGCAACGAAGAACGGACCGGCAGAGACCGGCGGCAGGCCTTCCAGCGACATCGTCACCCAGTCGCGCTCGACGACTTCCTCGACCCTTGTGTTCAGCTCGGGGCTGGTCTCGGCGATGATGGCCACGCACGCATCGGCCTCTTCCTGCGTCTCCGCAAAGGCGTCGAGGCGCCAGACGCCCCGCCCGTCTTCCTTGCAGTCCACCGCGCCTGCGGGCGAAGGGTCTGCCCATGCCAGAGCATCCCACGCCGCTTCCACTGGCGCCCGTGCGCCTCTTGCCGAAATCTGGTACATCAGCGGCGCTTAGCAGGGCACGCGGCCCGGCTCAATAACTCATGTTTTTCGTCACTGCCCTTGGAATCCCCCTGAAAAACACATATATTGTTTTTCGATAAGAAGGAGACTTGGGCCATGAGCCTTTCGACCAATGACATGATCTATATTGAGCAACGTGTCGCCAATGAGAAGAAAAGCGCCGGCGCAGCTTACCTGCTCTGGTTCTTCCTCGGTTTCCTGTCGGCCCACCGCTTCTATCTCGGCAAATGGGGCACGGCGCTGCTGCAGATCGTTTCCTATTTCTTCCTGATCGGTTTCGTCTGGTGGTTCATCGACTTCTTCCTGATCCCCTCGATCATCGAAGACGACCTCGACGACAAGCGCTATCGCCTGGCCGGCCGCCTCAGCCGCCGCAGCAACTACGCTTACTGAGGCACTCCCTCTTCCATGAAGAGGCGCCTGCCCGATAATCCGGACAGGCGCTTTTTCAGTTACGGGGTATCGGAAATCTGCAGGAAGTAGCGGTCTTCTCCCGTGTTCCGGCGGGACAGGATCAGGGCCTCACCGCCATTATCTGTCAGAAACAAGCGAATGGGAGTCGCCGGATTGGTGACAGCGCCGGGCGGCATGATCTCCAGATCCAGTGTGCCTGTACGCTGAAAATCCGTATCGGCGAAAATGGCAACCTCATAGCCGTCGCCGGAAACGGGAACGGCGGCGAACCATTCATTCTTTTCGGCGGAATGGTCTGCCCAGTCGATATAGGCAACCCCTGGCAGAGTATCGAGATAGCGCATGTCGACGGCCGGGTCGTCCGACGCATTGAACAAATGCCCGCCCGCGACGAGGATGTCGTCCCCATCCTCACTGACCCAGAGATTCCACTGGATCTGATAGTCACCATGATAGGGCGAGTCCCCCTTGTAGACAGCAGTGGCCCCTGACACATCCCACTTCTCGAAATCGGACGGGCTGATCCCGACATCGGCTCCATAGACCCAGACCCCGTTGGGATGCATCCGCAAACGCGTGCCTGCATATGGACCATACAGCGAGGCATAGCTGTCGGCCGCGAAGTCGAGCGTGACGAAATAGGAATGTTGATCCCGATTCGGGATAACATGAGCGCGAAGATTGCTGTCCAGAACGATGTCGCCCCAATCCTGGCTGTATTCCTGCGTGTCGAGAACGGTTTCCGCCGTCAAGTCGACCAGTGACGCCAGGGCGGCATGCGAGACGGCAGCATGCGTTCCGTCTGGCGAAATGCCGACACTGTAGGCGCGCCGGGGCAAGTCTATCTGTGTCTCCGAAAGGTCATCCAGATGCAGCAGGTGCAGCACCGGCGCATTGTCTGCAATGTACGCCAGCACATTGAGGGACTTGGAATACTCCGCATCCGTTATTTCCCCTTCGAGCCGGTAGAAATCCAACCCAGGCTGGGCGCTGGCGTAGACGGTCACACGCTCGGGACCGGACGTCTTCCCTCCATCGCTGACGGTGACATCGAAAACGTAGAAACCCTCAACCAGGGGCGTGAACTGGATGGCAGCCTGCTGCAGACCGGATGGCACGACGTCGCTGAGATCTGGCTGCGAAACGAGTGTCCAGTCGAAAGACAGGCTCATGCCTTCCGGATCGAAGCTGCCCCCCGCATCGACGACAACCTGCTTCCCCGTCTGGCCTGCAGAATATTTCTGAAGCCGGACCTCAGGAGGCAGGTCCAGTGTCGAAGCGGCAGGCGCCTTGTATTTCAACACATAATACTCTTGCGGATTTGTCTGGTGGTCCTGCGCAAAGATCAGGACCGATTCCTCATCCTGGCTGGCTGCAACATACCGGGCATAAAGCTGCTTTCCGGAAGTGGCTTGTGAGAGCGGCAGGTCCAGTGTGTAGCTCTCAGCGCCGGACAGTGCGTTGACGACACGCACCTCTGCTTCCGGCAGGTCGACCGAGCTTTCCACAAGGAACCAGTCATTGCTGAATGCATTATAGGACGCATCTTCAATGACGCCGTTGATGCCGTCGATCTGCATGGCATAGGTCATGTCCGTACTCTGCACATCGGTGGCACGCACAACCACGCCGCACCGCGTCAGGACATGCGACCCGCTCTCCGAAATCCAGAGATCCCCACAGAACGGGAAATCACCATGATAGGGAGAATCATAGACGACGGAGACGGCACCCGTCGCTGCAAAATCATACCGCTCCACATCCGACGGCGAGAGCCCGTTGTCAGCACCATAACCTTTGCGGCCATTGGGGTGCATTTTCACCTGGGTTCCGGCGCGGTGCAATCCGCTCGAATTGGGGTTGATCGTCCCGGTACGGGAATCGACAGAAATGATCGACACCCACTGATCCGTTGCCGGGAACACATAACCATATCCTTCATTGCTGACGAGGACATCGCCAATATCGGCAGCCACGGCATAGGTTGCCAGAACCTCCTGCGCCTCAAGGTCCACGAAGCTCACCGCTTCCTCATGACCCACGATAGCCAGCTTCCCATCAGGCGAGACAGAGACCGAACGCGATGTTTTCGGCAGGGTCACACTTCCCTGCTCCATGCCGTCGGCATCATAGGTAACAAGCGTGGCATTCCAGGCTGTCACGACTTTTCCGCCGCCGGGCTGGACAGCAAGATAGCGGTAAGGCTGGCTCAGCGGCCGGATGGAATATTGCGAGACGATGATCAGCGGGGCATCCACCTTCACCTCTTCCACACCATCGGAGACGGTCAGGGAGAACTGGTACTCCCCTTCCAGATCGAACACGACTGTCTGCACACCCCCGGTCAGATCAACCGGAACGGCCGTCCCTGCAGGGGCGCTTTCAAGTTTCCAGGTGTAGGTCAGCGGCTGGCCGTTCGGATCGGTCGAGGATAGTCCCGACAACTCGACATCTTCACCAACCGCGGGTGTTTCAAGCGATACTTCCGCAACCGGTGTCGGAGGCGTGTTGGTCAGGCTGAGAAGTACCGTATCGTAGCCAGAGGCTCCACGAGGGTCAGTCACCGCCAGCTCGATTTCGAAATCCCCGGGCACAGTGGTCAGGAAAACCGGGTTCACGCTTGTCGAATTTTGCAGGCTTCCATCTCCGCCGGCCGGCTGAGACGTAATTGTCCATTGATAAGACAGGGTCTCACCATCCGGGTCGGAACTTCCAGCCCCATCCAGCTCAACACCCGCCGCCGGAATATCCTGCTGGACATCCTCACCCGCATCGGCCGTGGGGGCCTGGTTTGGCGGCGGCGGTGGCGGAGGGGGCGATGAGGACGTGCCGCCACCTCCACCGCCACATGCCGCAACCCACATCACTGCCGCCATTGCTGCGGCAAGTCCCCGCTTCGCCATAATCAACCCTCCATGGAAGATTCAGGCTTCGTCGATAACCAGCCAGCCAGCAACCCTTAATTGCAACATTTGACGCAAAAAAATCATCCAAAATTAGCGTGTTAGGCGAATTTTGTGGCGCCTCAGAAGGACAAGCCAGACAAGCTGCTGGATCAAACCATATTCAAGACAGTTTCAAGACGGATAGAGCCTGTCAAAATGGTCCCACAGGGCCTGGCGGGTGGAGTTAAAGGCTTCGATCACCAGGGCATCGCTGGCGGCCACGGCGTCTAGGGCCGCCTCCTCGGTGAAGATGTGCGATGTCGGCACCGCCCAGGATGGATCGTCCAGCGTACCGGCACAGAGGATCACCAGGCCAGGCGCCGCTTCCGGCAGGTGCCACATGCGCGTGCCGCACTCCGTACACCGATCAATCGGGATCGTTCCACCGCTGCCCCCTGTCCGGCGGAACGTGTCGAACGTGCCGGAGGTGACATCCAGCGCCTCCTTCGCCACATGCAGGTACACACCGAACGTCGCCCCCGAGAGGCGCTTGCAATCATCGCAATGGCAGGCATTTACCGCCTTCGGCCGCGCAGTAATCGCATAGCGCACCGCGCCGCAATGACAGCCGCCCATGATCGGCGTTGAGGGCAAAGGCGGGCGCGCAATTTCAAGACGATTCATGTTCAAAACCTCCGATTGATGTGCTTGTGTAGGCAGCGTGCTGCTGAGCCAAGTCACATACAGTCTCTTACGTCCCGGATTTCATGGAACACATCAAGCAACTTGACGGCCTGAGAGGTCTGGCAGCCCTGTTGGTCGTATACTCCCATGCCGGCCAACAGGGGCTTGTTCCGAAAAATACCGGCACCGGCCAGATTGGCGTGATGCTGTTCTTCATCCTGTCCGGCTTTCTGATGGGATGGCTTTACGGTCGCCGCCGTCTGTCGCTGGCGCAATGGGCTGATTACGCCTGCCGCAGGTTCTTCCGGGTCTACCCCCTGTTCGCCCTGGTTGTGATGGTCTCATTCCTCACGCCGGTCTATTCCTATGCGGTGACACCGGAAAACCTGCGCGCGCACCTCCTGCTCGGCGCAGGCGTTGAGGTGCTCTGGACCATCCCGGTCGAGCTGAAATACTATCTTGCCTTCATGCTGCTGGCCCCGCTCGTCACGCTTGCAAAACCGGCCTGGGCCCGGCTGCTCATCCTTCTGGCCTTCCTTGCCTTCTTCCTGTTTGGACCTGTCGGCGGCAGCAAGACTGACCTCTGGCCCTATGCACCCTTTTTCCTGGCCGGCTATGTGGTTGCCGTGGGGGCGACGCCCTTCGGCAAGGCCCTGCCCGGCTGGCTGCACGAAGCAGGCTTTGCCTCGATGATGGCTGCACTGTTCCTCAGCCTTCCGGCGGTTTCGCATCATCTGTTCGGCTTCTACCTGCCTCTTTGGAAAGACCCGAGTGTACGCCTTGCACTCTATACGGCACTGTTAGTCTTCACCCTGACATCTCCGCGCCTGGCTCCCCTGCTGCTTGGCAACCGGGCCATGCGCCTCGCCGGGCTGGTCAGCTTCTCCCTTTATCTGTGCCACTTGCCGGTAATGCGGGCCGTCAGCGCCTTCGTGCAGCCGCACCTGCGCCTGCCTGTCTCGATTCTTGCCGTGGCGGCAGTCTCGTTTGCCTTATGGGCACTGATCGAGCGCCCCTCCCAGCAGGCCGGGCACTGGCTGGGCAAGCAGGCGCGCGCCCGCCTTTCCGGATCCGGGAAGCCTGCGCCGCGCTAAGCACGCTTGCGCCGCCTGCCCTTTCCCGCCAACACTTCGCTTCATGCTGAAACAGATCCTGCCCGTTCTCGCCCTGACCCTGTCCGGCCTGCCCCTGCCCGGCCTGCATGCCGTGGCGCAGGAAGCGCCCGCGATGGAAAGCAACTGGCGCCCGGTCGATCCCGAGAACCTGATCTTTCTGGACCTTGGCCAGAATGGCGTGATCTTCATCGAGCTGTTCCCGGAGGCCGCCCCGGAAAATACAGCCGCCGTGCGCGAGGCGGTGCGGAGCGGGTATTATGATGGCGAGTACTTCTACCGCGTGGTGGAGAACCATGTCGCCCAGGCCGGCAAGGAGTTCGACCAGATCCTGAAAGACCGGCCTGCCCTTCCACTGGAGGCGGAACGCGAGGCCGATCCCGGGGGCTTTGACGGTTTCGGCAATGGGGACCTGTTCGCCCCGGCCGTCGGCCACCGCCAGGGCTTCCCAGCCGGGCGCCAGCATGGCCAGGAATGGCTGCTCAATTGCCCCGGCATGGTCGGCATTGCCCGCGATGATGTCCCGGACACCGGGCGGACGGAAATCTACATCCCGCTGCAGCCGCGCCGTTATCTCGACCGGAACTACACGATTGTCGGCCGCGTGATTGACGGCATGGACGTGGTCAGCCGCCTGCAGCGCGTCGAGCCCTTCAATGAAGAGGAAACCGCGGCCCTCTTCGGCGAGGATGCCCCGCTCGCCTATCAGATGTCGCAATACCGCGCCTCGATGCTCAATCCCAACATGATCATCGCGGCCCATGTCGCAGCAGACCTTCCGGCGGACACGCGCCCGGCCTTCGAAGTCATGAAGACGCCGAGCCCGGAATGGGAAGCCCTGAAGGAAAGCAAGCGCGACTATTCCGGTGTCAGCGCCTTCGTCCACACACCGCCGGACGTGGTGGACATCTGCACCCTGCCCGTCCCGGCCCGCTATGTGGAGCCGGACGCCGGCACGGCCCCATAACCTGCCCGCAACTTGACAGGCGGCGCGCGGCACAGCACGCCTGACGCATGACCGAAACAGCCCCGTCCCCTTTCGAAACCGCCCCCGGCCTTGCCGGCCTGAAGGGCGTGCGCCACGGCTTCTTCGGTAAGCGGGGCGGCGTTTCCGGCGGCATCTATGCCAGCCTCAATGCCGGGCCGGGCTCCGATGATGATCCGTCCGCCGTGGCAGAAAACCGGGCCCGCATTTCCGCGGCCATGGGCGCCAGCGCCCTGCTCTCCTGCCACCAGATCCATTCGGCCGATGTCGTGCACGTTACCAAAGCCTGGACGGATGCGCGTCCGCAGGCCGATGCCATGGTCACCACTGTGCCGGGCCTCGCGCTCTGCATCCTGACCGCCGACTGCACGCCGGTTCTCTTCGCCGATGCCGAGGCCCGCGTGATCGGTGCCGCCCATGCCGGCTGGAAGGGGGCACTCGGCGGCGTGCTGGAATCCACCATCGCCTCGATGACCGAGCTTGGCGCAGAGCCCGGCCGCATCCGCGCCGCCATCGGCCCGACGATCGGACAGGCGAGCTATGAAGTCGGCCCGGAATTCCGCGATACCTTCCTCGAAGTCTCCCCGGCCAGCGAACACCTCTTCATCAAGGGCAAGGGCGACCGCTTCCATTTCGACCTGCCCGGCTATTGCCGCGCCAGCCTCGCCGCCATGGACATCGGCCACGTCGCCGATCTCGCCCTCGACACCTGCGCGCTGGAAGATGGCTATTTCTCCAACCGGCGCCGCAACCATCGCGGCGAGCCGGACTATGGCCGAAATGCCTCAGTCATCCTGCTTGAACCGTAAAAATCTGCATTCAGTGCCAGAGTCCGGTTGCGACTCGCCGCTCCGTGTTACAAAAGCGTCGCCATCCGGGGCAGCACAGGGTCAATGCCGACATGAAACTTCTCGCCTGCAACGCAAACCGCCCGCTGGCCGAAGCCATTGCCGACTATCTGGACATGCGACTGACCCGCTCTGAGGTGAAAACCTTTGCGGACCAGGAGATTTTCGTCCGCATCGACGAGAACGTCCGCGGCGAGGATGTCTTCGTCATCCAGTCTACCTCCTACCCCGCCAACGACAATCTGATGCAGCTGCTAATCATGATGGATGCGCTGCGGCGCGCCTCAGCCCGGCGCATCACGGCTGTGATCCCCTATTTCGGCTATGCCCGCCAGGACCGGAAAACCGATGGCCGCACGCCGATCTCGGCCAAGCTGGTCGCCAACCTGATCTCCGCTGCCGGCGCTGACCGTGTTCTCACCGTCGACCTGCATGCCGGCCAGATCCAGGGTTTCTTCGACATCCCGACCGACAACCTGTTCGGCAGCCCGGTCATGGTGGACGACATCAAGGAACGCTTCGGCAAGGACAAGCTGATCGTCGTCTCGCCGGATGTCGGCGGCGTGGTGCGCGCACGTTCGCTTGCCAAGCGGCTCGACGCAGATCTCGCCATCGTTGACAAGCGCCGCCCTGAGGCTGGCAAGTCGGAAGTGATGAACATCATCGGCGATGTCAGCGGCAAGCGCTGCATCATGCTGGACGACATGTGCGACTCCGGCGGCACGCTGGCCAATGCGGCCGCGGCCCTGAAGGAATCCGGCGCGAAATCCGTCTCGGCCTATGTCACCCACGGTGTCCTGTCGGGCAATGCGGTGGAGCGGATCGAGAAATCGGTGCTCGACGAGCTGGTCATGACCGACACGATCGAGCCATCCAAGGAAGCGCTCAAGTCGAAATCCATCCGCATCCTGCCGATTGCCCCGCTGCTTGGCGAAGCCATCCGCCGCATTGCGAACGAGGAAAGCGTCTCGAAACTCTTCGACCGCTAAGGCTTCGCGCTTACCGACATAGAAGTCTGATAGAGATCTCCTCCCGGGCCTGAGTATCGGAAGGGTTGGCAAAGCTCACCCACCATGAGCCGGGCTCTGCCGGGCGGCTTTCGGTGATGATGAAGGCACCGCCCGCCTTTGGCCTGGCTGTCACAGGCATCAGGCCGGGCGGGCAATCAATCCGCAGCGTGGCCTCCCCGCCCGGCTGCAACAGCAGGGCCTGCGTGCGCACAACTGTCTCCGCCCCCGAAAGCGTGGCGGCGCAACCCGTAAGCAGCGCCGCCAGAAACAGGGCCGATGCCCTCATCACTTAACGCAGAACTGTAAGGGGAACGTCGCGCCTTTCATCTCTATGGGCTTCCCATTCACATCCGTGGCAGGTTTGAAGCGCGCGCCAGGCAGCTCTGCAGCTGCAGCTTCAAATGCTGGATCGGAACAATTGGCGATGGCGTTCTCTGGTTCCCCATCCACACCGATATCGAACAGTACACGGCACACCCCGACCCGTCTGGCTGATGCAAGTTCAGCCGGATAGACAGGCGTTGGCCAGATGATGACCTCCGGTGTCCAGTCCTGATCTGCAGAATCAAGAGCCAGCCCCGCCCTGCGGTTCGCCTCCCGTGCAACCTTGCGCCGGGCCACCCAATCTTCCGGAAGCGGTTCTTTCAGGAAGTCCTCTTTGACCTTCTCACATGCCTGCAGGCCGTTATAAGTCTGCTGGATGAATTCCTGTGTGATCGCAGGTGCTGCCGGGGCAACTGGAGGTGCAAACTCCGATGGTGCAGCAGGCTCACCGGACGATGCTGGTGGCGCTGGCGCTTTTGCGCCCGAACTCGCCGTGATGAACAGGCTGTCGGCCAGGACGAGTCCCTCTTCTGCCTGCGGATCAGTCAGCTCACCGTCGCGCCAGACTTCAAAGTGGAGGTGAGGCCCGGTGGAGCGTCCGGACGTGCCAACTCCGCCGACTTCATCACCGGCTTTCAGCAGCTGGCCTTGTTCCACCGACAGAGTATCCAGCTGGCCATAACGCAGCACCGTGTCATTGCTGACCATCAGTTCAACGGCATTTCCATATCCTTCCTTTTCGCCTGCGAAGATAACGGTGCCGGCGGCAGGCGCGTAAGCTGGTGTGCCGCGTGCGGCAGCAAGGTCTACCCCGCGATGCGTGGCTGTCTTTTTCGTGAAGGGATCAACCCTTTCCCCAAACGCACTGGTCAGCGTGGCCTTGTCCAGAACGGCATGGGTGTAGAACAGGGTTTCGCCCGGCGCAGCCGCGGCACCCTTGATCAGCATGCCCTGGGCAACGGCCAGCGGCGCGGCGCACATCAGGGCGGCGGCAAGGACAAGCCCCATGCGGCGCGGACGGGGTTTTTCTGTCAGCAATTCATTGAGACGCATCTTCAGGTTTCCTTTCTTCCGGAGGATGAATGCCGCCACAGGCAGCACCGCCTCATCGCGCGAGATGCGCGCCGCGGACGTCAGGGTTCTGGCATAGGCGATCCTGTCGCCTGTCAGTTCGACGGTCTCGTCATCCACCACCGCCTCACGCCAGAAGTCGAGCTGGCCGCGGATCCACCAGGCAAAGGGGGAGAACCAGAAAAGATCCGTCACGATCCGCTCCAGCGGCCTGGCGATCAGATCCCCCCGTTTCAGGTGAACCAGTTCGTGTACGATCACCTGTTGGGCGCCCTGCCCGCCAATCAGCGCAGCCGGAACATAGATGGAGCGTTTCAGGATACCCGCCAGAAAGGGCGCGCCGCGCGGGATGACATGGACTTGCGGCGTACGGGACAGGCCCACCGCCTCCGCCCAGTGGCCGATGGGGCGATGCGTTTTCATGGCGCGGGCCTTCAGCCGCTGCAGGCGCACCTGGCTGATCCCCCACAGGCTGAACCGCACCAGCCATCCGGCGGCGATCACACAGATAATCAGCACCCCCATTTCCGGCAGGCGGATCGCACGCGCGGGCGCCGCCACAACAGCGCCGTCCTGCGGGGCAATCATCACCGGCTCCAGCATGGGCAGGTCTGCCAGCGGGGCCTCAATCGCCACCGAAAAGCCCGGCACAAAAAACGCCGCCACGAAAGGCGCGAGCAGCACCAGCGCCGCCCCGCGCCAGATGGCCTGTGCCAGTTTCGGCGCCGGGCCCATGCGGCAGATCAGGCTGGCCCCGGCCCAGACAAGGCCGCTCCAGACGAGGACCAGAACGACAAGACCGGCGGGGCTCATGACTTGCCCCCCTTCCCGGCCTTGTGGCTGTCTTCGGCGGCGTTGATGATGGCGTCCAGTTCGTCCAGCTCGGCATCGGAAAGGTGCGGGCTTTCGGCAAACAGGGCTGCTGGGATCGGGCCATCCATGTCGAGCACCTGACGCGCCAGATGGCGGACCAGCCCGCCCAGCGTGGCGGTACGGTCCAGCACCGCGGAGAAGACAGCCATTCCATGTACGTCAGTGCGGGAAACCCAGCCCTTCTCTTCCATCCGGGCAATCACGGTGCGCGTGGTGGAGGGCTTCCAGCCCTGCCCCGGCCCCACGGCATCGTGCACTTCCCGCACACTCTGCGGCCCGGCGGACCAGAGGTGCTTCAACACGGCGAGTTCGGAGGAATTGGGCTGGGACATGGTGCCTCACTATATCGGTCACCGATTCACTACACTTGTAGCGCGCTCACGTCAAGTGACACTCAAATGCACAGCAGATACGCAAACGGCCCGCCTGAGGCGGGCCGCTTACATGGTGTATACATGGTGTTTACACGGTGTTTTACATGGTCCGGAAGCGGACTTATTCCACCGTCCAGCCGCGTGGCGTGCGCCGGGCTTCCAGGGTCACAGGTGCCTCTCCGGCAGAGTCCGCCCGGCGGCGCACCCGGCGTCCACCGGCAAAGCGCATCACCAGCGCAGCCGCTCCCAGCATCAGACCGGCCAGCGCGGTCATCACCGCCACGATCCCGGCCGCCAGCACCAGCATCACGCCGATCATCACCTGCACCAGAAGGGCAAGGCTGCCGCGGAGGGCGCTGGAGAAATCGAAACCGCTGGGGTGTTGGGCTGTCTGGGTCATGGCAAAATCCTTTTGCCCCCTCAACATGGCTGCATCATGGCCGCCCGTCAACGAAACGCAGGCGGTGCTTCACAGATTCGTGTGCAGCGCTCAGGAATCGTGCCGGATCAGCAGGCCGCGTTCCGTGCGGATCTGGGCATAGGCCGCCGTAATCGCGGCAGCCTTGGCATGGGCCGCGTCCTCGAACTCACGCGGCGCCCCCATCTGGATCACCCGGTCCGGGTGATGGTCCGCCATCAGCCGGCGATAGGCCGCGCGGATGACATCGAACTCTGCGTCATGGGCAACGCCCAGCACATGATAGGGATCGTTACGGTCCGGCCCCATATGGGCTGCCTTGATCCGCCGGAACGTCGCCTCGCTGAAGCCGAATGCGTCGGAAACATTGCGCAAATAGGTCAACTCGTCCTGCGTAATGACGCCATCAGCCCCGGCGATCTGGAACAGGCCGTCCATCACGCCCTCCAGCAGGCATGGCCGGTCGTGGTAGCGCTTGCCGATCCGCCGGGCATAACCCTCATAGCCTCGCACCGTCTGGCGGGCGAGATTGAAGACGCGGCGCACATTGTCAGCCTCTTCCGGCGGGGCGCGGAAGACGCGGGAGAAGACCATGATCTCCTTGTCGGAAACCGTTCCATCCGCCTTGGCGAGCTTGGCTCCAAGCCCAACGACGGCTGCCGTAAAGCCCACATCGTTCGGATCCGGCGCGCACGAGACTTTCCCCGTTTCCCGGAGATCGTCATCATGCATGCTGTCGGGGTCGAAAAGGCGTTTGCCGCCTTCAAGAAGTCGCGTCCACAGGCTCATCGTTCGTGCCTTATAGCAGGATTTTCCAGCCTTGGGAGGCCGCGTTGCTGACAGTTGCGTGAAGCCTGTTTAATGAGTCATCCGTCGCCCGTAGGCGCCTGCCCGCCTGCAGCAGCCTTCAGCTCCGCTACGTCCTGTTGCAATTGCTTCAGGATAGATAGGATTTCATGGCGCGCATCATCGGCTTCACCGCGCTCTTCCTCGAACTCCTCCTCCAGCTCCTCAAGTCCTTCTTCCAGAACAGCTTTCTGCTCTGCCGCCAGCGAATCAACGACCAGGGCGATGAACAGGTTGAGGATAGCAAAACTCGCCACGAAGATGAAAATCAGGAAGAAGACCCAGGCCATCGGGTGGCCGTCGTCGATCACCTTCTGCATCACCTCGAAACGCCAGCCATCCATGGTCATCACCTGGAACAATGACAGTGCAGAGCTGGGCAGGTCCCCGAACAGCTGGCGCACTTCCTCTGTCTCGGTATTGCCGAACATGTTGGTCGCCATCACGGCGGCAACATAGGTCACCAGCGCCAGCACGGCGACGATCGCGCCCATGCCCGGCAGAGCCTTCAGCAGCGCCTCGGTAATCCGCTTCATCACCGGCACAACGTGCAGGAGGCGCAACACACGCAGCACACGCAGCGCCCGCAGAACACTGAAGGCCTCGCCACCCGGAATCAGTGAGATGCCGACAACGATGAAATCGAACCAGTTCCAGCCCACCCGGAAGAACTGAAAACGGTAGACGACCAGTTTCAGCAGGATTTCCAGCGCGAAAACATAGGTGATCGCCTGATCCATCAACCCCAACGTGGAGGCCAGCCCCGCCGGCAGGGAATGCCCATAGGTCAGGATGCCCAGAATGACCGCGTTGAAAATGATGAGGCCGGTAATGAAACTGCGGAACCAGGGCCGCTCGATCGAACGCTCCAGAGCAAAATTCGATGTCGTTACGTCCAGTGTCGCACGCTTCATGCCAGGTCCCCACTCATGCGGAATTGCCGCCGCCTGAGCACTGTTTGCCGCCAAAGCCCGTGCCTGCCAAGCCACCGGCGCGAGGTCATTTCATGGCAGACCGGTGGCGCTAACCGGCCGATGTGGTCGTGTCGGACACGATCTTCCACTCGCCGCCCATCTTGCGCAGGATCAATGCGATTTCCAGTAGCCGTCCATGAAGGCATCGATGTCCCCCCGGTTCCAGGCCGCATCCTGCGCGTTCAGCAGCGCCGTGATCGCGGCGGTCTCAACCTCACTCTGCGATGCAGTCACGGCGATCGGCGCCCCGTCCTGTGTGGTGCAGGCCACCAGCGGCAGGAAAGCGACAGCGGCGGCAGTGATCAGCGATTTCATGAGGCATCAGCTCCGGCAGGATTGAGTTCCCGCCCAGCCTAGAGCGCACCGTGCCGGGGGACCAGCCCCTTCCCTCCCGGCGCCCCGATCTGCCTCGTGCCTAGAGGTCGCGCAGGGTAAGCCCAGCCGCAACCAGCCACAGCCCGTTCGACATGAGGTCGATTCCCAGCAACAGGCCCAGCAGTGTCGCGGCCGCTTCCGGCAGGTTCATTAGCACGAACACGGCGAGCAGGATCGAGATGACCCCGCCAACCACCAGCCAGATCCACGACCGGAACGGGCGCAGATTGATCCCCGCCATCACCAGGATCACACCCTCAAGCATAAACAGAAACGCCAGGATCAGCGTCAGCGATACCAGGCCGCCCAGCACATTTGTCGCCAGCATAACGCCCAGCAGGATCTGCAGCACGCCCATGCCAAGGTCGAACCAGGACAGGCCGAAAGGAGAGCGCAGCGTGAAAGCGACCTGCATCACACCCAGGAAAATGAACAGGAAGGCCACAAGCTGCAGCACGAAAACCGATGCGATATAGGGGTTCAGAAGCGCGAACATGCCGCCCAGCAGGGACAGCACCCCCATCACGACATAAACCCACCAATGGCCACCCAGCCCCTCAGGACGCTGTGTCATTTGCCGTTTCCTTCTTCATCATCCGCGCCAGCCGGTCCTGACGCCACCATTCGAGCAAGCTCAGTATAACAGCAACACCGCCCAGCCAGAATGTGACGATGAAGACCGGGTAGAACCCGCTCTGCTCGATCATCGCCCCCAGCCATGGCCGCCCCAACGTGCCGATCAGCATGGTAAGCGAAGCCAGCAGCGCATACTGGACGGCCGCGAAACGCGGGTTCACCACCGCCGTCAGATAGGCCGTCATCGCAACCAGTGCGAAACCGCCGGCAATGTTTTCTGCGAAAATAGTGATCATCAGCCGCGCCAGACGCTGGCTGTGATCGGCAGGCAACATGATCTCCTGTGGCTGCAGCTTCGCCGCCATGTCGGCAAAGGCAATCATTGGCCCATCGAGATGCGTAACAGCGAGGAAGGCATCTACCGCATGCGCGCCTGAAGCAAGGTCCGCATAGAGCAGGTTGGTCGCCGCCGCGACGACGCCGCCCACGAAGAAGACAGGCATCCGCCCGATCGTGGCAATCAGCGTCGCCCCGATCAAAGAACCCAGAATGGTTGCGATCACGCCGAAGAATTTCGACGCGATGGCCACATCGTCCAGCGTGTGCCCCAGGGCATCAAGATCTGTCCGCAGATAGAAGGGATAGGCGAAAGAGCCCCAGACGGCATCTGTGAACCGGTAGGTCAGCGCCAGCGCCAACACGAGAATTGTCCACCAGCGCAGCCGGTAGATCAGGTCCATCAGCGGGTCGAAAATGGCGCGGAACAGTGTCGAAATCAGCTTGCTGCCGCGGCTCTGCCCCGGTGAGAACAGCGGCGCCTCAACGGCCACGCCCTTGTTGCGGACCAGCAGGATCGCCGCCACGACCGACGGCACGATCACGGTCAGGCTGACGATGATGGGCCCCTGCTCCGACACGAACACACGTGAGGAAATATCGGCATTGAAGCCCAGCCGCATGATCGCGAAATAGCCGATCATGCCAAAGGCCGTAGCCCAGCAGGCCGCCACGAAGGCAACGGCAGGCGCTGCCTCGCGGGTAGGCACTGATGGCAGGAAGCTCAGCCGCGTCGTGTGCTCGTGCTTGTTGTATTCCGGCTCGGGCGCCAACAGGCTGCCCAGCACGGTCAGACCGACAAAGCCGGCCATCATCACATAGGACACCGCCCATCCGCCGCGCGCAGCCACCAGAAGCGCCACAAAACCGGAGATGAACCCGCCAGATTTGTAGCCGAACTGGTAGAGGGCGGACATCAGATCCTTGTCTTCATCCGAGCGGGCTACCTCGATCCGCCAGGCATCGAGGATGATGTCATGCGTCGGCCCGAGGATCAGGATTACGAAACAGATCAGCGCGACGATGCCAATGTTCTGAGGCGGGTTTGAAAAGGCCAGCACGGCAAGAAGCACGGCAATCGACGCCTGGCAGAGGATCAGCCAGGACCGGCGGCCGCCAACAGGAATGAATGGCACGCCATGCGGCATCTGGAACAACGGGGCCCAGAGATATTTGAAGGAATAGCCAATCGCGACCAGGGAAAGCACGCCAATCGTGTCGGTATCGACACCTTCCTGGGTCAGCCAGGCGGTCAACACGCCAACGATGGCGCCATAGGGAATGCTGGCAGCGAAGGCGAGGATCAGCATCGCCGCCATACGGCGATCTTTCAGGGCCCTGAATGCACGGGCCGCGCGGGAGGGTGGTGCCTTCACGGGCGCGGCAGCTTCACCGCTCATGCGGCGCCGGCCTTGTCCGCGGCGCCGGTCCAGCGGATGGCAAGGGCACGCAGCGCCTGCGGCTCAATCGGTTTCGCGACCACCTCATTGGCACCGGCCAGCCTGGCCTGACGCTCGATATCGGAGTTCACCTCGGCAGACACAGCGATCAGTGGCACAGCAGAACCATCGGCACGCAGGCGGCGCATGGCCTCGAAGCCATCCATTTCCGGCATACGAAGATCCATCAGGACCAGGTCGGGATTCATGCTCTTCGCAGCCTCCAGCGCTTCAACACCTGTGGAGGCAACTGTGACCGTAAATCCGGCCGATTCCAAGGCGCGCCGTGCAATCATCGCATTGACCGGATTGTCGTCTGCGATCAGCACGCGCCCGGCGCCGGTCAGCTTTTCGGGCTCTTCCACCGGCATGCCGCCCGCCTTCACCACAAACACCCGCTCCACCAGCGACGACGCCCGCAGCGGACGCACCAGCCAGCCGACACAACCCATCGCCTTGAAACGGGCGATGGCGCCACGGTCTTCCGGCCGCAATACGATCAGGCTCGGCGCCTTGCGGGCCAGTGTGCGAATGGTTTCTTCAGGCTGTTCCGCCCCGAGCAGAAGGACATCCACTTCCGGCGGTACATGGCCGGATGAAATGTCGATGCAAACCGGCTGGGCCACCGCATCAACCAGAGCCGATGTCGCCGACAGGCACGTCGCAGGCGGCAGGCCGGCAAGGCCCACAACAGCGTCCAGCACCGGCAGGTCATGCGTGGGCGGCAGTTCAGCTTTCGCCAGCGGCAAACGCACAGAGAAACAGGTGCCGAGGCCCGGCTCGCCGGAAACCTCAATCTGTCCGCCCAACAGATCCGTCAGGCGCTTGACGATGGCCAGGCCAAGACCGACGCCTCCATCCTTGTAGGCGTCCTGCCGGCTGTTCTGACGGAAGGCTTCGAACAGGCGCTCGCGATCTTCCGGCGCAATACCGGGCCCTGTGTCGATGATACGGTATTCCAACCCATCGGCATGTGCACAGATGTCCAGAAGGACCGCGCCCTGCTCCGTGAACTTCAGCGCATTGCCGACCAGATTGAACAGGATCTGACGGATGCGGCCCGCATCGCCGGAATAGGAAGGCATCGGCAGGTCGGAGGCGCGCGCGGCGATATCAAGCCCGGCGGCGTGCGCGCGCGGGCTGAGCAACTCGACCACTTCGCGGCCAAGGCGTACCGGGCAGAAGGCCTCGGTTTCGAGTTCGATGGCAGCCGCATCGAGGCGGGCATAGTCCAGAACATTGTTCAGAAGATCGAGCAGGCGCGACCCGCTCTGCCGGATGGTCTCGGCATATTCCCGCTGGGAGGGTTCCAGTTCCGTCTCCAGCAACAGTGAAACCGTGCCGAGAATCCCGTTCAGCGGCGTGCGAATTTCATGGCTCGCCGCAGCGAGGAAGGTTTCTTCCGGACGGGACTCGCCGGGCAGCAGAGGTGGCTTGGTCATGCCGGGATCGTGCAACAGACGCTTTAGGAATTGCTTAAACCACGGGCACGTTTCACGCCCGTTTTCCTAACGCGCCATGGCGTCCGCATTGACGCCTTCCCCCTGCCCGGCCGGACGCTGGCGATAAGACAGCGCCTCAGCAATGTGTACGCGGCGTACACCTTCTGCGCCATCCAGATCAGCAATCGTGCGGGCAACTTTCAGGACACGGGAATAGCCCCGAGCCGTCAGGCTGAGACGGCTGGCTGCATCGGCCAGCAAGGTAGCGCCCGCCTGATCCGGACGGGCCACTTGTTCCAGTTCCGGCAAGGGCGCATCCGCATTGACCGGCCGGCGCGTATCGTCGCCCGTTTCCCCAAAACGGTCGGCCTGAATATCCCGCGCAGCCGCCACACGGGCACGCGCTTCAGCCGTGCCCTCAGTTGGGGGCGGTAGGGCAAGGTCCACCGCCGTCACCGGCGGCGTGTCATAATAGAGGTCGATCCGGTCAAGGAAGGGACCGGACAGGCGGGACTGGTATTGCTGGGCGCACTTCGGCCCACGTGTGCAGGCCGCCGCGCCCGGGCCGCCGCCACAGCGGCAGGGGTTCATCGCCGCGATCAGCTGGAAACGCGCCGGATAGCGCACATGCCGGTTGGCACGGGCCACCACGGCCTCACCCGCTTCAAGCGGCTGGCGCAGGCTGTCCAGCACATGGGCCGGGAATTCCGGTAACTCATCCAGGAACAGCACGCCGTGATGGGCAAGCGACACTTCCCCCGGCTTGGCCTTGATGCCGCCGCCAACCAGTGCCGCCATTGACGCCGAATGGTGCGGGGCCCGAAAAGGCCGCGTGCGCGACAGGCGCCCGCGTTCCAGCAGGCCCGCAATCGATTGAATTTGTGAGACTTCCAGCAATTCCCGCGCACTGAGCGGCGGCAACAGGCCGGGCAGACGTTGCGCCAGCATGGACTTGCCGGAACCGGGCGGTCCGCAGAACAGCAAATTGTGCCCACCTGCGGCGGCGATTTCCAGGACACGCTTGGCCCCCTCCTGCCCTTTCACATCGCGCAGGTCCGGCCCCGGCGGAGGTTCTGCCAGCAAGCCCGCTTTCGGCGCGCCGATCGCTTCCCGCCCAGTGAAATGATTGATCAGGGCAATCAGGCTGCGCGCTGCCACGACACTTCCACCCGCCCAGGCGGCCTCAGCCCCGCAAACCTCCGGGCAGATCAGGCGCAGGTCCATTGCCTCTGCCGCCATGGCTGCGGGCAGCACGCCCACCGTTTCACCAAGACCGCCATCCAGAGACAATTCCCCGATCGCCGCATACGCCTCCAACTGATCCGCCGGGATCACGCCCATGATCGCCAGCATGGCCAGCGCGATGGCCAGATCATAATGGCTACCTTCTTTCGGAAGATCCGCCGGGGCGAGGTTCACAATCACCCGCTTCGGCGGCAGGGCAAGGCCAAGTGAGGCAAAGGCGGCCCGCACGCGCTCGCGGCTTTCGCCCACCGCCTTGTCCGGCAGGCCGACAATGTGGAAATTCGGATTTCCGCCGGTGAGTTGCACCTGAACATCGACAGGCTGCGCGTCGACGCCCTCAAACGCAAATGTTGTAACCCGGCAGACCATCATCCGTTTCCCTCAAAACGAGAAAATGATTAACATGCCACCGCGAACAAATAAAGAACAAATTTTGAGGTCAGACGAGACTGCAGTCTCTTACGGCGTCCAGGGCGGCACCCAGCACATCCAGCCCCGCCCCGGCACGCGGCGCGCGTTCCGACAAGGTACGCCGCCAGAGACGCGCGCCCGGCCGCCCATTGAAGAGCCCCAGCATGTGGCGCGTCATCGCGTGCAGACCCGTCCCTTCTGCCAGCCGCGCCGCCATATAGGGCCGGTAAGCCTCCACCGCCTCAAAGGGCGAAAGAACCTCTCCCTCCCCGAACAGGACGGCATCGACCTCTCCCAGGATGGCTGGCGTCTGGTAAGCCGCACGGCCCAGCATGACGCCATCAAACCGCTTCAGGTGTTCCGTGCACGCCGCAATGTCCGGAATGCCACCATTGAGAATGAGGGTCAGGTCAGGCCGGGCGGCTTTCAGCTCCGCGACCAGTTCATAGTCGAGCGGCGGAATATCCCGGTTTTCCTTCGGCGAGAGACCTTTCAGCCAGGCCTTGCGCGCGTGGACCGTGAACACGTTGCAGCCTGCCGCGGATACTTTCTCGATGAAGGTGAACAGGGTCTCGCGCTCTGGCAGGTCGTCGATGGCAATACGGCATTTCACCGTAACCGGAATGGAAACCGCCGCCTTCATCGCCGCAACGCAATCGGCTACCAGATCCGGCTCCGCCATCAGGCAAGCTCCGAACGCGCCGGACTGCACGCGCTCTGACGGGCACCCGCAATTGAGGTTCACCTCATCATAGCCGAAGCCCTCCGCAATCCGAGCAGCCTCGGCCAGCTTGACCGGTTCGCTGCCGCCCAGCTGCAGGACCAGCGGGTGTTCCACATCATCATACCCGATCAGCCGCTGACGGTCGCCATGGATCACCGCATCCGCCGTGACCATCTCCGTCCACAAGAGCGCACGCTTCGACAGGCACCGGTGGAAGACACGGCAATGCCGGTCGGTCCAGTCCATCATTGGGGCCACGGAAAAACGATAATCGAGCATGGGCGGACTTGTGGCCAACCGGGCCTCAAAGATCAAGCATCACCGTCAGGGCCGCTTGTCCTCGCGGCGCAGGCGTTCTTCTGAATCGAAGGCCCGCTTCAGAGCTTCACGGGCAGCGGCATACTCGGACTCTTTCTCCGCAATTTTTGCCCGACAGGCCTGGATCGCCCAGGTCTGCCGCTGGGCAAAGCCATGCTCATAGGCCAGGATATGGGTCTCGATCCCACCCGCTTCCCCGTTGAGCGCGGCAAGATCGGTTTCAAGCCGCTTCAGCTCCGTCATCAGAGCCGTCAGCTCCTGCTGAATACTCAACAGGTTCTGCTCGGCCCGCTGGCGCTTCAGGGCGACGAGCTTTTTCAGAGGGGGACCCTTCTCTGCCATCCCCTACTCCATATGCTTGCGAATACGTTCGACGAAATTGATCGCGGCGGCCACAGCGGCGAAGTGCTCAGGCCGGATTTCCTCGTCGACCTCAACCAGGCTGTACATGGAGCGGGTCGCAGGCGGATCGCGATAGATCGGCACATTATTGGCGGTTGCGATCTCGCGGATCCGGGCGGCCAGATGGTCCACCCCCTTGGCGACACAGACCGGCGCCTTGCTGGATTCCGGATCCCACTTCAGGGCCACGGCATAGTGTTCAGGGTTCACCATGACGACCGTCGCATCCTTCACATTGGTCAGCATCTGGCCGCGTGTGATCTGCGAGGCCTTCTGCCGGCGCTGTTGTTTCAGCTGCGGGTCGCCCTCACTCTGCTTCATCTCCTTTTTCATTTCCTCACGGCTCATCTTCAGCTGGTTGGCATGAAGGCGGCGCTGTAGCGGCAGGTCGATCGCCGCGAGAACGAATTGGAAAAGGAGGAACCAGAAGATCAGTTTCAGAACCTGGCTGAAAGTGAACTCAGCAAACTGCCCGCGCTGGATCGCGCTGGAGGCGTAATAGTCCTGTGCCAGCTGGACAAGGAAGACGATGGCCAGCGTCGCGGCGAAGATCAGCTTCACCGTATCCTTGAGGAAATCCAGCAGGCCCTTCGCGCCATACTTCTTCTTGAGGTTTTCGAAAGGCGACAGCTTCTTCGGGTCTGCCTGGATCTTCTTGGCGGAGAACGAGATCGAGCGCTGGGCCACAAGCGACAGAAGCACAATCGCCGCAAGGATCAGCGGGATCGGCGCAAACTTGACCAGGGTCGATGACAGCCAGCTGCGTGTTTCCGTGCCGCCGGAATTGAAGATGTCATCGGAAAAGGCGTCCGCATGATACAGGACGGAGGAGAAGTCCTGGAATACGGCGCCACCAATAGCGACCTGCAGAACCAGCGCAGCCACCATCGTGCCGACGATCAGCGCCAGCGTATTGGTTTCCTTCGACTGCGGAACATTACCTTCTTCGCGCGCCTGTTGGCGTCGCTGTTCGGTGGCTTCAAATTCCTTTTCGCCGCTGTCGGAGTCCTGCTCTGCCATGGCCTACCTCACTGCCAGACCACGATATCAGGTATCCGGCCCTCCCACACCACCAGCATCCCCATAATCGACAGGGCCAGCAGGATGATGCCCGCCCCGATCATCAGTGGCGCGCCGACGAAGGCAACCATCAGGGAGGGAAGCGCCTTGTTGATGAAGCCGAGGCAGATATTGTACAGGAGGTTCACAGCCACGAACGGCCAGGCCAGCATGATGGCGAGCCCGAAGGCAGACAGGAGCGCCTGGACAAGCATGTCCTGGTTCATGGCCTCCAGCGCCCCGATCGGCACATCGGTGTAGAGCTGCAACAGGCTTGCAATCGCCTTGATGTGAAAATCCGCCGAGAGCAGCAGCGCCGCCCCTGCCATAGACAAGAGGTTCGCCGTCAGGGTCTGTTGCTCATGCTCCAGCGCGACCCCGAGCAATTGCGAAAGACCGATGGATTGCGAGATCACGGTGCCAGCAATGCTGAGCATCCAGATCGTCGCCCTCAACACGACGCCGAGGCTAAACCCGATGGCGACTTCCGTTGCCAGGACGCCGCCATAAGCGGCAAAGGAATCGGTCGGCGGAGCCGTCATGAAGCCGGAAATCGAAAAGGCTGCCGACAGCGCCAGCAGGATCATCACCCGCATTTGCAGCGGTATGGTCTGTTCGCCGATTCCCGGCATGAAGAAGACGATGAAACTGAGCCGGGCCACGATCATCATCACCAGCGCGATCCAGCTGGACAGCGCGTCCGGAACCGGGACGCCTCCAAGCATCAGACAACGCCGATAATATAGGGCTTCGTCTTGGCGTTGATTTCCTCATAGGCCAACACGGCATTGCGAATGCCCTTGCTGACAAGCACAGTCTGCAGGAAGCGGCGCCGGCGCGATGTGGTCGCGACGGAGGCGATCACGCCTTTGCGGGCCGCTTCATTCAGCTTCGTCTGAACCGAGTTCGTCAGCTCACCAAACAGTTCCGGCGGCAGGGCAATGTCGCTCCCGCCATTCTCATTGGTAATCTCGTACTGGGCAAACTTCTGTTCCCAATTGGTCGACAGCTGGACCAGCGGCAAGCGTCCCTGCTCGTCCTGCAGACGGTCGACGATCTGGAAGGCCAGGCGCTGGCGCACCATCTCGACCGAGCGCTGGATGTTGGCACCGGCCTGCTTGGCCTCGGCCAGGGTCTCGATGATGAGGAACAGGTTGCGGATCGACACACGCTCTTCCAGCAGGAGACGGACAACCGACAACAGCAGTTCCGGCGTGACCTTGCCGGGAATGTACTCGTCCAGGAAGCGGCGGTTGGAGGCAGCACGATCCGGATCGGATACCTTGGTCAGGGCATCCAGCGTATCCAGCATCACCATACGGGTGAAGATCAGCGAGAAGTTCGACTGGATAACTTCCAGCATGTGCGTCGCCAGCACTTCGATCGGCTCAACAGCCGGAATGCCGGAGGCTGCCAGCTCCTGTTTCTTGCCGGAAGCAAGCCACCGCGCGGCGGCCTTGTAGACCGGCTCTTTTACCTTCTCGCCATCGAGATGCGGCAGCTGGTCATCTTCAAGCAGAGCCAAGACAGATCCCGGCCGAAGGAAACCGGAATCGATCCGCACGCCCTGAATACGAATGCGGTATTCGTTCTTCTTCAGTGTCGGATTATCGGTCATCCGTATGGGCGGCAGGACGAAGCCATATTCCTCGGCGATATATCTCCGGATCTTCTGGATCCGGCTTTCAAAGCCATTGTCGCCAAGCAGAACCAGGTTCACGAGGTCCGGTGCGACTTCGAGGTGGATCTCGTCGGCATGGATGGAATCGCCGAACTTGACCGGCTCCGGCACTGCTTCATCACTGACCAGGTCTTTTGCCGCCTCGGCCTTCTGGTGCTGCTGGTGAATGAACCAGCCTGCCGTGGCGAACCCGATTGCCGCCAGCATGAACGGAATGAATGGCAGACCCGGAAACAGCGCGAATACACCCAGAATACCGGACACAATGAACAGTGCCGCCGCGTTGCCGCCCAGCTGGGCGACAAGGGCGAGATCGATGGCGCCATCTTCCCTGCCCTTCGACAGAAGGAGAGCTGCTGCGACCGAAACGATGACGGCAGGAATCTGCGAAACGAGGCCATCACCAACTGTCAGGATCGAGTAATTGCTAAGCGCCTCGGAAAAGCTGAGATGATGCACCGTGAGGCCGATACCGATACCGGCAAGCAGGTTCAGCGCTGTGATCAGCAGGCCGGCAATTGCATCGCCTTTCACGAATTTCGACGCACCGTCCAGAGAACCGAGGAAAGCAGCTTCCTCCTGTTCTTTCTGGCGGCGCTTCTTGGCTTCCTCATGGGAGATTGCGCCCACAGCCAGATCGGAGTCGATGGCCAGCTGCTTGCCCGGCATGGCATCCAGGGCAAAGCGAGCGCCGACCTCAGCCATACGCCCAGCACCCTTGGTGATGACCATGAAGTTCACGATCACCAGCACGCCGAACACGACGAGCCCCACAAACAGGTTGCCGCCCATGATAAACATGGCGAAGCCCTGGATAACACCGCCTGCAGCATCCGTACCCGTATGACCGTCACCGATAATCAGCTTGGTGGACGATACGTTGAGGGCAAGGCGCAGAATCAGCGAAGCCAGAAGCACGCTCGGAAAGGATGAGAAGTCCAGCGGCTTCTCGATGAAGATCGCCGTTGTGAAGATCAGGATCGCGAAGGCGAAAGAACTGGTCAGGCCAATGTCCATCACCCAGGCCGGAACCGGCAGGATCATGACCAGGATGACCATCATCAGGCCGATCGCCAGAAGCGCAGTCGGGTTTGAAAGCCCTAAAAGTTTCTTGGTCTCCACGGCGGAACCTATTCTGAAATGAGGGGCAGGACGTAATTATTGAACAAGTCGAGCACGATACGGGTCATGTAGCCAAGTGACAGGAAGAACACGACGATGACGGCGAAGATCTTCGGAATGAATGTCAGCGTCATTTCCTGAATGGACGTCAGCGCCTGAAGCAAACCAATCACGAAACCGAGAATCAGCGTGGTCACCAGGATCGGCAGCGCCATCATGGCCGCGCCCCAGATGTGCGCGCGTAGAATCTCAAAGATTTCCGCTTCAGACATGCAGCAATATCCGGCCTCAGACCGGCATCCGCAGCAGTTCCTGATAGGCTTCGACCACCTTGTCACGGATCGTTACCGCGGCATCGAGCATCATCTCGGCATTGGCGAGTGCAGCCACCATGGCATGCGGATCGGCGCCGGAAACGGCTGTTTGCATAGCGGAGTTTTCCGCTTGCTGAAGGGCCGTCCGGAAATCCGAAATACCTTCCGTAACAACGTTCTTGTCGTCGCCGGTTTTCGCTGCAGCACCAGCCGACCCGGCTGCATCTGCAGGACGGGCGGTGTTAAGCGCCGTATAGGCATTGAAACCCACTATCGACATGACCCATATCCCCTCTTACCGCCTTATCGGCGTAAAACATCCAGCAGCGACTGATACATCGTCCGGGCCTGCTGAAAGGAGTTCAGGTTGGCCTCGTAGGTACGATTGGCATCGCGCAAATCTGCCATTTCCGTGATCAGCGAAACATTGGACATGGTGACATATCCTTCCTGATCAGCCATCGGATTGGACGGATCATATTCTTTCTGGCCCGGCGCCTCATCCAGCATGACCTTGGTTGCCGAAAAGTCCGCCCCTTGTCCCGGAAGAGCCTCCTGCAGCAACAATTTGCGGCGATAGCCGGGCGTGTCGACGTTCGAAATATTCTCGGACGCCAACGTAATCCTCTGCTGCTCCAGCGACATGCCGGAGACCGCCTGCATCATGATTGTCTTGAGTGGATTCATTCAAACCTCCCTCAATACTTGCCCAGAGCCGTACGCAACAATTCGAGCGATTTGGAATAAACCGTCATCGCCTGCTCATGCTGGCCGGCCGCTTCAGCCGACCGGAACATTTCCATCTCAATGCTGACAGAGTTTCCGTTTGGCGAGAGCGGTGCATCCGATTCGACTACCTTGAACGAGCTGTTCAACCCTGTGTGCGCTGCGCTGTTCGCCGTGCGCGCCAGATACGTCTCGAACGACTCCAGCTGTTTGGCCTTGTACCCAGGCTCGTCGGCATGCGCGATATTGGTCGCGCTCACCTTCTGGCTTTCCGCAGCATAACGGGCCATCGCGCCGTAGATTTCGAAAAGCGGAAGCTGGGAAATCATGACAGATTCGCCTTGGTTAACTCGTTAACAAGACTTCAAGCGATAAGTTGAAGAAATAGTTAACCGATCGACGCGTTTTGTTAGGATTTACCCCATGCCGATGGGTGCAGCTTCGCCCTCGTTCACACTTTATAACCTCTGGGGCACTGTGACGGAGGTTGCCCCCGGCATGGTGAAGATTGCGGGGATCAGCGAACTCGCCGGGGTTGGCAATGAAATCGTAATCGAGAAACAGGACACCACCATTCTGGGTGAGGTCCTCTCGATTTCAGGCGACAGTGTCACCGCCCTCCTTTTCTCCCCCTGCGATGCGATCCGGATCGGCGATGCAGTCCAGATCCAGCAGGAACCGCGCATCGAGCCGGGCGATCACTGGCTCGGCCAGATCGTCAACTATCGTGGGGAGGTGACCGGTACGCAGGCACCCTCCGCTCCTCTTCGTGCTACCAATAGGCGGTTAAACTCTGCTCCCCTGCCCGCACATGCCCGGCGCGGCATCGGCGGACGCTTGGCAACCGGTTGGATGGTGACGGACACGCTGCTGCCAATCTGTCAGGGGCAACGCCTCGGCCTGTTTGCGGGGTCCGGCGTAGGCAAGTCCACCTTCCTCGGCTCACTCGCGGCCGGACTGGAAGCAGACCGGGTCGTCATCGCGCTGATCGGCGAACGCTCCCGCGAGGTGAATGAGTTTGTCCGGAATGTCCTGCCGCAATCGATCATGTCGAAAACGGTCGTGGTCGCGGCGACGGCCAGCGAACCGCCCGGCGCCAAGAAACGCGCCGCCTATTGTGCCATAACGGCCGCCGAACACTTCCGGGATGAGGGGCACAATGTCCTCTTCCTGTTTGACTCCATCACGCGCTTTGCCGAGGCCCACCGGGAAACCGCTCTTCTGGCTGGGGAAACGCCGGCCCTGAACGCTTTTCCGCCATCAACTGTAAGGGTCATCTCCGAACTTGCGGAACGGGCCGGCCCGGGCCTTGGCAACAAGGGCGACATCACGGCCATTTATTCCGTACTCGTTGCCGGATCCGACATGGAGGAGCCAGTTGCCGACATGATCCGTGGCATTCTGGATGGACACATCATCCTCTCGCGGCAGATCGCCGAACGTCAGCGCTATCCCGCAATCGACGTGTTGCGGTCTGTGTCCCGCGCGCTGCCGCATGCTGCGACAGAAGAAGAGAATGTGACGATCCGCCGATGCCGGCGCAGCCTGGCCCTGTACGAAGAGCTTGAACCAATGCTGCGCGCAAACCTGTACGAGTTCGGAAAGGACACCGAAGGCGACAATGCTATCGCCCTTTTCGCGGCGCTCGACCGTTTCATGGGCACGAAAAACCCGGACGGCATAGACGCCGCATTCAGAAATCTGGAAAGTATTCTCGGGCCGGAAAACTCGCTGCCACGCCGGGATACAACGTCTAGCTCAGCAAGCTAAGGAACAGGTTCTCACTTGCCTGACTGCCTACACCGCTGCTGAGCAATGTCAGAGCTGCGGAAGCTGGTGAATAGGAGGTCGATCCGTTCTCGATCGTTTCCATGGCCAGAAACCGGTTGATCATTTTCTCTGTCACCTCAGGTTTGCTGAGATCAGACAGGTCACTGATACCAAGAACGGATGTGATCTGCTTTTCAAGAATCTCTGCCTGCCGGTCGAGATCCAGACTGCTCAGCCCGTCCGGTAGATTGAAAGCCGTTTCCATCACGGTCCGAACCGGCACATCGCCGAGAATACGGTAAAGGATCGTCTTGTCGCTTGAATCGGTCCCGACCATTTCCGAGATCTCGGATTGGTAGTTGAGCGCCAGACGCATGGAATCATTGATCTCGCCCACAGCCGTCTGGAACGACTCTGCCTCGAAGTTGACAGCAATCTTCGCCAATTCGGAGGAAGACATGATGATCTTCCCGTCCACCGGTGACAGGGCTTCGGCGAAGTTCGTATACTTGGTATTGTTCAGACGCGCCAGGAAAGTGCTTTCCGGATCCGCAACCTCTTCAAGTGCCTTGCGGATAAAACCGCCCTTCCACTCTTCACCAGCAAGACCGAATGCTGTCATCGTCACGCGAAGCAATCGCTTGTCCGCCATGAGATCGTCGATGCTCATTGGCTCAGATAGCTTCTCCAGCATGTAATCCCGGTCGTTCCGGATTTGCGGAGAGTCGCTATAGCTTTCCAACTGGCGGGTATAAGTGGATTGCAGGAACTTCCACCCAGCGATGCCTGATAGCGGGATAGCCGGCTGAAACATGGCGTCAGGCGACCTTCGCCTCACGCACAGGCTCTGCCTGTCTTACTGGCATGGCCAGAAGTTCCGCCTCAATCGGCATGATCTGGCGCAGATGGCACATGGCCGAATAATAGTTGCCGCGGCTGACCATGGAACGCAGAACCGGGATCAGCTCCGGGTCAATGTGACCAAATACATCCTCCAGGCGCGCGCATTCAGCGTCAATCGCCGGAACGGTCGTCTCTTCTTTCAGATCACCCGTCACCAGAAGCTGGATCGCATAGTAGACCTGTTTGACCGGGGTGTTGACGTCTTCAGGATGCATCGCATCGCGGCAGCGCAGCACACGTGCATCACCTTCAACGACACGAATACGTGCAGGTTTGTCGCCATTCTCAAGCGTTGCCCCATTGACGATAAACCGTTCACCCGGCGCGACCTTGAATACCAGCCCCGACATCAGACGCCCTCCCCGGCCATGACAGGCGCCACGGCGCCGGAAAGACCATTCATGATGGATTGATTGACTTCAATCAGATCGGCGATCTCTCCTTCGCCGGCCATGATCTTCATGCTGGACTGACGAACAAATTCCGCGAGATACAAAAGGCTCCGCTTCAACTCGTCCGGCAGGGCGTTGCCAGGGTGAAGCAGGTCGATCGCAATCGTCGTCCACAACTGCTGATTTCGGTGGATGGCCTCTGCCCAATCCGTTGGCTGCACATCTTCAGCCTCAGAGACCTGTTTTAGCGCATCCGTGATCTGCCGGAACAGCGCAAGTTCAATATCTTTTTCCCCAGCGGTGCGTTGCGTGACCTCCCCATAAGCCTTGAAAGCCAATGATTGCAATGCATCCTCCTGGAAAGTGTAGTGCGGATAGCCCGGGAACCGACATTGGCTCCCGGGCTATCAGTCATATTAGCGGAACAGCGACAGAAGTGTCTGCGGCGCCTGGTTAGCGATAGAGAGAGACTGAACGCCGAGCTGCTGCTGAACCTGCAGGGCCTGCAGTTTCGCGGAAGCAGCTTCCATATCAGCATCGACCAGACCGCCGATACCGGAAGTCATGGAGTCGATCAGGGAGCTGACGAACTCAGTCTGGTTTTCAATACGGGTCTGCGATGAACCGAAGCCGGCAGCGGCGTCGATTGAGGTCTGCAGCAGGCCTTCAATGGCCGTCAAAGCCGACGTTGCACCAGCGTCGGTGGTCACGTCGATGGTCGAAACGTTACCAAGGCCACCAGCCGAAACACCAGCCGTACCGCCCGTGAACGAAGACGCCGTGATGGTCAGGTCGTCGCCCGAAGCGTTGGAGATCGTGATCACTTCGCCGTCACGGGAAACCGAGTAGTTGGTTTCACCAGTTGCCGAGAAGAAGGTTTCCATCTGGTGGGCCAGATTCGCAGCGACCGATGTCACGCTGTCATCTGCGCCTGCAACATACTCGAATGTACGCTGCCCGATGCTGTTCGCAGCGGCCGAGTCATCAAGAACGATGCTGTAGGAATAGCCATCAGCAACTGAAGCGATCGTCACGTCCTGATCAGCACCCGTACCCAGCGTGGCACCCGTACCAGCAGCAGTACCGCCATTGTTGATGATCGTCGTGTCGGTCACAGCCGTGGTGCCCATGACAGCGGTCGAAGACGTGTTGCTGATCGAGAGATCATGACGGGCAACGTCGATGAAGGAAGCCGTCACCGTGCCGCTGGAATCGCGGTCGAGCGAAGACAGGATTTTCACGTCGTCGGAGGAAGAACCGTCGATCAGGTTCAGGCCGTTGAACTGAGCGGCACCGACAACAGATTCGATGTTCTTGGTGATTTCGTCGATCTCAGTCTGGATCTTCGAGCGGTCGACGTTGGCCTGCTGTGCACTGACGATCAAGTCTTTCATGTCTTGCAGAAGACCGGTGACCTTTTCAGCAGCAACACGTGCAACGCCCACGGTCGACGAACCGAGGTTCAGCGAGTCGGAGATTTGCTTGAAGCTTTCGACATCCGTCGACATGACTGTCGAGATAGCCCAGATCGCCGCGTTGTCCTTGGCGCTGGAAACTTTCTTGCCGGTCGAGATTTCGTTTTGAACCGTAGCAAGGTTCTTGTTGATGCTGCGCAGCGTGTCGAGCGCAACCATCGCGCTATTGTTAGTCAGAATACTGGACATAATACCATCCCTCAAGGATCGCGGCCTGCGAACGCGTCGCGGCCTGAATTAATCTACGTGTCATCCTGACTGCGGAAATCCGCCAACCCCTCCAGGTTTCATGAACTGGATACAATCGGGGAGTGTACAAGCAGTTAACCAGTCAGGCCTTTTTCAGGAACCGACCAGTCACTTCTGTAAACGCTACCTTACCGCCTGTTTGCGTATACGAGCCGACATAAGCATTCGCATGTTGCGACTCGAGCCGCTGAATCGCCCGGCGAATGCCGTTCTGAATCGCGTCGAAATGGATTGCATTCTCTTTGGCGAGACCGACAATCTCAGCCATATCCCGCCGGTAAGCAGAAGGAACCTCACCGGGCTCAAGCGTTCCAAAGGCCGCTTGCAGTGCGTCCATGGCGGACAGCTTGGCATCCATCAATGACACAGTTTCCCGCGCGCGCCCCGCGAGAAGGTACTGCTGTTCAAGGATCAGCGCCTCTCTCAAGCCGTCGATTTCTTCCTGTACGCCTGCCTGGCTCATGACTTTCCATCCTGCTGATATGATTGCGATGCCGCCACGGAGCTATCGACCGCCTCCCCCAGCCCCATTGGATGGGTCTCGGCAAGATCAGCAGCAATCGCCTCCACGACATAACGTGAGAATGTCTCCGCGGCCTGCCCACCATCCTGCGCGAATGCCTTATCGAGCCCGGCATAGGTAAGCATTTCAGTCCAAAGCATCTGCTCGAAACGTTTTCCGATATCGGACGTCTCGTCAGTCCCCTGCCCTGCCGTACTCTGGCCATGTGTACTGGCAGTGGGCGGGGTATAAGTCTGAAGCGACACAGGTTGCGTCATCTGATCCTCCGGGTCCGGACACCCGCTTAAATATTCGACGCGATCGCATCCGCGTTAACGCTGTTTTCATGTCCTTTCGTTGTAACTTGGTTAACATTGGGACGGGGTATCGTAACCGATTATGACATCTGTGATTGAATCGGACCTGATCTTTCCGAAATCGGCCACCCAGACAGGCCGTCAAGATCGCGCGCTCTCAAACGGCGAGTCCGGCGAAGCTTTTGCTCGTACGCTGCAGCAAAGCGAAGAAACAGCAAAGCATGCCAGCGCGCGCTCCCCTGAGGCACAGAGCGCTGGCACGGCACAGGCCGCCCTAACGATTCCCCTGCTCCCAGCTGAATCTGAAGCTGACAGCGAAACATCCGAGAAAGAGGCGCAAGCCGCAGGGGATATTTTACCATCCGCAACAGACATGCCTGCAGAAGCGGAAGATGCACAGGCATTGGCGGCCAGCGCACTGGACACCGAGATACCTGCCCCTGGCTTGGAAGCCACTGATACAAGTGACGACGCAGCAAACGTCGACGTCATTCCTCTGGCAGTTGGTGCCCCACCACCCCAGGACACTGCAACTTCCATCGTGATCGATGATCCGGAAGTCCTGAGCGCCGACCTGTCAGGGACGGCACAGGCCGTATCATCATCGACACACGACAAAACCAGTGCTCGAACAGACGTTGCAGCGCAGGCTGCGCCTCCGCCTTCTGACACTCAATCGGACTCTCAGCTGTTTGCTTCTCAAGCAGTCGTAGCGGAAGCCAACCCGCAAAGCCGCACGCGCGCAATTGAAACAGCACAAAACCTGAAAACCAGCACATCAGAGCCAGTAGCAGCTTTGCCAGGAGCAACTGACGCCGCATCCCCGTCAGAAATTGCTTCCCTGAGTGCCAAAACAGTTGCCTCTGAAACGGCCACAGCCGAAACACCCCTCTTCCCTGATGCAGAACCACCATCCGATATTTCCGACTTGGATAGCGGAAGCAGCACCAGCAAGACCAAAGCATCTGTCAGTACAGCGCCCGTCCTCGATGGAGCTACCATGCTGGCTTCAGCCGCCCCCCCTGCACAGGCACAGACACCTCAGGCGAGCCAGCCACAACTGCAAATGACACCAACCAACGCGCTCGTCACGGCGAGCCCAGCAGACACGGTGAAGATCATCAGTGATGCAGTCGCCTCGCCGGATGACACACCTGACCAGATTACGGTGCAACTGGATCCGCCGGAACTCGGCCGCGTATCAATCGACTTCAAGTTCGACGCCCATGGCCTTCAGCATGTGACTGTCACAGGTGAAACACCTGAAGCCATGCGGCAGCTGCGTCTGATGCACTTCGAACTCACCCAGGCCCTCGAACGGGGGGGCTTGTCCAGCCAGAACATGACGTTCCAGCAGCAACAATCGGGTCACCAGCAAGCGCAGACGCCTGCTCCGGCCAGGCTTTTTGAAGCCAACGGCACAGCCGACACATCTCTACTCGCACCGACGGCTACGGCCGCCGAAACCCTCCGCCCTGCCCGCACGGCAGGTGGTGGTCTCGATATCAGACTGTAAGGAATCCCCTCAATGTCCGACGTATCCGGCGCAACGACACAAACCGTAGGCAGCGAGTTTAACGCGTTCATCAAGCTGCTCACCGCCCAGATCCGGAATCAGGATCCCTTGTCGCCAATGGATTCCACACAGTTCGTCGACCAGCTGGCAACCTTCTCCTCTCTGGAGCAGCAGGTGAACTCCAACTCCTATCTGGAAAATATCGCCAGCATGATCGGTGGGCTTCACTCCAGCATTCTTGCCGGCCAATGGCTGGGGGAAACCGTTGCCGTCGACACATCATGGGCGCCTTATGAGGGCGAGGGTGTGGAATTTGTCGTCGACATCCCGGAATCGACAGATGAGACAATCCTGAAAGTACGTGACGCCAACGGCAACGAAATCTGGTCGAAAACACTGGACCCGGAGGCAACCAGCTACACCTGGAACGGAGAGACCGCGACCGAAGGCGAACTTGCTGAAGACGGACTCTACCAGTTCGAAATTCAGATGTACAAGGACGGTGAACTTCAGCGCACAACCTCACCTCGCCTCATCGGCACTGTGACCGGCGTAACGGCCGATGAGAACGGCACACTATTGCTTGAAACGTCCCTGAACCTGACGACGGAAATGGCGAACGTTGAGAAGTACGACCGTTAGGCTTTTTGCTGCTGTAACAGGTCAGAGATCTTGTTGAGCAATGTCCACTATCAGGACGTTCCGAATCCCTGAAGGCATGACCTTTTGCAGATTCAATAGCACCATGGCCCGGATCGTCTCGTAGCTCTCCACATTGGTCATGTTCTCGAATGTCTGATCGTCATTGCTGAGTTCGATCAGCGTCGTCATGATATTGTCCCGAACCTTCGGCTCCATTGAGAACAATTTCTGCGAAATGCTGGAATCGGCTTCGAGATTGATATTCAGGATAACCAGGCTTGTGACCTTGCTGTCGTGCATGATCGGTACGACGAATTCACGGGTAAATTTGAAATAGACGACATCGCCGGTGGCGCTATCCCCGCCATGGTCTCCGCCACCATGCCCCGAGGATTCCTTCTTCCCCCCGTGGGAATCCTTCTTCTCACTGCCATGACTGTCAGCGGCGCCATGCGAGCCGCCCGCTTTCTCAGGTTTTTCGTGCGCGCTCGTGCTGGCAGCCGCAGACAAACCGGTCTTCACAAAATGACCTGTAATGCCGCCTACCAGAATGCAGACTACAGCAACCACTGCAGAGATGACATGTTTCATGCCGCTCCCCCACCCCTAGAATGGCAGGACCTTGTCGAGAAGTTTCGGCACGGCCTTGCGCCCGTTAGGACCGGTCGTGTCACCTTGATTGACATAGGATAGCTGGGCATCGGCAATCTTGTCATACGTCACTGTGTTGGTCCGGGTAATATCCTGGGCGCGAATGACGCCCGAGACGCTCAGATAGCGGATCTCGTTACTGACCCGTGTCTGCTGATACCCCTGAATGATTAAGTTCCCGTTGGGCTCGACACCGACAACACGGGCAGCAAGCGTAAACGTGACCTTTTCAGCCCGATTGACAGCACCATTGCCTGCCATGTTGGAATTCCGCTGGAAATCGATCGCAGGCGAAACGCTTGCCGACCCCGGCAAGGCATTGTTCAACACATCAGGGAGGCCAAGCAGTGCATCTATGCTCATGTCCTCGCTTGAGCCATGGCTGCGCGACAGAGAACTTTTGAGGCTGGCCTGGTCATCCATTTCCACAACGACAGTCAGCAAATCGCCGACAGCCTTGGCGCGCCTCATGCTGAGCAGTGCATTAGGCGACGTGGCCCATAGAGATGGATTGGGCTCGCTCACTGTATCCATGTCGACCCCTGCCCCGGCCCAAGGCCCAGCATAAAGCGGAACCGGCTCCGGTTTCGGGTCCGCAAGTGGCGAGCTTGCGCAGGCCGTGGCAGCCGTTGCCAGAAGTGCTGTTGAAATGAACTTCTTCATTGTGCGAGTACCCATCCTTCTTCCTGAACGATGCCCTGCACCATCTGCTTCGACTGCTGATTGAGAACAGTGACCGGCTCATTCACGCCGGCTTCTCCAAGAGCCCTGCCAGACGCGGTGATTTCCAGCCCCCCCCTGATGTATTTCACGGACACGACCTGATTCCTGCGAACCAGAACAGGGGCACGCGTATTCTCATAGGTAATCGGTTTACCGACGTACACGGTGCGCAGCACTTCCCTGCCGAGCAATGGATCGCCTGTGGCGGCGCCACCGTCTTCGGTCGTTGAATTATAGGCGGTAACGGGGTCTCCGGCACGGATAACCTCCGCAGCGACAAGGGAGGACGATCCGGCCAGAGCCGACATCATGCCAAACCCGAGAGCGATGACGGACATCATGACTATTTCACTCTCGTCGTTGCGGCGAGCATCTCGTCAGACGCCGTGATGACTTTCGAGTTCAGCTCATATCCACGCTGCGCCTCGATCAGCTCAGAGATTTCCTTCACGACATCCACACCGGAGCCCTCAAGGAAGCCTTGACGGATGTAACCGACACCTTCCGTGCCCGGTACCAACTGGTTGGGCGTACCGGAAGCCTGTGTCTCACGGAAAAGGTTATCCCCCATCGCTTCGAGCCCCTTCTCATTCACGAAGCGGACCAGCTGGATATTGCCGATGACCTGGCCATCCGTGACACCGTCAAAGTACGCGACGACTTCACCGTCACGGCTGATTGAGATCTTCTGTGCGTCATCCGGAATGACGATACCATCAGCCAGCGGGAAGCCATCCGTCGTCACGATCTGACCGTCCTGACCGCGATTGAACTTGCCATCCCGGGTGTAGGCAGAATCACCTGAAGGGAGCGTGATCTCGAAATACCCCGAACCATCAATCGCCAAGTCGAGTTCCGCGTCGGTGGGATTCAAGGCCCCCTGTGTCAGCTCCATGGAAACCGTAGACGGACGAACCCCGGTACCGATCTGGATACCAGCAGGCACCAATGTACCCACTTGGGAAGTCGTTGTGCCCGGCGTCAGGTATTGCTGATAGACGAGATCGGAAAATTCCGCAGACCGCGGCCGATAGGCCGCCGTGCTCATGTTCGCGATGTTGTTCGAGATGACATCGACCCGCATCTGCTGCGCAGCCATTCCTGTCGCTGCGATTTGTAGAGATTTCACGTCCTGCTCCTTCTCTTACCTGCTGCTTCTTGCGTTATCCGTTGCGGATTGCACTGATGGTCTGGCTGATGCGCTGATCCTCGCGCTCAAACAGTGCCTGACCGGCTTCATAAGCGCGCTGCACTTCAATCATGCGCGCCACCTCCAGGACGGGCGATACATTGGATTGCTCCAGAGCCCCCTGAACAACTTCATGTTTTTCAGCCGGCCGATGACCATCCGGTGCAGAAAAATAGGAATTGGAATCACGGATCAGAGACGCTTCCTGATCCACCGTCACAATCCCAATCTTGCCGACTTCTTCAGGCGGCACGCCATCACCTGAGCTGATGGATATGGTTCCATCGGTCGAGATACGGATTTGGCTGGCGTTCTGTGGAATATTGATCGGGGCGCCGCCCTCACCAAGCAATGCACTGCCATTTGCATCTACCAATTGGCCGTCCGTAGACAGCTGGAAATGCCCGGCACGCGTCAGGCGCTGCCCCTGTGGTGCATCGACCAGGAAGAAACCGTCTCCCTGAATCGCCAGATCCAGTTCACCACCGGTGATTTTCAGAGCCCCCTGCTCCATGGCAAAACTGTGGCCAGCAAGCCCGCCCATGGACAAAGAAGATGATTGAGATCCTGTGGCGACCAAAAACTCGCCAAACATTGCCTTGTCGGCCTTGTAGCCCGTTGTGCTCGAGTTCGCGATATTGTTCGCGACGACCTGCATTTCCTGCATCAAACCTTGTTGACGACCCAGCATGGCATAGATGGCATTGGACATCAGTGCGCACCTCCGGTGACTTGTTCCGATGATGATATCGGAGTTCCCAGGACCGAAGGTACATTGGCCATAGACAACCCGTTTCTCGGCTTGACAGCCAACTCACGCGCGGCCTTTCGCATCGCAAATACCCGTTCGGCACGCTGCTTTTGCACCGGGTCATCAATCTTCGACGCTGCGGAATAAACCCTGTCAGACAGCATCCAGCGCCCAGTTGCAGCATCCATTTCGATCAGGGTCAGAACTGTTTCAGGATCCAGAACTAGACGTTGTTCCATTGCCGCCAGGTTGACAGCATCTCCCTGCTTGATCGCGCTTTCAGCCGCCAACAGGGCCAGGCTAGCATTGTCCGGATAGGTATCTGCCCAGACAGAAACGGCCGCATAATCGCCTCTGAGAAATTCAAGGTCGGCCAGTTGCGTGATAACGACATCGTCTGCGCCATCGCGCTCCATCAGTTTTTTTGTCAGTGAGACAAGACCAAAGCGGACAGCCAGAGATGCTCCGGAGCGGTAAAGCTGTGTGCGTTGCGGGGCCGCACCCAGGATCCCTGGATCGGACACAAGCGCGTTGATTGCCGCGAGATTCCTCAACCGATTGTCACTTGCCAGATCACGTTCCAGGCCGTTCACAAACTGGTGCCGGATCTCACCCTGCGCCGCATCGTTCTGCAGCGCAGGCATGGTGTAGAGGTCCATGATCGGTGCGTAATGCGAACTGCTGCTCAGCTCCTGAAGAGCATACTGCAGACTCGCAGCAAGCGAACGGTCGTCCCCTGTCTGACCGAACTTCTTCATCAGCTCACCCAGCAGAATTTCCTCATGCACGCCGCTGAGTGGTTTGCCGCGGCGCATGAGGGCCGCCAACGCCTCTTCCTGGAACTCCGGCTCGTTAAGGAAAGACCGGACATCCTTTTCGGCCTCAGGCTGGCTCTGCCCCAACTCAATGATTGCCTTGGCGAACTTCAGCTGGGTCGCGCTGTCCACCTGTTCAGGCGTAAAGTCAGCCAAAAGCTTGACCGGAAGAATGCGCTCACCCCGCTTGTCGAGTTGCGGAACGACCAAAGCAGTCAGATCCGCCCGCAGACGGAAAGGCAGCTTCCGGAAAGAGTTCAGGTTCTTATTGAAGACCTGAACACCCTCGTCCTGATCATTCGCAAGCAAGGCTGCACCCAGCCAAAGGCCCGCTTCCTCATGGCACTCCGCCAAATTCCGGAAATACTCGACATCACCGGGCTGCCGGTTTTCCATCAGGGTCGCGACCTTGCGATACACACCAGCCTTCGGACCGTGTGCGGATTTCAGCAAGGTCAGGGCTTCGGAATACAAACCGAGCGCCAGGTGAGCTTTGGCGAGCCTGAAACCGCCCTCTTCACCGTCAGCCGCAGTACCGCTCTCCTGAACCCCATAGATCTGCTGATATCGATCAAACGCCTCGAACTCACTAAAATCGAGGGGGCTGGGCCCATTGCAATCCACTTCCATGGGAAACGGAGCGAGTTGACGCGGCCGAACGCCAAGCAATTGAGGCTCTGGTGCCACATCCTTCTGCTCTTCCTGAGCGGCAGGCTCCTCTCCCTCACCCGTCGGCGTCAGAAGGCCCTCATTTATGGCGTTGCGGACGAATTGATCCAACTCGGTTCCCAGCTGGGCTGGCTGCCCCTCCCCTGCCTTCGATGCAGCTGCAGTGTCTTCCAGTGCCAGAGATACGGGCACCAGGCTGCAGCTGAGAAGAAGGAGGAGCGAGAACCGTTTCATGCCGCCTTTTTCAATTCCCGGATCGCCTGTTCGACATCATCAAAGGATGGACGCACCCTTGCCGGCGCATGACGGCGGGCAACCTCCACTGAAATATTCACCGGGTTGTGGTGAAGGTTCGATACCAGCAGGCCGCCGATGGTTGTGTAGAAGAAGTGCTCTTCTGTCCGGTTGTGCTTCACCTTGTTCGCAAACGGACCAACGATACCGTAGGCAAGAAACACACCCAGGAACGTACCGACAAGTGCACCGCCGATCATCCCGCCCAGGATTTCCGGTGGTTTGTCGATGGCGGCCATCGTCTTGATCACCCCCAGAACGGCCGCGACAATGCCAAGTGCCGGAAGAGCATCTGCCATATTCTGGAGCGCATGCGCGCCGTGCAGGCTGTCTTCCTGCAAGCCTTCGAGCTGGGCCTCAAGCAGTTCCTCAACCTGGTGGACATTGTCAAAGTTCATGATCATGGACCGGATCGTGTCGCAGATCATTTCAACAGCCGAGTGGTCTTTCAAAATCTTCGGATACTTGGCAAAAATTTCGGACTCATTGGGCGCTTCGATATGTGGCTCAATATCGACCGGGTTCTGCTTCAGCACATTCAGAAGCTCATGCATCAGACAGAGCAGATCCTGATAATCCTGCTTCTTCCACTTCGGCCCTTTGAAGACCGAGGCGATGTCACCCATCGTATGCTTGATGGTCGTCAGATCGTTTGCGGCAAGAAACGCACCGATCGCGGCACCGCCGATCATCATCCCCTCGAATGGAAGGGCATGCGTGATAATTCCCATCTTGCCGCCGGCCAGGATATAGCCGCCAAATACCATGGCGATGGTCACCAGCATTCCGAAAATTGCATTCACTGCTCAGTTCTCCTCAAGCAATCCCGACACGGATGACTGCTAAGATTCCACGATTTCCTGTACGAAACTCTCCGAGACAGGCGTCATGAGACGAAGCGCCCTTTGGCGTTTCCAGACCCCCAACTCACCCGATCCGATATCCACACTGCCATTCATTGTGTCCGCTGAGAGGCTGAGCTTGCGTGCATCCGCGCCAGACAGGGGCAGTATTGTACCGACTTCCAGCTTGGCGCAGTCACCGATCGTTAGAGGCAGCCGGTCCAGCACAGCATCCAGGGTCATTGTCGACGCCATGACGCTGTCGCTCAGTGTCTTCTGGCTATGATGACGCGCCTGTGCCTTCTGATCGGCAGCAGCTCGCAAGCTTGTACGAGCGAATTGCTGCATGTATTCGAAGGATAGCGCGAACCAGACGCACGACATCTCTTCACCAAGCTGTAGCTGATACTCAACCAGGATATAGCGGCCCGCCGCATCGAAACGGCCAGCGGCTCCCCCGGCATCGGAAAGGGGAGCCCCTCCCTTCCCAGACTTGAGCAGGTTTCCAGCAACCCGTTTCCAGAGATCCGCCCCGGCCTGTTCAGCCAGAAGTTTCAGGAACAGGGCAGACGCGTCCGTAACGCTCTCGACATCCTGCCCCATACGTACGGCAGCATTACGGACAGCGCCGATTGAATCGATCGCAAGGCCGGCGAGCCCGGGGGAAGCTTCAGCCGAAAAGTAAAACCCCGTTTCCTCTTCCAGCTTCTGCTGGGCTTCAGAACCGTTAACGGTCCGTCGGCCAGTGAGGGTGATAGTCGGAACCATGCCGTACGCACCCGCAGCCCAATCGCGAGTACACGCCTGCAGCTGCAGCCAGAACTGCTGAAGCTGCAGGATGCTGGGGGGTATACCCGCCCCTGAATCTATCTTTTTGCGCAGAACTGCAGACACAGTTTGCCACCCTCGTTAACGGACCGTCCCATTAACGAGTGATGGTGGGTGACCGGTTGAGAAAGCATTAACGGCCGGGCGCAAGTTAACCATCGCTTCCGCAGCGTTCTTTCATGGCTGTCTGGTACTGAAGGCCCACTGGCTCGGATGGTTAAGGTTAATGGGTACCAAACAAGACGCTGTCGTTCACACGACTATCATCAAGCGGAAGAAGATCGTCAAAGGCGACGGACACCATGGCGGTGCATGGAAAGTCGCTTATGCCGACTTCGTGACCGCAATGATGGCGTTCTTCCTTCTGATGTGGCTACTCAACGCCACAACCGAGGAACAGCGCAAGGGTATTGCCGATTACTTCAATCCGACCATCCCGATCAGCCGGATTTCCGGTGGCGGGTCGGACGGCCTGAACGGATCGTCCATCTTCACAGAAGAAACTTACGCCAAGATGGGCACGGGTGCGTCCCGCTCCAAGTCTGTTGACTCCCATGGTTCAAAGGACAAAACGGACGAAAAGGCCATCGCAGCCCAGCTTGAGGACCTCAAGAAGGGATTGACCGAAGACGGGCATCAGATTTCCGAGCACATGCTGATCAAGATGTCTCCGGAAGGGATCGTGGTGGAAATCACGGACTCGGCCCAGACTCCCCTCTTCCCGGTAGGTTCAAGCCATCCCTCAGAACTGCTTGCAGACCTCATGGGCCAGGTCGCAGGATCGTTCGGCAGCTTTGAAAACCAGATCAAGATTGTCGGTCACACCGATGACCGGACTTATCGCAACGCGGCAGTATACGATAACTGGAACCTCTCGGCGGATCGCGCAAACACGGCTCGTCGCCTGCTTGTCCGCTCCGGCATGCCAGCTGATCGCATCCGCGAAGTCTCAGGCAAGGCAGATTCCGAGCCACTGATTCCGGAAGACCCTTCCGCCCCTCAGAACCGGCGCATTTCGATTACCATCCTGACCCAATAAATTTACAGGGTTAAGCGGGGTTATCTCGTCATTAACCAACGAGAATTACTCATGGTTGCGTCAATTTGCAGGAGCAACCGACATGAGCATTTCTTCGTCCCTGAATGCGGGCGTGATGGGGTTGAGTGTCAACTCCGCCCGTCTCTCGACCATCTCCGATAACATCGCCAACTCGTCGACCTACGGCTACAAGCGCAGCCAGGTCGACTTTTCGAGCATGGTCCTCCAGCAACGTTCCTCAGCTTATGCCGCAGGCGGCGTGCGTGTGGATTCGTACAAGGATATTTCAGCGACGGGATCGCTCACCTCAACCGGCAACGCGACGGACATTGCCGTTGCTGGCCGTGGACTGATCCCCGTTACGAATGAAGGCGGTGTCGGCGCCGTACCTTCCGAGCGCTCGCTCATGCTCCTGCCCACCGGCTCCTTCTACACAGATCAGAATGGTTACCTTCGCACCCAGAGCGGCATGTTCCTGCTTGGCTGGCCAGCTGACTCCTCTGGCGACATTGGCAATGTCAGCCGCAATAGTGGCCTGAACCTTGAGCCGGTGAACATCTCCACGTCTCAATTCACTGCTTCACCTACGACCAGCATGGAACTCGGCATTAACCTGCCGGCAGACGCAACAAATGCAGGTGGCTCCGGCGAACCATACTCCCTGCCTATCGAGTATTTTGACAATCTCGGGCGCGCACAGACCCTGACGATGGAATTTACACCTGTCGTGCCAGGCAGCGGCTCATCGAACGAATGGAACGTCCAGTTCTTTGACAGCGCCGGGGACCCCGTCACTTCGATTGGCGACCTGAACCTTGTCTTCGACGATACCGCAGCAAATGGCGGCCGAATTGATTCAGCAACAGCCAGCGGCGGCGTCAGCTATAATGCCTCGACAGGCCGCCTTTCCATGACCTTGGCGCACGGCCCCATTGATGTCTTTATCGGTCGCCTGGACGACAGCGCCGGGATTACTCAGCTGGCTGGTCCCTACTCCCCTACTGCCGTAAGCAAAGATGGTGCGCCGCTGGGTGATCTTGCCTCCGTTGAGATCGACGAGAACGGTTATCTGCAGGCAGTTTATGATACCGGTCTGCGCCGCACGCTTTACCAGATCCCGGTCGGCGATGTTCCGAACATGAATGGTCTGACGGCGCTTGATGGGCAGGCTTTCTCTGTCTCCTCCTCGTCTGGAAGTCTCTATCTCTGGGATGCTGGCACAGGCCCTGTCGGTACGGTTTCCGGCTACTCACTCATGGAGTCGACGACGGATATCGCTGCGGAATTGACGGACCTCATCGAAACGCAAAGGGCCTATTCTTCCAATGCGAAGATCGTCCAGACCGTCGACGAGATGCTACAGGAAACCACAAACCTGAAGCGCTGATCCGCACACGAGAGAGGCGGCACGTAAGTGACCATTTCCAGCGCCATACAAACCGCACAGTCTGGCCTTAAGATCACAAGTCTGAAGGCCGACGTCGTGGCAACGAACGTCGCAAACTCGACAACGGCGGGCTATGTCCGCCGTTCGCTTGTTGTGTCCGAGAACATTCTAGGCGGCGTCACTGCCGGCGTGCGCTCGGAAGGGGTTGCCCGCGCGGGAAACGAGGCCCTCTCGGCCGAGCGCCGCCTGATCGGAAGCGATCTCTCTCAGGCGGACTTGCTCGCATCAACCTGGAACACAATCTCGACCCGGCTGGGAAACACAGCCAGCGGTTCCGGTCTGTTCCGCATCTTCTCGAACTTTGAGAGCGCGCTGTCCAACCTTGCCGTTTCTCCGGAGTCTGGCTCCGACATGAGCGCCGTCCTTCAGGCTGCAAACTCGCTCGTCCAGGAATTCAACTCCCTCTCTGACTTCGTCACCTCGCTACGTTCGGATGCAGATCAGGAGATCGCAAACGGTGTCGATACGGTGAACTCTGCGCTGAAGGGCATTGAGGAAATCAACGCCAAGCTGGCCAAAGTTGACCGGACTGGCAGCCAGGCCGCAGCTCTGATCGACGAACGTGGACGCCTCCTGGACCAGATTTCCGAATATATGCCGATTCAGACGGTTCAACGCCAAAGCGGCGCGATCGATATTGTTACGACCGAAGGCGTCTACCTGCTTCAAAGCACGGCCAAACTGATCGAATTTACCCCCTCCACCGTGTTTGGCCCGGAACAGACACTGGCTAGTGGTGGCCTTTCAGGCCTCAGCGTAGGCGGTATTACAATCACGCCGGGCTCCTCATCTTTTGGCGCTGTCTCAAGCGGCACATTCAGCGCTCTGTTCACTCTGCGTGATACCGACCTCCCTGCTTTCAGCGATCAGCTCGATACACTGGCCGGCGACCTGATTGCCCGCCTGTCGGACGACTCAATCGACCCGACAAAAACACCGGGCGAGCAGGGACTATTCGTGGACTCCGATAGTTCTGGAGATCCGGGCCTGGCCGGACGTCTTGCCCTGAACGCGGCGATCGACCCGAGCCAGGGCGGCGAGATGTGGCGCCTGCGCGATGGTATCGGCGCGACCAGCGAAGGCCCGTCGGGCAATGCAACGATCCTTCAGAACATGCAGGACTCCATCACAAGTGTTCGGCCGATCAATTCAAGCGGCATTCAAGGCAGCTATTCATCCAGCGAATTGCTGGCCCAGTTTGCTTCCACGACAGGCCAGAAGCGGATCAGCCATGAGGCGATCCTGTCTTCAGCATCTTCCCAATACACCGTCATGGCCGAGGCAGAGCTGACCGAGACTGGCGTTGATGTGGACCAGCAAATGCAGGACCTTCTGCTGATTGAGCAAGCCTATGCCGCGAATGCTAGGGTGATCGAAATTGCCAGCAATATGATCGACCGGCTCATGGAGATCTGATGTCATGCGTCTGACCCTTCCCGTCACCCTGCTCTCCTCCGGTCTTAATGAGACTGTGACGCGTCTGCGCGAACGCATCGACACGACATCTGAAGAAGCCGTCACAGGTCAGTACAAGGACCTGACAGCCCACCTCTCTGGCCGCATCGGCCAGGCGATGCTCAGCCAGAAAGCCATTGATGACGTTGCCAATGAGCGCACTCAGCTGACTCTGAAAGCCAGCCGACTGGATATCATCCAGCAATCTTTGACGGCAGTTGATAACAATATCGGCCAGTTAGGTGTACGCATGAAGGCTGCACTTGGCTCAGAAGATTATACCGCGCGGGAGGCCGTCGTTCGCGATGCCCAGGCCGCACTCGCGTCGACCTTCTCGACCCTGAACACCCGCCATGGCGAACGCTATCTTTTCTCTGGCGACGCCACCAATACCAAACCTTTTGCTGACGTGGACAGCTTCCTGGACGATGTTCGTTCAATGGCCGCTTCGGCGACAGACGCGACCGACTTTGCGACTCAGATGGATGCCTATTTCAACACGTCCGGCAGTGGCTGGCAGGCAAACATCTATTCCGGAACATCTGACACTTCGGATCCAGCAGGCGTCACCGGCACAGACCCGGCAATCACGAAGACTGTCTGGGGCCTGGCCGTTCTGGCATTGGCCGGTTCCGACGAAACGCTCGCCCTGCTGAATGGCAACAGCGACGCCCTTATCCAGGCCGCAGATACGCTGGCTGAAGGGCAGGCCGCCCTGACAAATGTCCGGGCTGAACGCGGGATCATTCAGGCACAAATCGAGAGCTCCAAAGATGCTCTGGATCTTGAGGAAACGGTTCTCATCCAGTCCTTCAACCAGATGACGGCCCGCGATCAGTATGAAGCGGCATCGGAACTCAAACAGCTCGAGACCGGTCTTGAAGCAGCTTATACACTTACGGCGAGGCTCTCCAACCTCAGCCTGCTGAACTATATGAGGTAACGACATGAAATGGTTCGCATTGGTCATTACCGCCTTGTCTGCAGCGATCCTGCCCTTCTCGGCAGCGGCTGAGACCCGTATTCGCGACATCGTGGATGTCGAAGGCATCCGCCAGAACGATCTCGTTGGCTATGGTATCGTTGTCGGTCTCAATGGTACGGGCGACACGGTGAAGAACTCTCCCTTCACAGAAGACTCGTTGTCCTACATGCTCGAACGTCTCGGCGTGAACGTTCAAGGCGAAGAGATCAAGCCGAAGAACGTAGCGGCCGTACTCGTCACAGCCACCCTTCCTTCTTTTGCCCGTTCCGGGTCCAGCATTGACGTCACCGTCGCATCGATTGGTGATGCAAAGAGCCTGGAGGGCGGCACGCTTATCCTCACGCCTCTCAAGGGGGCAGACAATGAAGTCTATGCCGTTGCGCAAGGGGCGATCATTGTAAGCGGTATTGACGTTCAGGCCCAGGGCGCACGCGAAACGCGCGGCACTCCAACGACCGGTGCTGTTCCGAATGGGGCCCGGGTCGAGCGGGAGCTTGCTTATGACTTCAACCAACGCAATCGTCTGACACTTGCCCTGCGCAGCCCGGACTTCACAACGGCCGCCCGGATTGAAGATGCCATCAATGGCCGGGTCGGCAGCCCGATCGCTTTCATGCGCGATCCGGGAACCGTTGAACTGAACCTCGCATCCCTGCAGGTTTCCCCTGCCCGCCTTCTGGCGGAAATCGAGAACCTGACGGTTCCTGTGAATGCACCAGCGCGGATCGTCATAGACGAGAAATCCGGCACGATTGTCCTCGGCGAAGATGTTACCATCTCCCGTGTTGCCATCGCGCAGGGCAACATCTCGATCAAGATCACGGAATCGCCTGTCGCATCCCAGCCCGCGCCCTTCTCCCAAGGACAGACACAGGTGTTACCACGGTCCGAGATCACCATCGGCCAGACCGGCAGCGGCAATATCGCAATGCTTCAGCCTAATGTGACCTTGTCGCAACTGATCTCAGGTCTCAACGCACTTGGCGTAACACCACAGGAAATGGCGGACATTATCCGATCAATGAAGGCAGCGGGCGCCATCCACGCAGAACTGGTCATCCGCTAACCCAGAAGGAAGTCTGGAAAGCGGAGCAGAAAGCGCCTCAGGCGCCTGCCTGCGCCTGCCGCTCGAGAACGATCAGGCCGCGCCGTTTCAGCCCCATAAGCACGTTCAGGAACTCTCTCTGGACGGCTTCGCTCTCTTCCGAGTTCACCGGCTTCATCGTGCCAAGGTCATCGCGGTACTGATCGGCCATGCGGGATGAAATATTTCCGAGCAAATAGTCGGAGACCTGGCTATTGGCTCCTTGCAGGCTGCTCAACAGTTTCAGCAGGAATGACTGATCCACTTCCCGGAAAACAACCGGGACAGCATTCTTCGGCAACAGCTCGGGCAAGCCTTCAATCGTGAAGATGGACTTCTCAATTCCCTCCAGCTTGTCTTCATGCTTGGAGCGCAGGAAAGCGACAAGGCTGTCACGCTTCTCGGATGAGATGAGGCTCAGCAGCTCGCCAACATTTGCGAGATTAGTGCTGTCATCCTCAGCCTCTTCCTGAACGGCGTTGAGGAACTCCATCTCGACCATACGCCCAAGCACCTGCTCCACACCGGGATCTGTCTTGCGCGGTTCAACCATGTGGCCGATCATTGGTCCGAGCTTGTCACCTTCCATGTGCCCAAGAATTTCCGACGAAATCGACACGTCGAGCTTCTGTAGGATTAGTGCAATAAGGTTCGGAGACAGGCGTGAGAGATAAGACGCGATCTGCTTGGGGTCCCGTTTCTCCAGGCGCTCCCAGACGCTGAGCTCTTCATCATCTTCGCCGGCGACTTCTGGCTTGTCTTCCTTGAACAGGAGCCTCAGGCGCCCGGAATCCACAACACTGGACAGCACTTCCCTGGCCCGCGAGCGTCCGCCACGTAGCGCCCCATTCGTTCTGCGAAGATGCGATATGAAGTCCATCACGATGTCGATGAGTTCATCGCGCGTGAGCATTGAGATGTTTTCAAGGGCGGTCGCCACCTTGGCGAGCGCGGCATCATCCAGCTTGTCGACGATCGGTTTGGCCGCTCCTTCCCCCAGGAGCGCGATGATAACAGCCGCACGCTGTGCGGAACTGATCGGAGCGCGCTGCGATGTGCTCACGGCCATTTTCTGGGCGCGGCGGGCCGGCAGGCTTTCGACATTGGAGGCAGGACGGACTGAGCTCATCCTGCATATCCGCGCAAAATGGCTTCCGTAATCTTAAGCCAGCCATCGGCCAGCACAAAAAATCCGAGCTTGAATGGCAGCGAGACAACCGTCGGCGGTACCATCATCATGCCGACTGCCATCAGGACTGAGGCGACGACAAGGTCGATCACCATGAATGGCAGAAAGATCACGAAACCAATCTGGAAGGCATGCTTGACCTCAGACAACATGAACCCTGTCGCCAGTAGCGGGAAGGACGGCACTTCCCCCTCTGCAAGCGGACGGTTCAACGCATCGCTCAGCACATAAATGGTTTCCGGCTCGGTGCGACCGGTCATGAACGTCCGGAACGGGTCCGTTGTCATGGCCCAGGCCTGCTCTTCTGTCAGCACCCCGTCCATATAGGGCGAGATGCCATTGTCCCAGGCATTGGTGAATGTGGGCTCCATGACAAAGAAGGTCAGGAACATGGCCAACGCCATGATCATCATGTTTGGCGGGGCCTGTTGAACCCCAATCGCCTGCCGCATGAACGAGAAGACGATGACCATGAATGGCAGGCAGGTCACCATCATGGCGATGGCCGGCACGAGGCTGAGGACAGAGACCAGCAGGAATAGCTGAATGACTGACCGGCTGAGCCCGCCCTGCCCGTTGCCGTTCAGGACATCATTCAGACTGGGGACCGGGTTCAGCTCCGGCGCAGCTTGTGCGTGCGCGGCAAGCGCAAGGCCCGCCGCGGTGAACATGAGTGCAATGCTGAAGCGGAGGAAAAAGCCCCCTGCCCTAGCCCAGATCATCGTAGGATTGCTCCGGTATCTCCGTGATCTTCACGCCCAGTGAACCGTCTTCGGTTTCCACAAGCTCACCCTTGGCGATGATCTTGTTGTCGATGGTCAGGTCTACCGGGTCTTCAATCCGGGAACTGAGCGGAACGATCGCTTCCGGCTGCAATTCCAGGATCTCGGAAACGCTGAGTCGTGCCTGACCGATCGAAACGGTCACCGTAACCGGAACACTGAAAATGGTTCGGCGATGCTGGTTTGCTGACGATGGGTCGCGACGTTCTACATCCACGGCTTTGGGATCTGCTTCCATTGGGGCGGCCATGAGAATCTACTCCTCGATCAAGGTGTGGGAGGGGTCCAGGTGGGCGAGGCAGTCTGCCAACAGGCCCTCGAAATCGAATGTGACCCCACCGGTTTTCCATGAAACCAGCACACGGGGTTCAGTGCCGGATTCTGCAGGGATCAAAACGCAGCGTCCAGCCAGAGAGGCATCCCGGGAAACGATAGGCTCCAGCTTGTCCAGCACGTCCTGACGTGCACGAATCTCGACTGACGGAACAGACGCCGGCACCAGGCGGGAGAGATGGCGACCAATCTCCGTGGCCAGAAACTCGCGCGAGAGTTCCGGGAACAGACGCGCAGCAAGGGCCTGAATCACATGCATGGACTGATCACGCGCTTCCCGCTCGATCCGGCCGAGAGTCGAGGACAATTGTCCGATCAGGTTTTCGACCTCGGCCAGGGAAGGCCCAAGGTCCACAGGATGGAGCACCTCCGCTTCTTCTTCCACGACCTCTTCCACCGGTAGGGAGGAAACGGGTGTCCGGGCAGCCGCCGCCTGCATCTGGCCCAGCATACGCTTAAGCTGCTCAGCCGGGTGCGTATCATCATCATGATCGAAGCGCGGCAGGTTGGAGAAGAGCGCACTACTCATTTACGGCAACCTTCCGGTCTTCGTTGAGCCATTCCTGGAGGATCGCAGCAGCATCATCCTGGCGTTCGGTCGCATAGTCCTTCAGAGACAGGAATGGATCGGTAACTGTCGCATCAAGACTGCCCGGCTCCTCGTCATCCAGTTCCAGAGCGGATGTTTTGGGTTGCTTCAGCATGGGGCGGATCACACCAAGCGCCAGAACAATCACGACAAGGCCCAGAACGAGGATCTGGATACCGGACCAGAAATAGCGCTCGACCAATTGATCCATCATGCTTGGCGCGGTCACGAGTTCTGCGGCCGGTGCAGCCTGGAACGGCATGAATTCCACCGTCAGATTATCGCCACGGCCAAGGTCGAGCCCGACAGCAGACATGACCAATTGCCGGAAATTGGCGACCATCTGCTCGTTGACTATCGCGGCATCCGGTGCGGCAGGGTCAAGACCGAGAACCTGATTGTTGACCAGAACGGCAACGGAGATCCGCTCCACCTGCCCCGGCAGCCGCTCCGTTTCCGTGCGTGTCTCATTGATCTCATACGAAACCGATTCAGACGAATTCTTGGTGGTACTGTTGCTCTGGCTTCCGCCTGGCGTTGTTCCTTGCGGCAGGTTGCTGGAAACCGTCAGCGCACCCGAAGACCCGCCACTGGTTTCAGCAACATCTCCGGTCGTACGTGTGCGAACGACACGGGAATCCGGATCGTAGGTAACGACGGATGTACGCTGGCGCTCATGGCTCACATCTACGGAGACAGATACACGCGCATTGCCTGGGCCGACACGAGCCTCCAGAAGGCGCAGGATTTTCTGCTCAAGCTGCGTTTCCTGGGATTCGGCTTTCACGCCCGGTTGTTCTGCCGTCGCCAGCCCCGGGCCGGCCAGGATACCCTTGTTGAGGTCGATAACGGCCACTTCGTCCGGGTTCAGCCCCGACACGGCCAATGCAACAAGATACTGGATACCCTGCGCCTGGCTGCTGGTCAGGTCATGTGTGGAAGACAAAGTCACCGAAGCCGTCTGCGCAGGGTCTGACCGCGCAAACCCGGAGCGCAGGCTCGCGCCGATGTGCACACGGGCCGACTGGATGCCCGGCACAGCCAGGATCGTCCGGGTCAGCTCCCCCTCCTTCGCGCGCCAGTACGCAGCGTTGTACATTTCGGAGGTGACCGAGAAGCCGTTCACATTGTCGAGCAGCTCATACCCCTGAACCGACTGTTTTGGCAGACCGTCACGGGCCAGCGCGAATCGCACCGAGTCACGATCCTTCTGCGGCACCAGAATGGCATCGCCCTGAATTACGTAATGGGTGCCCCGCTTGTCGAGTTCGTCGATGATCTCGCCGGTCACGGAGGCATCAAGCCCGGAATATAGCAGCGCCATCGGCTGTTTCATGGCCCCCTGGACCATGAAGCTCATGACCCCGACCACCCCCAGCACGGCAATTGCCAGCATGATCTGCCGGCTGACAGGCAGGGCTCGAAGGTTGGCAATAAAATTCATGAATAAGCGCTTCCCGTATCAGGGCGGTTCGGTGGAATGGTTAATATCTGGCCGAAAATTCTTAACGGTTCCTTTACCCGAAGCCTTGTTTAAGAAGCCTTGGGAGTCTTGGGACAATCCGGGAAGTTGATGGCTAAAAAAGGTGCTGCAAAAGCTGGCAAGCAAGCCGGGGACGGCGACGTTGAAGCTGGCGCAAAGAAGTCAGGCGGCGGGTTCGTCGGTCTGGCCATTCTTGCTGTGGGCGCCATGACCAGTTCTTTTGCAACGGTTTACGTCCTGGCTTCGGATCCACCCACAGGCCAAGCCGCCTGCCCGGTTGTTGAAACCGGTCCAGAGGTCGAGCCCATAGCACAAAAAGACCAGACCTATGTCGAGCTGCGTGACATCCTCATCACAATCGGCAGCGAACCCGCGACCCGCTACCTTAAGATGAAAGTTGCCATCGTTACAGATGGCACTGGCGCCGGCATGGTTGAGAAGGCCGAGCCCGTTCTGATCGACGCATTTACCAACTACCTGCGATCGGTTGAGCTCAGCGATTTCGAAAATCCGGATTTTTACGCCCATATGCGCGAACAGTTGAGCCGTCGTTCGGAACTGGTGCTGGGCGGGGGCGTCTCCCAGGGCGTCCTCATTACCGAATTCCTATTGAGGTGAGCCCTATGCCGATCCAAGCCACCGACATTGCCATCATCCTCGTCTCCTTTGCGGCATGCGTTTATTGCTTCGTGCTGAACCGCCGCCTGAAGGCGCTTCAGGACACGCGTGACGGACTTGGCGCCACGATCATGGCCATGTCCAAGTCCGTTGCCGCCATGTCGAGCTCCACGAAGGAAACCCGGTCACACGTAGGTGAAATGGCCGCCCGGCTCGCCACCCAGCTGGAAGACGCCAAGCAGACCTGTGTCCGGCTGGAAGAACTGAAAGCGTCACTGGAAGCCACCCAGAAGGAAGCCGTCGATCAGGTAACGGCCTCTCAGGCTGAACTCAGCACAATGATGCGGATCATCCTGGACCAGTCCAAGACCCGCGTCATGGAAATGAACCGCGTCATGCAAGAGATGCGCGAAATGACCGAAGCTGCCGACGAAGACTATCGCCCCCTTGCCCAAACCACAGGGCGCTGACCCGCAAGACACAAAACTGGTTGCCTGCCATGAAGTCTCTCAAAAACAGCCGATCCTACGTCCTGCTTACCCTCGGCTTCCTGTTCACCTTGGGCGCAGCCGTCCGTTTCCTGCCGAGCAATCTGGCAATTGCCGAAGGCCCGAAACCGGATGCGCAGGCGCACGCGCCTGAAACCTCAGACCACGCCCCCATCCCCGCCATGATGCCGGGCGGTTCTGACGTGAAACAGATCGATCAGGTCTGCTTTACTGCAGAAACCGCCGCCCTTCTGGCGGAGGATCAGAAGAAGCTGAAAGAACAACAGTCAGCCCTGCAGGAGCTGGAGCTCGAACTTCTGGCACGCCAGCAGGAACTCGACCGTCGCGCAGCGGACCTTCAGGCAGTGGAATCCACGCTTCAGGAGCGCTGGGGACAGCTACAGGAAGCCTCCAATGATGACATGGAGCACCTCGCGCGCATGTATGGCTCCATGAAAGCCGATCAGGCCGCCTCCATTTTCAACCAGATGGACTCCGATTTTGCCGCCGGTTTCCTGCGTCTGATGCGCTCCGAACAGGCTGGACTGATCCTTGCCGGCATGGAGACGAAGAAGGCTTATGCCGTCAGCCTCCGGCTCGCCGCCCAGAACGAGGATGTCCGGAACTCCACCCAGGACTAACCCCTCTCTTCTTCGCATTCGAAGGTGGACACGATAAGGTACGCGCGTTAATGATAGTCTTGACTATCTAATAGGAGTCGATCGCACCTGACGGGGAGGAAAAGGTGAGAATTCTCTGGACCACACTACTCATGGCATGCGCGGCGGCCTGCACTCAGCCAGCCAATAAAAGCGTTCCGGAAACAATCGAGCCTGATGAGGCCCACATCGCACTGGCGGAAACGCTCACCCCTGCCGATCCCACACTCGCCCCCATTTATGACCGGTCATGCCGCGCATGCCACGCGCTGGATGGTCTTGGCGCTCCGCTGACTGGACACGCTGCAGCCTGGGCGCCCCGTCTGGAAGAGCGGGGCATGGAGGGCCTGCTTGGCTCGATTCACGCCGGACGCGGCGCCATGCCCTCCATGGGGTATTGCGCAGATTGCACCGACGACAATTTCCGTGCCCTCATTGAGTTCATGTCGACGGAGGGCCAGTCATGAGCACCACACGCCGCGCCGTCCTGCTCGGTTCAGCCGGGCTCGCAGCGGCTGTCGCCGTTCCGGGCGTTCAGTATGCCGGCTGGAACATGAAGGATTTTGCCCGCGATGGATACAGCCCCAATCTGCCGACGCCTCCTGAAGGTGAAGTCGCCTGGTCGAACTGGTCGGGCATTCAGCAATCCACCCCCAAGCGTATTGCCGTGCCGGTAACAGAAGCAGACCTCGCCGCCTCAATCACGGAAGCAAGGCGCGTCCGTCCGGTAGGCAGCGGCCACTCCTTCACCGGCCTCGTCCCTTCTGAACACCTGATTGTGGATGCCAGCCGATTTACCGGACTCATCTCCAGCGATGCGGCCACGGGCCTCGCGACGATTGGCGCGGGAACACGCATCCGCCAAGCGGCCCGCGAACTGGATAGTGCCGGGCTTGCCCTCCAGAACCTGCCCGACGTCGATGTTCAGACCCTCGCCGGGTCTTTCTCGACATCCACGCACGGAACAGGTCGGACACTCCAACCGCTGCATGCACATGTGGAAGGCTTCCGGATTGTGACTGCAGACGGATCAGCCCTGGACGTCAGCGCCACCTCTGATCCGGCCCTGTTCTCCGCTGGCCGCGTCTCGCTCGGCGCCCTTGGCGTGATCACGCAGTATACGTTGAAATGCGTGCCATCCTACAATCTGAAGCGCCGTGTCTGGGTCGATACGCTGGACAATATCCTCGACCAGGCCATGGAGCTGTCGCAACAGCACCGGAACTTCGAATTCTACTATTTTCCCTTCACCGGCTATGTTGCAGCCCTCACGCATGACCTTTTCGAAGGAGAAGTGACAGGCCGCACGTCCGACGAAGACGAAGACATGCTGGCTGGCCTGAAAGACCTGCGCGACATGTTCGGCTGGTCGCCCTGGCTGCGCCGCCGAATCGCTTCGGGCAGCCTGCCCAAAGGCGTCATCGAAGAAAGCTCCGACGCTTACTGGAAACTGCTTGCCACGGCCCGGCCAACCAAGTTCAACGAGATGGAATATCACATCCCTCTCGAAAACGGTCTTGCCTGCCTGCGTGACATCGTGGCCGCCCTGGAATCCCGCAAGGACATGTTCTTCCCCGTGGAAGTTCGCATCACAGCCCAGGATGATGCTTGGCTGAGCCCCTTCAATGACGGACCACGCATGTCGATCGCCACGCATGCCGCCGTGGACGAACCCTACGACTATTTTTTCTCGCTGCTGGAACCTGTTCATCGTTCCCATGGCGGCCGTCCACATTGGGGCAAGTTGCATTCGCTCGGCCGGCAAGAACTGGTCGCCCTCTATCCGGACTTCCGGAACTTTCTCGATCTGCGCGCAACGCTCGATCCGGCAGGCAAATTCCTGAACCCGCACCTTGCGCACCTGTTCGGAGTAGACTTCGATGCCTGAATTCTCGCGCCGTACCCTGTTTCTGGGCGGCGCCGCTGCCGTCGCCGGAGGAGTCGTCCTGATGAACAAACCGCATGACAATAGCGGCCCCCGCGATCCGTATTTCCTCAGCGTGCAGGCTGCCCTCACCAATGCCGGAATCGCCTGGCCAACCCTCGTCATCGACAAGGCCCGCCTGTCGCAGAACATCCGGACCCTGAAAAGCCACCTCCCCGCGGGCATGGGCTACCGGATTGTCGCCAAGTCCCTGCCGTCGATTGATCTGATCTCGCACATACGCGATCTGTCCGGCACTGACCGGCTGATGACCTTCAACCAGCCCATGCTGTCAAAACTTTCGGTCGACATGCCGGAGGCGAGCCAGCTGCTCGGTAAGCCGCTCCCGATCCGCGCTGCCCGGCACTATTTCGAAACCCTGCCCGCGGATGCCTCCGCTGCAGCGGACAATGTTCAGTGGCTGATCGATACGCCCGAACGCCTTACTCAATATGCCGCGCTCGCCTCTGACATTGGGCGGACACTGAAAATCGTCCTCGAACTGGATGTGGGCCTGCATCGCGGCGGCTTCGAGCCGGGGCCAGAACTCGGCGCCACCATCTCAACAATCGAGGCTGATCCGAATCTCGAATTTTGCGGCTTCATGGGATATGAGCCACACATCCCTTCCCTGCCCACCGCGCTTGGCTGGCGGGACAAGGCCCTCAAAGGTGCATGGAGCACCTACACCTCCGCCCTGGAGCAGGCACATGCACTGATCGGCGGAGACCGTATGGCTGGCCTGACCCGCAACGCCGCCGGCAGCCCGACTTATCGCTATTATCAATCCACCGATATCGCGAATGAGGTCTCAGCGGGCTCATGTCTCGTGAAACCGACGCACTTCGACACCGAGCTCCTGGAGCCGCATCACCCGGCAAGCTTCATTGCGACCCCGGTGATCAAATCATTCAACAAGACTCGGCTGCCCGGTCTGGAATTCGCCAGCGGCCCATCTGCGGCCTGGAACCCCAATTCAAAAAAGACGGTCTTCATTCATGGCGGGCACTGGCTCGCAGAGCCGGTTGATCCACCGGGCCTTGAATACAACAAGACCTTCGGGCGTTCCTCCAATCAGGAAATGCTCAATGGCGGCGAGAGTCTGTCGATCAGGCCGGACGAATTTGTCTTCCTTCGTCCGCAACAAAGCGAAGCAGTTTTCCTGCAGTTCGGTGACATTGCTGTCTACGAAGACGGTGCGATCGTCGACACTTGGCCAGTATTCCCGGTTTCAGCCTGAACCCCGGCCTGTTGAACCAGACCCAAGATCGCGCGTTGCTGCGTCGGTAGAGCGGACACTTAGCAGGGCATACCCTTTTTTTGCCACGAATCGGGTGTTCTTGCGCCCGCGATGCGTGGTGTGGGGCACCTATCGTCCCTTGCCCGCACATGCTAAGGCGGCTGCCACTCGTGAGGCCAGCCAGGAAGGTTAATAGGAGAGTTTTCGTGAAGCTGTGGAAACTGCCGATCATCTCTGCCCTTGTATTGAGCCTGGCTGTGGCGCCAGCATCCGCGGAACGTGAGGGCCGGGACGACATGACCGTGCTCGGCTATGTCGAAGACGTCCACGTGGGCAAGTTGGGCCTTGAAATGAAAGGAAAACTTGATACGGGCGCAGATTCTTCCTCGGTCTATGCGCGCGACGTGAAGGTCTACAAAAAGTCCGGCAAGGATGACTGGGTGACCTTCCGCCTGCGCGGCAAGAACGGCCGGACAGTGCGCTACGATCAGGACGTGCGCCGCTTTGCCCTGATCAAGCTCAAGACCGGCGGCACCATTCGCCGGCCGGTGATCCATCTTCCCATTTGCGTTGGAGGCGTTCGCGGTCTGGCTGAAGTCAATCTTGCCGACCGGGAAGACTTTGAATACGACATCCTGATTGGCCGCGAATTCCTCGCGTCCCGTATCCTGGTCGATTCTGCGTCGACCTTCATTGCCGACGACGAATGTAACGTGACCGAGCGTGACTAGTACTTTTCACACCCGCCTGCTGGCCCTTGTGCTGACCGTGATCGCGCTGACGATCTTCGGCATCAAGGTATTCCAGTACAATTACCCGCTGACGCCGGGCACCCAGACCACAACCTGGGATTTCGAGATCTATCTGGATTTCGATACCGCCAACCAGCCGGTACGCATCGAGACATTCATCCCGTCCAACAGCGACACACGGCGGGTCTCGCAGGAACAATATTACAATGGGGCCTTCGGCCTTCGGCTCGAATCCGATGACGAAAATGGCCGCAAGGCGATCTGGACCTACCGCTATCCGAACGATCGCAAGGTGCTGCGCTACCGGGCCCGTCTTGAAGGGGAAACGCAGCGCTCCCCCCTGCCGGCCGAGATGCACCGCCCGGCAGATCGCGAACCTCCGGCATCCCTGAATGACCTTGAGCGCCAGGCCTTTCTTGTCTGGTCGTCAGACATGCGCCGGCGCTCGGCTGATGACGACTCCCTCGCCGAACTCATCCTGCAGGAAATCTTCGTCCAGAAGGATGCCGACGAGATCGAGGCGCTTCTGCCTGTCCTCCCCCCGCCGCTCGACCGGTTGACCCTGGCCGCTGAAGCCCTGCAGAGCCAGGGCATTCGGGCGCGGGTCGCCAATGGTGTCTATCTCGACGAAGCCCGGCGCCGCACCGAAGTCCAGCATTGGCTGGAGTACCATGTGGACGGGCGTGACAAGCGCTACTTCATCGGTCCGGATCCGAAAGAATTCTTTACGGTCTGGTACGGCACGGAGGAAATGATCCGCGCCGATGGCGTGTTCGATTTCGAACCTCAGATCTCCATCCAGCCAATCGACTCATCCGCCTCCGATGTCGTGCGTAAGGCTGCACGCGACGCACGCACGCCGGTTGAGCTGTTCAGCTTCGACCGCCTGCCTGTTACGACACAGCTTGTCTACCAGGTGCTGATCACCATTCCAGCCGGCATTGTCCTCCTGGTCTTCATGCGTCAGTTCATTGGCATCGAAACGCTGGGCACGTTCATGCCCATCCTGATCGGGATCGCCTTCCGTGAGACGGCCCTGCTGAACGGCCTGATCCTGTTCACCATGCTCGTTGCGCTTGGCCTGGCAATGCGCTTCTATCTGGAGAAGCTGCGATTGCTGCTCGTGCCGCGCCTTGCCGTCGTGCTGATCTTTATCGTGATCTGCATGGCGGTCATCGCGCAGGTAATGAACGGCGCCAACATGCGCATGGGCCTCTCCATCTCGCTGTTCCCGATGGTGATCCTGACCATGACGATCGAACGCATGTCGATCATGTGGGAAGAATATTCGGCTGAAGACGCCATCAAGGCTGGCGCCGGCTCCATGCTGGTGGCCTCGCTCTCGTACCTTGTTATGACGAACAAGCACATCGAATACCTGCTGTTCAACTTCCCTGAACTGCTCCTGATCCTGATGGCGCTTTGCCTGCTCATGGGCAAATATACCGGCCTGCGTCTCAGCGAGATTTTCCGTTTCCGTGAATTGGCAAAGCAGGCGGAAAAATGATCGGCACCTGGATTGCCCTGCGCAAGGCCGGCCTGCTTGGCATCAATGAGCGGAACCTCCGTCTTGTGAATGACCTGAACCCCCGCCGCCTCATGCGGCTGGTAAACGACAAGACGGAAACCAAGCGTCTTGCAATTGAAGCGGGCATTCCGACACCGGAGCTCTACGGCCTGATCCGCAACCCACTGGATATGCGCAATCTTGAGAAGCTTCTGGACAAGCCCGATGGCTGCGTCATCAAGCCGGCCAACGGCTCTCAGGGCAACGGCATCCAGGTTATCCTGGGGCCCATGCGCGGCGGCTGGCGCCGCTCCAACGGACAGCGCGCACTGTTCGAAGACCTGAAATTCCACGTCAACAACATCCTGTCCGGCATGTACTCCCTGTCCGGACAGCCCGATGTGGCCATGATCGAATATCGCGTGAAGTTCGACGAGGTTTTCGATCCGATCAGCTTCGGCGGCGTGCCGGACATCCGCATCATCGTCCTGCGCGGCATTCCCTTTGTCGCCATGGTCCGCCTGCCCACAGCAGAATCAGACGGCAAGGCCAACCTGCACAAGGGCGGCGTCGGCGTCGGCCTGGATCTCGTCTCTGGCCGCACAATGCATGGCATGCAAAATGGCAAGACGACAGAAATCCATCCGGATACGGCCAACCCGCTCAGCAATTTCAACGTGCCGCACTGGGACGCCATGCTGCTTATGGCCGCCAAAGCGTATGACGTGACGGGCCTTGGCTATCTCGGTGCCGATATCGTGCTCGACAAGGGCAAAGGCCCGCTTCTGCTGGAGTTGAATGCACGGCCCGGTCTTGCCATCCAGATCGCCAACCGTATGGGCATCCGTCCGCTGGTGAATGCTGCCCTGGAAGCCAATATCGATGGCCTTGATGCTGAAGGTCGGGTGGAACTCGCCAAGAAGCTCTATCGTCAGCATGTTCCCGAGAAGGTAATCGCCTGATCAAGGTGACAGCCTGATACGGGACGACCGCAAAGGCCGGACGGCCTCAACTGAAAGCTTCGTCCTTCTACCCCTGCATACGCCCTTTAAGAGGCTTACGGATCGAAGGAAAAGTCCGGTAGCGACTGGAAGGCCAGCTTCAGGGCATCGCCCCAGCTGCGCGAGACTGTGTTGAAATACGGATCGTCCTCTTCCACACGCTGGCGGTGGGCGACCTTCATGGCCCCCGCCTCCACAACCTGCAGGTCAAGGGGCATGCCGACGGACAGGTTCGCCTTAAGGGTCGAGTCAAAAGACACGTAGAGCAGCTTCACGGCCTCTTCGAAGCTCATGTCTGAATCATAGGCACGCAGCAGGATCGGGCGGCCATACTTGGTCTCGCCGATCTGGAAGAAGGGCGTCTCCTCGCTTGCTTCGATGAAGTTGCCCTCCGGATAGACCATGAACAATCGCGGCTCGATGCCGGCAATCTGGCCACCCACGATCAGCGTGGCCCCATAATCTGCCTCGGACTCCGGGCCACTCATCTTCTGCGTCTTGATGACTTCCTTGAGCGTGTCGCCAATGATGGACACCACCTGGAACATGGTTGGCGCCTCAAGCAGGCTCGGCCTGCGTTCGTGTGGAGCCTTCATGCGCTCGTCCAGCAGGCTGATAACGGCTTGGGATGTTGCGAGATTCCCCGCCGTGAGAATCGTGATCACGCGCTCACCCGGAACCTCCCAGGTAAACATTTTCCGGAATCTGGAAATGTTGTCCACGCCCGCATTCGTACGCGTGTCGGACATGAAGATGAGGCCAGCATTGAGCCGCATCGCCACGCAATATGTCACTTCGAACCTCTTCGGACCCGCTGATTATTGTTGAACCTGTACATTGACGGACAGCACCTCCTGCTCGCCGCCATACATCACTCCCGTCAGCGGACCAGCTTCTCGATAGTCGAGTCCGGTTGCAACCTGAATGTACCGCTCATCCGGACAAATTCTGTTGGCAGGATCAAATCCCACCCAGCCGAGCCCATCTACCCATGCTTCCGCCCAAGCATGGCCAGCATCCTGATCGACCCTGTCCAGCATCATCATATAGCCGCTCGCATAGCGCGCTGGAAAGCCCAGATGCCGCGCCCCCGCTGCAAAGACATGCGCATGGTCCTGGCAAACCCCATGACCGATTTCGATCGCCTCTTCTGCCGTCGTGTTCGACCCGGTCGGCTCGGTGTTGTAGACGATCCTGTCGGCAATAATGTTCATCAAGGCGTGCAGCGTTTCTACGGTCAGCGGAGGGCTCCTGCCGAGTTCGGATACAAGCGCCCGGACCCCCTTCCCAACGGTCGTCAATGGGGTGAACCGCTGGTACAGCCACAACGGCGGCACCATCCGATTGCTGGTCAACACACCTGCCGTATCGCGCGTCTCCACTTCCCCTTTGCAGGCGATGGACACGTGCCTGGCCCCAGGCAGAATCGAAACGAGTTCGACATGATTGCCGTGCTGGTCCAGATAGCTTGCTTCGCTTTTGGCCCCTTCAAGCACCAGTTCCCACGAGATAACCGTCTGCGCATCCGTATCATGCGGGCGCTTGCGAACTTGGTGCAACGCATAGATCGCTGGCGTTTCGTAGTCATAGACTGTTGTGTGATCGATACGCAGTCTCATGGCTTACTCATTGAACCTGTAATCGGCTTCGATCTGCGCGGAAAAGGCCGCATTCTGTGCCATGAAGCCGGAAAGAAACTCGTGGAGTCCTTCCTCGAAGACGCGTGCAATGTTCAGTGCCGTCAGGCGGTTCTCCTGCCGGATGGCCATTTCGTGCGCAGATGTACTGGCGCCGTACTCGGCCTCCATCCGACTCATGTATTCCGTGATCATATCATAGCAGAATGCCAGCGAACGCGGCAGTCGTGCATCGAAGAGCAGGAAATCAGCGATCGCCATAGGGCTCGCCGTCCCACCATTCAGCCAGTAGAAACTGCGCTCCGCAGAAGCGGAGCGTAGAATCATTTCCCATTGCACATTATCCAGAGACGAGCCGATTGAGGAACTGGATGGCAACAGGACATAATACTTCGTATCCAGAATACGGGCTGTATTGTCAGCCCGTTCCACCAGCGTGCCGACCTGCATGAAATTGTATATGTCGTTGCGCAACATGGTCCCCGTCACCGCACCGCGTACCTGCGCCCCCTGACGCCTCACCAGCGACAGGACCTCCGGCAGCTCCCGCTCCGCCACTGGCCGGCGCAAGGCATCGCGTACACTCATCCAGGCGTCGTTGATCGCTTCCCAAACTTCCCGGGTCAGGGCCGTACGGGTCATACGCGCATTCTCACGGGCAGCATGAAGCACACAGAGAACACTGTTCGGATTTTCCTTGTCCCTCAGGACGAAGTCCAGAATCTTGTCCGAGCGGATCGTCTCATGCTTCTGCAGGTAGGATTCCCGGCAGCCGGCCGTGGTGATGACAGACTGCCATTCCTCCGTATCTGAATCTGCACGTGTCAGAGCCATACGGAAGCCGGCTTCGGCAAGCCGTGAGGTATTCTCTGCCCTTTCCAGGTATCGGGCCAGCCAGAAGAGGCCGGCAGCTGTACGTCCCAGCATCACCTAATCCTCCTTCAGGACCCAGGTGTCCTTGGTGCCGCCCCCCTGGCTGGAGTTCACGACAAGAGACCCCTTTTTCATGGCCACCCGCGTCAACCCGCCAGGCGTGACCTCCACACCATCCGGCGATACCAGAACGAAAGGGCGTAAATCCACATGACGCGGTGCCAGCCCCGCTTTCGTCAGGACGGGTACGGTTGAAAGCGCCAGTGTCGGCTGAGCGATATAGTTTTCCGGCTTCGCCATCAGCTTCGTACGGAAAGCTTTCAGCTCCGCCTTGCTGGCAGCCGGGCCAACCAGCATGCCATAGCCACCAGACCCATGCACTTCCTTCACCACCAGCTCTTCCAGATGATCCAGCACATAGGCGAGCGCATCCTTTTCGGCACATCGCCAGGTCGGCACATTCTGCAGAATCGGCTTTTGTCCGGTATAGAACTCAACGATCTCCGGCATGTAGGAATAGATCGCCTTGTCATCAGCAATGCCCGTGCCCGGAGCATTTGCGATCGTGATGCCACCTGCCCTGTAAATATCAAAAATGCCCGCCACCCCCAGCAAGGAGTCCGAACGGAAGTTCACGGGGTCGAGGAAGTCATCGTCAATCCGGCGGTAGATCACATCAACCGGCTCATAGCCCCGCGTCGTGCGCATGGCGATCCGCCCGTCAACAACGCGCAGGTCGTGCCCCTCGACAAGTTCGACCCCCATCTGGTCCGCCAGGAAGGCATGCTCGAAATAGGCCGAGTTGTGAATGCCAGGCGTCAGCACGGCGACGGTGGGCCGTTTCCCGCCCGCCGCCGGCGGCCCGCATCGTTCCAGAGAGCGGCGCAGCATGGTCGGATATTGTTGCACCGGCTGAACCTTGATGTGCGAGAAGAGTTCCGGGAACATCTTCAGCATCGTCTCGCGGTTCTCCAGCATGTAGGAGACGCCGCTCGGCGTGCGGGCATTGTCTTCCAGCACGTAGAATTCGTTGGGCCCGGTGCGGACAAGGTCCACCCCGACAATATGCGTGTAGATCCCGCCCGGTGGGTCCATGCCAATCATCTTTGGCAGGAAGGCAGCATTCTCCCGGATCAGCCGCTCCGGCACCCGACCCGCGCGAATGATCTCTTGCCGGTGATAGATGTCGTGCAGGAAGGCATTGATCGCCTTCACCCGCTGCTCAATCCCGCGAACCAGGTTCGCCCATTCCCCTGCACCGATGATACGGGGGATCAGGTCAAACGGAATCAGCCGCTCATCCGCTTCGGCCTCTCCATAGACATTGAAAGTGATGCCCGTGCGCCGGAAAAATGCTTGCGCTTCAGCGGATTTCTTCAGAAGGGCCGGCCGGCTCATTTCCTGCAGCCAGTTGGAATACGCGGCATAAGGCGCCCGTACGGTTCCGTCGAACCCGTCCATTTCATCAAAGAATTGAAGTGCCTCTCCCATATCGGCAGGAACGCACGGCCCACGGCATGCGGTCAAGCGGGCTCATCAGGCCCCTCCATCCTGCTCAGCCTGCGCCCTGCTTTGGAAAAAGCGTCAACATTGCTGCCTAAAATTTAGGCAAGAGCAGGCGCTAAAGCGCTTCGCTCCACGGGCGGCTCAGCAGGGCGGCAGAGTTGATGATGCCAACCATGCAGTAGGTCTGGGGGAAATTCCCCCACAGCTCGCCCGTATCCGTATCGACGTCTTCAGACAGGAGGCCCAGATGGTTTCGTGCACCCAGCAAGGCTTCGAAAACCCGCCTCGCCTCTGCCGTCTCACCGATCCGGTGCAGCGCATCGACCAGCCAGAAGGTGCAGGCCGTGAAGGCCGTTTTCGGCTTACCGAAGTCGTCACTCACCTTGTAGCGATAGACATGGTCTCCCTCACGCAGGTCCCGGTTGACCACCTGAACCGTCGAGACATAGCGCGGGTCATCCGCGGCGAGGAAACCGATCTCCGCCATCAGCAGGACGGACGCATCCAGGTCCTCGCCGCCGAAGGCGGCAGTGAAGGCGCCCACTTTTTCGCTCCAGGCTTTCTCGAGAATAGTGCCGCGAATGATATCCGCTCGTTCCCGCCAATAATTCGCCCGTGCTGGCAGGCCCAGATGCGCAGCAATCTTGGAAAGCCGGTCACAGGCTGCCCAGCACATGATCGCCGAAGATGTGTGAACATGGGCGATTGTGCGGAGTTCCCAGATGCCGGCATCCGGCGTGTCGTACACCGCAAAGGCACGCTCACCCACAGGTTCCAGCTGCTCGAATTCAGCCACGCCTGGACGCTTCATCAGGCGGGTATCGAAGAAGCTCTGCGCAACGCCCAGCACCACCTGCCCATACACATCATGCTGGATATGTTCCGCAGCCTGATTTCCACGGCGGACAGGCCCCATGCCGCGATAACCGGGCAGCTGGTCTGCGAAATCCTCACTGAGGTCCGCTTCCAGACCAATACCGTAAACAGGCTGGATATGCCCGCCTTTCGATTGGGCCACGATATTGCGCACCCATCGCATATAGTGTTCCAACGTGCCCATGCCGGACAGTCGGTTGAGCGCCGTCACCGTAAAATAGGCGTCGCGGATCCAGCAATACCGGTAATCCCAATTCCGCTGCGATCCCTCATGCTCAGGTACGGATGTCGTCAGCGCCGCGACGATGCCGCCGGTTTCCTCATAGACGCACAGCTTGAGCGTGATCGCCGCGCGGATAACTGCCTGCTGCCACTCGAACGGCACGGCCAGGCTGCGCGCCCAGCGTTTCCAGTAGAGTCGCGTCCGCTCCTCCCAGTCACGCGCAATCGCCTCCGGATTGTCTGACAGTGACTCGTCTGCCCCCAGAATGAAGGCCGCCTCCCTGTCGAGAATGAAGCTGGTGCCTGAAAGGATGTAGGACACAGGCGCATCGGTCGTGACGCGGAAACCCAACTCCTCATCCGTAAAGCGGACATGATTGACACCCCGGACAGGTTTCAGCTTCCGCCCGCCCCAGTCGGTTTCCGGTGTCAGCGTGATCCGCAGGCGCGGCGTCCCAGCCAGTACACGAAAGCGCCGCACCAGCGCGGCCGGACGGAACATGCGGCCCTGGTTTTCAAACCGCGGTGCAAAATCGACAATCTCCACCACAGCCCCATCGCGGGACTCCAGCCGCGTGCGCAGGATGGCACTGTTATGGTCATAGGACTGGGTGCGTGACTCAAGGTCTTCCATCCAGACGGAGAACGCCCCGCCCCCACCGAGCAACTGGTTGAAGACTGGCTGGCCATCAAAGCGCGGCAGGCAGAACCACTGATAATCGCCACGTGAATTGATGAGGGCCGCGACAGTGCCGTTGCCCACAATTCCAAGATCCAGTCCGCTCATACCCCTGCCAACTCCTTCAGATAGTCATGCACGGCCGTCACGCTTTCCAGGCGATGCCGCGCGACTGTGTCACCTGCGCCGACTTTAACCGTCAACCCACCAAGGCGGTTCGCCTCCCTGAAGGCATCCTCATCGGTTGTGTCATCGCCAATCATGACCGGGCGGCGCCCGGCGAACGGCGGCTCCAGCATCATGCGTGCCAAGGCACGCCCCTTGTTTGCATTCTGGGGCTTCGCCTCGAAGACAAACTTGCCATGTTGCAAACGATAGCCGGCACTTGTCAGGCCCGCTTCGGCCAGCGCCTTGCCAAGCGATACAGCCACCTCCGGCACCTGCCTGTAATGCAGTGCCAGAACCGGCCCTTTGACCTCTATCCGTGTCCCGCTGAACCTGAAACTGACCTCCTCCATGGCCGCACGTACGGCGTCCGGCGCAGCTCCGCGCGCATCCGGCGCCGAGACCCCCGGCGCCAGCGGGATCAGGCCATGATTGCCAATACGCCAAAACCCTCCGGGCACCCGCGCCGAGAGGTCCCCTGCGTCTCGTCCGGACAAGATCGCCAGCGCTCCGTCCAGACGCCGCGCAAGCGTTTCCAGAACATCAGCCATCCCGGGGGCGAGAAAAACCGTCTCCGGATCATCCTGCAAGCCAGCAAGCGTGCCATCGAAATCCAGAAACAGCGCATCCCCCGCATCCAGCGGTGGTACTTCCATACCCATCTGCGTCATGACAGGACCGGAATGACGGCATCGGCAGGCACGGCTTTCAGGAAGCGCTCACGCCACCAGGCAAGGTCCTGCTTGCGGATTCCCTCCATCAGCTTGGACCAGCGTTCCTGCCGTTCGGCCAGAGGCATGTGGATCGCCTTGTAGACGGCCTCGGCAATGGCTGAAGAATCATATGGATTGACGATCAGGGCCTCCCGCATCTGCTCTGCCGCGCCCGCAAACTGGGACAGGACCAGCACACCAGGATCGTCCGGGTCCTGCGCCGCAATGAATTCCTTGGCCACCAGGTTCATGCCATCCTGCAACGGCGTCACGAGACAGACTTTTGCCAGCCGGTAGAGGCCAGCAATTTCATCGCGGTCATAACCGCGCGCCAGATAGCGGATCGGAATCCAGTCAAGATCACCATAATCGCCATTGATACGCCCGGACAATTCATCCAGCTTCTGGCGGAGTTGCTGGTACCCTTCGACGACCGAACGTGATGGCGGCGCAACCTGCGTGAAGGATATATGTCCGTGTACGTCCGGATGCCGGTCAAACAGGTCCGCCATACCCTCAAAGCGCTGTAAAAGTCCCTTGGAATAATCCATGCGGTCGACGCCCAACACCAGCTCCCGCTTCCCCAGGAACTTGCTGAGTTTCAGCGCCGCCAGTTCAGCATCTTCGCATGTCGATGCCTGCACAAAAGCATCGACATCAATTCCGATCGGGCAATGCAGAAGGCGCACAGTGCGCTCCCCTACGCGAAACCGCCCATCTGGCAACTCTTCTGCCCCAAACTCTTCTTCAAGATAGCGGGCGAGGTTGTAGAAATCCTTTCCGGTCTGCACACCAACGACATCATAGGCACAGAGTGCCTCGCCCAGTTCCCTGTGCTGCGGAATGGCACGGAAGGCTTCCGGCGCCGGAAACGGAATATGCAGGAACCAACCTAGCCTGCCCTGCCAGCCGCGCTGGCGCATCATCCGCCCCAGCAGGAAGAAATGATAATCGTGCACCCAGACGAAATCGTCCGGCCGCGCTTCCTGAACGGCGATACGCGCGAATTTCTCATTGACGGAGCGGTAGTTGCGATAGGTATCAGCCTCGAACACGGCAAGATCGATCCGGTTATGCATCACCGGCCAAAGCACGGAATTGGCATAAGCCAGATAAAACCCGTCATATTGCCTGCGCGAAAGATCGCTGAGGGCGAATTTCACCCCCTCTTCCTCGACATGGCTCACCCGCGCGGTTTCGAAATCCAGAACCCGTCCCGACCAGCCAATCCACAAGCCCTTGGTTTCCACCAGGGTCTCCCAAAGCGCCACGGCCAGTCCGCCCGCCTTGCTTTCACTCCCAGCCGCTGTCCGGTTGGAGATGGCAACCAAGCGCCCTGATGCTTTTGCCGAAGTTTCTGGCTTCGTGCTTGTCATCGGTCGTTTCCCATTTCTCAAATGTAGGCCGCCCTACCCAAAGACCCAACCTCGCAGCATCATTTTCCTTCAGAAAAACCCGTCCTGCTCAGGAATGAATCAGCCCCTCAGGGCCTTACGCGCAACAACGCGGACCAAAGGGCACGGTTCCAGCACGGAAACAGCAGGTTCAGCGCGGCAGAGCCTCAATGGCTCCCTGCAAGCGCAGGACTTCCGTGAATGCCAGGAAGACATGGTACAGCGTTGAGGCAGGCACATCATTCGCGTCAGGCTCGCCCGTGGCCGTGAATCGTTCCAGCCACAGGCCCGGAATGGCCGCATTCAGATACTGATCGAGCAAGAGACGCGCACTGGCTGTCACAGCTTCGCTCGGGTCTTTCCCTGTCGCCTCAAACAAGGCGAGATGGGCCTTGATCCGCTCGGTATTCGGCCAGGTCCGCGCGCCTGCATCCACCGGCGTACCGTCATCCAGGACGATCTGCATTGTCCGGCCCGTTTGAGGGTCAACACCATACGCCTCCGCAAACCGGACAAGGCCTTCTGCCAATGCGAGCGTATCCTCGCCGGTCAGGCGGCCATACTGAACAAGAATCCACGCCCACTCCAACTGGTGGCCCGGTTCGACCAGCCGCCCGTCACGTCCTTCCGCACGGTTCCAGTCTGTATCGAAATATTCCGCCAGCGTGACGCCGTCGAACAACTTCTCCCGGAACAGGGTGACGATCTCGCGGGCCGCCGCTAGGAACCGCGCCTGTCCGCTCGCCTCATAGGCAACGAGAGACGCCTCCAGCAAATGCATGTGCGGGTTCTGCTGGCGCCAGCCTTCAGGCGGCAATTCATGCCAGAAGCCTTGCGCAGCGCGCATGTGCGCATCGATGAAATCCATGACCCGGTGCATCGCCGCATGGGAGGCTTCATCCTTCGCCGCCTTGTGGCGCCAGGCATACCCAAATAGGACGAAGGCCAAATCGTAGAGATCCGGCGTCCCATCCAGCACCTTACCGTTGCGGTCGGTCGTACGCGGCCATCCCTTGTCCGGACCGAGATAAAGCTCGTCCAGCTGCCGCGCGCCTTCTGCCGACAGGGCAAGCCCCTGCTCCCAGCCGAGAATGGCTGCGTGCGAGAAAACATAGGTCTGCCGGCCGATGACGCGCGTACGGTGAAAACCCGCATCTATCGGCGCGCCGGAATAGTCCAGCTTTTCCACGAACCGCCGCGTCTGCAAATCGTAGCCAGCGTCCGCCCAGAACGGCAGCGCGACATCGAATGTCCAACGCCGGATTTCATCGAATGGAATTCCCGAAGACATATCCACCTCCGCCTGCTCAGGCCGGCCCGATTATATCCGAAACCAGCGCGTGAAGATCCCCTCCGGCAAACAAATATCCCGGCAGTCCGGCCCGGCGTGCTGCTTCCATATCCGACGGTTTGTCCCCGATCAGGAAACTCGTCTCGCGGTTCACCTGCCAGTCGTTCAGCGCACGCAGGATCATACCGGGGTTCGGCTTGCGGTCCGGATGATCCGCTACCGTATAGGCAGGCACTTTGCCATCCGCATGATAAGGACAATGGTAGAAGGCATCCACAAAGGCGCCTGCGTCCGCCAGTTGTTCCTGCATATGGGCATGGAACGCATCGACGGCATCTTCTTCGTAATAGCCTCGCGCGACACCCGCCTGATTTGTCACGACGATCACACGGTAGCCCCGGTCGTTCAGCAGGCGGATTGCCTCTCGCGCGCCGGGGACCCAGACAAGGTCGTCGGCCTTATGGGTATAACCCTTGTCCTCGTTCAGAACGCCATCGCGATCCAGGAATGCTGCAGGCCGCACACGCAGGGCTGCCGTTTCACGCTGTGCCTGTGCCAGCGTTTCGGGCAAGCCTATATCAAGGAAGTACCCGTCAAACGGAATACCCTCCAAGCGGCCTTCCCTGACCAGTTCCGGGAATACATCGCTTTCGATGGATGACGGCATGGCAACCCGGTCCACCATTGCACGGTCGAGATAATAGATCCCGCCATTGATCAGGCCGGGGCCGGTCAACTCCGGATTCTTTTCGATGAAGGCAGAGATCTTCATGTCATCCAGCCGGACAGAGCCATAGCGCGCCGTATCATCGACCATCCGCAGGGCAAGCCGTCCGCCACCTTCTGACAAAGGCGCTGCCGTCAGGGCCCGGAGGTTGATGTCGAAAAAGGAGTCGCCATTCAGCAGGACGAAGCGCTCATCCAGAACATCGGATGCCTGCGCCAGGGCGCCGCCTGTGCCCAGAGGCTGGCTTTCGCGCACGACACGGATCGTTGCCTCACCTACGCGGCGGCCATTATAGGCGGCCTCAACCTTGTCTCCCAGATGACCCGCCAGCAGGACGAGATCGGTAAACCCCATCCGCGCTGCATTTTCCAGCAGCAGGTCAAGGAACAGAACGCCGGGCGCGATTTCCTGCATCGGTTTTGGTGTATTGGCAGAAAGGGCGCCGAGGCGGGTGCCCTTGCCACCCACCAGGAAGAGAGCCTGCTTGACGCGGGTCATGCCAGCTCCCGCACGCCTGTTTTCAATGCGTCCTCAAAAACCGTCACCGTGCTGTCGAGCGTGGCTTTCCAGCTGAAATACCGGTCCGTCAGTGCGGCGGAACCTGCCTTCAGGCGAGCCGCCAGGACTTCATCGCCCAGAAGCCGCAACATACCTTCTGCCAGAGCGTCATCATCTTTCGGCTGGACAAGAAGCACGTTCTCGCCATCAACAAATTCCGGCTCCGGACGTTCGTTCAGTGTCGTGATGACCGGCAGGCCATGCGCGGCGCAGGCCGCGATGGAACTGTTATTCAGTGCGGCGCCTTCCGAGAAGGGCAGCACGGCAAAGTCACCAGCCCGCAGATAGAGCGATCCGGCATCCGTATCGAAGGGGAACTCTCCGGTCCAGCTGATCGCGTCTTCTATGCCCTCCTCACGCGCAATGGCGTGCAGATCATCAACGCTCCAGCCTGATTTGAAATAGTCCGGCGCCGCACCGCCGACAATCGCGAGGCGTGCCTGCGGCACCTGTGCACGCACTTTGGCGAAGCCGCGGATCAGGTATTCCAGCCCCTTGCCCACATACAGCCGGCCGAAATACACGAACAGCGGCGCATCCGCCGGAACGCCCAGCATCTCGCGGCCTTTCAGGCGCGAGACTTCGCCCGGCACGCTCATCGGGATCAATGGCGGCGGCGGAATGATCACGGCCTTCTCCGCCAGCCCCGGCATATGTTCCGCATAACGCTCAAGATGCGGCTGCGCCATAGCGATCAGGCGGTCGCTGTCACGCAGGATGGTGCCATATTCATAGCTGATATTGCCCCCGCCGAGCGTGAAGGCAGACAGTTTCAGATTTGCCCGGGTCAGGAACGGATGCTCTTTCGGGCGCACGCCAACGGGCGCGGTGATCTGGGTTACGATCTGCGTATCCGGCATCGTTGCTTTCAGCCGTGTCGGCAAAAGCGAGATCATGGGATGGAACTCGAATGCCATACCGATGAACCAGATGAAGATCAGGTCCGGCTTCAGCGTCTGTGCAAAGCGCAGCACTTTACTCTGGGACGCCCAGTTCCAGTTCTCCATTTCCGCATGAACGCGGCAGCCGGGCGCACTCGCGCCATCAGCCTTCGTGCTGGTCAGGACATCGACGTCATAACCGCGCTCGGCCAGCCCCTGGCTGAGACGGGCGATATGATCGCCCTCCGCAATCGGCATGGGCGGAAACACGCCCGTAATGACCAGTACTTTTTTCTTTTCGGGTTTCATCACACCCCACCCCCCAGTTTTTGCCCGACCCGGCCGGCGGCATGCCGCAACCAAGTCTGCATTCCTACGCCGCGCATTGCCCCCAGAAGGGCATCCAGCGCGGTTCTGTTATCTTCAGCGCGCAACCGCATCACCGCGATTTTCTCTGCGAGTTCCTTGAGCTCCGCAGACGGGTCTCCCAGCAACCGGTCCCCTGCGGCGGAGATATCCCCGCTTGTGGCCGTATCCGGATCAAGCGCAGCCTTCCAACCGAGATCCCTGCAGAGATCACTCACCTTGTCGGAGCGGCGGATACCCAAGAAGGACACCCCCTGCAAGGCGGAGAAAACGCAAAAATGATAGCGCGTGGAAATCGTCATCGCACAGTGCGCAATGATCGACATCATTTCCTGAGGGGTCAGATAGTCCGATGGCCCCATCAGGACGGCATCCTTGCGGGCCATCAGCCCGCGAACCAGCTCAGCGGCCGCCTGGTCATACGTCTCCCCTTCCCGCACTTCGTTGAAGAGAAACAGGACACGGGCCCCGTGCCGGTTTACAAGATCATCCAGCCCCGCGGCCAGTTCCGTGAACAGGCGCGGCGCCTTTTCCACCATATGGTCTTCGGCATTGATATTGACGCCGATGACCGGACGCCCGCCAAGCCCCAGGCGCTGCGTCACCTTGCGCCCATAGGCGGGGTCTGCCGGGTCCAGCAACCAGGCCATGTCTGCCGCCACAGTGATCCGGTCCGGCGCAACACCAAGGTCCAGCAGGCGGTCGCGGTCATGCACGCTGCGCACACTCCAGCACATGACGTTCGGGATGATCTGTTCCTGAACGCGCTTGCGGGAAATATCGTGGCGCAACTGCTCCACGCCCACGCCGACGAAAGCCGCCGGCTTGCCCCAATTGCCCGCATGCTGGAGCATGCCGCCAAGGCTGAGCAATGGCCAGTCGCCCAGATTGTCCATGATCGGCGTACCGCCAGGAATGATATAACCAGCGCCCATATGCGCATGCAGCTTGGCAGGCATCCCCATGATGCCGTCGACATACTGGTAATAACGGAAGGCTGGCTCCACCCGGCGCGTATGGGCAGGATCGCTGGAAGCAACATCCACCCCGATCCCGCCGCCGAAACGTTCGATCAGGCGGCCGAAGCCCAGCAATGTTGCTTCATCGCCAATATTGCCACTGCCATAGAACCCGAAGGGAGCAACCAGTCTCATCCGTACGCCGCCAGCACGCCTCAATCATGTGAGTCCGCCACAGATTGGCACACTCGGGTCCACATCGCTTTGGTTGCAAACCCTATTCCAGTAAACTTCCTGTTTCCTCTAACACGGAATTTCAAGAAAGGGCCGATAAAACAACTATTCATTGCACGAGATTTGCTTGATTAAAGCCGCGTTCACAGACCGCGCTCACGCCCATTTGAACAGGATCGTCCGGATCCCTCCAGACAGGAGACAGGATTTTGCAGGTTGGCATCATTGTAGACGTCGAACCCGGTATTCATGGCGGCATCGCGACCGCCCTGCGCAGCCTGATCACGGCGCTGGGCAAGCTGGAAGGGCCTGAAACCTACGTCCTGATCGTGGAGAACCAGCGGCAGGTCGACTGGCTGAGCCCCCTTGCTGCCAACCAGCGTTTCGAGATGCGTCCAGCCTCCTCCGGCAATCCGGTGCGCGATGTCCTGCGTGGCGTAAAGAAAGTGGCCAACAAGGCCCTCGGCCGCGATGGCCGTGTCGGCTGGCCTGAAGTTCCGATTTCAGATGGATGGCTGGAAAGCCTCGGCCTGGATGTCCTGCACCAGCCGACGCAGGGCTTCATCTATTGTGCCATCCCGACGGTCTATAATCCCCACGATTTGCAGCACCTGCACTACCCGCAATTCTTCGACCTCTCAGACCTCACCTGGCGCGAAACGATCTATCGTGCGGCCTGCCGCACATCACATGCGATCATCGTGAACTCGCAATGGATCAAGGATGATGTCGTCGCCCAGTTCGCCGTGAACCCGGACAAGGTCCAGATTATTCCGGAAGCCGCGCCGACGCAGTTGCTGGCCGATGTGAGCAACGAGGACAAGGCCGCCACCCGGGCGAAATATACCCTGCCGGAGCGCTACATCTTCTATCCGAACAATACATGGCCTCATAAGAACCACCTCCGTCTGTTCGAGGCGATGGCCTGGCTACGCGATGAAAAAGGCGTGACCGTGCCGCTGGTCTCCACCGGGGCCCGCCATGAACCGAGCCGCGAGACACTGGATGCGCGCGTGCGCGAACTCGGCCTCGAAAACCAGGTCCAGTTCCTGGGCTTTGTCTCCAATGAGGAATTGCGGGCAATCTACCAGATGGCCCGCTGTCTTGTCGTGCCGAGCCTCTTCGAAGCCAACAGCCTGCCGATCTTCGAGGCCTGGGCCGAAGGCATCCCGGTGGCCAGTTCCAATGTCACCGCCCTGCCGGAACAGGTCGGTGATGCCGGCCTCCTGTTCGACCCGATGGACCCGCGGGACATGGCCGGCGTCATCGAACGCCTCTTCACGGACGACGCGCTGTGCGCAGACCTGATCGCCAAGGGCAAGGTGCGCCTGTCCGATTTCGACTTCCTGCGTACCGCCCGCGCGAACCGCGCCACCTATCGCCGCGCCGCAGGCCGCCGTCTCGATGCCGAGGATGCCGCCCTCCTCGCCCATGACTGGATGCGTTACCCGGTCCGGGACTGATCACGGCACAAAAGAAAACGGGCGCCCTTCGCAAGGCGCCCGCTTTTTTCATTGTCCGGCCAGCTCAGGCTTTCTTGCCGAGCACGCTCTCGAATACATCCGCGATCCGTGCCACCATGGCATCGTCCACACGGCGCGATGTCGGCAGGTTCACGCCCGTCCGGGACAGCCAGGTGCTGTTCGGGCACTTGCGGGCATACTGACGATAGGCCGGCATCGACGACAGGCCGTGGAAGAACGGGCGCAGGTCGATATTCACTGCCTTGCAGGCCGCAATCAATTCGGCGCGCTTGTCTTCCGGCACCTGCGCGCACGCAAACCAGGTCACCGGCTGGGCACGCTGGTCCATAGCCGGTGGGAAGGTCACGCCCGGAATGCCGGACAATGCTTTCACATAGCGTTCATACACACCGGCACGCATGGCCAGAAGCTCGTCCATCCGCTCGATTTGTGCACAGCCAATAGCGGCCTGCATGTTTGTCATCCGGAAATTGAAGCCCGGCTCCTCATGCCAGTAACGGCGTTCCGGCCGCATGCCATGGTCACGCAGCATGCGCATGCGCGTCGCGATGTCGGCATCATTGGTCAGGCAGATCCCGCCTTCGCCCGTCGTGATGATCTTGTTGGCAAAGAAGGAGAAGCTCGAAATATCAGAGAATGAGCCGATCGGCTGGCCATCATATTTCGCACCATGCGCCTCGGCACAGTCTTCGATGATATAGAGGCCATGGGCCTTGGCCAATTCGGAAATCCCGGTCATCTCAGCCGACATGCATCACCGTATTGATGGAAGCTGCAAACGTCAGATCCGGGACGATCACCTCATCCCCTTCCCCGATGCCCAGCGTGGCCATGGCAAGGTGCAGCGAAACCGTCCCGTTGGACGTTGCCACGCCATGGGCCATCCCGACTTTCTCGGCAAACTCCTGCTCGAAACGGCGAATATAATCCCCGGTCGAGGAGATCCAGGTGGAGAGGAAAGCATCGAACGCATAGCGCATTTCGCGGTGCGTCAGGTCCGGTTCCGACACCGGCAGGAATGGCTGCGGCCCGGACTCGTTGAGGCCCAGAATACGGCCTTCGCCATCCAGAACAGGCGCAACGCCCAGCGGCTCTTTCGCACTGCCCCAGGGGGCCGCGACATCGCCAACGGTCACACCGCTGAGATGGCCGCCCTTCATGAAGGCCGCACGCATGGCCACAAGATCGGCATAGCCTTTCAGCAGACCCGCCGCGTCGGTCACAAAGACAAAGCCCCTGCCATTGTCCAGTGCGCGTTCAAGGCCAGTCCACAAAGGATCAGCTGCGCCGCACACCATGGCCGCAACAGCCGGATCGGCAGACGCGAGTGTCATTTCTTTCGCTTCAATCATGTTCAGGAAACCTTGGCCCCAGCGGGAAGATAATTGGAATCCAATTCCGGATCGTAAAGAACCACCTGCGTGCCGCTCCGCTCCATGCGCAGGGGCACATGCGTCATGCCCTTCATGGCATCCAGTACGGCAGCGCGTTTGTCCGGCGGAACGAACATCAGGAGGAAGCCGCCACCGCCCGCGCCGAGCAGCTTGCCGCCGAGGGCACCGGCCTTCAGGGCCGCTTCATACCGCTCATCGATTTCCGGGTTCGAGACAGACGCATCGAGCGCCTTTTTGTTCACCCAGGTCTCGTGCAGCAAGGCGCCGAAATCATTGATGTCACGCGACGGGTCCGTCAGAATCCGCTCGCCCTCGCCCACCATGTCATAGATCGCGCGAAGCTCCTTCGTCCGGTCACCGAACTTCGCTACCTTTCGCTTCTCGATCTCGTCGGCGAAACGCGTGAAGCCGGTAAAGAACAACATCATCGAATCTTCGAGCGCAGCTTTCCGGGCTGCCGGCAGACGGATCGTTGAAATGTCGTAATCGCCATCGGCTGAAAACTCGATCCGGTTCAGGCCGCCATGCGCCGCAGCGATCTGGTCCTGATAGCCGACCGTTTCGCCCAGCAGCTTCTGCTCCACGAAGATCGCCTCACGGGCCAGCTTCTTCTTGGAACAGAGCATTTCCTGGTTACCGAAAAAGGCATGCAGCAACGATACCGTGAAGGACGAACTGGACCCGAGGCCGGATTTCGACGGCAGGTCCGAGTTGTGGATCACTTCATAACCCGTCTCATTGTCGCCAGCATAGTACTTCAGCACCTCGCGCACGACGGGGTGCTGGATCTCGTTAATCGTCGACACTTCCTCCAGCATACCCCAGGCAACACGGTAGTTGAAGTCGAACACGGCCGGCAGGCGGCGCAGCTGGATGTAGATATACTTGTCGATCGATGTCGACAGCACGGCCCCCTTCTCCCCACGCTCCAGCCAGGAGGGGTGGTCTGTACCACCCCCGAAGAAGGAGACGCGAAGCGGGCTGCGGACAATGATCATCGTCTGGTCCTCAGACGTTCGAGTAGCGGGAATTACGGATCATCTTGTAACCGCGCAGCAGCTCGGCGATGCCGCGGTCCAGCGACCAGTCAGGGCGCCAGCCGGTGGCTTCCACTTTTTCGTTGGAGACAATGTAATCACGCTTGTCCGGGTCTTCCCCGATCGGCGCTTCGAGATAGACGAAGCTCGGCACATGCTCCTGGATCTTCTGGCAAAGCTCGATCTTGGAGAGGTTCGCATCCGACAGGCCGAGATTGTAGGCTTCGCCGCGCATCGTGTCGAAGTTCGCAATCGCGTGCTCAAAGCCTTTCACCACATCGCGGACATGGATGTAGTTCCGCTTGAAGTGGCCTTCGAAGATCACGACAGCCCGGTCGGTCACGGCGCGCCAGGTGAAATCGTTCACCAGCAGGTCGAGGCGCATGCGCGGCGCCATGCCGAACACGGTCGCCAGGCGCAGCGTCACACCATTGCCATTGTCGAGCACGGCCTTCTCGGCTTCGACCTTGGTCACGCCATAGAGCGAAATCGGGTTCAGCGGGCTTTCCTCGGTGCAGAACTTGCCGCTCTCGCCGATGCCATAGCCGGAGTTCGTGACCGGGAAGACGACTTTCTGGTCCTTGGACGTCCGCTTCACGAGATCGACGACCGCGTCCTGGTTCAGGGTCTTGGCGGCAATCGGGTCCAGCTTGCAAAGCGGCGCGCCGACTAGGGCTGCCAGCGGGATCAGCACGTCGGCCTGCGGCACAAGCTCGTCCAGCAGTCGCGTGTCGCGGGCATCACCCTTGATCGGGGTAAAATTCTCGTTGGCGCAGACAGCCGCGAGTTCGGTCGTCCCACGCTCGAACGTATCGAGCACCGTGACCTCGTGGCCCTGCTCCAGCAGGCGCGGCACCATTGTCGAGCCAATATAACCTGCCCCGCCCGTGATCAGAATTTTCATGTGTCCCTCGGATTCCTATATCTGTCCTGCG
>JACXUV010000108.1 GCA_014763715.1 Rhodobacterales bacterium | reverse complement strand
CCGGTTTTCAGAATGGAAAGATTGGCGAGTGTCACGCCGACGCGCTCTGACAGTTCGGTCAGAGACATGCGTCGGTCGAGCAGGACGCGGTCGAGGGTCACGCGAATAGACATGGCTACCCTCCTATATGGTCATTTTCTCTTCATCGCGAAGGCGGGTGCCTTCCCGGAAGACCTGACTGAGAATGAAAAGGGCGGCAACGGACGCCCAGGCGATAAGGTCGACTGAAAGTTCAACAGATGTACCGGTCACCAGAACCCCCACAAAGATCGCGATGAGGTAGCGCATCAGCTGGGTGATCGCGATGGCGATGGCGATGCGGGTGAGGCGCGCAGCGTTTTCCGGCACGAACGGGTCACCTGCGGCGAGCGTTGCCAGGATCTTGCGCAGTTCGAGGCTTACGAACACGACGGCGCAGACCACGACCAGGACGCCGACAAGACCCGCCGCCAGTTCAGGGACGGAAATGTCATGATCGTCGACCGTAATGGCGCCGATGCTGATCGGGGATCCGGAAAGCATCGAGACGAGTTCAATGCTGCCAGCAAGGAGAACGATGGCGCCGATGGCGGCCGTCATCCACATGACGACAGTGACAAGGATGGTCATGATCGCCGCCATGGAATTGCGCGTTTTGCCTGTCATGCCTTCTTCTCTTCATCCTTTCCGCTGGATGATCTATGTCGGAGGGATCGTTGCTTTTGCGTGAACCCTTACCGAATAACGATATAGGTATTTCTGGCGAAAGCAAGAATGGAACCATTTCAGAAGGGCGAATTATGACACATCGCACCCTTTCGCCCGGTCGGCTTGTCGCTGCCACGCATAACAAGGGAAAAGTCAGGGAACTCAAGGACTTGTTTGAGCCGCTCGGCCTTGAAGTCGTCTCTGCACTTGACCTGGATCTGCCGGAACCGGAGGAAACAGAAAGCAGTTTTGCGGGCAATGCGCTGCTGAAAGCGCGTGCCGCAGCGGCCGAAACTGGGGCACCGGCGCTTTCTGACGACTCCGGCCTGGCGGTCACCCTGCTGGACGGTGCACCCGGCATTTACTCGGCGCGCTGGGCAGGAGACCCGCGCGATTTTGGCGTTGCGATGGCCCGTGTGGAGCAGGAACTGCAGGACGCGGGCAACACTGACCGGAGCGCCAAATTCGTCTGCGCGCTCGCCGTCGTCTGGCCGGATGGCCATGAGGAAGTGTTCGAAGGCGAGGTGCATGGACAGATCGTCTGGCCACCACGCGGGGAGAAGGGGTTCGGTTACGATCCGATCTTCGTTGCCGATGGTGAGACCATCACCTTTGGTGAAATGGACCCTGACCGGAAACATGCGATGAGCGATGTCGAGCGCATCCTGAAAACAGCGGATGACGTGTTCGGGGTAAAGCCCGGCGCGGAAGTGACGCTGGAGGCAAACCCCAATGATGTCATGCGGGCAGACCTGACGGGCCTTCGCAGCGCCGGGGTGAACCGCATGTCTGTCGGCGTTCAGTCGCTGCGCGATGCGGCACTTGCATTCCTTGGGCGAGACCATGATGCCGATGGGGCACGGGCCAGTGTGGCGCGGGCCATGCGTGTGTTCCGGTCTGTCAGCGTCGACCTGATCTATGCCCGTCCGGGCCAGCAGGCCGATGACTGGCAGAGCGAGCTGGAGGATGTGCTGGCCCTCGGCATGCCGCACCTGTCGCTGTATGAGCTGACCATCAAGGAAGGCACCGCCTTCGGGCTCGCTGTGGGACGTGGGCAGATCCATCCGATGCCGGATGATGACCAGGCCGACATGTTCGAACTGACACAGGACATCCTGAACATGGCGGGCCTGCCTGCCTATGAAGTGTCGAACCATGCCATGTCGCCAGAGCACCAGTCTGTGCACAATATGATCTACTGGCAGGGCGGGGACTGGATCGGGGCAGGGCCCGGTGCGCATGGCCGTGTGACGGTCGGCGGGCATCGCTATGCCTATGAGGCCCAGCTGAGGCCGGAAGTCTATATGGCGAATATGCAGGCGCTTGGCTCGGGTTGGAGCGATGCGCACAGACTGGATGCGACGGCGATTTCGCAGGAATTGCTGGCTATGGGTCTGCGCCCGGTCCGCGGCATCGACATCGCCCGGATCGAAGCGGTAGCAGGCAAGCCTGTCTCCCGGGAGAAGATCGCAGTCTTCGTAGAGCAGGGCTGGGTGACGTTCGATCAGGGGATCCTGTCGCTGACGCCTTCAGGCCGTCTTCTGGCCGATGCGCTAACGGCTCAACTGGCCCCCTGATCAGTTCGGGGGCTGGCGCCCCATCTTCTCTTCCCAGTGGCGCCGGCAGAGCGACACATAGGTCGATTTGCCGATGGAGACCTGGTCGCCTTCGGTAACGGCTTTTCCATCCGGACCCAGACGGACCACCATGGTCGCCTTGCGTCCGCATTCGCAGATCGTGCGCACTTCGCGTAAGGAATCCGCGATGGCGAGCAGGGCGGCGGAGCCTTCGAACAACTCGCCCCGGAAGTCTGTACGCAGGCCGAAGGCCAGCACGGGGACGTCCAGGCGGTCGGCCACGCGGGCCAGCTGCCAGGCCTGGTCCTTGGTCAGGAACTGGGCCTCATCCACGAACACGGCATCGATCCGGTGATCCGCCTGCCTGTCTCGCACGAGGGAGAGCAGGTCTGTCTCCTGCGTATAAAGGGTCGCATCGGCGCTGATGCCGATGCGCGAGGAGATGTGGCCAGCATCATCATCCTTGTAGAGGGCAGATGTGAGCAGGAGGACATCCATCCCCCGCTCACGATAATTGTACGCCGCCTGAAGCAGGAGAGTCGATTTTCCTGCATTCATGGCGGCGTAGGAGAAGTAGAGCTTGGCCATGTGAAGTGAGGCGTGCCCCGTCTATTCGAGGGCGAGCGCAACCCCGTCACGGCGCGGGTCAGCCCCGCCTTCCAGGCCATCCTCGCGCACGATGATAACATGCAGGCCGGAGTTCTCGCCCTGACGCTCTTCGACATTGTAGCCCATCTCACGCAGGGCCTCGGCCGCTTCTGGTCCGCCCTCGCGATCGACTTCCACAGCAACCACATCGCCGCGTGCGATGATGTTCGGCAGGTTGATGGATTCCTGAGCCGTCTTGCCCCATTCGAGCACGCCGACCAGTGTCTTGGCGACATAGGCAACGATGGAGTTGCCGCCCGGCGAGCCGGTGACCATGAACAGGTC
>JACXUV010000073.1 GCA_014763715.1 Rhodobacterales bacterium | reverse complement strand
CCGGACTGGCTGGGCGTGCAGGGCATCGCGCGTGACCTGGCGGCGGCCGGGGCAGGGCGGTTCATCCCGAACGAGGTGAAGAAGGTCGCCGGCACGTTCGATTGCCCGGTCGAGATCCGGCTGGAGGCGCCGGAGGCATGTCCGATGTTCGCCGGTGCACTGGTGAAGGGCGTGAAGAATGGTCCGTCGCCGGAATGGATGCAGCATCGCCTGAAGGCGGTGGGCATTCAGCCGCGCTCCCTGCTGGTGGACGTGACGAACTTCATCTCTCTGGACCGTGCCCGCCCGTTGCATGCCTATGATGCGGCGAAGCTGCAGGGCGCTGTGTCGGCGCGTCTCGGCAAGGCGGGCGAGAAGCTCGTCGCCATTGATGGCAAGACGTACAACATCTCCGAAGAAATGTGCGTGATTGCGGACGAAAGCGGCGTCATCGGCCTGGGTGGTGTGATGGGCGGCGAGTCGACGGCAGTGTCCGCCGAAACGGTGGACGTGTTCATCGAAAGCGCCTGGTTCGATCCGCTGCGCACGGCGCGCACGGGCCGCGCGACGGGAATCCATTCCGATGCGCGCTACCGCTTCGAGCGCGGCGTCGATTCGCAATCCTGCCTGGATGGGCTGAACCTTGCCCTGGCGCTGATCACCGAGTTCGGCGGCGGCACCGTGTCGAAAGCCAATGTGGCAGGCATGATCCCGGCACGGGCCGACAAGGTGACGTTCTACCCGGCGGATGTGGAGCGCCTGACCGGCCTGACGGTGAAAAGCACCGACATGCGCCGCATCCTGAAGGATCTGGAATTCGGCATCGAGGACGCGGGCGACGCCTGGTATCTGATGCCGCCAAGCTTCCGGTTCGACATGGAACAGTCGGCCGACATCGTGGAAGAGATCGCCCGCATGGTCGGCTTCGACCAGCTGCCGACGACCTCCCTGCCAGTGCCGGAAGGCGGCATCCGGGCCATCACCACGCCGATACAGGCGCGCGTGCGCACGGCGCGGCGTGTGCTGGCGGCACGCGGCTATCTCGAAGCGGTGACGTGGAGCTTCATGTCGAAGGCGAACGCCGCCCTGTTCGGCAAGACGCCGGATTGCCTGACGGTCGCAAACCCTGTGGCCAGCGATCTCGACCAGATGCGTCCGTCCATCATGGGCAACCTCGCCAGCGCCGCACAGCGCGCCGCAAACAGGGGGGAGCCGGGTGCACGCTTCTTCGAGGCAGGCCCGATCTATCTGGGTGACGGGCCGGGTGACCAGCGGACCGTGGTGGCGGCGCTTGTCCGTCCGTCAGCTGAGCGTCACTGGCAGGGCGCGCCGAAGCCTTACGATGCCTATGCGGCCAAGGCAGACCTCTTCGCCGTGCTGGAAGCACTGGGCCAGCCGGGTGACCGGTTCCAGATCACCGCGCCGTCCCAGCCGCACTGGCATCCGGGGCAGGCTGCTGCCCTGAAGCTCGGCCCGAAAGTGACGGTTGCGCATTTCGGCGCGCTGCACCCCGGCGTACTGAAGCAGCTGGATGTGGAAGGCCCGGCCTTCGGTTTTGAGCTGAACCTCAATGCGCTGCCGGTGATGAAGGCCAAGGCGACGAAGACGAAATCCGTCCTCGAACGATCTGACCTGACACCGATCCGCCGTGACCTTGCATTCCTTGTGGACGAGGCCGTCGCGGCGGCAGACATCGTGCGCCACGCCAAGGGCGCCGACAAGCAGCTGATCGACCAGGTGGAAGTCTTTGACGTCTACCAGGGCAAGGGCGTGCCGGATGACAAGAAGTCCGTCGCCTTCGAAGTCACCATCCAGCCGAAGGAAAAGCTGAAGGATGAGGACATCCAGGCCCTGATGGACAAGATCGTCTCTGCCGTCGCCAAGGGCTGCGGCGGTGTGCTAAGGGGATAGGCACGTCTGGGGGACAACAGCGAGGCGGACATGGTGGTGCAGCAACTGATGGTGCAGAAGGGGCTGCGCTACAGGATGTACCAGGAGCTGGTGCCTGAGGCGCGGCTCCGGGGCATTTCCGTCGCCAACATGCTGGTCGTCACGCTTGTCCTGCTGAGCTTCCTGTTCCTGGCGCTTGAGACCGAACCGGCCCTGAACAGCCAGCCGCACTGGCAGGCCGTGTTCCGGGTGTTCAACATCTTTGTCGTCGCTGCGTTTGCGGTGGAATACCTGCTGCGGGTGTTCATTGCCGGGCTCGATCCGCAATATGCCGGGATCGGCGGGCGCCTGAAATACATGACGCGGTTCTATTCGATTGCGGACCTGCTGGCCTTCCTGCCGGAACTGGTCGTGATGGCGCTGGGGCTGGGCGTGCCGCTGATCGCGCTGCGGGTGCTGCGCCTGTTCCGCCTGATCAAGATTGCCCGCTTCGTGCCGGCCTTCGACATTTTCGGGGCGGCAGTCAAGCGCGCCGGGTCACAGCTCCTGACGGCGCTCGCGATGGCGCTGATGCTGGTCTATGTTTCGGCGGTGGCGCTCTACTTCATCGAAGGGGTGGGGGGAGAGCATCAGGAAAGCTTCGCCTCCATTCCGCGGGCCATCTGGTGGGCAATCGCCACACTGACCACGGTTGGCTATGGCGATGTCTATCCGGTGACGCCACTGGGGCGCATGTTTGCTTCGGTCATCGCGGTGGCGGGCATTGGTGTCGTGGCGCTGCCGGCCGGTGTATTCGCCAGCGCGTTTTCAGATGAACTGCGCGAGCGTCAGGAAGCAAAGCAGGACGCCGTTGCCCATGCCTATACCGCGCAGGCGGAACGGACGCCGGAGGGCACGGTGCCGCTGCCGGGAACGTCCGGAAACCTGGAAGACTAGTCTGCTGCGGGCGGCCGGGGCCGGGTTGCGACGAACAGGGCGCCGGCCCCAAGGATCGACAGGCCGATACCCAGCGGCACGGGGCGTTTCCAGAAAGCTAGCCCCATGATCAGCGCAGCGAGGGCCATGCCGCCCAGCGCCGCGGTCTTGCCCGCCCGGGTCAGGGCGCCTGTTTCAACGAAAGTGCGGATGACAGGGCCGACTTTCGGGCGGGCATAGATCCATTCTGCCCAGGCCGGGTTTGAGCGCGCAAAGGCCAGGGCGGCCACGATCCAGAACACGATTGTCGGCCAGATCGGTATGAAAAGGCCGATCGCACCGAACGCGAAGGCAATCAATCCGAGGATGCGCCAGCTCCACATGGCGCGACGATGGCGCGTGCCGTGGCGGCTGGCAAGCTGGGTTTCCCGTACCGGCCCGCCGAAAAACCCTGAATAATGTCCGATTTGTCCAATTCGCGCCCTGTTCGCGCCCCTGCGAAGATGTGTAAGAGTGTTCATGTACACAGTAGGAGAGGGTTCATGACGCACTTCATCCCGGGCCAGGGGGGATACGGTAAGGCAATGCTGATGGCGTTGCTTCTGGGTGTTCTCGCGGCTTGTGGAGGGGGCGGCAAGACCGACCGCTCCGGTACGAAAGGTGATGGCGAAGGGACGGTTGTGCAGCTGTCGCCTGCAGACAGCGTGGCCGCCCGCCAGCGCGAAAAGCGGCGTCAGGCCGCTGTCGACGCACGCGAACAGGACTTCACCTATTTCCGCTACCGGATCGACACCAGCGGGGACGAGCCGCTGGCCTGCTTCGTTTTCTCCGCAGCGCTGGACCCTGAAGCGGATTATTCGCCCTATGTGGAATTCCGCCCGGCCTTCAAGCCGGCGCTGAGCGTTGAGGGACGTGAACTCTGCGTGGGTGGTCTCTCCTTCGGCACGGAGCGAACGGCGACCCTCCTGTCCGGCTTGCCGGCCGCCGATGGCCGGACCTTGAAGAACCAGGAAGACGTTCCGATCGATTTCGCTGACCGGCCGCCCTATGTCGGCTTCAAGGGCACGGGCGTGATCCTGCCGCGTGAGAATGCCGACGGCCTGCCGATCGAAACGGTGAATGTCGACAAGATTGAAGTGACTGTGTCGCGTATCAACGACCGCGCGCTGGCCTTCAAGCGCATCAGCGAAGGCACGACCACTGCACAGGGCAGCTACTCCTGGACCTGGGGCGAGGACGACCCGGACGATGTGCAGGAAGAATTGTTCAAGGGCACGGTGAACGTCGCGCGTGAGCAGAACGCACCGGTCATCACCGTCTTCCCGCTGGAAGCGGCCATCGGCACGCTGAAACCGGGTGCTTATTTCGTGACCGTGAAGGACGCTGACGATATCGGCGAAGCGGTCGGCCCCGCGGCGTCGACCAGCCGCTGGATCATGCTGACCGATCTGGCCATCACGGCCTATGAGGGCGGCAATGGTATCGACATCACCCTGCGCTCGCTGAAGGATGGCCGTCCGGTGTCCGACACGACAGTGCAGCTGATTGCACGCAACAATGACATCCTGTCCGAAGCCCGCTCTGACCAGCAGGGCCGCGTCGTCTTCCCGGCGGAGCTGACCAATGGCCAGGGCAATATGGCACCGAAACTGGTGCTGGCCCTCACCGCCAAGGGCGAGCTGGCCGCACTGGATCTGAGCCGCGCGCCGGTTGACCTCTCGGAAGAGGATATTGGCGGGCGCCGCATGCCGGGTCTCGTCGATGCGTATCTGTATACGGATCGTGGTATCTATCGCCCTGGCGAGACCGTGAAGCTGACCGCCATGCTGCGTGATGCGACCGGCAAGGCCGTGAGCGACCGGGCAGGCAGCCTGGTGCTCTATCGCCCGAACGGGCTGGTCTCGAAGAAAGTCCGGTTCGAAGGTTCTGAGGCGGCTGCCGTGCAGAGCGATTTCGAACTGCCGAAGGGCGCCTCGCGCGGTGAATGGCGCGTGGAAGCCCAGATGGACGGCCTGTCGGGTGCTTCCGGCACAGTCCGCTTCTCGGTTGAGGATTTCGTGCCGCAGCGGATTGCGGTGGACCTTGCCGCCGATGAGGAGACGCCGGTCAAGCTGGGCGGGACGCGGGACGTGGAAGTGTCTTCGCGCTTTCTCTATGGCGCACCGGGCGCTGGCCTGACCGTGAAGGCCGAGGCCCGTGTTGAGCGTCAGCCAAATCCGTTCTCGGCCTTTGAAGGCTTCCGCTTCGGCCGTCATGATACGACGTTCCAGGAACGCATCCTTGAATTCGACGATGTGACCACCGATGGTGCGGGCAATGCCGTGATCCGGCTGCAGCCGGGCAATGCTGGCAGCAACGCCGGCGTTCCGCTGCGCCTCAACACGGTCGTTTCCGTGCTGGAGCCGGGCGGGCGTGCCGTTTCGGAAAGCGTGCGCGTGCCTTACCGGCCTGAGGACCTCTATCTCGGCCTGAAGCCCGGCTTCGATTATTCGGTCGAGCAGGGCGGGGACGCGACCTATCAGGTCGTCGCCATGGATGCCGATGGCAATGCCGTTGCCCAGGACCTGAAATGGAAAGTGCTGGCAATCGACTGGCACTATGACTGGTATTATGACGGCGACAGCTGGCGCTGGCGCCGGTCGCGCACCGTGACCAAGGTGAACGAAGGCGTGCTGAGCACGCCGGATGGTGGCACGGGCGAGATTACCGTGTCCGGTCTCGACTGGGGCAGCCATGAACTGGTCGTCGAAACCGCCGGGTCGGAGGCCAGCACCACGGCCAGCGATGATTTCTATGTCGGCTGGGGCGGCTATGTCTCGGAAGATGGTGTCGAGGCACCGGACCGCGTGAAAGTCACCGGCCCGGCCAAGGCACCGGCCTCCGGCCAGACCGCCGAGATCACCATCGTGCCGCCTTATGACGGTCAGGCTCAGATTGTGGTCGCCACGGACAAGGTGATCTCTGTGCAGAATATTGCGGTTACCGAAGGCGGTACGCAGGTGACGCTTCCGGTGAACGATGAATGGGGCGATGGCGCCTATGTCATGGTGTCCGTCTATACCGAGCGCGATCCGGTTCTGCGGGCGAAACCCCGCCGTGCTGTGGGTGTGACCTATGTGCCGCTCAACATGGAGGCGCGTACGTTCGATATGTCGATCACGGCTCCGACTGTGGCGCGTCCGCGCGGGGAGCAGGTGATCGAGGTGAATGTCGGCGAAGGCCCACGCGAACCGGTCTACCTGACGCTGGCCGCCGTGGATGAAGGCATCCTGCGCCTGACGAAGTTCAAGAGCCCGGACCCGGTGTCGTACTATTACGGCAAGAAGGCCCTCGGCGTGGAGCTGTACGACGATTATGGCCGTCTGCTCGACCCGAACATGGGGCTTCCGGCGGAAGTTCGCACCGGGGGGGACCAGCTGGGCGGCGAAGGCCTCTCCGTGGTGCCGGTCAAGTCGGTGGCGCTGTTCTCGGGTCTTGTCGATGTCGGCCGGTCCGGCAAGGCGAAGGTTCGCTTCGATGTTCCGGAATTCAATGGCGAGCTGCGCCTGATGGCAGTGGCCTGGTCGAAGACCGGGCTTGGCTCGGCCGTTTCCACCATGACCGTGCGCGATGAAGCGCCGGCAGACCTGATCATGCCGCGCTTCCTGGCGCCCGGCGATGAGGCTGTCCTCACCGCCAGCGTCGACAATGTGGAACTGGCAGATGGAGAGTTCTCGGCCTTGGTGAATGCCAGCAAGGGCGTGACGATTGCCGACGGCAAGCTGACTCGCACGCTGAAAACCGGTGAGCGGACAGACCTGCCAGTGCGTGTGACGGCAGAGGATGAAGGCATCTCGACTGTCCGCCTCGATGTGGCAGGCCCTGGCAAGTACGCTGTGGACCGGACCTATCAGATCCAGACCCGTTCGCCTTACCTGCCGGTGACGCGTGTGACGTCGAAGCTGATGCAGCCGGGGGATTCCTTCTCGGTGGAGGCCATGGGCGCGAAAGACGCCAATGACGACCCGAAAATGAAGGTGCAGGTGGCGGTCAACACGCTGCTGAACCGTCAGGGTGCGGATGGGGCCTTTGGTCTCTGGCGTGAAGGCGACGGTTATGCCTCGCCCTGGCTCGGTGCCTATGCGACGGACTTCATCTATCGCGCCAAGGAAGCCGGCTATGCCGTGCCGGACGAGGCGCTGGATCGGGCCTATGGGGCCCTCCGCCAGATCGCGACGGGCGATGCCTGGCGGGTCTATGGCTATGACACCGACGTCTATGAAAGCCGTTATTCCAATGACACGGTCGACCAGATGATGAAACGGTCCTCGGCCTATGCGCTCTATGTGCTGGCCAAGGCCGGGAAGGCGGACATCTCCCGCCTGCGTTACCTGCATGACCGTGAGCTGAAGTCGATCGACAGCCCGCTGGCGCGTGCCCATCTCGGTGCCGCTCTGGCGCAGCTGGGAGACAAGGCGCGTGCCTCTTCGGCCTTCAAGGCGGCGGAAGATGCGCTCGGCTACAACAATACCGGCGACTACTACCAGACGCCGCTGCGCGATATGGCCGGGGTGCTGGCACTGGCGGCAGAGGCCGGACAGGCTGGTACGCTGGAACGCCTGACCGAGAAGCTCGGCAATGAAACGCCGGATCCGGGCCGCCTGACCACGCAGGAGAAATCCTTCCTCCTGCAGGCGGTGAACGATCTTGGTGCGGGTGCGGAAGGCTTCCGTCTCAAGGTCGAGGGCATCGGCCGTGGCAATGACAATGACCGCCAGTATGCTCTGACAGAAGAGCAGGCCCGCAAGGGTGTGAGCTTCACGCTGGAAGGCAAGGCGCCGATGTTCCGCACGGTGCTGGTGTCCGGTGCGCCGACCAGCGCCCCGCCTGTGGCCGCGTCCAAGCTGAAGGTCGACAAGGCTTTCTACACGCTGACGGGCGGCCGGGTGGATCTGGGCCGCGTCACCCAGGGGGATCAGCTGGTCGTGAAGCTGACTGTCTCCCCGGAGGAGCGCCGCCTGAACCCGGTGATCGTGGCAGACCTGCTGCCTGCCGGTTTCGAGATCGAGACGGTGCTGCGTCCGGCTGACGGACGCCAGGAATATGGCCCGTCCGGTGCGTTTGCCTTCCTGGGCGATCTGGCCTCTGTCCAGACGGCCCAGGCGCAGGATGACCGCTACGTCGCCGCTGTCGATGTCTATTCGAACTCGGTGACCATGGCCTATGTCGTCCGCGCGGTGACGCCGGGTGACTTCGCCATTCCGGGCGTCGTGGCCGAGGACATGTACCGCCCGGCCGTGTTTGCCCGCTCCAAGGCCGGCCGTGTGACCATCGCTCCGGCGCAGGCCGGCGCGGAGGGAGGCAAATAAGGCCATGCTGACGGCGCGCCGGATCTTCATCGGCCTCTTCGCGCTGTTCCTTGTAGTGGCCGTTGCCGACCGGCTGTTCCCCCCGCCACTGGAAAGGGCGGGGGGACTGTCCGCCCTCGTCACGGACCGGGAAGGCAAGCCGCTGCGTGCCTTCGCGACGCCGGATGGGCGCTGGCGCTTCGCCGGGGATCTCGACAAGATCGACCCGGAATTCGTCGATGCGCTGATCCGCGTTGAAGACAAACGCTTCTACGAGCATCGCGGCACGGATTGGGCAGGCCTCAGCCGGGCGCTGATCGATTCCGTAATGGCGGGGCGGGTTGTTTCTGGTGGCTCGACGCTGACCATGCAGACCGCGCGCATGCTGGAACCGCGCCCGCGCAATATCGGTTCCAAACTGGTGGAGATCGCCCGGGCCTGGCAGCTGGAACGCCGCCTGACCAAGGACGAGATCCTCTCGCTCTACCTGTCGCTGACGCCCTATGGCGGAAACCTCGAAGGCGTGCGCGCGGCCAGCTGGAGTTATTTCGGGCACGAGGCGGACAAGCTGTCGAAGGACGAGATCGCGCTGTTGATCGCCTTGCCGCAATCGCCGGAGGCGCGGCGGCCGGACCGCCATCCGCAGACCGCCGAACGCGCCCGCAACTGGGTGGCCGAAAAACTAAGCCGCTATGACGTCTTCACGGAAGGCGATGTCGAGGACGTCGCCACCCTGTCCGTGCCCGGACGGCGGCGGGATTTTCCGGACCGGGCCTGGCACGGCACGGCCAAGGCACTCGCCGAAGGCCCACGTGAGGATGTGCGCTCCACGCTGGATGCCGGCCTGCAGGCGGAGGTCGAGCGCATTGCCCTGACGCGCGCCGAAGCCGAAGGCGAGGATGTGCAGGTCTCGGTTCTGGTCGTGTATGTGCCGACGCGGGCCGTGCGGGCGGTGGCGGGTTCTGCCTCCCGCGACAGGCCCGGCGGCTGGCTGGACCTGACGGCGCAGGCCCGCTCACCCGGCTCCACGTTGAAACCCTTCATCTATGCCATGGCCTTCGATGATGGCACGGCGGCGCCGGATACGCGCGTGGCCGACCTGCCGACGCGCTTTGCCTCATATCAGCCGGAAAACTTCGACCGCATGTTCCGCGGTGATGTCCGCGTGTCGGATGCGTTGCAGCACTCCCTGAACATTCCGGCCGTTGCCATGCTGGACCGGGTGGGACCGGAGCGTTTCGCAGCGCAGCTGGCGCTCGCCGGGGCGCGCCCGCGTATCTCCGGCGGGGCAGACCATGAAGCCGGGCTCGCCATCGCGCTCGGCGGGGCAGGGCTGACGGCGCGGGAGCTGGCCGTGCTCTATGCCGCGCTTGGCGATGAGGGCGTTGCCAAGCCGCTCGTCTGGCGGGCTGACGAGGAAGCGGCGAGCTATGAGTCCACCGGCAAGCGCCTGGTCAGCGGCGAAAGCGCGGATGAAGTGCTGGATATCCTGCGCAAGGCCCCGACACCGGAAGGCCGCATGCCGGGCTCGCTGACGGCACACGCCCCGCAGATCGCCTTCAAGACCGGTACCTCCTATGGTTTCCGCGATGCCTGGGCGGCGGGCGTGTCGGGGCAGCACGTGATCATTGTCTGGGTCGGGCGGGCGGATGGTGCGCCGCGCGCGGGCAAGACCGGGCACGACACGGCGCTGCCGATCCTGTTCGAAGTGGCTGACCGCGTTTCCCAGCATCTTCAGGACGAGGGTGAGGCAACCATGCGCCTGACCAATGAGAAACGCCTGCTGCGCTCGCAAGGGGCGATGAAGTCCCTGGAAGCTGCCGGGCCGCCGCAGATCCTGTTCCCGCCAGCCTCCTCGGAACTCTGGGCCGGGCCGGTCAATGGCCGCTCGGCGCGCGGCTTTGTCCTGGCCGGGCGGGGGGAAGGGCGGCTCAGCTGGTATATCGATGGCCGTCCCTGCGAAACCGACGATGCCGGGGCGCCGGTCTGGAAGCCGGAACAACCGGGCTTCTACACGGTGACTGCAGTAGATTCTGCAGGACGAGCCAGCCGGGTGCGTGTGCGCGTTCTGACCGGGCCTGCCTGAAAACACGGCAACGCCACATTTGTGCCGCCGTCGGACAACACGCGGGCAACACATTCCCGTTAGGACTGTGTTTACAGGGTTACGAACCGGCGGTCATTTCCCATATCAGGCGGGGAAAGCCGGGGGTGATTCCGGCCCGGATAAAAGAGTGAAGTAAGATGCGTACCCGTTCCCCCCAAGCCGTGGCCCTCGCGGCCGGCCTTGCCGCTATGGCGTTTGGTTTCTTCTCGAGCGCCGGGGCGCAGGATCAGGTCTCCAGCCCGGATGCAAAACGTCTGTCGACGGCAGTGTTCGCCGGTGGCTGTTTCTGGTGTGTGGAAGCAGACTTCGACAAGCTGGACGGCGTCGTCTCGACCGTGTCCGGTTATACCGGCGGCACGGTGGCGAAGCCGACCTACAAGCAGGTTTCGCACGAAAAGACGGGCCATTATGAGGCCGTCAAAGTCACTTATGATCCGGACAAGGTCAGCTATGCCGACCTCGTGGACTATTACTTCCACCATATCGATCCGACGGATGCGGCCGGACAGTTCTGCGACAAGGGCGAGAGCTATCGCTCCGCCGTCTTCGTTTCGGATGCCGACCAGCGCGAAGTCGCCGAAACGGAAGTCGAGATGATCGACAAGTCCGGTGTTCTCGGGACGCCCGTGGTGACGCAGATCCTGGATGCCAGCACCTTCTGGCCGGCTGAGGATTACCACCAGGACTATTACAAGAAGAACCCGCTCAAATACCGCTACTACCGCACGGCCTGTGGCCGCGATGCGCGGGTGAAGAAGGTCTGGGCGGACGCTTCAACCGGTCACTGATCCGGATTGTCCTTCTTGGCCGGGCAGGGCGGCGGCGGGAATTCCGTCTGGCCGCTGAACTTGGCCTCCCAGGCCGCGTCATGTTCCTGAGGATGATAGCCGGACGCGACGTACAGAACGAAGGTACGTGACAACGGGCAGCCATTGCTGCGCTTGCCCAGCGGAACGGAGATCTCACCGGCTGGCTCGAACGTTTCGAACTCACTGCGCAGCATCGGCCGCATGCCGGGATGGATGGAGGCGACGAGGACGCGCTGGTCCAGCGGCGGCACCAGAGGCTGGGCTTCGGAGAAGCTTTTCGGCACGCCATAGCGGCGCCAGGAAAGCAGGGGTAGCTGCCGGTCGCGGCCATAATAGTCCAGCCCATGCCAGGCTTCGCGCTCGTCCACCAGGACGGCTGTCGCGCCGACCGACTGCGCAATCCCGAAGATATCCTTGGCGGCCTGATCCCAGCCGCGCGTGCGCTTGAGCGCATTGTCGAGGCCGAGCGAGGTGGAAGACTGCAGCGGCAACAGTGAGATGATCGCAAAGCTGAGCGCCAGAACGCCATGCAGGCCGATGCTGAACCAGAGCAGGCCGGAGGGGCGGTATTTCACCAGGATTGCGATCAGCAGCAGGCCGCCGCCGACCAGCAGGCCAAGCCCGAGGCGTACAAATATGGAGACATCCGGCACGAACTGAAGGGCGAGGAAGGTAAGGCCGGCCACAACGAACCAGAGTGTCCGGTTGGCGCGCGCCCGCACCAGCCAGGCAGCGACGAGAACGCTGGCGGCAGGGTAGGCTGTGGCCGCCCAGTTCGCATTGGCCCGCGAGAGCACGGCTTGCCCGAGAATGATGACCAGGACCGGCAGGATGAAACATAGCAGCCAGCGGTCACGCCCCATCAGTGAAGCATCCTGAGAGCGGATCAGGAACAGGCCGAACAGCAGCGCCAGGAAGCTGACCGGGCCGAACACGCCCAGCTGGTCGACCAGGAAGGTCAGCGCGTTTTCCGGATGGATGAGGTCTCCGCCCAGATTGGCATTGTCGACCGTGTGGCTGACGGTTTCGAAATTGTGGGCGGCATTCCAGGCCATGTGCGGGGCAAACACGGCGCTGGCTACGGCAAGCACGACAAGCCCGTTCCAGGAAAGCAGGGCCCGGCGCGTGTCGCGGTCGATCAGCAGCGTCAGGACTGTGCCGATCAGGAAGTAGATCATCGCATATTTTGACAACAGGCCTGCGCCGATGGCGAGGCCCAGCCCGGCGGCGCTGACCCGGCGGCCCGTACCTGACCGGAGGCACCAGAAGCAATAAAGCCCGGCGCACCAGAACGGCATCAGCACGCCATCCGTCGAAATCACGGCAGAGGAGAGGATCACGGCTGGCATCAGGGCATAACCGAGCGCCGCCAGCATGCCCGTGCGGCCGTCATACATGTCCCGGCCCAGGAAGAAGAGGAAGACGGCCCCGGCGGTGTGCAGGAAAGGGGCGGGCAGGCGCACGGCCCATTCCGCATCGCCCAGAACCGTTGTCACGGCATGGATCACCCAGGCGATCATGGGCGGCTTGGAATAGTAGCCCCAGTCCAGCGTCTTGCCCCAGCGCCAGTACTGGGCCTCATCGGCGTAGAGGTTCAGCGGTGACACCGTCAGCAGCAGAACCCGAAGCGCAAGGAGAATCGCCAACGCCAGAAAGGTGATGCGCTGCCAGTCTGTTGTCGATTCGCCGGGAGATGCGGTCATGAGTCCTGGGCCTTTCCGGTACAGGCCCGGTTTATGCGTTGTGAAAGTGACAGAATATACCCCGAAATGCACGTTTTTCGGCGAGGTGTTTCTAACGACCGTGTCATTTTTGCATCGCAGCATGAGCTTCGACACAAAAGCCGACAGGATGTGTTTAACCTTCAAGTTCCTGTCACTAATCTGTCATCTGGGGGCGTTAAGCGCTTTCCAAACCGGACGACGTGCAAGGGCGCCGCCCGGGGCTCTCTCGGACAGGGGAAAATCATGATCAACTGGAATACATTCGCACGCGGGGCGGCCGTATCGGCCATCGCGCTTACGGCGGCTGGCGTTGCATCGGCACAGGTCACCACCTCGTCGATCCGCGGTACGGTCGCTGACGAGAACGGCTCGCCGGTTTCCGGCGCCACCGTCACCATCCTTCACGAACCGACCGGCTCGGTCTCCGTGACCACCACCAACGCTTCCGGCCAGTTCGCCAGCCAGAACCTGCGCGTCGGCGGTCCGTACAGCGTCACCATCACGGGTGAAGGCTTCGTCCCGGCCCGTGCTGACAACGTCTACGCCAACCTCGGTGAAGCCACGAGCCTGAACCTGGCCGTGACCACTTCGAGCGAAGACACTGCCCGCATGGAAACGGTCGTCATCACCGGTTCCGCTCTGCAGGTTGCTCAGGTCGCCACCGGCCCGTCTTCGACCTTCAACATCGCGACGCTGGAAAATGCTCCGGCGATGAACCGCGACATCAAGGACATCGTCCGTCTCGACCCGCGCGTCTATGTCGACGAAGCCTTCAACGACTCGATCAACTGTGCCGGTGCAAACCCGCGCTACAACTCGCTGACTGTCGACGGCGTTCGCCTGAACGACAATTTCGGCCTGAACTCCAACGGTTACCCGACCGAGCGCATTCCGTTCTCCTACGACGCCATCGAGCAGGTGTCGGTTGAACTCGCGCCGTTCGACGTGAACTATGGTTCGTTCACCGCTTGTAACATCAACGCTGTTACGAAAACCGGCTCCAACGAATTCCACGGCGGCCTGTTCTTCGACTACACCGACGACTCGCTGACCGGCGACGAGACCGATGGCGTCAAGCGCGACCTCGGCAGCTTCGAAGAGAAGCGCTACGGCATCAACGTCGGTGGCCCGATCATCAAGGACAAACTGTTCTTCTTCGGCGCCTATGAGAAATTCGAAGGTGCCAACATCTTCGGCTATAAGCCGGGCGACGTTGGTCTTTCGGACGCTCTGTACCAGAGCATCATCGATATCGCGGTCAACCAGTATGGTTATGTCGCCGGTGGTCTGCCGACCTCTCTCTCCGTTGAGGACGAGAAATTCTTCGGCAAACTGGACTGGAACATCAACGACGACCACCGCGCCGAATTTACCTACACCTACAACGACGGTGCCAATTACTCGCCGTCCGACTCCGGTTCGAACCGTATTGCTGACGGTAACCACTACTACGAGCGCGGCGCGAAGCTCGAAAACTACACGGCAGCGCTGTACTCCGACTGGTCGCAGAACCTCTCGACCGAACTGCGTGCATCTTATGTCAAACTCGACAATCGCCAGATCCCGGTCGCCGGGCTTGACGGCTGGGGCGAAGTTCAGATCCGCCTGGACAACGACCTCAACTCGGGCAATACCACGATCTATCTGGGTGCTGACGACAGCCGTCACTCCAACAAGCTGAACTACGAGCTTTGGAACTACAAGGCTGCTGTCAACTACACGATGGGTGACCATCTGTTTACGGCTGGCATCGAGCGCGAAGAGTTCTCGGTATTCAACCTGTTCGTCCAGCAGTCCCTGGGTGAGTGGCGGTTTGATCTGCGTGGTGGAAACTTTGACAATTTCGCCAACGGCGATTTTGACTACTTCCAGTATACGAACTCTGCCGGCACCAACGACGTAAATGATGCTGCTGCTGATTTTGGTTATGAAATCAACACGTTCTACATTCAGGACAAGTGGCAGGTTAGCGACAAGCTCGATGTGACTGCCGGTCTGCGCTATGACTACTACACGTCCAGCGACAAGCCGCGTTACAATGCTACGTTCCAGTCGAATTACGGTTTCCGCAACGACGAGAACATGGATGGCCGCGACCTGCTGCAGCCGCGCTTTGGCTTCAACTATGACTTCGCTGATAACCTGAAGTTCCACGGCGGCTTCGGTCTGTTCTCGGGTGGCAACCCGAACGTCTGGATTTCGAACAACTATTCGAACAACGGCGTGACTCTGACGGACTTCTATGCCGACTCGACGACAGGCTTTAATTTGTCAGACTACACCTATTCCGACACCGGACGGCCCTTCTTCGATGTTCCGGATGAGGCAATCGCAGACATTGCCGGGGCTTCCGGCCGCGGTGGTGTGAACGCCCTCGACCCGAACTTCGAAATCCCGTCGGAATGGAAGTTCGCCTTCGGTGCTGTGGCTGATGTCGACACGGGTATGCCAATCCTCGGCAACGACCTGCGCGTCATGGCTGACATCCTGTACTCCAAGACGAACGAAGCAGCTCAGATCGTTCCGCTCAGCTATGTCCAGACCGGACAGGCTCCGGACGGCCGCCCGATCTACGGTGGTACCACGAACGACTTCCTGCTGACCAATGCGAGGGAGAAGGGCAGCGCGCTTGTCCTCTCGCTCGGCCTGTCGCAGGCATATGACAATGGTATCGATTGGGCCGTTGGTTACGCCTATACGGACGCCAAGGACCTGAACCCGATGACCTCGTCGGTCGCCTACTCGAACTTCTCGAACTACGCGACCTACGATCCGCTCAACCCGAGCCTCGGTACGTCGGACTATGAAGTGGCTCACCGCTTCACGCTGCAGTTCAACTACGCGAAAGAGTACATCAAGGACCTGGAGACCCGCGTCTCCCTGTTCGGTACGGCCAACGAAGGCGCGCCTTATAGCTACACATTCGGCTACAGCGGCACGTTCGAGTCGGCCTTCCGGTCGAGCCGTCAGCTGGCTTACATCCCGACCGGGATTGCTGATCCGCTCATCTCTTCGGCTTCCGATCCGGACGCAGTGGCAGCGCTAGTCAACTTCATTGATGGCAATGACGACCTGCGCAACGCTCGCGGCAGCATCTTCACCCGCAACGATGCGGCGGATGACTGGTGGACGAAGTTCGACCTGAAGCTCTCGCAAGAGCTGCCGGGGCTCCGCAAGCAGGACCGCACGGAAGCGTGGATCACCATCGAGAACGTCGGCAACCTGCTGAACTCCGACTGGGGCATCCTGCGTGAGCACGGCTTCCCGGGTAACGCGGAACTGTACGATGCCTACATCCAGGATGGTCAGTATGTGATCACCGACTTCAACGGCGATGCTGACAGCGACTCCATCGTGATCAGCCCGTCGCTGTGGCAGGTTCACTTCGGTATCAAGTACAAGTTCTAAGCCTTACGGCCTGAACGACATGTAATCGGGAAGGGCGGCCTCCATGTGGGGCCGCCCTTTTCCTTTGGCGAGAGCTGTGGCATGGCGCGCGCGATGAGCGACAACAAACCTTTCCTTCCGCCCGAATGGGCTCCGCAGGCTGCCCTCTGGTGCGGCTGGCCGCATCTTGCCGATGAATGGGGCGGCAGCCTTGAGGGGCCGCGATCCCAGATTGCCGGTTTCATCCGGGCGGCAGCCAGCTTCGTCCCGGTCCGCGTGGCGGCGGGCTCGGCTGAGGCCTTTGCCTCTGCGACGGCGGCTGTCGGCGATGTGGCGCAGGTCGTGGAAGTTCCGGCTGGTGACATCTGGCTACGCGATACCGGCCCCATCGTGACGGGGCAGGGCGGGGCG
>JACXUV010000012.1 GCA_014763715.1 Rhodobacterales bacterium | reverse complement strand
GCGCCGCCCTGCTTGCCGAGGATCTGGAGCTGGAAGCCATACTCAGCCGCACGCCGGATGAGTATGTCCCTGAGCCGCCGCCACCCCTCCCGCCCGGTGCCGCGTCCCGCCTGCCCCTGACGCTGGACGACCTCCTCCGCGAGGAAAACGAACGCCTCGCCCGCCGCAACCCCTGGACCGCCCTGATCGAGGCAAGGCAGAAACTGGCAGAAAGGAGAGGGGAGGGCGACCCGTAGGGGCGCAAAGGAAGAGGTCGACGCCTTCTACGCCCAGCTCCGCGAGAAAAACCGCAACCGCGACTATTGGGCCGAACTGGTGGAAGTGCGGCGGAGGGAGCGGGAGGGGGAATAAAGAATTGTGAAGTGTATAAGAGGGCGACGATGTTCATGCTCATTCGAAAGACGCATGCGCTAGTTGAACCAGTCTTGAACTAGGCATCCGCAAAGGTTGGATACCGATATGCCAGATGCTTGGATAGCTTCTGCTGCTTCAACCCAATCACTATCGGTGGCGTTCGCAACGACAGCTTCGCATTTGCTTGCCAATGCGGCAAACTTTCGATCGGAAGGATCGAAATTGCAGTCGATTAATGGTTGAGGCAGGTCGACAAACTCGCCATTGCCGTCTTTTTCAAGTGGCTCACGCAGAATTCTATCTGGATGACTATTGATGATTTCCAACAAAAAGCGGTCACCGACCCCAGGTTGGCCAACCGGGTTTAGATATCGAGCGTACTCAGATTGAATTTCTCCCGCATCGTCCAATAGGATGATGTGTTTTTTTAGGGCGGTATCAAGGAACTCTAATGCTGCTAGCTGACAAGCGTCGGTAGGCTGTCGTAGATCATCTTCAAAACGCCCATTTGCCACAATTGGTACATTTGTATCGATTACGAACCTGCTCAATGGCCCGCTCCTGAGCCACCTAAGCGAGCTTTTTGGGCCGCCAATGTTTCTCCAAAGGCGTCACCCATAAAATTTTCCGGCCAATTCTGTATTGTACCGGTTTTGCTGAGTATCAAAGGTTCGATGCAAGAAGAGTTTCTTTTCCAGTCGCAAAAATAGAGCTGTACTGGAGCTTCTCCCAATGAGTCTAATGCTCCTTCCGCGATTCGCCGCTGAAGCCGCAACAGGAGGTGTTCTGAATGACTCTCAAATATCACTTGGACCCGCCTATGCACGGCTGCGTTGATGATAGCATCAGCCAAATTCGCTTGAGCGAGTGGGTGCAGATGAATTTCCGGCTGTTCCAAAATAACAGTGGACCCTTCGGGAACAAATTGTAGTAGCGTGACCACTGGAAGTACTTGAGATACACCGAATCCCACATCCGTCAGCAACACCTCAGTCCCATTCTTCCTTATCCGGACTTTTGCTTGCCAACGATTTGAGCCCGGCGCGATTTCGTCCACTTGAAATGAATCAATCACGCCTATTTCTTTTAACCAATAAGCGATGATCTCTTGGAAAGGTCGTAATTTAGCTTTGAACTTGGTGTTTCTGGTTTCTCCAGCGACGGTCATTGCCAATATGGCATCTATCGTCTTTTCTCCCTTATTCCCCACATCGGTTGGGCGAGATCTGGCCCACAAATAGTCCCTGGCGGGGTATTCTCTCAAGGGGCCAAGGTAGAATATTTTATCAACTTGCTCTTCATACGCACTTTCAAGGTCGGATAAAAAGGAGGCATTTTGATAGTAAGTTCGCGCTTGATCAGGAAAAGCGTACGACTTTGTGGGGCCTGGCAGTTGCCAAGCGCGACCTGTAGTGCGGACGAATCGAAATCCCTCAAATTCTGAATCGAGGTTGAAGTCTTTAGATTGTTTTTCTTTGGGGCTAAGGCTGAATTCGATCGAATTACCGGATTTGTTGCTCAGTCGGTATCTGAGCATGGTTGGCTTCGAACTTTCCGTTCGGTTTTCAAACCGCACGCCGCTTTCAATCGATATCCGATTGCCTTGAAATGTAATGGGCGCTGTCTGACCAAGTGCTTTGAGAGTTATTTCCTGATCGGGGAGAAACTCAAGGCTCCACCCAAGAGTGCGCTCCAAATCATGATTGTGCACCATATCCCCAAAAGTCCCCAAACTTGTGAGGTCTCCGTTGAGGCTTAGTGATGTTGCGCGGTCTGTTGTTTTCGAGGTCGGCGACCACAGCCTTGAGATTGTGCCCTTTTTCGCCCGCAAGTGGCAAGGCTTTTTCTTCGGCCACGGCGCGGGTGCGGCCACGGGACTTGCCGCCATCCTTGCCGCGGCCCCGGCCTTTTGCTGAAGTGTCCCTCTTCTCGCCGAGCTCGCCCAGGATATCGGCGACGTCGCGCTTGATCGTGGTCGGCGTGATGCCGTGTTCCTCATTATAGGCCATCTGCTTGGCGCGGCGGCGGTCCGTCTCGTCCATGGCGCGCTGCATGGAGCCGGTCACCTTGTCCGCATAGAGAACAACACGCGCCTCGGCATTGCGCGCCGCGCGGCCGATGGTCTGCACGAGGCTGGTCTCACTGCGCAGGAAGCCCTCCTTGTCCGCATCGAGAATGCCGACAAAGCCGCACTCCGGAATGTCGAGCCCCTCGCGCAGCAGGTTGATGCCGACCAGCACGTCGAACTGGCCGAGGCGCAGGTCGCGGATGATCTCGATCCGCTCGATCGTGTCGACGTCGGAGTGCATGTAGCGCACGCGCACGCCGTTTTCGTGGAGGAAGTCCGTCAGGTCTTCCGCCATCTTCTTGGTCAGCGTCGTGATGAGGGAGCGCATGCCGCGCGCGGCGGTGGCCTTCACCTCGGCCATGACATCGTCCACCTGGTTGGCGCCGTCATTGGAGACGGGGCGGACTTCCACGGGCGGGTCGAGCAGGCCGGTGGGGCGGATGACCTGTTCGGTGAAGACGCCGCCGGTGCGCTCCAGCTCCCACGGGCCGGGCGTGGCGGAGACGTGCACCGTCTGCGGGCGCATGGCGTCCCATTCCTCGAATTTCAGCGGCCGGTTGTCCATGCAGGAGGGCAGGCGGAAGCCGTATTCGGCCAGCGTCGACTTGCGGCTGAAGTCGCCTTTGAACATGGCGCCGATCTGGGGGATCGTCTGGTGGCTCTCATCGGCGAAGACGAGGGCGTTGTCGGGCAGGTATTCGAACATGGTCGGCGGCGGCTCGCCCGGCTTGCGGCCGGTGAGATAGCGGGAATAGTTCTCGATGCCGTTGCAGCTGCCCGTGGCGGCCAGCATCTCGATGTCATACTGCACGCGCTGTTCGATGCGCTGGGCCTCCAGCAGTTTGCCGTGCTTCTGGAAGTGCGCGATGGTGGATTTCAGCTCCGCCTTGATCTGCTCGATGGCCTGGTTCAGCGTCGGGCGCGGCGTGACATAGTGGCTGTTGGCGTAGATCTTGATGGCGGGCAGTTTCTGCTGCGTGCGGCCGGTGAGGGGGTCGAACTCGGTGATGCTCTCCAGCTCGTCGCCGAAGAATGAGAGCTTCCAGGCGCGGTCCTCATAGTGGGCGGGGAAGATGTCCACCACGTCGCCCTTGATGCGGAACGAGCCGCGGACGAAGTTGATGTCGTTGCGCGTGTACTGGTTCGCCACGAGGCGCTCTGCCACGGCGCGCGGGTCGATGCGCTGGCCTTCCTCCAGCTTGAACGTCATCGACGTATAGGTCTCGACCGAGCCGATGCCGTAGATGCACGACACCGAGGCGACGATGATCACGTCGTCGCGCTCCAAAATGGCGCGGGTGGCCGAGTGGCGCATCCGGTCGATCGCCTCGTTGATGGAGGATTCCTTCTCGATATAGAGGTCCGACCGCGGCACATAGGCCTCCGGCTGGTAGTAGTCGTAATAGGAAACGAAATACTCCACCGCATTGTCGGGGAAGAAGGATTTGAACTCGCCATAGAGCTGCGCGGCGAGCGTCTTGTTCGGCGCGAGGATCAGGGCCGGGCGCTGGGTCGCCTCGATGATCTTGGCCATGGTGAAGGTCTTGCCCGTGCCCGTCGCGCCGAGGAGGACCTGGTCGCGCTCGCCGGCCTGGATGCCCGCCACGAGTTCCGGAATGGCTGTGCGCTGGTCGCCCGCCGGCTCATAGGGGGAGGCGACGCGCAGGGGGCGGGAGTCGTCGACGGTGACCCAGTTGCGGTCCGGCCGGTGGGGCGTCCAGTTGTCCGACGGCAGCGCCCCCGCCGCATCGCGCGCGAAGCCATCCGCCCCGAAAATCGCGGGGGCTTCCGAAACAGTTTTGGAGGGAGACCGAGCCATGCGCTGAGATATGGAGCGGGGGAGGGAGTGTGTCTAGGGTGTTCTTGTTGTGTTCGGAGCGGTGGTTGGGGCGTTGATTTCTGTGAAAATGGGAACAAAAAACGAACTTTGGGCTTGTTTGCTGAGTCAAATCACGACAGTTTGTCAAAATTCCACCCAGAGATTCGGGGCTTCCATGACGAACGAATTTGCCAAGCTGAGGCAAGAATGCGGGCTTTCGCACAAGGAGGCAGCCAGCCTTCTTGGTTTGGCCGAGAGAACAGTGCGCCGTTACGATGAAGGAGAGACCGAACCCAAAAAAGCGGTTCTCATCATACTGGAACAGTACGCTGCTTCGCGGAGACCGGACCGTGTTGAACCTGCTTTCAAATTCATCGATCTTTTTGCTGGTATCGGCGGGCTGCGCATCGGGTTCGAGGCGATTGGCGGCAAATGCGTTTTTACTAGCGAATGGGACAAGTATGCCCGCGAAACCTACGCTCGTAACTTCCCTGAAGAGGAAGACCACTTGTTTGCTGGAGACATCAGGGAGTTCACGAAGGACGACACGGCGCTGGATCGAATCCCGGAGCATGATGTGCTTCTGGCGGGGTTTCCCTGCCAGCCTTTCTCTATTGCAGGGGTAAGCAAGAAAAACGCCCTTGGACGGCAGCATGGTTTTCTGGATGAAACACAGGGCACTCTCTTTTTTGATGTGGCTCAGATCATCAAGCGACATAGGCCCAAGGCTTTTTTGCTGGAGAATGTGAAGAATCTTGAACGGCATGATAAGGGGCGCACGTTTGCCACTATAATGAAGGTGCTCCGCGAAGAGTTGGGCTATCACGTCACCACGCGGGTCATCAGTTCCGAACCGTGGGTGCCGCAAAAGCGGGAGCGCATTTTCATTGTTGGGTTTCGTCAGGAGGCAGATTTTTCTTTTGATGAATTGCGGGTCCCTGACAAACCGTGGCCCACGCTTGGCAGTATACTGATGCCGGAAGAACAAGTCTCCGAGAAATACACTCTGACGCCAAAGTTGTGGCAGTACCTTCAGGACTACAAGGCCAAGCACAACGCCAAAGGCAATGGTTTTGGCTATGGCTTGTTCGGGCCGGATGATGTGACCCGAACGCTTTCAGCGCGGTATTATAAGGACGGATCCGAAATACTCGTCGACCGGGGGAAGGGGCGTCGTCCCAGACGGCTGACGCCAATAGAGTGCGCACGTCTCATGGGGTTTGAGCGTGGCAACCGGATTTGGTCGACTACGGTTTCTGACACGCAAGCCTATAAGCAGTGCGGGAATGCTGTTGTTGTTCCAGTCGTTGAAGCCATTGCGGAAGTGATGGAGCCGCATATTCGGGCCGCGGTTGCGAAAGACCTTTCGGCTAAGGAGAAGCGCCAGCGCGACTTGTACCGAGGGCGGCGCATGGCAGTGAATGGTTGATGTTGTAAGCCCTGAAGTGCGTAGCCGGATGATGTCCGGCATTCGCGGAAAAGATACGAAGCCAGAAATGATCGTGCGGCGCGGACTGCACGCGATGGGCTTTCGCTACAAGCTGCACGACAAAAGGCTGCCAGGAAGGCCCGACCTGGTTCTTCCGAAACACAGGGCTGTCATTTTCGTTCATGGATGTTTCTGGCACAAGCATGATTGCAAATATTTCAAGTGGCCCAAAACCAGGAAAGAATTCTGGCGATCTAAAATTGAAAAGAATGTCGCTCGTGATACAACCGCGATGGAAGCTTTAAAGCGAAGTGGCTGGAGGATAGCGGTCGTGTGGGAGTGTTCGTTTCGAGATGTTTCTGACGCAACTGAGCGCATGCGAATATTGGGCGATTGGGTGAATTCTGATCGCCAAGAAGTCGAAATTTCTGGAGATCCAACGTGGAATTAGACGATTGGCTCGAGGAAGTATCGGGAAAAGGCTTTGTTTGGTACCTGAAGCGGCTTTCGGGAAACGATACTCAGCTAACCGGCGGACATCAGGCGGGACCCTATGTGCCGAAGGATTTGGCATTTCGACTCATGCCTCATTTAGCTGACCTTAGTCAGAAGAATCCCCGGGATGAGGTTAAACTCAAAGTTCTGCCCGAGGGTTTTGAAACGATTTCGAACATAATTTACTACAACAACAAGTTTCACGAAAATCCTGCTAACGGACGTAATGAAACCCGAATGACCAAGCTGGGAGGAAAGGAGAATCCTCTTCTGGACCCCGAGAATACCGGTGCGCTGGTTGCCTTCGCATTTGCTTTGGAAACCCCAGTTAACTGCCAAGCCTGGATTTGCAGAAATCACGAGGAAGAAGTCCAACTCGAAGACGTTACTGGCCCGGTTGAGCCTGGTGAAACAGTCGTCTGGGAACCCAAGTTAAAGATCCGGTCTGAAGGTACCGAAGTCCACGCGGCAAGTTGTGTTCTCAGAACGGAAGATATTCCTGAGGGGTGGCTCACAGCCTTTCCGAGCGGCCTGGAGATAATTAGAAAGGCGATCAGTCTTCGACCGGATCTGGAAAAGCCGGTGGACGATCGTATTCTTCGCAGGCGCGACTGCGAATTCGAAGTGTTTCGAAGCGTTGAGCGCGCATTTTATACGCCCGAAATTCAGAAGGGCTTTAGCACGCTTGATGAATTTCTAGGGGTAGCGCAGACGGTCCTGCAAAGCAGAAAATCAAGAGCTGGAAAGTCACTCGAATACCACGCAAAGTCGATCTTTGACGAGGAGGGGCTCAGGGAAGGCGTCGACTATGAGTACAATCCGAAAATTGAAGGGAATAAGAAGCCAGATTTTTTGTTTCCGAACGTGTCCAATTACAATGACTTATCATTTCCTGCGGAAAAGCTGACTGTATTGGCGGCAAAAACAACGTGTAAGGACAGGTGGCGTCAGATTCTGAACGAAGCTGAGAGGTCACGCATGATTGGGATGCGGTGATCGCGACGTTTGAGCATCCGCGGTACGAGATGCATGGCGGCGGGCAGGTGTTCGATGGGGAGGCGGCGGTGCGCCGCTATTTCGAGCTGTCGCGCACGCCCTTCCCGGACCAGGACAATGAGATCATTTCCATCGCGGCGGACGAGGACAGGGACACGGTGCTGGTCGAGTTCTGGCTGACCGGCACGCATACCGGGCCGCTGACCGTGGACGGGAAGGTGATCGAGCCGACGGGGCGCAGCTTCCGGGTGCGGATGGCGGCGACGTTCGAGTTCGCGCCGGGCAGCGATCGCATCATCTGCGAGCGGCCCTATTTCGACCAGGGCATGGTGCTGCGGGCGCTGGACCTGGCCTGACTTGGGCTGGGCTTAAGGGCCTCAGACCACGCCGAACAGGTGTTCCAGCGCGAAGAAGATGGCGGCGGCCAGCACGGCCGAGGCCGGGACGGTGATGATCCAGGCGGCGACGACCGTGTTCACATGCGCGCGGCGGACGAGCTTGCGCGCGGCCCTGCGGCGCTGCACGCCAGCATACTGGCTCTTGGATGCGTTCGGCGCGGTCGCGTGGATGTAGCGCAGGCGTGTGCGTGAGTTCGCCGTGAACCATTCCCGGAAGAAGCCGACGCCGAACACGGCGCCCACAGCGATGTGCGTGGAGGAGACCGGCAGGCCGAGCCAGCTGGCGATGATCACGGTCACGGCGGCGGCCAGCGCGACGCAATAGGCGCGCATCGGGTTCAGCTTGGTGATGGACTCGCCAACCATGCGGATCAGTTTCGGTCCGAACAGGACGAGGCCGAAGGAAATGCCGGCCGCGCCGATCAGCATCACCCAGAGCGGGATGTGGACCTTGGAGGCGACTTCGCCGGCCTGCACGGCGTGCACGATAGCGGCCAGCGGGCCGATGGCGTTGGCGACGTCATTGGCGCCGTGCGCGAAGGAGAGAAGGGCGGCCGAGAAGATCAGCGGCCACACGAAGAGCTGGCGCAGCGACTGGTTGCGGTTGGCCATGTCACGCGACTGGTGCTTGATCAGCGGGTGGGTGAGGATCCAGGCGAGGATGGCGACGCCGAGGCCGATCAGCAGCGCTTTCGGCAGGCCGATATGGTCGAACCATGGCAGGTGCTTCAGGCCTTTCAGCGACATGTAGGTGCCGAAGGCGCCTGCCATGAGGGCGATCAGCACGGGCACCCAGCGGCGTGCGGCGGCGATCTTGTCTTCCCGGTAGATGATGAAGATCTTGATGAAGGCCAGCACGCTGGCGGCGATGATGCCGCCGAGGATGGGCGAGATCACCCAGCTGGCCGCGATGGAGGCCATGGTGGGCCAGTGGACGGCGCTGAAGCCGGCGGCCGCGATGCCTGCACCCATCACGCCGCCGACAACGGCATGGGTGGTGGAGACTGGCGCGTTCAGCACGGTGGCGAGGTTCACCCAGAGCGCGGAAGAGATCAGCGCGGCCATCATCAGCCAGACGAAGGTTTCGGTCGTCGGCACGGTCGAGGGGTCGATGATGCCCTTGGAAATGGTGGAGACGACATCGCCGCCCGCCAGCAGGGCGCCGGCGCTTTCGCAGATGGCGGCAATGACGAGGGCGCCGCCGATGGTCAGCGCCTTGGAGCCGACGGCCGGGCCGACATTGTTGGCCACGTCATTGGCGCCGATGTTTAGGGCCATGTAGCCGCCGATGGCGGCCGCGGCGATGATAAGTAGGCCATTGTCCTGTCCGCCCATGAGGGCGCTGCCGATCACGACGATGGCGGCGAGGAACAGGAAAGCGAGGCCGGGTGCGACAACGCTGCGCGCCGTGGTCTGAACGGCAACTTCGGCCTTGCGCAGTTTCACAAGGTCCTTGTCGAGGGTTTCCTTGACGAGTGTCGGTTCCTTGCCGTCAGCCATAAGAGCCCCTTCGCTTACAGGCGATGAGCCGCATCAGCCGTATGCCGGAGGAATTTTCAACCGGTTTCGAAAGATCAGGCTGTAGATGTCATAAGACTGTCATGAAACTCACGAGTTCAGCGCGAATATCATGGCCTGAAAGTTCCGTCCGATCATGCTGGCGCGGTCATAGAAGAAGTCTGCGGCGGCGGGATTCGGCATCAGCTCGTCCACGGTTTCGCGGAACAGGCCCAGCCAGCGCCCGAAATGTGCTTCGGTCAGCCCCGGCAGGCGTAGATGCGCGGGCATGGGGCGGCCATTATAGCGCCGCGTGCCAAGCGCGATGGCCGACCAGAAATCCTTGAGCTTGGCGAGGTGCGCGTCCCAGTCATCCCCCAGTGCCGTCAGGAAGACCGGGCCGATCAGGTCGTCCTCGCGCACGCGGGCATAGAATGTATCGACCAGGCGCGACACCAGTGCCTCGTCAATGCCGAGGGCGGCGGCATTCTGCTCAATCGAGGCCTGCCGTTCCTCGCCGGAACGGCGCATCGCGTCCGTCATGGCGCTCTTACTGCTCCTTCGGCGGCTCGACCTGCGGCGGGGTCACAGGCGCGCTGAACGCCTTGCGGACCACCCAGGCCGTGATGCCGATCATGATTGCGACGAGGCAGCCAAAGCCAATCAATGCGTAGATGGCCAGATTGTCGACGGTCAGATTCCCCATAATCGCCTCCCGTGCGTTGCGTATGCTGGCGTGCAGGGTCGTCCCGGTTCCGTGAAAAATCAATACGTAACCTTACAGGGGTGGCTAACAGAGGAGCATGACCGGAACCGCCGCGCCCGCTTGCGCCGGGCTGCCGACCTGCGGCATAGGCCGCTCATGTCTGCGCCAGCTTCCTCCCGATATGACGCGATCGTGCTCGGCGCCGGGGCGGCGGGCCTGTTCTGTGCCGGGCGGATGGGGCAGGCGGGGCAGCGCGTCGTGGTGCTGGACCATGCGGCAAAGCCCGCAGAAAAGGTGCGCATCTCCGGCGGCGGGCGGTGCAATTTCACCAATCTCGAAACCGCGGCAAACCGGTTCATCAGCCAGAACCCGCATTTCGCGAAATCGGCGCTCGCCCGTTATACGCCATGGGACTTCATGGACCTGATGGCGAAGCATGGCCTGACCTGGCACGAGAAGACGCTAGGCCAGCTGTTCTGTGACCAGAAATCCGGCGCGATCATCCAGCTGCTGCTGGACGAGCTGGCGGCCGGGCAGGGGGATTTGCGCCTCGGCACCGGGATCACCGCTGTCCGCCATGCCGATGGCCTGTTCACAGTGGAGACGTCATCCGGCGTGTTCACGGCGCCGAAGCTGGTCGTTGCCACGGGCGGGCTCTCCATCCCGAAAATGGGGGCGACGGGGCTCGCCTATGACATTGCCCGCCAGTTCGGCCATGCCATCGTGCCGACCCGCGCGGCGCTGGTGCCCTTCGTGTTCACCGGGGCGGATCATGAAGACTTCGCCTCGATCTCCGGCGTGGCCTGCGATGTGCGGGCGGTGGCAGGCGGGGCGGCGTTCGAGGAGGCGATGCTGTTCACCCATCGCGGCCTGTCCGGCCCGGCGATCCTGCAGGTCTCCTCCTATTGGCAACCGGGCGAGGCGGTGCAGCTCACCCTGCTGCCGGCAAGGGATATTGCGGGCCAGTTGAAAGAGGCGAAACGCGAGCGGCCGATGCAGACGCTGGCGACGGCCCTGGAGAGCCTGCTGGTGAAGCGGCTGGCAGAGCTGGTACTGCGGCGGCAGGGGCTCAATCCGGCGGCGCGGCTGGCGGACCTGTCGCATGCAACGCTGGACGATCTCGCCGGGGCTCTCACCAACTGGCAGGTGCACCCGGCAGGGACCGAAGGCTATCGTACGGCGGAAGTGACGGCGGGCGGCGTGGATACGGACGGCCTCTCTTCCCGCACGCTGGAAAGCCGCAACGTGCCGGGCCTGCATTTCATCGGTGAATGCGTGGATGTGACCGGCTGGCTTGGCGGTTACAATTTCCAATGGGCCTGGGCGAGCGGCGCCGCTGCGGCGGAGTAGGGCGGCGCAACCAAAAGGCGGCCCGCAATCTTCTGAAAAGTGAAAAAACCGGTTCGTCATTCCGGTGTCATGCCGCCGGTATAGGGGCGGTACGGGGCTCGCGCTGCGATGGCGCCAGCCTCTCTGCTTATCCGGCACATGGCTGCCTCCAGACAATGAGACGAAGACGATCATGACCAATTTTGGAAGACGGGATTTCCTGAAACTGGCCAGCGGCGCTGCGGGCACCACCGCCGGCATGTCGCTCTTGTCGGGCAGCATCTCACGCGCGCTCGCCCTGCCAGCTGCGCAATCGGCCGGAACGATCCAGGATGTGAAACATGTCGTGATCCTGATGCAGGAAAACCGCTCTTTCGATCATTATTTCGGGGCCATGCGCGGCGTGCGCGGCTTCGGCGACCGGCATCCGGTGCCCATGGAAAGCGGCAAGCCCGTATGGAGCCAGTCTGACGGCAAGCGCGAGATCCCGCCTTATCATCTCGATACGGAGAAGACGTCTGCCATGCAGGTGCCTGGCACGCCGCACTCCTTCTCCGACAGCCAGGCGGCCTGGAACCAGGGCAAGTTCGGCTATTGGCCGAAATATAAGAACCCCTTCTCGATGGGGTATTACCGGCGCGAGGACATTCCCTTCCAGTACGCGCTGGCAGAGGCCTTCACGATCTGCGATGCCTATCACTGTTCCATCACCACGGGGACCGACCCGAACCGGATCGTCTTCTGGTCCGGCTCCAATCACGATCCTGTGCTGCGCGCGCAGGGTATCAACGGAACCGAAGAGAATTCAGAGCCCAACAATCTGCGCAGCTGGGTCAAGGGCCGCCTGCCGGATCCGGGCTATACCTATCAGGGATCGGCCCTGACATGGCAGACGATTCCGGACGTGCTGCAGGCTGCCGGGATCGACTGGCGGATCTATCAGGACCCGAACAATAACTGGACCGGGGCCATGCATGGCGGGCTCGCCTTCGAGAGCTTCCGGAACTGCAAGCCGGGTGAGCCGCTGTATGAGCGCGGGATGCGCCACTGGTCGCTGGAACAGCTGGAGAAAGACGTGCTGGAAGGCACGCTGCCGCAGGTGTCGTGGATCCTGCCTGCAAAGGAATGGTCTGAGCATCCGTCGGCTTCCACCCCGATCCAGGGCGCCGAGTTCACGGCGCGGGTTCTGGACGCGCTGACGGCCAATCCGGATGTCTGGGCAAAGACGGTCTTCTTCCTCACCTTCGATGAGAATGACGGGCAGTTCGACCATGTGCCTGCGTCCGCGCCGCCTTCCTACAATGCGGATGGTACGCTGGCGGGCAAGTCCACGCTGGACCTGTCGGGCTTCTACTTCTCCGACCCTGAGCGCAAGTATCAGGAAGCGGATGACCGGATCAGCGGAACGGTCCGCCCCTGGGGGCTGGGCGCGCGGGTTCCGATGTATATCATTTCCCCCTGGTCGCGTGGCGGCTGGGTCAGTTCGGAAGTCGCCGACCATACCTCCGTCGGCCAGTTCCTGGAGAAGCGCTTCGATGTCACCATTCCGGCGATCAGCCCGTGGCACCGGGCGGTCTGTTCGGACCTGACCTCCGCGTTTGATTTCGTCTCGCCCAACGATCCGAGCTTCCCGGAGCTGCCGGACATGTCCGGCTCCTCTGCGGCGATGCTGGCCCATATCCAGAAGCCGCAGGTGCAGCCGCCGGAAACGCCGCAGTCGCTGTATCAGGAGACCGGCATGCGCCCGTCGCGCGCGCTGCCCTATGTCCTGAAGACGAAGGCTGATGCCGATGCAGGCACGGGGCGTGTGACGCTGGCCTTCGCGAATGAAGGGACGGCGGGGGCTGTGTTCCATGTCTATGACAGGCTGCACCTCGACCGGATTCCGCGGCGCTACACGGTCGAGGCGGGCAAGTCACTATCAGATGTCTGGGAGACGGGGGAGGATGCCGGGCGCTATGACCTGTTCGTGCTTGGCCCGAACGGCTTCATGCGTACCTATGTCGGGTCTCTCTCCGGCGATGGGGCAATGCCGGAAGTGGAGGTTCAGTATGAGCCGGACCGCCGCCGCCTGAAGCTGAACCTCAGCAATGTCGGCAAGCAGGCCTGCGAGCTGGCGCTTGCGGACATGTACGGGGTGAAAGAGGCGAGCCACGTGAAACTGGCGCCCGGCGCCAGCGTCCAACGCGAGATTTCGCTGGAAGGGGCTGGCAATTGGTATGACCTGGCCCTGACTGGCGAGGGCTTTGAACGCCGCCTGGCGGGGCGGATGGAAACGGGCTCCCACTCCATCTCCGACCCGGCAATGGGGACGCCAGCCTGAAGGATCGCCGGCGGGACTGAGCCGGCTGCCGCGACAATCCACATGTCTCGCCCCGGTTGACCCGTTCGCTCCGGGGCGCGAGTTTGCGCGCGGCAGGGGCGTGCCCCCTGTTCCATGGTGAGATTTCCGGCGACAGGCAGAATGAGGGTAGCGCAGATGTTCAGAGCGGTATTGGTAGCAGCAAGTGCGGGCATGGTTCTGGCGGCCTGTGCCTCGGCGCCTGAAGTGGAGACTGTGGAGACCGCAGTGCCTGAGGTAGCCCCGGAAGCCGCTGTTGACGTATCCCCGATCAGCACGGCGAACATGTCCGAGACGGCAAGGGTGCTCGCCTCCGATGAGTTCATGGGCCGGGCGCCCGGCACCGAAGGCGAGACGAAAACGGTCGCCTACCTGATCGAGCGCTTCAAGGCACTGGGTCTGGAGCCCGGCGGCCGGGATGGCGCATGGACCGATCCTGTCAGGCTCAAGCACTCGCAGGTTACGGATATACGTACACTGAATGTGACCCTCGGCGACGAGGTCATTCCGATGGAACAGGCCCGCGATATCGAGATCAGCTCCGCCAATCCGCGTGAGACCATCAAGGTGGAAGACGCGCCGGTCGTGTTCGTCGGCTTCGGTGCCAGCGCCCCGGAACGCGACTGGGACGATTATGGCGACATGGACCTGCACGGCAAGGTCGCGCTGTTCCTGGTGAACGATCCGGATTTCGGCGTGGCAGAGGATGACCCGGTGGCGGGCGTGTTCGGTGGCCGCCGCATGACCTATTATGGCCGCTGGGCCTATAAATACGAAGAAGCCGCCCGCCGCGGCGCGGTTGCCGCGCTGGTGATCCACGAGGCGAAAGCAGCCGGTTATGGCTGGAACGTCGCGTCTTCCTCGCCGGGTGAGAACTATGCCGTGGCCGGTGCCGCGAAGCCGGCTGTCGACCTGCAGGGCTGGCTGCAGGAGGACATGGCGAAGCAATGGCTGGCCGAGGCGGGCTATGATCTGGACGCGCTGCGGGTTGCGGCCCGGAAGCGGGACTTCCAGGCTTTCACGCTGGGCGATCTGCGCTTCAATGCCGATCTCGGCCTGTCGGTGGAAGCTGCCGAAAGCCAGAACGTGATCGGCAAGATCACCGGCACGAAGCGACCGGACGAGACGATCATGCTGTCGGGCCACTGGGATGCCTATGGCATCGGCGCGCCGGACGAGCTGGGCCGTACCGTGATGCCGGGTGCCAATGACGATGCGCTGGGCCTTGCCGGGATCATGGAAGTTGCCCGCAACCTGGAGGCTGAGCCCGCTCCGGAGAGGACCGTGGTCTTCGCGGCATGGACGGGTGAAGAGAGCGGTCTGCTCGGCTCTGAAGCCTACGCGCAGAACCCGATCTATCCGCTGGAGAAGACGGTTGCGAACTTCACGCTGGACATCCTGCAGACGGCTGGCCCGGCCCGCGATGTGATCCAGGTCGGCGAAGGGCAGAGCGACCTGGAAGAGCGCATGGCAGCGGCTGCGGCGAAGCAGGGGCGTACCGTGTCTCCCGAGGGCTTGCCGGAGAACGGCCTGTTCTACCGGGCGGACCATTTCTCGCTGGCCCGGCGCGGCGTTCCGGTGATCCTGATCATGGGTATCGCGGGCGGGTCTGACCTGGTCGATGGCGGCCGTGAGGCCGGCGATGCCTGGGTGGCGGACTATATCGGCAACAAGTACCACAACCAGAACGACGCCTGGAGCGCCGACTGGGACCTGCGCGGCGCCGCGCAGGATGTGGAACTGTTCCTGGACATGACCCGCGACCTCGCAAACTCGGACGACTGGCCGCAACTGAAACCGACTTCCGAGTTCAAGGGCCTGCGCGACGCAAGCGCTGCCGAACGGGAGTGATCTCGGGCCATGGTGGTTGCTGTGGCGGCCCTGTGGCGTGACACTGGCGGGCCCCTGACGTCCTCGTGGCGTGGCGGGCCAGCCGGTTTCCCCCCTTTCCTTGGAGGCCTTAAGCTGGCCTAACAAAGGAGATCGCCATGCAATTCAACGCCGACGCAGCCAAGATCAAACGCTGGCGCGAAGAGCGTCATTGGTCCCAGGAACACCTCGCCGATCTGGCGGGGATCGGCCTTCGGACCGTTCAGCGGATCGAGAAGGGCGAGCCTGCCTCGCGCGAAACCATGAAAGCGCTGGCCGCGGCCTTCAATGTCGATGTCATGGCGCTGGCGGTCGATCCGGGCACCGAGGCCGCAGAGATCGTGCGGAAGAAGGACGCCAAGCTGATCGCGGGAATGCGCCTCGGCTTTTTCATTTCCGCTGCCAGCTATGTTTTCGGCATGATCCTCTTCGCGGGGATCAGCCTGGGAATCGGCGGCAGCATTTTTGTCATGAAATGGCCGATGATCTGGTGGACGGTCGGCGTGGCAGGCCATGGCCTTGCAACGATTATTGTCGAGCTGGCGGTGAGGCATCGCCAGAGCACATTTGCAGCTGAGTGATACAGGGACGGCTGGGGCAGCGCAAAACAATGGTGCCAAAATTTGAACACCAGTTTCATCGCTTGTGGATGCTTGACGAAACCAACCTGCCAGATCACACGCTGCGCGTATGAACGATACGGTCCAGCCCCCTCAGGAGACGGAAACGCCCGCGCACCGCGCCATGGTTCTGGGCGGTGTGATGCTGGTTATGGTGCTCGCCGTATTTGGCCTCGGCAAGCTGGGGTTTCTGCCCAGTGGCGCGGCCGTTACCGCCTGGATGGACGGCATGGCCGACAGCCCCTGGGGCCTGCCGGCGCTGATCCTCGTCTTCTGTGTTGCCGCCTTTCTGGGCGTGCCGCAATTCGTGCTGATCGCAGCCGCCGTGGCCGTGTTCGGGCCATGGGCGGGGGCGGCCTATTCCTGGCTTGCGACCATGGTGTCCGGTGCGCTGACCTTCTATGTCGGCCGCCTGACCGGGGAGCAGGCGTTCCGACGTTATGCGGGCAAGACGGCAAACCGGCTGGCGGGTTTTATCGGGCGCAATGCCTTCATCGCCAGCGCCGTGGTGCGCAACGTGCCGACCGGGCCGCTCCTGCTGGTGAACATGGCATTCGGGGTCAGCCACGCGCGGTTCCTGCCGTTCTGGGCAGGCATGGGCGTTGGCACGCTTCCCAAGATCATCCTGATTGCGTTTGCCGGGCGCAGCCTGCTGGCGGCGCTTTCGGGCAATCCGGTGACGGCACTGCTCGCGGCTTTGGCAGCGGTGGGCGTTTATGCTGCGATTGCCATCTGGGTGCGCCAAAGGGTCAGGAAATCGGGGCAATCTGTTGCCCTGATCGGCACAAGCGCGGTTGACAATTCGAGCGATCTGCCGGATTAACCGCACCATGCGCAAGAATATGCCCCTACTCCTGCTTCTTACCGGCCCCTGGCCGGTGCCGGCTGCCTCGAACTAATCGGGGGCAGGCGCGCGGTCAGGGGATATTGAGCCAGCCATTTCCCGACATTCCCCAGATCCAGGCAGCCTGCCATGACCAAGCCAGAACATATCCGCATCTTCGACACCACTTTGCGCGACGGCGAACAATCGCCCGGCGCGTCCATGACCCATGGCGAGAAACTCGAACTCGCCGCCCTGATGGAAGACATGGGCGTCGACGTGATCGAAGCCGGTTTCCCCGCAGCTTCCGAAGGTGACTTCGCCTCCGTCAGCGAAATTGCCCGCCGTTCGAAAGAGGCGATCATCTGCGGCCTCGCCCGCTCGACCGAGAAGGACATCGAGCGATGCGCCGAAGCGGTACGCAATGCCGCGCGTCCGCGCATCCACACCTTCATCTCCACCAGCCCCGTGCACATGAAGCACAAGCTGCAGATGGGGCCGAACGCCGTGCTGGAGGCCGTCGGCCGCTCGGTGGCGCAGGCCCGTAACCTGGTGGACGATGTGGAATGGAGCGCGGAAGACGCGACCCGGACCGAATTCGACTTCCTGTGCAAATGTATCGATGTGGCCATCCAGAGCGGTGCGACCACGATCAATATTCCGGACACGGTCGGCTATTCCCATCCGGAGGAGTATGGCCGCCTGTTCAAGCGCCTGATCGAAAATGTCGCCAATTCCGACAAGGTGATCTGGTCGGCGCACTGCCACAATGACCTCGGCCTCGCGGTCGCCAACTCCATCAGCGCCGTCGCCAATGGCGCGCGCCAGGTGGAATGCGCGATCAACGGCCTCGGCGAGCGTGCCGGCAATGCGGCGCTGGAAGAAGTGGTCATGGCCTTGCGCGTCCGTCAGGATACGCTGCCCTATACGACCAATGTGAAGAGCGAATATCTCTCGCGTGCCTCTGCCATGCTGAGCCGGATCACCGGCTTCCCGGTGCAGTACAACAAGGCCATCGTCGGTAAGAATGCTTTTGCGCATGAAAGCGGCATCCACCAGGATGGCATGCTGAAGAATTCCGAAACCTACGAGATCATGAAGCCGGAAGATGTCGGCGTCGCCAAGACATCCCTGGTGATGGGCAAGCTGTCCGGCCGTCACGCCTTCCGCGACAAGCTGGAATCGCTCGGCTACACGCTGGAGCAGGATGCGCTGAACGATGCCTTCAAGCGCTTCAAAGCGCTGGCCGACAAGAAGAAGCATGTCTTCGATGACGACATCGTGGCTTTGGTCGATGATCAGCTGGCGGAAGATGGCGAGCGTGCCATGTTCAAGCGCCTGCGCGTTGTGGCTGGCACGGAAGGCCCGCAGACGGCCGAGATCGACCTCGTCATGGATGGCGAGGACAAGTTCGCTATCGCGCGCGGCAATGGCCCCGTGGATGCAGTGTTCAATGCGATCCGCTCGCTGATTCCGCATTCCGGCAAGCTGGATCTCTACCAGGTGCATGCTGTGACTGGCGGCACGGATGCGCAGGCCACCGTGTCCGTGCGTCTCAACGATGCCGATGGCTTCATGGCAACCGGCCGCGCGTCCGATCCGGATACGCTGGTGGCGAGCGCCAAGGCCTATCTCCATGCCGTCAACAAGCTGGAAAACCGCAAGGCCAAGCGCCAGGCGGCCTGACCTACCTGAAACCGGTCTCCCTCTCTCCTGCGCCCGGCGCGGGGGAGGCGGGTATGCCGTGGGCTGACGAGGCTGTCTGATGGAACTCTGGATTCCGGTCACCCTTGTGGCGGCCTTCTCCCAGAATGTGCGCAATGCGTTGCAGAAAACGCTGAAAGGGCGCCTCAGCACATGGGGCGCGACGGCCAGTCGTTTTGTTTTCGCGGCGCCGCTGGCCGTGCTGTTCTGCCTGGTCCTGTTGCAGGCGACAGGGGAGAGTGCTGGCCAGCCGCCGCATGTTTTCTATCTTTGGGGCATGGCGGGCGGCCTGGCGCAGATCGTGGCGACGGGCCTGCTGATCCATCTGTTCTCCTACACCAATTTCGCCGTTGCGACCGCCTTTACGAAGACGGAGCCGTTGCAGACCGCCCTGTTCGGGATCGTGCTGCTGGGTGACCGGCTGACGGCCGGGGCCGCCATCGGCATCGTGATCAGCCTTGTGGGTGTGATCCTCGTGTCGATGCCGCAGGACGAGGGGACGCGCCGCTGGAAGCTCGACCGCAAGGTCTGGATCGGGGTTCTCTCAGGCGGCCTGTTTGGCCTGTCGGCGGTCGCCTATCGCGGGGCTTCCCTGTCGCTGGCGGAGGGGAGTGTACTGGTGCGGGCGTCCGTGACGCTGGCATTCGTGACCGTTTTTCAGGCGCTTGCGATTCTCGGCTGGCTGGCCTGGCGTGAGCGGGGGGAAGTGACGCGTCTCCTGCAGGCCTGGCGGGTCGCCTCCCTTGTGGGGATCAGCGGCATGTTCGGCTCCTTGTGCTGGTTCACGGCGTTTACGCTGGAAAATGCTGCGCATGTGCGCGCTGTGGGGCAGGTGGAGGTGATCATTACGCTCGCCATCTCGATCCTGTTCTTCCGGGAAAAGGTCACGCTGCGCGAGATTGCAGGTGTGTTGCTTGTGGCAGCCGGTGTTGTCGCGCTGGTGCTTCTGGCGCATTGAGGGCGCTGCAGTTCGGAAGACAGGAGGCTGGTATGGCGGAAGGTTGTTCGGTGCCGATCATGGATCGCGCCTGGGTGCGCGAGGCGGTGCAGAAGATCAATGCGGATTTCAACCGCTCTGCCGACACGCACCTGATCAAGGTGGACCTGCCGGGCTTCCCGGACCAGACGCTCTACCTGAAGGATGAGTCGATCCACCCCTCCGGCAGCCTGAAGCACCGGCTGGCGCGTTCGCTCTACCTCTATGGCCTGTGCAACGGCCATATCGGTCCGGATACGGTGATTGTGGAATGTTCCTCCGGCTCTACCGCCGTGTCGGAAGCCTATTTCGCGCGGCTTCTGGGCCTGCGCTTCATCGCGGTGATGCCGAAGGGCACGGCCTGCAGCAAAATCGAGAAGATCACCTTCTATGGCGGCGAGCCGCATGAAGTGGAGCCCGGCGAGATCTATGCCGAGGCGGAGCGGATTGCCCGGGAAGAGGGCGGCCACTTCATGGACCAGTTCACCTATGCCGAGCGCGTGACGGACTGGCGCGGCAACAACTCCATTGCCGACAGTCTGTTTGCCCAGCTGGCCCTGGAAGACCATGCGATTCCGGACTGGGTGGTGATGAGCGCCGGTACGGGCGGTACATCGGCCACGATCGGCCGGTTTATCCGCTATCGCTGTGACCTTGCCGCGAAGACGTGCCTTTGCGTGGCAGACCCGGAGAATTCCGTCTTCTACGACTATTACCGTACGGGCGATCCGTCGCTTAAGATCGGTGCGAAGTCCCGGATCGAAGGCATTGGCCGGCCGCGCGTCGAGGCCTCGTTCCAGCCGCGCGTGATTGACCGGATGATGCAGGTGCCGGATGCGGCCTCCGTTGCGACGGTCCATTGGCTGGAGAGTGTTCTGGGACGGAAATGCGGTGGCTCCACCGGCACGAATGTGTGGGCGGCCCTGCAGCTGATGTGCGAGATGAAGGCGGCCGGAAAGGCTGGATCGGTTGCGACCCTGATCTGCGATGGCGGGGAACGGTATCTCGATACCTATTACGACCCGGCATGGATCAAGGCGCAGGGCATGGACCTTGTGCCTCATACGCAATGGCTGAAAGAGACGGCGGGCGTCTGACAATCCGTGACGCGGGTGGCTCCTGGCCGGTCGGATCTTGCCGGAGGTTTTGGCGGCCAGTTTGCTCTGGCTTTTGTGGAGCCAGGAGAGCCGCGTATTACTGTCCGCTGCTGTTTTTATCCTGCATCTTGCGGACTTCTTCGTCGCGAATGCGTTCGATCAGGTCCTGAAGTCTTTCGGGGACGGGTTCTTCCAGCATCGACTCAAAGGTTTTGCGGAGCGCAGAAGTGACCGTTTCGGCCGCGCTCTCCGAGCGCGAATCCGCCGACCGTTGGGGACGGTTAATGTCCTGAAAACTATCCTTCATGAGAACGCTTCCCGGATGTGCCAGCTTTTCTGTTTCTCTGTGAGGCACTTCCGTCGCCTTCCATAACAGGGTGAAATGTGACTGCAGCCGGATTCTTTTCGGTTGCAGTGCCCCATGGACGGTTGGTCGGCTGTACTCATGGTCTTTCTATTGGCACCATTAGTGCAAAAATAATGTGCCTGCAATGATTATAACACATTACGGGTATCACATCTGGGTGACCATCAGGCCGGATGTCATTTTTCATAGAGCGAATTTTTTCGACAGGATCTGTGAATATCCGCCGGGTGTGGAGTGAAAATGGGGAATCAGACCTGCTGCCTGGGCAGGTGCTGAAGACGAAATAAACCGAATGATCGGGATCCTGCCGATCTGGAAAATTTCATCTATTCGTTCAACCGTAATTCCATCCCTGTGTGTCAGAACGGGCCGTAACGATGTGGCACGTCTCATGTGCCGTATTGAACAAATGACCATGCCGGAGCGGGCGCCAGATCTGCCCGGCAATCAACAGGGTGATGAAAACATGGCAAAGACGGTCCTCGTTATTGATGACGATCCGACACAGCGCCGGCTGCTTCAGGCAGCGGTTGAGAAGGCGGGCTTTGCCTGCCGCACGGCGCCGGACGGTGAAGCTGGCATTGCGCTGGCGGCCGATCCGAAGGACGGCATCGATGTTGTCCTCCTGGACCTGACCATGCCGGGCCTGTCAGGGATGGAAACGCTGGAGCGTCTTGCTGCAAAACGACCGGACCTGCCGGTCATCATGCTCACCGCGACCAGCGGCATCGACACGATCGTGCAGTCCATGCGAGGCGGGGCAGTCGACTTCATCGTGAAACCGGCCAATCCGGAGCGGGTTGTCGTCAGCATCCGGAACGCCCTGAAGATGCAGTCGCTGACGGGTGAGGTGAAGCGCCTTGCCCGGAAAGCCGAAGGCGGCATGGCCTTTGATGACATGATCGCGTCGGCTGCACCGATGCGTCAGGTGATCCGCCTTGCCGAACGCGCTGCTGTTTCTGACATCCCTGTCCTCATTCTCGGTGAAAGCGGTGTGGGTAAGGAAGTCGTTGCCCGTTGTATCCAGGGCGCGTCGACCCGTGTTGGCAAACCATTCGTGACCGTAAACTGCGGTGCGATCCCGGAAAACCTGGTTGAGTCGATCCTGTTCGGTCACGAGAAGGGCGCTTTTACCGGCGCTGTCTCGAAAGCGCTCGGCAAATTTGTTGAGGCCGATGGCGGCACGCTGTTCCTCGATGAGGTTGGCGAATTGCCGCTGGATGCCCAGGTCAAGCTGCTCCGTGCCCTGCAGGAAGGGGAGGTGGATGCCGTTGGTTCCCGCCGTCCGACCAAGGTGGATGTACGGATCATCTCGGCAACGAACCGTGACCTTGCCCAGCAGGTGGCTGACGGCACGTTCCGGGAAGACCTGTTCTATCGTCTCAACGTGTTCCCGATCGACATGCCGAGCCTGCGCGAACGCCGGGACGACATTCCGGCCCTGGTGGAGCACTTCATTGCGCGCTTCAATGCAAGCGAAGGCACGAAGGTCAATGGCATCGCCGATGACACGATGAAAATACTGTATGCCTTCGACTGGCCGGGCAACGTCCGCCAGCTGGAGAATGCCGTCTTCCGCGCTGTGGTTCTGTGTGATGGCGACAAGCTTCGTCCTCAGGACTTCCCGCAAATTTCCGGCCAGATGCCGGATATTGCGAGCCTTCCGGCCGCGCCTGTGGCCACCGCTGCTCCAGCACCGGCCGCAACGGTTTCTGCTGGTGTGACCGGTGCAGGCGAAGGCCCGGTTTCGATCATGGACCCGGATGGTGAAATGCGTCCACTGCAGGACATTGAACGCGACATCCTTCAGTATGCGATCGACTATTACCAGGGCCATATGAGCGAAGTGTCCCGCCGTCTCGGCATCGGCCGCTCAACGCTTTACCGCAAGGTGCGCGAGTACGACCTCGACATGCACGAGCGCGAAGCGAGCTAAGTCTTCCGGCCTGTCTGGGACTGCCTCAACCCTGAGGCGGTCTCGACAGGTCGAATGACATAGCCACATCGCAGCGCGCATAACGCTTGCCATAGCGTTCCATGATGTCTGCGTCGTGGACGAAGCCGGCCTTCTCATAGAGATGGATGGCGGCCTCGCATTTCCTGTTCGTCAGCAGGAACAGGTCGCCAATTGGCATCTGCCGGGCGCGCTCGATCGTCCGCTGCAGGAGGAAGTCTCCGGCCTTAAGTCCGCGGGCGCTGGCGCGAACGCCCATCTTGGTCAGTTCGAAGGATTCCCCGTCCACCGGCATCAGCGCGCAAGTGCCGATGATGCCAAGGCCGGTGGCTTCAACGAACAGGATGACACCGCCCCGGTCGATGATCATCTCGCGTGGATGCTCGATGATCTCGATATCCTTCTTTTCGAGAACGAACATGTCCTCCACCCATTCCCGGGTGATAGCATCGAATTCGGGGGCAAGCCGGTCGTCATATTCGACGAGGCGCAGCGTTGGCCCCGCGCCTTGATCCAGAATCCGGTCATGCAGCGAGCGCTTCTGGAGCGCCGTTTCCACACGTCCGATCTGGGTCAGGAAGTCGGCATCCGGCCCTTCGCAGAGCTGCTGGGCCGCCCGGCGCACCTGAGGCCAGAGATCGCGCTTCAGCTCGTTGACGAGTGCTTCGCCCTCCGGCGTCAGGCGGATCTGCTTCTGGCGGCTGTCGCCCTCAATCGGGGTGACCGTTGTCAGGCCGAGCTTCTGCAGGGAATTGTGGATGCGGGTCACCGCAGGCTGGCTGATGCCGACGGCTTCAACGGCTTCGCTGACGCTGAGCGGGCCGTAGGTCGTCAGGGCGGCGAGCAGGGGGAAATGCGTTCCCTGGATGGGCAGGCCACGATCGGCAAAGACGCGTGTTGCGTCCGCCTGCATCCTCTCGGCCAGACGCTTCAGCCGGCTACCAAGCGCCAGGGGGCCCATCTCCGCCAGAACGTCGCGTGTCATGCGTGTCTCCATCAAGTTCGCATGATATATAACAAGTTATGTAACTGAGATGTCAATCCGGAGAATGGGGGATTATCGGCTTTGTTCTGCTGCTATGTCTGGGGCCTCTGCAGCGAGGCTGCGGCTTTGTCCGGGGCAGGGCGGGTGATCGCGGCAACGGCGAGGCCTGCAGCAGCGGCGATGACCATCAGCCAGTAGATGTGCGTTTGTGCGGGCGGGCCGCCGGGGGCGAGGGCGTCATAGGCGACGCCTGACAGGAAGGTCGACAGGGCGAGGATCGGGCCAAAGACGAGCGCTCCGTTGACGGCATAAACCAGCGGCAGGCGCTCGTCAGGCAAGGCCTGCTGCAGGAAGCGCATGGTTCCCAGATGCGTGAGGGCGAAGGAAGCCGCATGCAGGGTCTGGAACAGGGCGGCGACGAAGACTGGCAGTACGAACCCCGCCGCCGACCAGCGAAGAATGGCGCCGAGCCCGCCCAGCCAGAGCAGGCCGACAGGGCTGAAGCTGCGCAGCAGGCGGGCGGAGAGGATCAGCAGGGCAATCTCGGTGACAACGCCAACCGCCCAGAGCACCCCGATGCTGGAGCCGGAAATCCCCTGCGAAACCCAGATCACGGAGGAAAAGGCATAATAGACGCCATGGCTTGCCTGTATCAGCGCGGCGGCAAGCACAAAGGCGAAGACGGACGGGATGCGGTAGAGTGAAAATCCTTCAACGAAAGTGCTGAGGATCGTGCGCCTTGGCAGCGCCTGACGCGCGCCTTGCCGGGTGAGGAGCGGGGCGGCCGTTGCCAGAAGCCCTGCGCCGATCAGATATGTCAGAATGCCGTCGGGGCCGAAGGCGGAGAGGATGGCGCCGCCAGCAAGATTCGCAATGACGAAGGCAAGCGAGGCAATCGCGCGGCCTTGCCCATAGTCCGGACGGGCGTTCCGTGTGCCGTAGATCAGGACCGCTTCGAACAGGGGCCCCGAGACATTGGTCGCGCTATAGATCGCAACGCAGACCAGGAACGCGGCGGCATGCGGCAGATGGGGAAACAGAAGCGCATAGCCTGCCAGGCAGATGGCCATCGTTGCGGCCAGGGTGGAGCGGAGCCCATGTGACTGGGCGCGGCCTGCAGCGAGCGGCCCGGCGAAGATGCGGATCAGGGCGGCCAGCGTGCCTGCCCCGGCAATCTCTGCGCCGGACATGCCCCCTGCCTTCTCCATCCAGACCGGCAGGTATGGCAGGTTCGCCCCGAGGACGAGGTTGACGGCGCCCGCAGCGAGGGAGGCCCGCCAGGCATCGCTCAGGCGCATGTGGTGGGCCTGCTGAAGGTGGATGGGCCGGTTAACATGTCAGGGGATCCGCAATCACGTTCAGATGAACGGGATCGCACTACTCTGCTTGTGCCTGTCCGTGTAGCGGAATTTGAGGGGGCTCGTAAAAAATCAGCAACCGGGCTTGGTGAGCTGTTCCCGGATGACTTCACCCACCTTGCGCGCATCGGCTTCGCGCGGGCTGCCGGCGCGCCAGGCGATGCCGATCCTGCGGCCGATGACGGGTCGGACAAACTCCCGGACGGCGACGTCGCTGCCGACATTCAGGCCATGATCCACGGCCAGTTTGGGAAGGAGGGAAACGCCGAGGCCGCCTGCGATCATGTTCACCAATGTGCCGAGCGATGTGGCGGCCACCTGATCCTTCGAGGCGCCGGTGCGCATGCGGCAGATGGAGAGGGCGTGATCTCGCAGGCAATGGCCGTCCTCCAGCAGGAGGAGGTTCTCGTCGGCCAGGTCCTCCGGGGCGAGCCCGTTCTTTTTTGCGAGCGGGTGGTTGGCCGGGGCAGCAAACAGGAACTCGTCATCGAGCAGGGTCATGGTTTCGATGCCGGGCGTATCCCAGGGTAGGGCGATCAGGGCGGCGTCCAGCGTGCGCGTGCGCAGCTGGTCGATCAGGCGCCCGGTCTTGTCTTCATGCAGGTAGAGCTTCAGGTCCGGATAGGCGGCGTTCAGGGCGCGCACCGTTTGCGGCAGGACGAAAGGCGCAATGGTCGGAATGGCGCCGAGATGGAAGGGACCTGTCAGCAGGGCGCCGGCGCTCTGTACTGCCTGCACCAGCGCGTGGGCATCGTTCAGCAGGGCGGAGGCGCGGGCGACCGCGATCTCTCCGGCATGGGTGAGGCTGGCGCCGCGGGCTTCGCGCTCTGCCAGTTTCACGCCCAGAAGGTCCTCCAGCTCGCGAATGCCCGCCGAGAGAGTGGGCTGGGTGACGTGGCAGGCTTCGGCGGCGCGCGAGAACGATCCCGTTTCGCCGAGGGCGACAAGGAACTGCATCTGGCGGAGTGTCGGGATTATCATAGGGACAATCTATAGGGTTGGGCGAAGCGATCAAAATTTCTTTTTGTCGCATGCTGATATGCGCCCGTGTTTCTGGTCTCGCTATGGGATCAAAAAACACATTAAAAACAATGCAAATCTGTCGATGCGTGTCTCAAATTTAGACCGCCATGTGCGGCTGGCGACCTTTGGCAGAAAAAAGTTCTGCCGGTGCGGGAAATTTTGGAACCAAATCTGGCGTTCAGACATATTGCCTGTGAACCGTTCGGGGCGGGATATCCAACTCCCCACCCAAGACCCCCGCTCTGGACGGCGAAAATGGCCCGGCAAGCCGGAACATGCGTCTGTCACCCATCAAGGCGCTCGGCACCGTCCCCCTCCCAAGCCAGATGGCTTGTCGGGCCTATTTCCCCACTTCTGCAGACCCTGGCATGATCATAATGGATCATGAGCGACTTTTGGCGGACCTCGGTGTGCTTTGTCCGGATCACCCATGTTGTTGCCTGTCGTGGCAAGTTGAAACCAAAGCTTTCGGGAAGTGAAACCAAGTCATCGTCTGTGCAATTCACATAGGTTGCCCGGATTGCAGGCTGTGGATGTTAAAAAGTCAGTAACTTTTGATCTGCCTGTGGATAACGGACTCAATTTCGACACCGAACTGATTCAAAAAGAAAATTCACACCGCGCCCATACTGGCCCATAGGTCTGTTCCGGTTTGTTTTCTGTTTGTGCGCGTAGTGTTCCTTGTTGGGCGTGTTGTGGATATTTCGATTCCGGCGCCCGGCCCATTGAGACCCATGCTGACCCATGATACTCCAAATTAAGACATGGTTTACCCATGCGGGGTTTAGGCAAACGAAGAACGGGCTGGCGGGTGTTCGTATCCACCTATGAAAGCGCTATTGATGCAAAAGGACGGGTTTCTATCCCGGCATCCTTTCGCGCCGCGCTGGGCGGTGGAAACCGGATTTTCCTGTGGCGCGCCCTCGACGGTTCCGGCTGCCTGGAAGGCGGCGGCGAAGCCCTGATGGCCATGTACCGCGCGACGCTGACCCGCCTGCCCCCGCAATCTCCGGTCCGTAAAGCGCTTGTTGCCACGATCATTGCCGGCTCTGCTGACCTGAAGATGGACGACACCGGCCGTATCAAGCTGACCGATGAGCTGATCGCGGCGGCCGGGCTGGATGGCCGGGTGACTTTTGCAGGCAACATGGACAGCTTCCAGATCTGGAACCCCGACAAACATGCAGAGTTTCACGCTGCCATGTCCGAAACGGCGGCGAAACCGGAGACCCTGGAAGCGCTGGGCCAGGCCTATAACGAGGTGCTGCGCCAGCATGAGCTGGGCCTCTACCCGGACCTCAAACTGGTTGAGGGAGGGGAAGGATGATGACCGCAGGATCCCGGCCTGAAGCCCAGCCTTCCGGACACAAGCCCGTCATGCTGGACGAGGTGCTTGCCGCCCTCGCCCCGAAGGATGGCGACCTGATCGTCGACGGCACCTTCGGGGGCGGCGGCTATACGCGCGCCATCCTCGCGGCGGCCAATTGCTCTGTCTTTGCCATCGACCGCGACCTCGACGCCATCCTGCGCGCCGAAGCGCTCGCCGCCGAGACCGACCGCATCACCCCGCTGCTGGGCCGGTTTGGCGACATGGATACGCTGGTGCGCTCAACCGGGTGCGAAGAGGTCGACAGCGTGGTGCTGGATATCGGCGTGTCCAGTTTCCAGATCGACGAAGGCCATCGCGGCTTTTCCTTCAACAAGGATGGCCCGCTGGACATGCGCATGGGCGCAGTCGGACCGACGGCGGCGGACGTGGTCAACCATATGGACGAGGGCGACCTCGCCAATGTCATCTTCCGCCTTGGTGAAGAGAAGCAGGCCCGCCGGATCGCCCGGCAGATCGTCAATCGCCGCAAGGAACAGCCCTTCGAGACAACGCTCGACCTGGCCCAGACGGTGGAAACCGCCGTGGGCGGACGCAAAGGCAGCCGCATTCACCCCGCCACGCTGACCTTCCAGGCCATCCGCATGTATGTGAACGACGAACTGGGCGAACTTGCCCGGGCGCTCGTCGCGGCCGAACGCCTGCTGAAGCCGGGCGGTCGCCTGGTCATCGTGACCTTCCATTCGCTGGAAGACCGCATGGTGAAGCAGTGGTTGCGTGACCGGTCCGGCAAGAATGCCGGCGGATCGCGCCATATGCCCCTGATGGCAAAAGGCCCGGAAGCGACGTTCGAACTGCATCCAAACAAGCCGATCCTGCCTCAGGATAAGGAAGTGGAAGGCAATCCGCGTGCACGGTCTGCAAAATTGCGGGCCGCGATCCGGACGGAAGCGCCCGTAATCGACGAAGAAGCGGATGACGGCATGAACCTGCCCCCGCTTTCGAAACTGGAGGACGTGTCATGAGCCGCCGCGTATTCATCCTGGGTCTCGTCATTGTCGGGCTGCTGGTGTTCAGCCTCTACCGCGCGAAATACGGCGCCAAGGACACGGCTGCCGAACTGATGGCGGTGGAAGCCCAGATCGAGGAAGCGCGTCACGAAAAGGCGCTGCTGGAGACCGAGCTGTCCCATATGAGCCGCCGGGAATGGATCGAGGAATATGCCCGCAACGAGCTGGGCATGGCCCCGCCGCGTCCGGAGCAGATGGCGAATGAGCGCGATCTGGATGCGCTGATCGGCCTGCCAACAGATCCCGCGGCCGATGCCGGTGATGCCTCTCTGGAGGCGCCTGAATGACGGATGCGTCGCGCCACCGGACACGGCTGGTCGGCCTCGGCCTCAGCGCGATGTTTGTGGTGCTGGCCGGCAAGGCCGGTTACCTGGCACTGTCGCCTGGGCGGGATTCCGGTGACCTGGTTGCGCGGGCTGGCGAACAGATCGTGCGGGCTGACATTGTCGACCGGAATGGCGAACAGCTGGCGACATCCGTCACGGTCTATTCTCTCGTGGCCAATCCGCAGCTGATCTGGGATCCGCGCGAGGTGGCGACGCGCCTGTCCGGCGTGCTGCAGGATATTGATGTCGACACCCTGACGCAGCGCCTGTCCGACCAGTCGCGGGAATTTGTCTGGGTCAAGCGCGGCCTCACGCCCCGCCAGCGCCAGACCGTGTTCGACCTTGGCCTGGAAGGCCTGTGGTTCAAGGAAGAAACCAGCCGCGCCTATCCGCGCGGGACGCTGGCCGGGCAGTTGCTGGGCTCAGTCAATGTGGACGGCGTCGGCGCGGGCGGCATTGAATACAGCCAGAATGCGCGCCTTGCTGCGGGCGGCGAACCGCTGCGCCTGACCATCGACAATGGCGTACAGGCGGCCGTCGAGGCAGAGCTTGCTGCCTCCGCCGCGGCGGACGGGTTCGATGGCGCTGCTGTCATCCTGCTGGAAGCGCGTACCGGCGAAGTTCGCGCCATGGCCAGCTGGCCACCGTTCAATCCCAACCGGGCCTCCGATACAGCGATTGACGACCCTTCCCGCCTCAACCGCGCCACCGGTGCGCTGTATGAGCTCGGCTCCGTGTTCAAGCCGCTGACGGTGGCTGCGGCCCTTGAAGCAGGCGCGATCAAGCCGACGGACATGTTCGACGTGCGTACACCAATTGAGATGCGCGGCTACACGATCTCTGACCTGCACTCCATCGGGTCGCGTGCGGACGTTACGAAGATCATCGCCGAAAGCTCGAACATCGGCACCGTCCATATCAACGAGAAGCTTGGCCCTCGCCGCCAGCAGGCTTTCCTGCAGGTCGCGGGCCTGCTGGAGCGGTCGCCTGTGGAACTGTCCGGCAGCGCCGCGCCGATCCTGCCGGAGCGGATGGATGACCTCACGGCGGCCACCATGGCCTATGGCCACGGGATTGCGGTGACGCCGATGGCGTTCCTGTCCGCCTTTGCCGCCTTCGCCAATGGGGGAGAGCGGGTGGTGCCGACCCTGATCGTGGACGAGACGCGCAAGCCCCAGCCGGTGCGTGTGATGTCGGCCATCACGGCGGACATCGTGAACACAATGATGCGCGAAGCCGTGCTGAACGGAACGGGCAAGAATGCGGAAGTGGCCGGCTATCGCGTGGCAGGGAAAACGGGCACGGCGGAGAAGCCTGTCCCGGGCGGCTATGATGATGGGCGCAATATCTCCAGCTTTGCGGCGATTTTTCCCTATGACAGCCCGCAGTATGCCATGATTGTGACACTGGATGATCCCAAAGCCGGGCCGGGAGGTTCGGTAGCTTCCCAGAATGCGGCGCCGACCGCAGGTCGCATCATAGAACGTGTCGCGCCGCTGCTCGGCATCGCCCCACGCTTTGAAGATTTCCGCCCTGCAGGTGACGGCTACCGCGCCCGATCGGATGAGAGGACCGCGTTGTGACCTGTAAACTGAAAGACCTTTTCCCGGATGCCCCTGAGGGCGAAACAGTCATCACCGGCATGACGGCAGACAGCCGCCGTGTGAAGCCGGGCTATCTGTTCGCGGCCCTGAATGGGACCGTCACCGACGGGCGCCAGTTCATTCCGGATGCCATCGCCAAAGGCGCGGCAGCCATTCTGTCCGATGCAGGGGCGGAAGGGGTTACCGTGCCGCATGTCATCGACGTGGAACCGCGCCGGGCGCTGGCCCTGGCGGCCAAGCGTTTCTACCATTCCCAGCCGGGAACCGTGGTGGCCGTGACCGGCACGAACGGGAAATCCTCCACGGTCGATTTCTGCCGCCAGATCTGGGCGCGGGCCGGGCTGAAGTCTGCCTCCATGGGCACGCTGGGCGCTATCGGGCCTGAAGGACGGATCGATGTCGGCCATACGACGCCGGATCCGGTGACCATTAGCGAAACGCTGGCGGAACTTGTCCGTCAGGGCGTGACCCATTGCGCGATGGAGGCCTCCAGCCATGGCCTTGAACAGCACCGCCTCGATGGGGTGGACCTGTCCGCCGTCGCCTTCCTGAACTTCACGCAGGACCATCTCGATTATCACTCGACGATGGATGAATACCTGACCGCCAAGCTGCGCCTGTTCCGCGAACTGGGACGGCCGGGCGTGCCGGCGATCGTCAATGCCGACAGCGATCAGTGCAACGACTTCGAGGCGGCTGCACTTGGACAGCAGATGCCGATCGTGTCCTTCGGCTGGCGCGGCGAGGACCTCTGGATCGACGAGATCATGCCGCGTGCGACCGGGCAGGTTCTGAACCTCTACTGGCGCGATGTGGAACAGAAGCCGCTGGAACTGCCGCTGATCGGGGAGTTCCAGGCGCTGAATGCGCTGGCCGCTGCCGCGATCTGCCTGTCGCTGGGCATGGATTTCGACCAGGTGGCCGACGGGCTGACGCATCTGGAACCTGTGAAGGGCCGGATGGAATTCATCGGCAAGACGGAGTCCGGCGCGGCCGTGTTCGTCGATTATGCCCACACGCCGGACGGGCTGGACGTGCTGCTGCGCGCCGTGCGCCCGCATACGGCAGGGACTCTGAAGGTCATCTTCGGCTGCGGCGGCGACCGGGATGCCCGCAAGCGTCCGCTGATGGGCGAGATTGCCGCGATGCAGGCCGACGACGTGATCGTCACGGATGACAATCCGCGCACGGAAAACGCTGCTGAGATCCGCAAGCAGGTGCTGGCCGGCTGTCCGGGCGCCCGCGAGATCGGCGACCGGGGCGAAGCGATCCGCACGGCCATCGCAGAGCTGAAGAAGGGCGACACGCTGGTCATCGCCGGCAAGGGTCACGAGACCGGGCAGATCATCGGCAAGGAGGTTCACCCCTTCTCCGATCAGGACACGGCGCGGGAAGCGCTGGAAGCGGAGCGTGCATGACGAAACCGCTCTGGACCTCCGACGACATTGCCCTTACCACCGGCGGCGTGGCCACGGCGCCGTTCACGGTGACGGGCACGGTGTCGATCGACACGCGGTCCATCCAGCCGGGTGACCTGTTCGTTGCGCTGAAGGACCAGCGCGACGGGCACGACTTCGTCGAGGCAGCCTTTGGCGCCGGTGCAGCTGGCGCGCTCGTCTCCCGCAAAAAGGGGGAAGGGCCGCAGGTCATCACCGACGACACGCTGACGGCGCTGGAGCAGCTGGGCGTTGCGGCCCGGGCGCGCTGCGGCGCGCACCGCACGGCGATCACCGGATCGGCAGGCAAGACCAGCGTCAAGGAAATGCTGGCGCGCATCTATCGCGCGCTTGGCCCGGCGCACTGGAGCCAGAAAAGTTTCAACAATCACTGGGGCGTGCCGCTGACGCTGGCCCGGATGCCGGAAGAGACGGAACGCGCCGTCTTCGAGATCGGCATGTCGACGCCGGGCGAGATTGCCCCGCGCAGCCGCATGGTTCGTCCGCACACGGGTCTGATCACCTGTATCGCCGGGGCCCACCTTGAAGGGCTGGGCAGCCTGGAAGCGGTGGCCCGCGAAAAAGCCGATATCTTTGCGGGGCTTGAGGCCGGTGGCACGTTCATCCTGCCCTCCGACGACACTTTCTTCGAGTATCTGGCAGACCGGGCGCGCGTGCTGTGCCCGACGGGCAATCTGGAGACGTTCGGCAAGTCGCCGGACGCCACGGCCCGCGTTGTCAGCTATGAGACCGACGGAAAGACCAGCCGCGTTCGTGTCGATGTGGTCGGCAAGCCTGTAGAGGTGACGCTGGAAGCGGTTGGTGAACATTGGGCAATGAATGTGGCGGCGGCGCTGCTGGCCGCGACGCAATCGGGCGCAGCTGTTGCCGAGTGCGCCGAGGCCCTGTCCGGCTATGCCCCGCCGCCGGGGCGCGGTACGGCAGAGCGTCTTGCCCTGCCCGGTGGCGGCACGTTCACGCTGATCGACGATGCCTACAACGCCAACCCGGCCTCCATGCGGGCAGCGCTTTCCTCACTGAAACAACGCAGTAGCGGCCGGCGCCTGGTTGCGCTCGGCGAGATGCTGGAAATCGGCGATAGGTCGGATGCGGAACATGCCGGACTGGCAACGGATGTCGTGGCTGCCGGGGCGGAAGGAGTCTTCCTTGCGGGAGACAAAATGACTCACCTGGCAGAGGCCCTTCCGACGGATCTGCAGGCAGTATGGGCGCCCAGGGCCGACGAACTTTTTAATACACTGGAAAATGCACTTCGGGATGGCGACGTGGTCTTGATCAAAGGCTCGAATGCATCCGGGATGGGACGACTAGCAGACCGTTTGCGCCAATGGAGTGCAGCGGCAGACATGGGCAAGATGGTTAGCGGCACAGAAGGTGCTGCAGGGGTTGGTTGATGCTGTATGAATGGCTCGCCACTGACAGTGGCATCCTGAACGTTCTCAACTACATTACCTTCCGCACTGGGGCGGCCGTGGTGACGGCATTCCTGGTGACCGTGATCTTTGGCGACCAGATCATCAATTTCCTGCGCGCCCGTCAGGGCAAGGGCCAGCCGATCCGCGACCTTTCGCTGGAGCAGCAGCTGGAAAAGCGCGGTACACCGACCATGGGCGGCTTCCTGATCTGGCTGGGCCTGCTGGCTGGCGTGCTGCTGTGGGCGAACCTGCATAATCCTTACATCTGGGTCACCTTGTTCGTGACCCTGTCCTATGCCCTGCTCGGCTTTCTGGATGATTATGCCAAGGTCACCAAGCAGACCGATGCTGGCGTGTCGGCCAAGGTGCGCCTGCTGGCCGGGTTCGGCATCGCGGCTGTGGCCTGTGCCTTCATCATGGGCCTGCATGGAGCCCACACGCCTGCCGGCCATGCCGAATGGGGCGCCTTGAACGGTCTCGCCGAACAGATCGCAGCCCTCGCCCCGAAGACGAGCGTGACCCCAGCCGATCCGGACTTTTCAGGCGGTGTGGCTGTGCCCTTCATCAACAATTACTTCCTGCCGCTCGGCATGTTCTTCATCCTGTTCGGGATGATCGTGGTGGTCGGCGCGGCAAATGCCGTGAACTTCACCGATGGCCTTGATGGCCTGGCCATCGTGCCGATGATGTTCGCGGCTGCCTCCTATGCGATGATCGCCTACCTGACCGGCAACTTCGTCTTCGCCGAATATCTCGGCATCCAGTTCGCGCCGGGGGCAGGGGAACTCGCCGTATTGCTGGGCGCCATGATGGGCGCGGGCATGGGGTTCCTCTGGTACAATGCCTATCCGGCAAAAGTGTTCATGGGCGACACTGGCTCGCTTGGCCTTGGCGGCATGCTGGGCGTTGTGGCCGTGGCGACGAAGCATGAGTTTGCGCTGGTCGTGATTGGCGGCCTGTTCGTGATCGAGGCGCTGTCCGTGATCATGCAGGTCAGCTGGTTCAAGCTGACCCGCCGCCTGACCGGCGAAGGCAAGCGCATCTTCCTGATGGCGCCGCTGCACCACCATTTCCAGAAGAAGAACTGGCCGGAGACCCGTGTCGTCGTCCGCTTCTGGATCGTGTCCGTTCTGTTCGCCCTTGCGGGCCTTGCAACCCTGAAGCTGAGGTGAGCGAGCGCGCATGATCCCGATTACGGAATACGCAGGAAGGGATGTTGCGGTGTTCGGCCTTGGCCGCACCGGCCTTTCCGCTGCCAAGGCCCTGAAGGCCGGCGGCGCGCGTGTTCATGCGTGGGATGACAATGAAGAGACCCGGCGCAAGGCGGAAGCCTCGGGCCTGACCCTCTCTGACATCAACAAGCGCGACTGGCAGACCTTTGCCGCACTCGTCCTGTCGCCGGGCATTCCCTACAAGTTCCCGCAACCGCACCGGATTGTGCGCATGGCCGAGATGACCGGCGTGCCGATCGTCGGTGACATGGAACTCTTCGCCCGCGCCGTGCAGGCCCTGCCGGAGCGCGGCCGTCCGAAGATCGTCGCGATCACCGGCACGAACGGCAAGTCCACCACGACGGCGCTGATCGGGCATATCCTGAAGCAGGCGGGCCGCGACGCGCGGATCGGCGGCAATATCGGCACTGGCGTGCTGGACCTTGCGCCCCTGCATGCCAATGCGATCTATGTGCTGGAACTCAGCTCCTACCAGCTGGACCTGGTGAAGAGCCTGCATTGCGATGTGGCTGTCCTCCTGAACATCAGCCCGGATCACCTGGATCGTCACGGCGGCATGGAAGGCTATCAGGCCGCCAAGATGCGCATTTTCCAGAACCAGACAGAGCGCGATACCGCCGTGGTCGGGTTCGACGATGTCATCACCCAGTCCATCGCGATCGGTCTAGCCGCGCGCGGCCCGGCGAAAGTGGTTCAGGTCTCGTCCAGCTACGCGCTTGGCCGTGGGGTAAGCGCCGTGGACGGACGGCTTTATGACTCCAATGGCGGCAATGCGGCCTTTGTCGGCAATCTGGCCGAGTGTGCCGCGCTGCCGGGCAGGCACAATCATCAGAACGCCGTGGCGGCCTACGCAGCCTGCCGTGCCTTGGGACTCGACCTGCGGACGATCATGGCGGGCCTCAGATCCTTCCCGGGCCTCGCACACCGCATGGAACGCGTGGGCGAGATCGATGGCGTACGCTTCATCAACGACTCCAAGGCGACCAATGCGCAAGCCGCAGAGCAGGCGCTGAAAGCCTACGAGAACATCTACTGGATTGCCGGCGGCGTGCCGAAATCCGATGGCATCGGGCCGCTGACGCCGTATTTCCCGCGCATCAACAAAGCCTATCTGATCGGCGAGGCGGAAGAGGCTTTCGCCGCCGTGCTGAAGGGGAAAGTTCCCGCGCAGGGCTGCGGTACGCTGGAAAATGCAGTTCAGGCCGCTTTCCGTGACGCCCGTAACGCCGGAATCGACAATCCGGTCATTCTTCTTTCACCAGCCTGTGCGAGCTTCGACCAGTTCCGCGATTTTGAGCACCGGGGCGATACGTTCCGGTCGATCGTGGAGGCGATGATGCCCACAGAGCTGAGGGAACTGGCTTGAGCTATACAGCCACAGCGCCATTTCTTGCCCGGTCAGATACGTCCTGGTTCACGGAATGGCGGCGAACAGTCGATTGGGGCCTCCTGGCGGGGGCGTTCTTCCTGATGGCGATCGGTCTGCTGATGTCACTGGCGGCTGGTCCGAGCGCGGCAGCGCGCATCGGCTATGAGAACCCTTATTTCTTTCCCATGCGCCAGTCGATGTTTGCTGCGGCCGGTGTGATCCTGTTGCTGGGCACGAGCATGCTGGACCGGGCCTGGGCACGGCGCTTCGCGGCGGTGCTGCTGTTCGGCTGTATCGGATTGATGGTCTACATCCTCGTCGGCGGCGGACACGAGGCGAAGGGCGCGCATCGCTGGATCCGGATTGCCGGGTTTTCGCTGCAGCCTTCAGAGGTGGCCAAACCGGCGCTGATCGTTATCTCCGGCTGGCTGCTGGCGCAGCGCGAACTCTACCCGAACCGGATCTGGGAGATCGTGGCGTTTATCTTCTTCGCCGTGACAGTGGGCCTTTTCTTGCTGCAGCCGGATGTCGGCCAGTCCTTCCTGCTGACCGTTGCCTTTATCGTCACCTTCTTTGTCAGCGGCCTACCCTGGCGCTGGGGCGCAGCCTTTGCCGGCGGCGGCGTCGCGCTGGGCGGCCTGCTCTATGCACTGCTGCCGCACGTGCGCGACCGGATCCGGGGCTTTGCCAATGTCCAGCACGGCGACCATTCGCAGATTGACAGGGCGGCGGAGGCTATCGGGCGGGGCGGCCTGTTCGGCGTCGGGCCGGGGGAGGGTCTCGTGAAGGCACGCCTTCCTGATGCGCACACAGACTTTATCTTCGCCGTCATGGCCGAGGAGTTCGGCCTGGTGGCGGCCATCGTGCTGCTGGCGGCTTTCGCGCTGATCGTGCTGCGCGGCTTCCGGGCATCTGCCCATGTGGAAGACGGCTACGCCCGTGCGGCAAGTGCCGGACTTTTCACGCTTTTCGGTCTTCAGGCTGCCATAAACCTGGCGGTAAATCTGGCCCTTATCCCGCCGAAGGGCATGACGTTGCCATTTGTTTCCTATGGTGGCTCCTCTATGCTCGGCACGGCATTGACTCTGGGCCTTGCGCTGGCACTTGTGCGCGGACAAGGTACGCGCACAAGGGGCCGGTATGGCTGACGAGACGAACGGAAAACTGGGCGGAAAACTGGTCATCATCGCAGCAGGTGGCACCGGGGGGCATATGTTTCCCGCCAGGGCCTTTGCCGATGAAATGCGCAAGCGCGGCTGGCGTGTTGGCCTGATCTCCGATAGCCGCGGCCTGCATTATGCCACCGACTTCCCGGCCGAGTGGAAGGAAGAGGTGTTCGCCGCATCCCCCAACTTCCGCAAGCCGTGGACCCTGCTGGGGGCCTTCCTGAAGATCCAGGCGGGCATCGGCATGGCCAAGCGGATCATGAAAGACCAGAAACCGGCTCTTGTCGCGGGCTTTGGCGGCTATCCGGCCTTTCCGGCCCTTGCAGCGGCGAAGGCCATGAAAGTGCCGGTCCTGATCCATGAACAGAACGCCGTCCTTGGCCGGGTGAACCGGAACATGGCGTCGAGTGCGAGCGTTATCGCCAGCGGGTTCGAGCGTCTCGATCGCTTGCCGGGCGGCAAGCCGCACAAGGCGGTGGGCAACCCGGTGCGGGAGCCCATTCTTGCCGTGCGCGAACAGCCGTATCCGCCCACGGATGGAAAGCTGACCCTCCTGATTACCGGGGGCAGCCAGGGCTCGCAGATCATTGGCGAGACTGTGCCGCTGGCCATCGCCAATCATATCCCGGCGCCCTTGCGCGCCCGCCTGAAGGTGATCCAGCAGGTACGGGCAGAGCAGTTGGACAAGGTGAAGGAGATCTATGACAAGGTCATGGTCGAGGCAGAGCTTGCGCCTTTCTTCTCCGACATGCCGGAGAAGCTGGCGGCGGCTCACCTCGTTATCGCACGCAGCGGGGCAGGGACGGTGAGCGAACTCGTCGCCGTTGGCCGGCCGTCTATTCTCATCCCGCTGGCCATCGCCATGGACGACCATCAGGCCGCCAATGCCGAGGCGCTGACGGATGTGGGCGCTGCCGACATGATCCTTGAGGGGAACCTCTATCCAGCTCTGCTGGGCGAGTTGATCGCCGCGCGCCTGTCAGATCCTGAGGAATTGAAACAACGCGCTGAAGCGGCGAAGAGCTCTGCCAAGGTGAACGCGGCAGGCGACCTTGCCGATCTTGCCGAAGCAGTGGCCCTGCACTGAGATCTCGACCGTCAACCCGACTTGGCGCAGCATGAAACAGAACAGATATCCGGAGACATTCCGACATGGCATCCCCCACACCTTTTGATCTCGGCCCGGCCCATATTGTCGGCATCGGCGGCATCGGCATGTCCGGCATCGCCGATGTGATGCTGACCATGGGCTATGATGTGCAGGGCTCGGACATCAAGGATTCCGACAACATTGAACGCCTGCGCCAGCGCGGTGCGAAAGTGTTCATCGGGCACAAGGCCGAGAACGTCAAAGGCGCCGGAACGGTCATCATCTCCTCCGCCATCAAGGGCGACAATCCGGAAGTGGCCGCCGCGCGTGCGGCTGGTATCCCGGTGGTGCGCCGGGCGAACATGCTGGCTGAGATAACGCGCCTCAAATACACGGTCTGTGTTGCGGGCACGCATGGCAAGACGACGACGACGTCCATGGTCGCGGCCTTGCTGGATGGAGCAGGCATCGACCCGACTGTCATCAATGGCGGGATCATCCACGCCTATGGCTCGAACTACAAGGCGGGCGAGAGCGACTGGATGGTCGTCGAGAGCGATGAGAGCGACGGCACCTTTGCGAAGCTGCACCCAACCTGCGCCATCGTCACCAATATCGACCCGGAGCACATGGACCATTACGGCACCATGGAGAAGCTGCGCGAAGCTTTCGATACGTTCGTGGAAAACCTGCCCTTCTACGGCTTTGCTGTTCTCTGCACGGATCACCCGGAAGTGCAGGCACTTGCTGCCCGTGTGACAGACCGCCGGCGCATCACTTACGGCTTCAACCGCCAGGCCGATATCCGCGCCGTCAACCTGCAGACAGACCTTGCCGGAGCGCATTTCGATGTGGCCCTGCGCCGTCCGGGCTCTGCCATGCCGCGCCTGATCGAGGGACTGACCCTGCCAATGGCGGGGGAGCACAATGTCCAGAACTCCCTGGCGGCCATTGCTGTGGCGCTGGAGCTGGGCGCAACGGACGAACAGATCCGCAAGGCGCTGATCGGCTTTGGCGGCGTGAAGCGGCGCTTCACGTCTGTCGGTGAGTGGACGCCTGTGCCGGGCGAAGCGCCTGTGCGGATTATCGACGATTATGGGCACCACCCGGTGGAGATCACGGCCGTGCTGAAAGCGGCTCGCGCGATGCAGGGGCAGGGCCAGCTGATCGCCGTGTGCCAGCCGCACCGTTACACGCGGTTGCGGGACCTGTTCGAGGAATTCTCCCGGTGCTTCGATCAGGCGGACGAGGTTCTTGTTGCGCCTGTCTATGAGGCCGGTGAAAGCCCGATAGAGGGATATGATGCGGAGAGCCTGGTGGCCTCCATCCGCCGTCATGGGCACCGGTCGGTTTCCCTGCTGGACTCGCTCGACAGTCTTCCGGACGTGATCCGGGCGCATGCGCAGGCAGGCGGGATGGTGGTCTGCCTCGGCGCAGGCGACATCACCCGCTATGCCGGAGAGCTTGCCGCAAAGCTGCAAACGGCAGGCTGACCTCGCGGCAAGTACCGCGCCGGGTCTCTTCCCCTTTGTCTTCCATTGTCGCAGGTTGGACGCCAACGCCCGACAAGAGGCGATCCATGGCCAAGGGAGTGAGAGCATATGAGCGATACGCAGGTGGTCGGACCGACTCTTGCTGTGCCCGAAACTGAAACGGAGCGCGCCGATGGCGGGCCGTTCGGGATCAAGGGGCTGGCCTGGGCAATCTTCGAAGGCGCGCGTAACCCGTACTACAACCTGATCGTCATTTATGTGTTCGCGCCTTACTTCGCGAAACAACTTGCCGGGGGAGGGGAGCATGGCCTCAGCCTGTCGGGCCTGACCATCACGATTGCCGGCGTGGTGACCGCCCTGACGGCGCCGTTTCTGGGTGTCATTGCCGACAAGGCCGGCCGGCGCAAACCGCCGATTGCGTTCTTCATGGCCTTGATGATCGCATGTTCCTTCAGCCTTTGGTGGGCCCGTCCCGAAGGGCCGCTTACCATGTGGCCGACCATGATGATCCTGGCTGTGGCTTATTGCTGCTATGGTTATTCCGAGGTGCTGCACAATGCGATGCTGCCAACTGCAGGACGTCCGAGTGCGCTGCCGTATATTTCCGGTCTGGGCCTCTCGCTGGGCAATATCCTGAGTGTCGGGATCCTGTTCTTTTTCCTGTTTGGTCTTCTGTTGCCAGGAACCGGTCTGCCCTTTGCGCCTGCAGAACAGGTGATCAAGCTGGACCGGGAGACATTCGCGCCAGAACGTTTCTCCGGACCATTCGTGGCTGTCTGGATGGCCGTGCTTCTGGTTCCGTTTTTCCTGTTCATGCCCGACGGCGCCAAGGGTGGGAAATCCTGGAAAGAGGCCGCCGCAGACGTGTTCCGGGGGGAGGCCCGCAATACCGGCGAGGCGCAGGGGCTGGGGGAACGAATTACGGTTCTCCTTCGCTACCTGAAAGGCTTGTTTGGCGAACACCCGCAAACCATGCGCTTCCTCATCGCGCGCACAATCTACGCCGATGCCATGTCGGCGCTTTTGACCCTTGGGGCTGTCTATGCCGGCACATTCCTTGGCTGGAGCGGCGTGGAAATTCTCTTCTTCGGAATTACAGGCGTGCTGTTTGGGGCCGTTGGCGGCTTTGTCGGCGGGTATCTGGACAGGCTATTGGGGCCCAAGCTCGCGCTTGTCTGGGAGATTTCCGCACTGACCCTGTTCCTGGTGATTCAGCTGTCGATTACGCCGCAGTCGATGTTCTTTGGGGCAATCCCCGCCGCCATGCCCGTCTGGGACAGCCCATTCTTCAGCAGCCTGTCCGACATAACCTATTTCCTGCTGGTCATTCCGGTCGCCATCGCTGTGGTCGCCTGTATTACATCCAGCCGTTACATGCTGGTGCATATTGCGCCGCGTGAGCGTATCGGGGAGTTCTTTGGCCTCTATGCCATTGCTGGCACAGTGACCGTCTGGATGGGGCCCGGTATTGTCAGCCTGCTGACATGGATCACAGGAAACCAGCGGATTGGCATGGGCGGTATCGGGGTCATGTTCCTGATCGGTCTCGTCATCCTCTGGAAAGTCCATGCGCCCAAACGCGGCTTTGACAGCTGACTTGCAGATAGAAAAAGGCCGGCACCTGTAAAGATGCCGGCCTTTCGGTAAATGCTCCTGGGAGAGGAGTTGGAAATCAGCTGGTTGGGCCGAATGAGTTGGAACCTGCAGTCGTCACACGAGCGATTTCGGACACGCGACGTGGGCGCAGGTAGAATTTGTCGCTGATAGTGGTCGAGGTTGAGACGATGTAGCCGAACTGGCTTGCATAGTCGTAGCTGACCTCAGCCATGATGACCGATCCCGGCGAGGGCATGATGCCATCAGGGAGGGTTACCGTTTCACCTTTGGAATAGGCGGTCATGTTGTGCGCCTCTGACCAGGCAACTCTGGGGTTGCCATCGCCATTGTCCACGATGCTGGAAATGCGCATCTCCGCTGCATCAGCGTCGTAGGGGGCCATAAGGATTTTGGCAGCAGCGAACATCTCTTCCATATCGGTATCCGTAACGGTCGTCAGACGTGCTGTCAGGTCGCCGAGGCTCGCGCTGGTCTGAGTGACGCGCCGATCAGCCTGCATCAGCAGGCTGAGCTCGATCGAGCCCAGATAAAGCAGGATGAGAAGTGGTGCGATCAGGGCGAATTCGACTGCAGAAATCCCCTGTTCATTATAGCAGAGACCACGGAAGCCACGCCATTTGAGGCGGGGATTGAGAGTGGAGAGAAGCCAGCTGATTTTCATGATCAGTCTCCGAACGGTTCATTGCGGAAGACGGCGCTGGCCTGGAGCATGCGCTTTCCATTAGGCATGTTGGCGAGCGGTGCCGAGAGGATCGGTGTGATCAGGCTCCATTCGTAGTACACGCGGACTGCAACAATGTCGTTGGCGCTGCCAGGTTGGAAGTCAAAGCCGCTATCGTCGAAATTGCCGTCAGCATCCAGCGGGGAGCTGAGATCCGCAGAGCTGAAACTGCTCAGGCGTTTGACGTCGATATGCAGCTTTGAATCGCAGCTCATAAGTCCGAACATATTGTCACAGACCGACTTGCGGAATTCGACTTCCGAAAAACCTGCGCCCTGTGCCTGGCCAGTCCGGATTTCGCGTGATGCATCCGATATTGCATGTTCCAGGACTGTCGACATGATGAAAATCATGCAAATTTCCATCAGTCCAAAGATAATAAAGAAGAAGGGCGCGGCGATCAGTGCGAATTCCACCGCGGCTTGCCCACGGCGCTCCTCCGTCCATTCCGCAAGTTTGCGGGACAGGCGGGAGACAAGGAATCCCTTGTGTGGTGAACGCATCCCAAACCCCTCTTCCAGAGTCGCTCAACTTCCTGAGTATCAGATTGGGGTTTGTCTTCGGTTTCGGTGTTCTTGAAAATTTCACCGAATAACTTCTGAGCGGCTGGGGCGATCCATGGCTGGTCTGCCAGAAGGATCAATCGCCTTCTGTCAGCGCCTGCATACCGCGTTGCTGTTGCATCAGCTCATCGAAGAATTCAGCGTTGTCACCTGGGCTGGCAACTGGGCGACAGGCCGGTGCGCAGTCATAGGTAAAGTTTGTGCCGCTGCGGTTTACGGTGACCAGGTTTGAGGAATTCACCGTTACGACAACCTCAGTATTCAGGAGCTGATTTCCTGACCGGTCAAACACCATGAGGTTCGTGGTGCCGAAGGTTTTGCCTGTAATGAAGATCAGATGTTCATCATGAACCGCGACATCGGCAATATTCTGGTTGCCCAGCACGACACTGGCCGCCGTACCCTTAAGCTTGAGTGGGACAGTTTTGTTGGCTTCAACAGTCAGAGGGCCTGCCACAGCCGGCAGCACCATCAGGCCGCTTGCCAGACCGAATGCGCATGTCCGGGCGAAATTCTTCATGTCCAGTCACTCCAGGAACGGTTTGGCGCAATTTGTCTGAAGAAAGTTTCAGGAGTGCTAATTGGTAAAGCACTCGCTTTTCCAGGTGGTTTATGTATATAAAGAATCCCAGCTCGGCCACAGGGGCCGATCCTGTCCGTATCCGGATTCAGGTAGTAAACAAATCCCTGTAACCCCTTCATGGAATTTCTGTTTCTCTAAACTGGCTGTGAACAATAATCAGCTAGGGTCAGACCTGTTCCGGCAGACAAAGCAATCCGGGGCGCTAACAAATGCATGATGGGAGTTTCCAATGTTTGCACGTTTTCTGAAAGACGAATCGGGCGCAACCGCTATCGAATACGGCCTGATCGCCGCTCTGATCGCTGTTGCCATCATCGGTGGTGTTTCGGCCCTCGGCACGAACGCCAACGCTACCTTCTCGAAGGTCAGCACCGAGATCGCTAACGCCAACGCTGCTCAGTAAGCGCAGGCTGATCATGAAAAGGCCGCTAGGGAAACCTGGCGGCCTTTTTCTATGCCCGGCGTTCAAAAAAGGCGCGATTAGCATTCCTTAGGATTTAGGAGGCAGGGTCCCGCTCATCTCACGAGATGGGGAATGTGGATATGGTTCTGTTTGTTCTGGGTGGTCTGTTTCTGGCCCTATGCCTTTTCGCCGCTTTGCACGACATCAATAGCCTGACAATTCCGAATTGGCTGAACCTGACCCTTGCGGGCCTGTTCATTCCTGCAGCGGCGGTCTCGGGTTTGCCGATAGAAGTTCTCATTGGTCATGTCCTGGCGGGGCTTGCCGCATTCGTCATCGGCTTTGCCCTGTTCGCCTTCCGTATATTCGGGGGAGGGGACGCCAAGATGATCCCGGCCGTTATGCTCTGGGTCGGTCCTTCGGCTGCTTTTCCATTCGTGCTGGCCATGGCGGTCGTCGGTGGCCTTTGCGCCGTTGTTATCGTTCTGGTTCGTAACATGGTGCCGGCTGCAATCCTGCCCGCACCAGTCCGGGCTCCCTTTGAGGAAAACGCCGGCGTGCCTTATGGCGTGGCCATCGCAGCGGGTGTGTTCCTGGCGGCTTCCGGGTCTCCAATCCTTTCTCAAACGTTAAAATTTGCCGGAGTAATCGGTTAACGTTGCTTTAGTCGAGCTGTGAGAATCTGGCGCATGGATGGGGACCATAGCGCTGATCAGCCAGAGTCCCCGTGTACCGTAACTGAAGGGAGTTAGGCTCCATGTCGCCGATGCGTCTCATTATTCTGGTTGGCGCGGCCGCTGCGGCCATCGCTGCGGCGTTTCTTGTCCGGGGGCTGACCCAACCGCGTACCGTGATGCAAACCGTCACGGAGCAGCAGACGCTGGTTCAAACCAAGGAAGTCTCGGAAACCAATGTCCTGGTCGCCCGGCGCGACCTGGTGGTCGGAGAGCTTCTGTCACCGGACGACTTCGAGTGGGCCCCCTGGCCGGAAAACAATGTTGTCGCCGGTTACCAGACTGAAGAAGACAACGCGGACGCGATTTCCGAACTGTCAGGCAGCGTGGTTCGCATTTCGATTTATGCAGAAGAGCCCATCCTGCCGCAGAAGCTCGTGAAGAAAGGGGAGACCGGCTTCATGGCTGCGTTGCTGACCCCTGGCATGCGGGCCATCTCCGTTGAGATCTCTACGGAATCTGCTTCGGGTGGCTTCATCCTTCCGGATGACCGGGTGGATGTCATTCTGACATACCAGGCGCAGGTTGCGATGGCGGAGGCTGTCATTGAGCGTCCGGTAACGGAAACCATTCTTAAAAATGTCCGGGTGCTTGCAATCGACCAGGTGTTTTACCAGGGAGAGTCGGAAGCGGCATCACAGATCGGCAATACGGCGACCCTGGAAGTGAAACCAGAAGAAGCCGAACTGATTGCGCATGCGCAGCGGCTCGGAACGATCTCGCTGTCGCTGCGTCCCTGGGCGGATGCGCGCGACACCGGGTCACGGGGTGCCCGTACGGATCTTCTCCAGGGTGGGAATTCTCCTGGCAACAGCGTCACAATTTATCGCAATGGCCAGGCCTCTGCCGGCCTTGGGGGTAGCTGAGTTATGAAGGTCTTTCTGTCAGTCAGATCGGCAGCGGTTTTTGCATTGTCGATCATCATGGGACCAGTGGCGATCGCTGGTCCGAATGGACTCGCGACGCAGATCACCCAGCCAGGCGATTCCCCGTTCAGCCAGCAAGTGACGCTTGGTCTGAACAAGTCGACTATTGTCGATCTTGGTTCGCCGGCTGCGGATGTCGTCATCACGAATCCAAATATCGCCGATGCCGTTGTCCAGACATCTCAGCGGATTATCTTCCGGGGTATCAACTACGGTCAGACCAATGCTTTCGTGTTCGATCGCGATGGTAACCAGCTCCTCAATCTCGAAATCAATGTCGAGATGGACATGGCCAGCATCGAACAATTGATTGCCCGTCATGTGCCGGGCGCGCGTGTGAAGATCGAAGGCCTGAATGGCAGTGTGGTCATCACCGGGACAACCGACAGCCTCGCTGAATCGGATGCTGTGCAGCGTCTGGTCGAGGCTTATCTACGTCCGGATGAAACCACCAAGATCGTCAATATGATCGACATCGCGGCGAAGGATCAGGTTCTGCTTGAGGTCCGCATTGTCGAGATGCAGCGTAATGCGATCAAGCAGCTGGGGATCAACCTCACAGGCTCACCAACTTTCGGTGATCTGAGCAATCTGGTGGAGAAGCAGCTTTATACGGGCAATCCGCCTGTATCTGCCGACACGACCGTTCTGGCGCCTGGTCTTCCATTCGACGTTTCTACGGATATCGGCACCGGCCTGACCTACCCAATTCAGGGGCGTGCGTTGGGCGGGTTCTCGTTAGGCGGAGCCTATACGAACTATGTGGGTAGCGATCTCCAGTCGAGTATCGGACTTGAGCTGAATGCCTTGGAGCGGATTGGTATCGTCAAGACATTGGCGGAACCAAACATTGTTGCGATGTCCGGAGAGAGCGCGAAATTCCTTGCCGGTGGTGAGTTCCCTGTGCCGGTCGGGCAGGACCAGAACGGACGGATCACCATTGAATTCAAGCCCTATGGTGTTGGGCTTGGCTTTACGCCGGTCGTGCTCTCCGAAGGCCGTATTTCACTAAAAGTTTCGACCGAGGTTTCAGAGCTGAGCTCGGAAGGTGCTTTCCAGGGGGAAAGCAGCACGATTGTCGATAATCAGGGGAACACAACGACCTATGAAGGTGTGACTTTGCCGGCACTTTCTGTTCGTAGGGCGGAGTCGGTCATTGAACTTCCTTCGGGTGGCTCCATGATGATGGCCGGTCTCATCCAGTCAAAATCCCGCCAGAGCCTGGACCAGATTCCGGGGCTCAAAAAGCTTCCAATCCTGGGCGCCTTGTTCCGTTCGCGTGACTTCATTCAGGAAGAAACGGAGCTGGTTGTCATCGTGACGCCTTACCTGGTCGATCCGACCAGCAAGAACCAGTTGAGAACGCCGGCAGACGGATATGCGAATGCGTCGGATGCGAAGACCATCTTCTTCGGCAAGCTGAATGAACAATATGGCCGCGATGGTGCCTCCGTCCCGGCATCGGAATACCGCGCCCCCGTGGGCTTTATCGAGGAATAGGGGAGCAGAAGGTGACCAATATCCTGAAATCCACATACACTCTGATGGCTGCCGGTGTTGGGCTGACCGTGCTGGCTGCCTGCGCGAGTTCTGCGCCAACGAATGTACCTGCTTCCTACCTGCAGGGTACGGTGCTCGACCGCAATGCGATCAGCGTTCAGAAGAAGACAGAGTTCCTGGAGATCGAGATCCATCCGCAGGCATCCCAGATCAGCCTGGCGGACCGGAGCGCGATCACAAGGTTTGTCGCGGCCTATCGTGATCACGGACATGGTCCATTGATCATGTCGCTGCCGGAATCTTCCGCCAACCCTCAGCTGGCTGTTGCTGCCGTCGCCGAAGCGCGAGCGATCGCATATGAGAACGGCGTGCAGTATGAGGAAATCAAAGGCACCCATCATGGCGAAGGTTCACCGGTATCCGAGCCTATGATCCTTGCCTTCCAGGCCTATGAAGCCATTGCGCCGGATTGTCCGTCACAAGCGGGAATGGATTTCGCCGATCTCAGCTCCAACAATGAGCAGTCGAATCTGGGGTGCGCTGTGCGGTCAAATCTGGCTGCCATGATTGCGGACCCGGCAGACCTGCTGGGTACGCGGGCGCTGGACAAGGGCGACCCGATCCGCCGCGGCGTTATCCTCGAAAAATTCCGTGAGGGTGAATCGACCGGGTCGACACGTACCAGCCAGGAGTCTGGCACCGTGTCTCAGGCCATTTCGAACTAGAGCGTATGACAAGGGATCTACAGGCTATGCCCAAAGAAAATCCGCTCCTCGAGTCCGATTTCGAATCTGATTTCGAAGACGTTTTTGCCGACGACCCGATGGCTGATCTGGTGTTGCCTAGGGAAGAGCAAGCTACCGTGCCAGCACAGGATTCGCCCGTCATTGTCGATCTTGAGACGCCTCAGCGCGAGCTTGAGCACGATCAGCCGATTTTCACCGCCATGGACGATGGGGTCGGCGGAGATGCTGTTCTGCCGGCCATTTCGATCCAGGTCTTCTATGAGCGTGATGAAACGCGCCTCCTGATGGAGGTTTGCGAGCGCGACCGGCGCATGGGCCGTGCAACGCTTCAGTCTCATGCTGGCGGCATTCCAGCTGCGATCGACTATATGCGCCAAAACCCAACGCCAAATCTCCTGGTGATCGAGTCGACGGCACGTTCGGCCCAGCTCCTGTCGGAAATCGACAGGCTGGCTGAGCATTGCGATGAGACGGTCAAGGTGATGGTGATCGGTGCCATCAACGATATTGCTCTTTACCGCCAGCTCGTGGCGCGCGGTGTCAGTGAATACATGGTGCCGCCATTCCAGCCCCTGCAGATTCTCCGGACGATTTCGGGGCTGTTTGCGGATCCGGATGCCCCCTTCGTTGGGAAGCAGATCTCTGTGGTCGGGGCCAAGGGCGGGGTAGGGGCATCCACGATCGCGCATAACCTGGCCTGGGCGCTTGCCGAGACGACCAAGGTGAACACAACTCTGGTTGACCTGGACCTGTCGTTCGGAACGACGGCGCTCGACTTCAACCAGGAGCCGACGCAAACCGTCGCAGACGCCCTGCTTCAGCCGGAGCGTGCCGACGATGCTGTGATCGAGCGTCTTTTGGCCAAGGCCAGCGACCGCCTGTCTCTGTTTACGGCGCCGGCCTCAATTGGCCAGATCATGGATATTCCGGACGAGTCATATCTGTCGGTGATCGAAGTGGTCCGGCGGAACGTTCCTTACCTTGTGCTCGACCTGCCGCATGTCTGGAGCCGCTGGGTCCAGCGTACGCTGGTGGCCTCCGATGAAGTGATCATCGTCTGTCAGCCGGATCTGGCATCCCTGCGGAATGGCAAGAACTATATCGACCAGCTGAAAGCCGCGCGACCGAACGACACGCCGCCGCGCCTGATCATCAATATGTCCGGCGTGCCGAAGCGGCCGGAAATTCCGGTGAAGGATTTTGGTGCTGCAATCGGTGTGGAACCTGAGGTGATCCTGCCGTTTGAACCGGAGTTGTTCGGTACGGCTGCCAATAATGGTCAGATGATTTCCGAGACGGATGCCACAGCGCGTTCCTCTCAAGCGATCGACCATCTGGCATCGCTGCTGACCGGCCGGTCAGTCGAAGTGCAGCAGAAATCCTTCATCAAGAAACTGCTGGGCAAATAAGGTCTGACGAAGCGGGACAAGCTGATGGCATTCGGGAAACGCTCACAAACTGCGACACCGACGGCGGCGCCGACCATAGCGCCGGAGCCGAAGGCTATGCCGGCAGCCCCACGTCCGCAGGCTGCAGTGAAGTCATCCGTTCCGGAACCTGTCGCCGTAAAAGGGGCACCGAAAGCTCCGCCACCTCCCGCTCCGGCAGCTCCGCCACCGAAGCAGGAGAAGGTTCGCCAGGTCCTGCAGCAGTCTGAGCAATATTACGCAACGAAGACCACAATCTTCAACGCGCTGATTGATACGATCGACCTGTCCCAGCTGGCGCAGCTCGATTCTGACAGTGCACGTGAAGAGATCCGCGATATCGTCGTCGAGATCATTTCCATCAAGAATGTCGTGATGTCGCTGTCCGAGCAGGAACAGCTGCTCGACGATATCTGTAACGACGTTCTCGGATACGGTCCGCTGGAGCCGTTGCTGGCGCGCGACGATATCGCCGACATCATGGTCAATGGCGCGGATACGACCTATATCGAGGTCAACGGCAAGATCGAGCGGACCAATATCCGCTTCCGTGACAATGCGCAGCTGATGAACATCTGCCAGCGGATCGTGAGCCAGGTCGGCCGCCGGGTCGATGATTCCTCACCGATCTGTGACGCCCGCCTTCTGGACGGGTCTCGTGTGAACGTGATTGCCCCGCCGCTGGCAATCGATGGGCCGACCCTCACCATTCGTAAGTTCAAAAAGGACAAGCTGCGCCTTCAGGACCTGGTGAATTTCGGATCCATCAGTGAGCCGGGCGCCGAGCTACTCCGGATCATCGGGCACTCTCGCTGTAACATCCTGATTTCCGGCGGTACGGGCTCTGGCAAAACGACGTTGTTGAACTGTCTGACGGGCTTCATTGAGCCCGGCGAACGCGTCATCACCTGCGAAGACTCTGCGGAACTTCAGCTCCAGCAGCCTCATGTTGTGCGTCTTGAAACGCGCCCGCCGAACATTGAAGGGTCCGGCGAGATCACGATGCGTGATCTTGTGAAGAACTGTCTGCGTATGCGTCCTGAACGGATCATCGTGGGCGAGGTGCGTGGACCGGAAGCCTTCGACCTTTTGCAGGCCATGAACACCGGTCACGACGGCTCGATGGGCACGCTGCACGCCAACAGCCCGCGTGAAGCCCTGAGCCGTATTGAATCCATGATTACCATGGGCGGTTTTTCGCTTCCGGCGAAGACCATCCGGGAGATGATTGTCGGCTCCATTGATGTCGTGGTGCAGGCGTCGCGTCTGCGCGACGGTTCGCGCCGTATCATGAACATCACGGAAGTTCTTGGCCTGGAAGGCGATACGATCGTTCTTCAGGACGTTCTCAAATACGAGATTGAAGGCGAAGACGAAAACGGACGTGTTGTCGGTAAGCACCGTGGCACCGGGATTGGTCGTCCGCGCTTCTGGGATCGTGCGTCCTATTACAATCTTGAACGCGAACTGGCTCTCGCGCTCGACGAACTGGGGGGCTGATCCATGGATGGGAACCTGCTGACCATCGCAGTCGCCGTACTGGCATTTCTTGCCATTGCCGGCGTTGGTCTTGCCTTTTCGGGAGGGGACAAGGAAGCCGCGCGCAAGCGCGCCAGAGCCATTGGGACCGGTTCGACTCTCTCCGGGAGGGGCAGGGGCGCCAAGGTCATGGACGAGTCGGCAAAACGGCGGGCCAAGACGCAGGAAATGCTGGATTCCCTCCGCAAGCAGGGAGAAGCCAGGCGTCGGAGTAACGGCGCTCAGACAGTCAAGACGAAGCTGGTGCAGGCCGGCTTGGAAGTCCCGCTTTCTGCATTCTGGATGTTCTCGGTTTTGCTTGGCGGCGTATGTGCGGGCCTTGTCTTCATGTCGGGCTTTGAGGGGCTGACCATTGCTGGTCTTTCCCTGAAGAGTCGCCCGCTTCTGGTGTTGGGGGCTTTTATCGGCGGTGGGTTTGGCTTGCCGCGTTTCATTCTCAATTTCATGATCAACAGCCGTCACAAGAAGATGATCAACCAGTTTGCCGACGCGCTGGACATCATTGTGCGGGGTGTGAAGTCCGGCCTGCCATTGAATGAATGTATCCGGATCATTGCCAAGGAGAGCCCGGAGCCCCTGCGTTCGGAGTTTGCGACACTGGCGGATAACCTGGCCATGGGGGCGGGCACTGAGCGGTCGCTGAGCATGTTTTACAAGCGTGTGCCGCTGCAGGAAGTGAACTTTTTCATGATCGTTCTCCTGATCCAGGCCAAGGCAGGCGGTAACTTGTCAGAAGCGCTCGGCAACCTTTCCAGCGTTATTCGTTCCCGCAAGATGATGCGTGAGAAAATCAAGGCGATGTCCTCGGAAGCCAAGGCGTCGGCGATGATCATCGGCTCCCTGCCGTTTGCTGTCGGCTTGCTCGTCTTCCTGACGACGCCGGATTACATCATGGAGCTTTTCCGCACTGAAACCGGTCACGTCATTCTGGCTGCAGGCTCGACCCTGATGTTCACGGGGATCATGACGATGAAGAAGATGATCAATTTCGATATCTAGGCGGGCGCAGTGTACGAGATTCTCCTTTCCCTGACGAAGCCTGAGGCGCTGGCCTCGATCCTGGTTGCAATTGCCGTGTTTGGCACAGCGCTGACCATGTTCATGCCCTATCTTCAAGGCAACAAGCTTGAGACGCGCCTGAAGTCGGTTTCGATGCAGCGGGAACGGCTGCGCAAGCAGAGCCGGGCAGCGCTCGAGAGCAAGAAGGGCCTGCGCCGGAAAGACGATTCCGCAATTGGCGAGATTTCTTCGCGCCTGAATCTGGCGAAGGCGCTGGAAGATCCCAACCTGCAGGATATGCTGAACAAGGCGGGTATGCGCGGCCCAGGTCCGGTGTCGGCATTCTATTTCGCACGCATGACCTTGCCATTCGTTGGTATGCTGGTCGTGTTTTTCTACGTGTTCTTCGTCAATGATTTCGGCATGCAGCCAGCGATGAAGTATGGCTCCATCCTGTTCGGCGCTGCGGCTGGCTTCTATGCCCCGAACCTCTATGTCTCCAACCTCGCGCAGAAGCGCCAGCATTCCATCATGCGGGCCTTTCCGGATGCGCTCGACATGCTTCTGATCTGTGTGGAGTCCGGCATGTCCATCGAACTTGGCTTCCACAAGGTAGGCCAGGAAATCGGATCTGCTTCCCCGGAACTGGCGGAGGAGTTCGGCCTGACCGTGGCAGAACTGGCCTATCTGCCAGAGCGCCGTCAGGCCTATGAGAACCTTGCCCGGCGTACGGGGCATGAGGGCGTGAAAGCCGTCTGTATGGCACTGGGGCAGGCGGAACGGTACGGTACGCCGCTTGGCGATGCACTACGCGTTATGGCCAAGGAAAACCGGGACATGCGTATGGCAGAGGCCGAGAAGAAGGCTGCCGCGCTGCCCGCAAAGCTGACCGTGCCGATGATTGTCTTCTTCCTTCCGGTTCTGTTCCTGGTCGTCCTCGGCCCTGCCTATATCAAGTACCAGGCCATGCAGAAGAAGAATGAGGCGGCTCCCTCCCTGACGCGTCAAAGCGGCAGTGACCGCCGTTCCGATGCTGGCAGCCTGATGGGTGTTGATCCGCGTGTGGAAGTCCGTATCCTCGCCTGATTGCGCAGGGCGGGACACGCTTGCGGTGTCTGTTTTCTGAAGTGTTCAGCCGCCCGTGCGGCGCAGGCGCAGCCCAGTCGCTTCGGCAGGCGGGCTTTCTTCCGTTGAGGGGGATGCCGCAGGCGCCGGCCCGGATGCGTCCTTGAGAGAGTCAATGTCGCGGGCAGGCTGGATCATCTCCTTCAGGAGTTCCACATTCTGCTCGACCACCTTGTCCGGCGCATAGCCTGCACTGGTTTTTTCCATTTCCTCGAACCGCCCCTGCAGGCCGAGGATGAGGGCAAGGTTTTCCCGGACACGGATGTCATTCGGCGCGACACTGGAGGCTTGGCGCAATTTCGCCTCGGCGCCCGGCAGGTCACCGGTCAGCGCGAGGGACAGGCCGTAGTTCGACAATGTGCTGGCGCGCCCCGGTTCGATGGCCAGCGCTTTCTCATAGGCCGCTTGGGCACCGGTGTGGTTTTCCAGCTGGTCGAGCGCTGTGCCAAGGGCCGCCCAGGCTTCTGCACGTTCCGGCTGGGTGACGGCGACCTGCTCGAAGGCGCGCGCGGCGCCGAGCTGGTTGCCATTGGCCGCGAGAGCCCGGCCGAGCGGCATCAGGATACGCGGCTCCCCCGGATGGATGACCAGCACTTCAGACAACACTTCGATCGCCCGTTCGGTCGACCCGATCCCGCGCAGGGCCTCGGCAAAGGTCAGGGCATTGTCGAGATTTTCTGCGTCCTTGGAGTATTCCTTCGACCAGAAATTCGCCTTGGTCAGCGGGTCTGCATTGTTGGCTGCTTCGATCTCTTCTGGCGTTGCGGGCTTCATGGCCTCTTCCATGGCGGCCTGCAGCTGTGCAGCCGCTTCCGCCTCCGGATCAGGCGTCGATGCGCAGGCCGTCACGCCGGCGAGGGCGATGGCAAGTGCAGCCAGGGAGGTTTTGGCTCTGGACATGGAACCGCTCCGGGTTTGAATCAGGGTATTCCCGCGCGAGTCTGAACCATTGGGCGTCAAGGATAGGTTAACGCCGATGCGGACTCCATTAACACTTGCCCGCACGAGGCCACTTTCATGCACAAGAGTTTCACCACCCAAGCCGACGCATCGGTCAGGGTCTGGCTGTATACGGCAGACGCGTTCAAATCCCTGGAGAACGATCCGTTCCCTTCCGCCCGCGCCATCGGTGCGGCGCAGGGGTTCAAGGGCGGGGCGGGCCAGATGGTGCTGGTGCCGGGCGCGGATGGGGCGCTGGCGCATGTGCTGGGCGGCATTGGCGACGGCAAGGATGCGCTGGCCGTGGCGGCGCTTTCCGGCAAGCTGCCGGAAGGAAACTATGAGGTCGCAGCAGATGGTGGGCTCTCTGTTGCTTCCATTGCAGCGGGCTGGGCAGACGGCGCTTACCGGTTCGACCGGTACCTGAAAGACAAATCCAATCCGCCGAAGCTGGTTGTACCGGAGGGCGAAGAGGGGGAAGCGCTCTCGGCTGAGGCCGATGCGGTCGCGCTGTTGCGGGACCTGGTGAACACGCCGGCAGGGGACATGACCCCGGCGGGGATCCATGAAACCATCGAAAAGCTGGCTGGGGAGTTCGGTGCGAAACTGACGGCCATCGTGGGCGATGATCTGCTGGAACAGAACTATCCGATGGTCCATGCGGTTGGACGGGCGGCAAAGGCCGCGCCACGCTTCCTGGAGCTGGAATGGGGTGATGCTTCGAACCCGAAGCTGGCGCTGGTCGGCAAGGGCGTGACGTTCGACTCCGGCGGCCTCGACATCAAGCCGTCCAGCGGCATGAGGATCATGAAGAAGGATATGGGCGGCTCGGCCCATGTCATCGCGCTTGCCCGCCTGGTGATGGCGACGAAGCTGCCTGTTCATCTGAAGCTCTATGTGCCGACGGTTGAGAACGCGATCAGCGGCGATGCGTTCCGTCCTGGTGACATCCTGCCGTCCCGCAAGGGGCTGACGGTGGAGATCGACAATACCGACGCCGAGGGCCGCCTGATCCTGGCGGATGCGCTGGCGCGGGCCTCCGAAGGCAATCCGGACCTGTTGCTCGACTTCGCGACCCTGACCGGCGCGGCCCGCGTGGCGCTCGGCGCCGATCTGGCCCCGGTCTATTCCGACGATGAGCAACTGGTGGCCGATGTGCTGGCGGGGGCTGCCGAGTCCGGCGATCCGGTGTGGCGCATGCCACTATGGGACCCATACATGTCAGAGCTGAAAAGCCCGATCGCGGATCTCGTGAACTCAGGCAGCGGTTTCGGGGGCTCGATCACGGCAGCCCTGTTCCTGAAACAGTTCGTCGACGCGAAAAGCTGGGCCCACTTTGATGTCTGGGCATGGCGTAAAGGCAAATATGGCCGGCCGGAAGGCGCCGCTGCCTGTGGCCTGCGGGCCGTCTGGACCATGTTGCAGAAACGCTACCGCTGAAGTGGTAAAGCCCCGCTCTTGTAGGGGGCTTGACGTATTCCATATTTCCATTATCGTGGAAATATGGAATCAAAACTTGCGCTCTCTCAATTGTCGGCCCTGGCTCAGGAAAACCGGCTCGCCGTGTTCCGCCTTCTGGTGAAGGCAGGGCGCGATGGCTTGCCTGCCGGGGAAATCGCCACCGCACTGGATGTGCCGCCCAATACGCTGTCGGCACAGCTCAACATCCTGTCGAATGCAGGCCTTGTTGAGGGCAACCGGCAGGGGCGCTCGATCATCTATACGGCAAACTATGATGCCATCAGCGGGCTGATCCTCTTCCTGATGGAGGACTGCTGTCAGGGCAGGGCAGAAGTCTGCAGCCCCATCATGGCCGCCGCGCAATCCTCCTGCTGCTAACACGTCATTCGAAAGGACGTCCCATGAAACGCCTGCATGTCCATATCGCTGTGGATGATCTTCAGCGCTCGATCGACTTCTACTCCACCCTGTTCGACACGCCCCCAAGTGTGCGCAAGGATGATTACGCCAAGTGGATGCTGGATGATCCGCGGGTCAATCTCGCGATCAGCGCCCGCGGTGCCAAGGCGGGTGTGGAGCATCTGGGCATCCAGGCGGAAAATGGTGAGGAACTCGCCGAAGTTTATGCGCGTCTCCAGAAGGCGGACGCGCCGGTGCTCGAAGAGGGGGCGACAGTCTGCTGCTACGCCCAGTCCGAGAAGAGCTGGGTTTCCGATCCGGCCGGTGTGCCATGGGAAGTGTTCCACACGACCGGCGACAGCGCTGTCTATGGTGGCGGGCCGGAGCTGAATGACGGGCGTCTTGCCTCGACACCGACCGGTATGGCCGTGGAACGGGCCTGCTGCGCGCCGGCCATGCCTGAACCGAAAAGCTCCTCTTGCTGCGGCTGATCCTGTGAGCGTTTTCGAAAAATACCTTTCGGTCTGGGTGGGCCTTTGCATCCTGATCGGGATCGGACTTGGGGCCGTCATGCCGGGTGCGTTTTCCGCATTGGCGGCGCTGGAATATGCGAACGTCAATTTCGCGGTCGCCATCCTGATCTGGGCGATGGTCTGGCCCATGATGATCGGGATCGACTTCTCGGCCATGCGCCGGGTGGGGGAGCGGCCCAAGGGGCTGGTCATCACGCTGGTCGTGAACTGGCTGATCAAGCCGTTCACCATGGCTGCGCTGGGGGTTCTGTTCTTCCGCCATGTCTTTGCTGGCCTGATCCCTGCTGCGGATGCGGAAGGCTACATCGCCGGGCTCATCCTGCTGGGCGCGGCACCGTGCACGGCGATGGTGTTTGTCTGGTCCCAGCTGACACGCGGGGACCCGAACTACACGCTCGTGCAGGTCAGCGTGAACGATGCGGTCATGGTGTTTGCCTTTGCACCGATCGTGGCTTTCCTTCTGGGCGTGACGGACATCCGCGTGCCCTGGGAAACACTGCTCCTGTCGGTGGCGCTTTATGTCGTCATCCCCCTGATCGCTGGTATTCTGACGCGCAATGCCCTTGCCCGGCAGGGTGGGGAGGCGGCCGTGACCCGCTTTACCCATCGGATCAAGCCGCTCTCTGTCGTCGGATTGCTTGCAACCGTGGTTCTGCTGTTCGGCTTCCAGAGCGGGACGATCCTGGCGCAGCCCGCTGTGATCGCGCTGATCGCCGTGCCGATCCTGATCCAGTCCTATGGCATCTTTGCACTTGCCTATGCTGCGGCATGGGCATGGAAAGTGCCGCACAAGATCGCCGCGCCCTGCGCCATGATCGGCACATCGAATTTCTTTGAGCTGGCCGTCGCCGTGGCAATCAGTCTGTTCGGCCTGAATTCGGGGGCCGCGCTGGCCACCGTGGTTGGGGTGTTGGTCGAAGTGCCGGTGATGTTGTCGCTGGTCGCTTTCGCCAATCGTACCCGGCAGGCATTTCCTGAGGAATGATCGGAGACCCCATGCGAATTCTCTTTCTGTGCGTTGCCAATTCAGCGCGAAGCCAGATGGCCGAGGGGCTGGCCAGACACATGCTTGGGGACGGGGCTGTTGTGGCCAGTGCAGGCTCGAACCCAACCCGGCTGAATCCCTATGCCATCGAAGCCATGCGGGAGAAAGGGATCGACATTACCGGCCACGCCTCCAAATCAGTTCAGGATTTCAAGGCCGAAGACTTTGATTACGTGGTGACCCTGTGTGCTGAGGAAGTCTGCCCGTTCCTGCCGGGATCGGTGAAGCGGTTGCATTGGGCAATTGATGACCCGGCAAGTGACGATCCGGGTATCAGCCCTGAAGAGATGCGCGCCCGCTTCTCACGGGCGCGCGACCAGATCGAGGCGCGGCTGAAGATTTTCATGGCCCTGCAGGATCTGCCGGAGGGCCCGGCGTCGCAGGAGTTCCATGCAAGCGTCCGCGTGAACGACCTGCCGAGCAGCGTGCGATTCTATGCCTGGCTGCTCAATACCTGGCCCAAAGACTGGACGCACCGTTTTGCTACTTTCATCCGGCCGGACCTCAATCTGAATTTCGTTCTGCTGGTCTCGGATGGAAAGCAATTGGGCGGCGATACGCTCTACCATCTGGGCATCGAAGTTGCCGATCGCGATGCGGTGGTCGACGCCTATGAAAGGGCCCGGACGTTCGGCGCGCATGTGGAGAAGCCGCCGCGATCGACATGGCGTGGCACGCCTTTGCACGAGTTGTGGCTGCGCGATCCGGACGGAACGCTGATAGAGATCTATGCGCGCATGACGGATGCCGATCTTGTGGCAATGCCGGCAGACAAAGAGCCTGTCTTTCTTGTGCCCGGCACCGAGCCGGTCACAGCATAGCGGGTTGGGGCCATGATCGTCATTCATCACAATCCGGACTGCGGCACTTCGCGGAATGTGCTGGCCATCATCGAGGCGAGCGGCGAAACGCCCGTGGTGATCGAGTATCTGAAGCAAGGCTGGACGCGGCCGCAGTTGCTCGGCCTGTTTGCGGCGGCGGGGCTGACGCCACGCATGGCGCTTCGGGAGACGAAATCGCCGGCGAAGGAGCTGGGCCTGCTGGAGCAGGGGGTCAGCGACGATACCATCCTGGAGGCGATGCTGCAGCACCCTGTGCTGGTGAACCGGCCGATCGTGTGCAGCCCGAAGGGCGTGCGCCTGTGCCGGCCGAGCGAGGCGGTACTGGACCTTCTGGAGACGCTGCCGCCGGGGCCGCTCTACAAGGAAGACGGCGAAATGCTGATCGACGAAAGCGGCAGGCGCGTCGGCTGAGCCTCAGTTCACGTCGAGCCGCTCGACCGGGCCGCCGGCTTCTTCCTGCAGGCGCAGCGCTTCGCGCACACGGCCACGCAGGACCAGCGTGTCGACATTCTCCGGATCGGCCTCCATCGCGGCGGTCACGTCCAGCATGGCCTTGTCGGGATCGCCCTTGGCCAGCCAGGCGGCGCCGCGCATCTGGTGGGCATCGCCCAGGCCTGGCACGCGCAGCAGCACGGCGTCGAGATCGTCGATGGCCTCGGCGTAATTCTCCAGCAGGATATTGGCAGAGGCCCGGTCCAGCAGCAGCTCCGGTGCGTCCGGGGCGATCTTCAGTGCGGCATCGAAAGCCTGCAGGGCCGCATCCGGATCGTCTGCCTCGATCCAGGCATTCCCGGCCTGGGAGAGGTAGGCCGCGCGCTGCTCCAGCGTGCCGCCGTCCGTTGAATTTGCGAGGTTTTTCAGGCGTTCGGCGCCTTCTGCCTGATGGCCGAGGGCGATGAGGGCCAGGGCGGTGCACTGGCGGGCGCCAGGACGGTTGCCCTGGTACAGCCAGGCGAGGCCGTCCTCATAGGCTTCTTCCGGATCGCTCTCGATCCTGGTGAGGCAGGCGTCCAGCCGGGCCTGTTCCTCTGCGGCGATGAGGTCTCCCGTCGACTGCAACAGGGCGAGCGACATGGCAGCAGCGGCGAGAAATGGCATGGATCGGACACTCCGGAACCTGTAACAAATTCCATAGATACAATGGGATCGGCACACGCAAATGACAGTTCAGCCATCTCTGCTTTTTGTCGCCGGGCTTGGCTATAGTGCCACACAGCTGGCGCGGATCTGGCCGGGCCCGGTGGCCGGCACGGTGCGCAGCGAGGGCAAGGCGAAGGCGTTGCAGGCGGAGGGCATCGACGCCCGCGTCTGGGACGGGGAGAGCCCGCTGCACCTGCCCGATAATGCATGCGTTCTTGTGACGATCCCGCCGGATGCGCATGGCTGCCCCGTACTACGCCATGTGCATACCGGACTGGGCCATGATCATGCCGGACTTCGCCATGACTATACCGGACCAATCCATGACTTCCGCGTGACTTATCTGTCGACCACCGGCGTCTATGGAGACCTTGGCGGCGGCTGGGCGTTCGAGTGGAGCGAGACCCGCCCGCAGAGCCGCCGCGCGAAGGCCCGCGTCCTCGCCGAGGACCAGTGGCGCGCCGCGACCGGCGGCCGGGTGAACATCGTCCGCCTGCCGGGCATCTACGGCCCCGGCCGGTCCGCCTTCGACCGGCTGAGGGAGGGCACGGCGCGGCGCATCGTGAAGCCGGGGCAGGTCTTCTCCCGCGTGCATGTGGATGACATCGCGGGCGGCCTTCTGGCGCTGCACCAGCATCCCGAGGCGGCCGCGCGGGCAGGGGGCGTGTTCCACCTCTGCGACGACGATCCCGCCCCGCCGCAGGACGTGATTGCCTACGCCGCGGACCTGCTCGGCATTCCCCCGCCGCCGGAAGTGGCGTTCGAGGACGCAGGCCTCAGCCCCATGGCGGCGAGCTTCTATGCCGAGTGCAAACGCGTCTCCAACGCCCGCACCAAGGCCGCCCTGAACTGGCGCCCGAAATACCCGACTTACCGCGAGGGGCTCGCGGCGATTTTGGCGGGTGAGAGCTGATCAGGTGGCGGAAGGAACCGGCGCGAGCATCGTCGACCGCGCGGCGCGCCATTCCATCAGGCCGACCACGCACATGGCGAGGAAGATGGCGTAGAGCCCGGCCGTCAGCCACAGGCCCTTCCACGCATAGAGCGGGATGTAGATCAGGTCCGCCGCGATCCATAGCCACCAGTTGGCGATCCATTTACGCGACAACATGAACTGCGCGACGAGGCTGAGCGCCGTGGTGATCGCGTCCCACCCGGCCACGGTGGAATCTGTGAAACGGTGCAGACCGAACTGGATGCCAGCGGCGATCACGCCCACGGCCACGAGGCAGGCGAGAAACTGGGGCAGGGTGGGGTTGTGCACTGTCAGCGCAGTATGATCCTCGCCCCCGCGCAGCCAGGAATACCAGCCATAAAGCGCAAGGCCGAAATAAACCACCTGCAACCCCGCATCGGCATAGAGGCCGGCGCCGATGAACAGTATAAAGAAGAACGCGTAATTCGCGATCCCGACCGGGAAATTCCAGATATTCCGCTTCACGACGAGCCAGACGCAAAGCGCACCAGTTACAAAGCCCGCGATTTCAGTCCAGGTCATGCTAGGAAGCCTTTTTGCCAATCCGCACGATCAGACGATGGCGTCGACGCCCATGTAAAAGCCGGTGAAGAGGGCGGCGCTGATGATCAGGCCGATAAAGCAGCGCAGGAAGCGCTCGCCGATGCTGGTTTTCTCGCCGTTGCGCTTTGTGGTGAAGGTGAACGGCGCAGACAGGGACATCCAAAAAAAGATGTAGGGGATCCAGGCGACGAGACCAAACATGAGCGCAAAATCCGCTCCTTTTGGGTGATCGTTGGACATCACCAGAATCATCCCGATGTATCCGATACCAATCATGACGGGGATCATTCCGTCTCCTCTCCATTTACTGTTTTCAGAAAATTAGTAGCCCGCCGGAATCGCAGCAGTTTGGCTGGAAAGTCCCAATTTTCAACCCGGCGCGAAGCGCGGGGCCCATTTTGGGCGCTTGTTGGGGGCTGCGAAGGGAATGGTCTTCTTATCAGCCATTTCTTTGCGGGCTGAGTCTGGTCATAGATTGCAAATGGGTCGCACTTGCATTCTCAATCTGTCTCCAATAAACAGCCGCGACCTGAATAGAAAATATGCGGAGCGAGGGCAGCGTGAGCGGTTTCAAGAGCAGTTTCCTGATGGCATCGGTGGCGGTGCTGGCACTTTCGGCCGGGGCAGAGGCGCCGGACGCGACGGAAGGGGATGATCCCTATCGCCTGTTGTCGACGGTTGTTGTGACCGGCTCGTCCGAGGCGGCGCTGGAAGTGGCGGGCTCGGTCTCGTTCCTGACCGATGCGGACCTGTCGGTGCAGGCGCAGAGCGACGTGCTGCGCATCCTGCGCGCCGTGCCGGGCGTCAACATCCAGGAAGAGGACGGCTATGGCCTGCGCCCGAATATCGGCCTGCGCGGCTCCGGCTCCGACCGCTCCTCGCGCGTGGCGCTGATGGAAGACGGCGTGCCGATCTCGCCGGCACCCTATGCCTCCCCGTCGGCCTATTACTTCCCCACCATCGCCCGGATGAGCGCCATCGAGGTGACCAAGGGCCCGGCGGCGATCCTCTATGGCCCGCGCACCACGGGCGGGGCGATCAACATGTTCTCGACGCCTGTGCCGGAGGCTCCCTCGGGCTACGGGCAGGTCATGTTCGGCACGAATGACCGCCAGCGCGCGCACCTCTGGCTGGGCGGCAAGGCAGACGCGGCGGCGGGCTGGCAACTGGGCGGCCTCGTTGAAGTGTTCACCGACGAGACGGACGGCTTCAAGCGGCTGGACAATGGCGGGCCGACCGGCTTCGACGCGGACGATCTGGTCGTGAAGCTCGGCGCGTACAAGGCCGAAGGCGCCATGCCGCAGAGCGTGGAGCTGAAATACCAGACGCGGGAAGAGACCTCGAACGAGACCTATCTGGGCCTGACGCTGGACGATTTCCGGGCCGATCCTTACCGGCGCTATAATGCGAGCACGGACGACCAGTTCAAGGGTGAGAACGAGCTGTTCCAGCTGACCCACCGGATCGACCTCGCGCCGGACCTCAGCCTGACGACGATTGCCTATCATCACGACTTTTCCCGCAACTGGTACAAGCTGCAGGGCATCAATTCAGGCGGCACCGGGGCGAGCGGGGATGTCTCCATCTCCAGCGTGCTGGCCGATCCGGTGACTTATGCCGCGGAATATGATCTGACAGTGGGAACCGCCAGCCTCGACGATTCCATCGTCTACCGCGCCAACCGCCGCGCCTATTCCAGTGAGGGGATCCAGTCGGTCCTCAACTGGAAGACGGCCTTCGGTGGGATCGACCACGACCTGACTATCGGCGCCCGTATTCATCAGGATGAGGAAGACCGGTTCCAGGAAGAGGATGCCTATCGCCTTGAGGGCGGGCAGCTGATCCTGACCACGGCAGGCGCTGCGGGCAGCCAGGCGAACCGCGTTTCGTCCGGCGAGGCGCTGGCCCTGTTCGTGCAGGACAAGTTCACCATCGGGCGTCTGTCAGTGACAGGCGGTGCGCGATTTGAGGATTACGAACTGACGCGGGAAGACTATGCCACCAGCGATCCGACCCGCGCCGCGGGTCCGACGCAGGTGCGGAAGCTCTCCGACTCGGTTGTCGTGCCGGGCCTCAGCGCGCTCTATGAGATCAGTGAGACGACAACGCTGTTAGCTGGCGTGCATCGCGGCTTCGCCATTGCCAGCCCGGGCACGACAGACGCCGATGTTGAGGAAAGCGTGAACTGGGAATTCGGCGGACGCTATTCACGCGGCGAATTCGAACTGGAAGCGATCGCCTATTTCAACGACTATTCGAACCTGCTCGGCACCTGCACGGCCTCGTCGGGCGGTGGCTGCACGGTCGGCGACCAGTTCAATGGCGGCGAAGTGGATGTGAAGGGTCTGGAACTGACGGCCAGCTGGGATGCTGCCGCCGTTCTGGATACGGAACTCTCCATTCCTGTAAGCCTTGTCTACACGCTGACGGATGCGGAATTCCAGACGAGCTTCGAGAGTGACTATGAGCCGTGGGGCGATGTCGTTGCCGGAGATGAGTTGCCCTATATCGCCGACCAGCAGCTGACGCTGAGCGCCGGTCTCGAAGCAGCCCGCTGGGGTGCCAGCCTGTCGGGCAACTATGTTGCAGATTCGCGGGCACGTGCCGGGCAGGGGAGCATTCCGGAACGCGAGCTGATCGAGGCGCGTTGGGTGGCTGACATGGCTGTCTGGGTTGACCTGACCGACCGCATCCGCGTGCGGGCCAAGGCCGAGAACCTGTTCGACGAGGTCTATGTCGCCTCAATCGATCCGGCAGGCCTGCGCCCTGGCAAGCCGTTCGAGTTCCTGATGGGGATTGAGGTGTCGTTCTGAGGCGTGAGCCTCAGAACACCCCCATCTTCAGGCCAGCCCCCAGCGCCGCGCCCAGTTCACGGCACTTTTCCAGATCCGCTTCCGGGATGATCTTCTCTGCGAGGATTTCTTCCGGGGTCTGAGCGCTGGTGTTGACGATCAGCGGCGGTTGCACCTCGCGCAGGCGCCAGCCCTTTGCGATGCGGGCGGCCTGGCGGGCGGCGCCTTCCCCGTCAGAGCCTGCGCAGATCATCAGGGCATAGGGGCGCCCCTCTATCCGTCCAAGGACGGGGTAATAGCAGCGGTCAAAGAATTCCTTCATTGCGCCAGACAGGGCGGCGAGGTTTTCCGGCGCGGCGAAGAGGTAGCCGCCCGCGGCCAGCAGGTCTTCCGGCATGGTGTCTTCCGCGCGCTTCAGCACGGTGTCTGCCTCTTCGCTGGCGGCGGCGAAGGCGGCCTCGGCCATCTGGCGCGTGCCGCCGGTGCGGGAATGATAAACGATCAGTAATTGGGCCATGACGGGGGGTATGTTAGTCTGCGCCGCAGGAAAGGACACCGCTTCTTTTCCGTACATAAAAAAGGAGGAAAGCCATGCCCACACCGATCGAGATCCGGATTGGCGGCAAGACCTACAAGGGCAGCTACAGCACGGAGGGCCACCTGCTGACGACACGCTATCGCATGCAGGCGATGACGGATTCCGTGCGCTCGAAAGCGCCCGCCATCGCCGCGCGCGGCATGTTGGCCCGGCTGGTCAGGCTGGAACATGACCTCCCGGCAGAAGCAGGCTGAAGGCGCTATAGGCCGGGCGGGGCCTGTGCCTCGCGAAAAATGTTGCGAGATAAAACTTGACGCATGCGTCATCTTTTTTAGGGTGAGGCATGACACGTACGTTTCTTGCCGCTGAAGACGTTTCAGCCTGCCGCCTGCCGCTGAAGGAAGCGGCTACCTTGCCGCCCGTTGCCTACACGGATGAGGGGATCTGGGAGCGGGAGCGAACGCGCGTTCTGGCGCGCGGCTGGCTGCCGCTGGCGCGTGTGGACCAGGTGCCGGGGGCAGGCGATTATCTCTCGGCAGACCTTGCGGGCGAACCGGTCATGGTGGTGCGCGGGGATGACGGCACGGTGCGTGTGCTGTCGCGCGTGTGCCGGCACCGCTCTGCGCTGGTAGCAGAGGGGCACGGCTGCCGGAAGCTGTTCACCTGCCCGTATCATGCGTGGTCGTACGATACGAAGGGCAATCTTGTGCGGGCGCCGTTGATGGAAGGGGCGGAGGGGTTCGATCCTGCGGGGCTCGGCCTGCGCGAGATCCGCTCGGAGATCTGGGAAGGCTTCGTCATGGCGACGCTGGACGAGGAGGCGCCCGCCTTCGCGCCGCAGGTCAGCGGGCTGGCGGACTATTTCGAGAATTACCGTCTGGGCGATTTCCATGTCGCGCGCACGCTGGACTACAGCCATGACTGGAACTGGAAGGTGCTGGCCGAGAATTTCATGGAGGCCTACCACCATATCGCGACGCATTCGGCGACGCTGGAGCCCGGTTTCCATGCCCGCGACTCACAGGTTCCGGATACGGACCAGCCCTGGTCCATCCTGCATATGCCCGCCGCCGACAGGGAGGCGCCCCAGCCGCCTGTGCCGGGGCTGGAAGACTGGCAGCTGCGTGACCTGGTGGCGGCCATCGCCTTTCCGGGCCTGCTGCTGGCGGTGCAGGGGCCGTTCGTCGCCTGGTACCAGATGGTGCCGCTGGCGCCCGGCCGGCTGGACCTGAAGATCCATCTCTGCTTTCCGTACTGGATGCAGGGGATGGAGGAGTACGGGGCAATCGTCGACGGCGCGGAAGCCTCCATGCGCGCGGTGCATGAAGAAGACATCGCCGCCAACGATCTGGTCTGGACCGGGCTGAAGGCGCCCTTGTCGCGTGCCGGGCGCCTGTCGCCGCTGGAAAAGTCGATCTGGCAGATGAACCAGTGGTGGCTGGATCAGATGGGATTCTGATCCGGAGGCGGACCAGCGCGCCGGGTTTAGCGGGGCGGGCGGCGGCACTCCAGCTTTCCACCGGCGCTTACTGATTTGTAATGGCGGAGATTTCCGCGCACGTCGCCAGCAGGCGGGCAATGTCCTGATCGCGGGAAAGGCGGTGGTCGCCATCCTTGATCAGGGTGAAGACGAGATCCTTCGTGCTCATCGCCTCGACGAGGCGGAAGGCGTGGCGCCAGGGCACGTCCGGGTCTTCGGCGCCCTGCAGGATGCGCACGGGGCATTCGAGGTCGATTGTTTCGTCCAGCAGCTGCCAGCCGCGTCCATCCTCGATCAGCGCTTTCGTGATGGGGTAGGGCTCGCCGTAGTCCGACGGGCGGAGGGTCATGCCTTGCTGCATTATCTCTTCCTGCTGGCGGGGCGTGAATTCCGGCCACATCAGCTTTTCGGTAAAGTCAGGCGCGGGGGCGATCAGCACCATGCCGGCGAGGCGCTCGCGCCGGGCGAGACCGGCGAGCAGCGCCATCCACCCGCCCATGCTGGAGCCGACGAGGACCAGCGGCCCGTCCGTCAGCGCGTCGATTGCATCCAGCGCATCCTCGCGCCACTGGGAGATGGTGCCATCCTCGAACGCGCCGCCTGATTCGCCATGTCCGGAATAGTCGAAGGCGAGGAAGCCGTGGCCCTGATCCTTCGCCCACTGCTCAAGGCACATGACCTTGGAGCCGGTAATGTCGGACTTGAAACCGCACAGCCACACATAGGTCAGGTCGCTGCGGACAGGGGCGAAACGGCGATAAGCGAGCTGTCTGCCGTGAGGAGAGATGAAATGTTCGGTTGTCATACTCTGTCCGTTCCGCCATCTCTCTCGCCTGTCAAGCGAATGGGTGGCGCGCGCCTTGGAACCTCTCCCCGATCTGACCGGCAAGACAATCCTGCAGGTCGCCCCCGAACTCTCAGCAGGCGGGGTGGAACGCACCGTACTGGAAGTGACCGAAGCCATCGTGGAGGCGGGCGGCCGGGCGCTGCTGGCCAGCCGTGGCGGTCGCCTGGAAGGCGAATTCGAGCGGCTGGGTGGCGAGCTGTTCCGCATGGACGCCAAATCCAAGAACCCGCTGGTGCTGAAGGCCAATGAAGGCAAGCTGAAGCGGATCATCCGGGGGGAGGGCGTTCACCTTGTCCATGCCCGGTCCCGCGCGCCTGCGTGGAGCGCTTACGCCGCCGCGAAGGCGACGGGCGTGCCTTTCGTGACGACCTATCACGGGGCCTATTCCGGCACGTCTGGCCTGAAGCTGAAATACAATTCCGTCATGGCGAAGGGGGAACTGGTGATCGCCAATTCCCGCTGGATCGCCGAACATGTCCAGAAGGTGCACGGCCTGCCGCCCGAGCGGATCGTGACCATTCCGCGCGGGGTGGACCTTGTGGCCTTCGACCCGGTCAACGTGGCGCAGAGCCGGATCGACGCGGTGCGCGAACGCTGGGGCCTGAAGGGCGATACGCGGCTTACGCTTTTCCTGCCGGGGCGGCTGACCGAGTGGAAAGGCCAGCTGCTGGCCATCGAGGCGCTGGGCCATCTGGCGCCGGAGGAGCGCGCCGGCCTGGTGCTGGTACTGGCCGGGGATGCGCAGGGGCGCACCGCCTATGAGGGCCGGATCTATGACACGATCCGCCATTTGCAGCTGGACGGGCAGGTGCTTGTGGTGGGCCATGAGACGGACATGCCGGCTGCTTATCTTGCCAGCGACATCGTGATGGCGCCGTCGACGCGGCCGGAAGCCTTCGGCCGGGTGGCTGCCGAAGGCTCGGCCATGGCGCGGCCGGTGATCGTTTCGGACCATGGCGGCGGCCGCGAGACCGTGCTGGACGGGGAAACCGGCGCGCGGGTCGAGCCGGGCGATGCCGCGGCGCTGGCGGGTGCGATCCGGGCGCTGCTGGCGGTCGGCAAGACGGCCCGTGCGGGCATGGGCAAGGCCGGGCAGGCGCATGTGCGCAGCCATTTCTCCAAGCGGGGGCTTCAGATGGCTACCCTCGGCGTCTATAAGCGCCTGATCGGTTAGGGGACCGTCGAGGTAGGCATGGCAAAAACCGCACGGCTCGCCAGCCCGGTCAATCCGGGGGCAAGCGCAAAGGAAGTACTGGTCATCAAGCTGAGCGCGCTCGGCGATTTCGTGCTGGCGCTGGGCGCCATGAAGGCTGTGCGGGAGTTTCATCCCTCGGCCCGCATCACGTTGCTGACCACGCCGCCCTTTGAAGACCTTGCCAGCCACTGCCCGTATTTCGACCGGATCGAGACCGACGGGCGCCCCGCCACGATGAAGGCGACGACGGCGCTGCTGAACCGTATCCGCAAGCAGAAATACGACATCATCTACGATTTCCAGACATCCGGGCGCACGAAGAACTATTTCACCGCGCTCAGCCGCACGGGGAAGGCGCCGTTGTGGTCTGGCCATCATGAGAAGGCGGCCTTCTTCCACGACAATCCCGAGCGTGGGAAGATGCACTCGATCGACCGGCTGGCCGAACAGCTGGCCGTCGCCGGTGTCGCGCCGGACGGGCGCTGGAACCGCCAGAACTATCCGAAGCCGGATCTCAGCTGGGTGCGCCCCAAACTGCGCGATGCGCCGCGCCTGCAGCCGGCCTATTTCGGGCTGGAACAGCCCTACATGCTGTTGATCCCGGGCGCGTCGGAGCACCGGGAAGCCAAGCGCTGGCCTGTGGAACGGTTCGCTGAACTGGCCAAGCGGATCGCCGATGCGGGCGTGACCCCGGCGATTATCGGCGGCAAGGCCGAAGGCAAGATCGCGCAGGACATCCTGAAGCTGGAGAAGCGGGCGAAAAGCCTCGTTACCCGGACGGACCTGTTCCAGATCGTCACGTTGGCGGAGAAGGCGGCCTTCGTTGTCGGCAACGATACGGGGCCCATGCATATGGCGGCGATCGCCGGGGCGCCGGGCGTTGCCCTGTTCGCGACCAATGAAAGCGACCCTGACCATGCCGCCCCGCGCGGGGCCCGCTCGCCGATCATCAATTCGGCACCGACGCTCGCAGAACTGGAGGTCGATGCCGTCTGGCGGTCGATTCTGGCTCTGGGTGTGCTTCCCGCTTGACCGGGAACCAGAAATTGTCGAGTGCGCTCTGCCTTGAATATCCCTGCAACGACAGGCATATTCAGGCATCCTGCAAATAGCCACAAAGGAGACCGGCCATAGCTCGCAGACCAATGAACGAGGCGCCCCAGAAGGAAAAGGGACCGCGCACGAATGAGGAGATCCGGGCCGCAAAGGTCCTGCTGATCGACGAGAACGGTGAGAAGCAGGGCGTCATGCCGCTGGCCGCCGCGCTCGATGCTGCGCGTGAAGCCAGCATGGATCTCGTCGAGGTTTCGCCGAACCAGGAAGTGCCTGTCGTCAAGATTCTCGACTATGGTAAGCTTCGCTTCGAGGAGCGGAAGAAAAAAGCCGCCGCGAAGAAGAAGCAGAAGTCTTCAGAACTCAAAGAAATCAAGATGCGCCCGAACATCGATACGCATGACTATGAGGTCAAGGCGAAGGCGATGATGCGTTTCTTCGAAGCGGGCGACAAGGTGAAGGTCACCCTGCGCTTCCGCGGCCGGGAAATGGCTCACCAGCATCTCGGCATGGAACTGCTTCAGCGCGTGAAGGCTGATTTCGACGAAATGGCGAAGGTGGAGCTGGAACCGAAGCTCGAAGGCCGCCAGATGACCATGGTGCTCGCGCCGCGGTGATTCTCACACCACCGGAGCCTGACTCTGAGACCGAACTCGGGGTCGCGATACATTACCTCCGGTGGGTTGGTTATTTCATCTTGTTGGGCGTGATCTTGGTGATCATTGCCCGGCAAGTGGAATGGGCCCGCGTCAGGACGATCTGTCACCGGGAACAAATACCTTACATGGAGCCATTTGACCGCTCGGCGGTGTGTGCATGTGCGGTTCCGGAAGCCCGAAAGCACTACAGTTTTCTGGAGTTCATCCGGTTCAGATATCATGGCGGTACTGAACCATCAAAAGCCAGGACCGAGACCCGGGATGCCATGTTTTTGTGTATCAGGCGGCTGAATGCCGAGAGCAGTCCATCCTGAGTGCGATTTACCTGCATTTCCTGCGGTTTAGCCCCCTTGATTCCGTTCCGCTGATCCGTCATAAGCCGCCACTTCCGAGTGGTGCTGGCGAACGGCATGCCCTCCACTCATGACAGACCGGGCCGCCCGTCAGGGTGCGAGCTCCATAAAAAGGAGAATGAAATGCCGAAGATGAAGACCAAGAAGGCCGCTGCAAAGCGCTTCAAGATCACCGCATCGGGCAAGCTGAAGCACGGCGTTGCCGGCAAACGCCACCGCCTGATCAACCACAATGCGAAGTACATCCGCCAGAACCGCGGCACGTCCGTCGGCGCCAAGGCTGATGAAGCCCGCGTGAAAAAGTACCTGCCGTACGGCCTCTAAGCCGCCGTCGCTGTCTTATACCTGATCTTGAAACAAGGAGGCTCAGATGCCCCGTTCCCGCGCTAAAGTACCCGCCCACGCCCGCCACAAGAAGATTCTGAAGCAGGCCAAAGGTTTCCGCAACCGCCGCAAGAATACGTTCCGCATTGCGAACCAGTCCGTCTGGGAAGCCGGCCAGTACGCCTATGTCGGCCGTAAAGTCAAAAAGCGGAAGTTCCGCTCGCTCTGGATCCAGCGCATCAACGCTGCTGTCCGCCTGCACGACGAGAACATGAACTACTCGACCTTCATCAACGGCCTGACCAAGGCTGGCATCGAAGTCGACCGGAAAGTCATGTCCGACATCGCCATCAAGGACCCGGCAGCATTCGGCGCCCTGGTTGACCAGGCCAAAGCCGCGCTCGCTTAATCTATAAAGACCAGACAGGAATTCCCCGATGTCGAAGTCCCCGAACTCCGTTCTGCACCCGTCGAAGAAGCCGCGGAACAAGCGCCGCAACGCCACATGGCGGGCCAATCTCGGCAAGCGCGCGAAAGTCCGCGTGTTTGGCAACACCAAGCGTGCGCGTCTCGCCCGCAAAAAGGCTGCCGGCAAGTAAGCCTTTGCGAGCAACGCGCCGCCGGTGACGGCCCGTGAGGGCAGGCGCCGACCCATTCCGCGAGAAGCCCGGCCCAGTGCCGGGCTTTTCCGTTTCCGGATTTGCATGATCCCGCGAAGCGCCTAAAAAGCCCGCGGAACCAGATAAGGGGCAAGGCCTTGTCCGATATTACGACGATCGAAAAAGAAGCGTTGGCGGCCATCGCCGCAGCGGGAGACCTGGACGCGCTGGACGCGGTCCGCGTGGCGGAGCTTGGCAAGAAGGGCAGGGTCTCCGGCCTGATGGGCTCGCTGGGCAAGATGAGCCCGGAAGAGCGCAAGGAGAACGGCCCGAAGTTGAACGCGCTGAAGAACCGCGTCGATGATGCCGTGAAGGCCCGCAAGGCCGAACTGGAAGCCGAGGCGCTGGAGAAACAGCTGGTCAGCGAAAGGCTGGACCTGACCCTGCCGCCAAGCCCCGGCCCGAAACCGGGCGCGCTGCACCCGGTGATGCAGGTGTTCGAGGAAGTGGCCGCCATTTTCGGCGACATGGGCTTCACCGTCGCCGAAGGGCCGGACGTTGAAGACGACTGGCACAATTTCACCGCGCTGAACTTCCCGGAAGGGCACCCGGCGCGCGAAACGCACGACACCTTCTTCATGAGGGCGCAGGAAGGCGACACGCCGAAAGTGCTGCGCACGCATACCTCGCCGGTGCAGATCCGCACCATGATGGAGCAGAAACCGCCGATCCGCATTCTCGTGCCGGGCCGGGTTTACCGGAACGACTGGGACGCGACGCACACGCCGATGTTCCACCAGGTCGAAGGCCTCGTTATCGAGAAGGGCACCCATATGGGGCACCTGAAAGGCTGCCTGATCGACTTCGTGCGGGCCTTCTTCGAGGTGGATAATGTGGAAGCGCGCTTCCGTCCGCACTTCTTTCCGTTCACGGAGCCTTCGGCCGAGATGGACGTAAAGTACACCCGCAAGGGCGAGACAATCGAGATTGGCGCTGGCGACAGCTGGATGGAGATCCTCGGCTCCGGCATGGTGCACCCGAACGTACTGCGCAATTGCGGCATCGACCCGAACGAGTATCAGGGCTTCGCCTTCGGCATGGGCATCGACCGTCTGGCCATGCTGAAATACGGCATGCCGGACCTGCGCCCGTATTTCGAGGCTGATCCGCAATGGACCCGCCATTACGGCTTCGCGCCGTGGAGCACGCCGAGCGTGAGCGGCGGGCTGAGCTGAGGACACGCCCATGGGCAACGGTAACAAGGCTGAAATGCTGATTGCGGTCTGCGCGGTGATCACCAGCGCAATCGCGGTCTTCATTGCCTGGGACCAGGGCCGCGTCATGCGGGCCCAGCAGCATGGCGCGGTATATCCTGTTCTGCAGGCGGATGGCTATGTTTCGGCAGACCCGCATGTGCGCGAAATCGGCGTCCGGTTCCGCAACAGCGGCGTCGGCCCGGCGCTGATCGAATCTGTCGATCTGCTGAAAGACGGCGAACGCATGGACAGCCTCATCTCGTATCGTGATGAGCTGCAAGAGGGCTATGATCTGTCCTGGACGAGCATGGTCGGCCGTGCCGTGGCGCCGGGTGAGACGATCAATGCCTTGCGCATTTCCTGGCCAGCGGACGAAATCAGCCCCGTTCAGCAGGCCGAGACCGCAGCGAAGTGGGGCGGGCTGACCATGCAGGTCTGCTATTGCTCTGTGTTCAAGCGGTGCTGGGAGGTCGATGGCCTGGCGGAGAACACGCCTGCGCGGCGGGTGAAGGCCTGCAAGCGCAGCGACAAAGACATTTTTGAGGACCTGTCCCCGGTGACGCAGGTCCAAGACGTATTAGATCCTGAACTGGAATAGACGATGAAATTCACCCTTTCCTGGCTGAGCGACCACATCGCGTCCAAGGCAACGCTGGACGAGATTCTTGCCTGCATGCTGAAGGCCGGCCTTGAGGTCGAGGAAGTGCATGACCCGCGCGAGAAGCTGAAGGCCTTTACCGTCTGCAAGGTTCTCGAAGCGGAGCCGCATCCGGATGCGGACAAGCTGCGCGTGTGCAAGGTGGAAACCGTGGATGGCGTGAAGCAGATCGTCTGCGGTGCGCCGAATGCCCGCGCGGGCATGACGGCCATCTATGCGCCGCTCGGCACCTGGATTCCGGGGCTGGACTTCGCGCTGGACAAGAAACCCCGCAAGATCCGCGGCGTGGAAAGCCATGGCATGATGTGCTCCACAAGGGAGATCGAAGCGGGCGACGACCATGACGGCATCGCTGATCTGGACAATTCGATCCCGCTCGGCACGCCGGCTGCCGAGGCGCTGGGGTTGGCCGATCCGGTGATCGATTTCGAAGTGACGCCGAACCGTCCGGACTGGCTGGGCGTGCAGGGCATCGCGCGTGACCTGGCGGCGGCCGGGGCAGGGCGGTTCATCCCGAACGAGGTGAAGAAGGTCGCCGGCACGTTC
>JACXUV010000072.1 GCA_014763715.1 Rhodobacterales bacterium | reverse complement strand
GAGAAGAGAGAAGACCGCAAAGCAGATGACAATCCCCCCGCACCGCCCTAAATGCTCCCTATGAGCAAAAATCTGAAAATCCTGGTCGCGCAGCTCAATCCTGTGGTGGGGGACATCAAGGGGAACCTTGCGCTGGCGCGCGGGGCCTATGCCGAGGCGAAGGACAAGGGCGCTGACCTGCTCGTCCTCTCCGAACTGTTCATCCTTGGCTATCCGGCCGAGGATCTGGTGCTGAAGCCTGCGGCGGTGGAACTCTCCATGAAGGCCGTCGGCGAGCTGGCGCGGGAGACCGAAGGCGGCCCGGCCGTCATCATCGGCAGCCCCTGGATGGACGGGAAGAAGCGGCACAATTCCGCAGTGCTGCTTCAAGGTGGCGCGGTGGCTGGGCGCTATGACAAGCGCGAGTTGCCGAACTATGGCGTGTTCGACGAGAAGCGCATCTTCGATGCGGGCGACGGGCCGCTGCCGGTGTTCGACCTGTGCGGCGTGCGCTGTGGCATCGCGATCTGTGAGGACATCTGGTATCCGCGCGTGCCGTCTGCCCTGGCGGCGGCGGGGGCGGAAATGCTGATCGTGCCGAATGGCAGCCCCTGGCGGCGCACCGTGCAGGTGGAACGGCACACCACCTTCTCCGCCTGGCGCAAGACGGGCGTGCCCTATCTCTTCGTGAACCAGGTGGGCGGACAGGACGAACTCGTCTTCGACGGGGCGAGCTATGCCGTCGATTTCGACGGGACGGAGCACCAGCTGCTCGGCGATTTCGTCACCGGCACGGCGCTGGTCGAGTTTGACGGCGAGACGCACCGCTTCGCCAGCGAGAGCAAGGCGGAGCTGACCAGCGGCTGGGAGGCCGAATACCGCGCGGCGATGATGGCGCTCGGCGACTATGTCACCAAGAACCGCTTCCCCGGCGTGGTGCTGGGCATGAGCGGCGGCATTGACTCGGCGCTGACGGCAGCGATTGCCGTGGATGCGCTGGGGCCGGACAAGGTCTGGTGCGTGATGCTGCCGTCGAAATATACGTCCTCTGACAGTCTGGAAGACGCCAAGCTCTGCGCAGAGCGCCTCGGCGCGCGCTATGACACGATCAATATCCGCCCCGGCGTGAACGCGCTGGACGAGATGCTGAGCGAAGCGTTCGCAGACACGACGCCAGATACCACAGAAGAGAACATCCAGTCCCGCCTGCGCGCGGTGACGCTGATGGCGCTGTCGAACAAGTTCGGGCACATGGTGGTGACCACCGGCAACAAGAGCGAGATGGCCGTCGGCTATGCCACGCTCTATGGCGACATGTGCGGCGGCTACAACGCGCTGAAGGACTTCTGGAAGACCGAAGTGTTCGAGCTGGCACGCTGGCGCAGCATGAACGTGCCGAAGGGCGCGCTCGGCCCCGGCGGCGAAGTGATCCCGATGCGGATCATCACCAAACCGCCAAGCGCAGAACTACGCGAGGACCAGAAGGACGAGGACTCCCTGCCCCCCTATGACGTGCTGGACGATATCCTGCGCGGCCTGGTGGAGGGCGAGGAAGACGTGGACGAGATCCTCGCCCGCGGCCATGACCCGGCCACCGTACGCCGGATCGAGCACCTGCTCTACATCGCCGAATACAAACGCCGCCAGGCCCCGCCCGGCGTCAAGATCGGCGGCAAGAATTTCGGCCGCGACCGGCGCTATCCGATCACGAACCGCTTCCGGGATGATTGACCTCAGGAGGCCAGGCGGCGCTCCATTGACGGGTCCCAGATGGCACTGCGATTGCGCCCCCGCCGCTTAGCGGCATAGGTCGCCTGGTCTGCCCGCTCGATACACTCCGACACGCTGGCGTCTGGATCGAGCAGGGTCAGGCCGAAGGAGGCTGTGATCGAGAAAGGCGGAAAGCCTTCCACTTCGATCGGCATACAGGCGAGCTCCGTCCGGATGCGCTCGATCAGGTTATACGCCGTATTGATATCTGTATGCGGCACACACAGCAGGAACTCTTCGCCGCCATAGCGGAACAGCCGATCGAACGGACGCGTGTGCCGCATCACATGATGCGCGAATTCTGCCAGCACCCTGTCACCAACCAGATGGCCATACCGGTCATTGACCAGCTTGAACCGGTCGATATCCATCATGACGATCACGCAGGATTCCAGCTTCCGCCGGACCATTTCATGCTGCTCCCTGAGCTTTGTCAGCATGCCGACCCGGCTGCTCGCGCCGGTCAGGGCATCCACATTGTAGATCTCGTCTTCAAGCTCCCGCTTCAAGGTTTCAATCAACAGGCGCAACTGCTTCAGATCATTCGTGAAACGCTCATAGTCTGCAATCGGGATCACCTGATGCGTCTGAGACTGCATCAGCAGGCGGGTGGCCGTTTCGTGCATTTCCCGGTGCGTTTGCTCCAGCTCCTGGAAGTTCGGATTGCCCTGAATGACCTGCGCCGTGTGGCTGTAATACCATTGACCAAAACGGCACTTCCGGTGCGCATCCGGCTCCAAGTCACGCTCGTCCGGCTGGAGATTGCATATCAGCGTCGTATTGAGCGCATCTGTCCAGTGAACATGATTGAACAGGGCCTGTTCAAGCACGGAAATCGCGTTCCTGATATCGCCGGGCGAAATGCGCACAAAATCGCCTGTCTCAGGATCACTCTTCGTCTCAGCCATCGGTTTCTTCCCATATTTTAAGGCAAGCGCCAGAAGAAATTTCGTAAGGGAAAAAAATCAGGAAAGGCTCTCGAATTCCTGTTTAATTTTAGGCGCTTGTTACCTTCGGGGTAAGAAATTTAGCTTGGGATACATAGCGTTGCCCTCCCCTATTCGGAGCGGCTTTCCGGCATGCGAGGGGAATGAGACGCGCCTAGTCGCCCGAGCCGCCATCTGACGGGGCGAGCTGGTAGGTTTCCAGTTCGAGGCCTTCGGCGCGGACCTTGTCCACTTCGTCGGGATAGATGTCGCTGGCTTCGCCGAAGCCGACGATGGGGGACGGCACGATCTCGTCATGGGCGATGGCGTCGTCATAGAGGATCCAGGCGCGCGTGCCGCCGATACAGGCGACCTCCACCCACTGGTCTTCCTCCAGGCTGGCGCCGGTCATGCTGGAGATGTCGCGCAGCTCCGCCTCGTTGATCGTGTATTCCTGCCCGTCAAAGCTGAAAATGGCGAAGCCTTCGCCCAGGTAGCGTAGGTAGGACAGCACGTCCCCGGCCTTCAGGTTCAGCACCCGCATACCCTCGTCACCGGGGGTTTCGATATTGGCGTCCACCTTCATCACCACCGGCTCGATCTTCGAGGCGACGATGAATTCGAGATGGTCACGCTCCACCCGCTGGCGGTTCCAGATCTGGTAGTTCGCATATTGCGGCAGGGTGCAGGCCACATTGGCCGGCGCATCCGGATTGGGCCGGGCGCGGCCGTTCACCGTCACGCCCTGTTCCAGCACCACGAAGCCCGCCGGATATTCCCCCGGCCAGCCATAGGAGACGTGCCATGTGTCCGGATAGGCGGCAAGCGCGGCGAAATCCCGGTCGTCCGGCGCCGACTCCGCCACCTCATAGGGCGATGCCAGCGGCTCCGATTCCGGCACTTCGGCCAGCAGGGCATCGTCATGCTCCGCCACTTCAGGCACGGACAAGTCATCGCCAGCGGGTTTGTCCGCCGGTTGTCCGCAAGCCACGAGGCTTCCTGCCAGCGCAAGAATCCAGGCTTTCTTCATGACCCCCTCCTCGGGTTGCGACTCACACGCCGGTGCCACATTAGCATACAGATTAGCAAGAAACTGGCATGGGTCGCTTGGCTTTTTCTGCAATTTGGTGTCGAAAGCGGCACACATTTCCATGTTCCATGGCCCATAAACGCCCCGGTACCCATCATGACTTCCCCCATCGTCCGCTTCGCCCCCTCGCCCACCGGCCGCCTGCATGTTGGCAATGTGCGCACCGCGCTCATCAACTGGCTGTTCGCGAAGAGCCAGGGCGGCAAGTTCATCCTGCGCATCGACGATACGGACGTGGAACGCTCCACCAAGGAGAACGAGGACGCCCTGAAGGTGGACCTCGAATGGCTGGGCCTCGTCTGGGCCGACACGTTCAACCAGTCCGACCGCTTCGACCAGTATGACGCCGCCGCTGACAAGCTGCGCGGGATGGGCCTGCTCTATCCCTGTTACGAGACGGCGGACGAGCTGGACCGCAAGCGCAAGATCGCCCTCTCCCGCGGCCGCCCGCCGGTCTATGACCGCGCGGCGCTGAACCTGACGGACGAGGAAAAGGCGAAACTGGAAGCTGAAGGCCGCCAGCCGCACTGGCGCTTCAAGCTCTCCGGTGAGCGCGTCGAGTGGGACGACCTTGTGCGCGGCCCGCAGAGCATCGACACGTCCAGCCTGTCGGACCCGATCCTGATCCGTGAGGACGGCTCGTATCTCTACACCCTCCCCTCGGTCGTCGACGATATCGAGGCCGGCATCACCCATGTCGTGCGCGGGGAAGACCATGTGACGAACTCCGGCGCGCAGATCGAGATATTCATCGCCCTCGGCGGCACTGCACCGGACATGGCACACACGCCGCTGCTGATCGGCGCGGACGGCCAGGGCCTGTCGAAACGCCTCGGCTCGCTCTCCATGGGCGAGCTGCGCGCGCAGGGCTATGAGCCGATGTCCGTCTGCTCGCTGCTGGCAAAGATCGGCACATCGGACAATGTCGAGCCGCGCGAGACGCTGGACCAGCTGGCCGCAGAGTTCGATTTCGCCAAGATCGGCCGCTCCCCGGCCCGCTTCGACGAGGCGGAGCTGAAGAATTTGAACGCCGCCATCCTGCACAGCCTGCCCTTCGAGGCGGTGAAAGACCGGCTCGCCGCGGTGGACCCGCGCGCCGCCGACGAAGCCTTCTGGACCGTGGCACGCGAAAACTGTGCCCTGCTGCCGGACGTGGCCGAATGGGTCGACACCGTGTTCGGCGACATCACCCCGCTGGTGGATGACGAGGACAAGGACTTCGTCGCCACAGCCGCGAAGCTGTTGCCGGAAGGCGAGCTGACGGGCGAGACGTGGAGCCAGTGGACAAATGCCGTGAAGGCAGAGACCGGCCGCAAGGGCCGCGGCCTGTTCATGACGCTCCGCAAGGCACTCACCGGCCAGGAACACGGCCCCGACATGGGTGCCATCCTGCCCCTGATCGGACGTGAACGCGCACTGAAGCGGCTGGGCGGCTGATACCGGTACAGCCAAGTTCCTGATTTTGTTCCGTTTTGGTTCGACGTGAACAAAAACGGAACTTTTTCCTTTCCAAAACGTGAATATTCTGCTTATGTTCTCATATCGCGGGGCCGACGGAACGCCCCCGCAAATTGGGTTCAATGCATAAGCTGGGAGTTGCGTGATGGTACGGCTGGTTATCAAGGGATGTGAGTTCGATCCGGCGCAGGTGAAGGATGTCGTGTTCGGCGACAGCTTCCGCATGGAGCTCGACAAGGCGATGGAACTGGCTGGCGCAGGCGTCGAATTCTGGGCCGCCGGGCCGGATGGCGCCATGGCGCGCGTGATCCTCAGCGAAAACGAATATGGCGAGCGCATCCTGAAGACGGAAGCCATTGCCTGGGCCGCCAATCATCTCGGCGAGATCGTCGCCCCGCCGGTTGTGCGCCGCCCCTATCGTGCCGAAACACATGTTCCTGCACGGATGAATTACGCCGTCGCCGCCTGAGGCACGGCCCCTCAAGTCACGCAGCGGCCCTCACCTCTCGCCCGCGCCAGAACGGTGCAGCCACCTCCCCCGGTATGGGAGGTGAGGGCTACTCCGCCACCAGCTGGACCAGGAGGTCTCCTTCGGAAACCTGGTCGCCAACCTTGCCTGGCACGGCTTCCACCACACCGTCGCGCGGCGCGGCGAGAGCATGTTCCATCTTCATGGCTTCCATGACGGCGACCGTATCGCCGCGCTTCACTTCCGCGCCCGCTTCCACCGAAATCGACAGCACCTTGCCCGGCATCGGCGCACTGACACTGTCACCGCCGAGCACGGCTTCCACGTCGGCATCGAATTCCGGCACGTCCACCAGAACCGTGTCGCCGCCGGTCGTCACCGCATAGCGGCGGGGTGAAATGTCCGTCACCAGCGGCATGGGCGTCTCGGGGGGGAGATCCCACGCCTCAGGATCGATCCAGTCCGTCACCGCCCCGACAGCCACCATGGCCTTGCGCACGGGCGCTGCATTCATGCGCCAACCATCATGCACATCCCAGGGCGCCGCCCCGTCCCGTGCGGTCAAGAGCACGTCTGCTGCTGCCAGCACGCCAGCCAGCTCATGCTCCGCAGGCGGAAGGGTCAGCGCCTCGCCTGCCTCTGCGATCCAGTTCACATGATGGGAATGATTGAGGAAGGCGTCGGAGGCCGCGCAACGGCTGAGGAAGCCGGCATTCGACGGCACGCCGGCCAGCTGCAGGTGCGACAGCGTCTCGACCAGCCGCTCGCAAGCCGCATGGCGGTTGCCCTCATGCACGATCAGCTTGGCGATCATGGAGTCATAGTTCGACGGCACGCGGTCACCCGTTTCGAAGCCCGCATCCCAGCGCACAGTCTCGCCGTCCGCCGGCTCCATCAGGCCGAACTCCAGGATCAGGCCCGCACCGGGGCGGAAGCCTTCAGCCGGGTCTTCGGCGCAGATCCGCGCCTCGATGGCGTGGCCATGCAGCGGAATGTCCTGCTGGTGCAGCGGCAACAGCTCGCCGGAGGCCACACGCAGCTGCCACTCGACAAGATCCTGCCCGGTGATCATCTCGGTCACCGGATGCTCCACCTGCAGGCGGGTGTTCATTTCCAGGAACCAGAATGTATCAAGCGCGAGGGGCTTTGATCCGTCCACGATGAATTCCACCGTCCCGGCGCCTTCATATTTCACGGCTTTGGTGAGGGCCACGGCGGCATCGGTCATCGCTTTGCGCACGTCTTCCGGCATGCCGGGCGCGGGTGCTTCCTCGATCACTTTCTGGCGGCGGCGCTGGAGGGAGCAGTCGCGCTCGTAAAGGTGCACAGCATTGCCATGGCTGTCGCCGAACACCTGCACCTCGATATGGCGCGGCTGCTCGACCAGTTTCTCAAGCATGACGCGGCCATCGCCAAAGCTGCTCGTCGCTTCGCGTACGGCGCTTTCCAGTTCGGCGGCCAGTTCGGATGCCTTGGAGACAAGGCGGATGCCCCTGCCCCCGCCACCAGCGACAGCCTTGATCAGCAGCGGGAAGCCGATCTGCTCCGCCGCCCCGGTCAGTGTTTTCAAATCCTGCGCTTCGCCGCGATAACCGGGCAGCACAGGCACGCCCGCCTCCTCGGCAATGCGTTTGGCTTCATCCTTCGGCCCCATGGACCGGATGGCGGCGGGCGGCGGGCCGACCCAGATGAGCCCGGCCTTCACCACGGCCTCGGCAAAGTCCGCATTCTCCGACAGGAAACCATAGCCGGGATGGATCGCGTCCGCCCCGGTCGCCTTCGCCGCGGCGAGAATGGCGTCCACTTTCAGATAGCTCTCGGCGGCAGGCGCCGGGCCGATATGCACGGCCTCGTCGGCCTCGCGCACATGTTTGGCGCGCGCGTCGGCGTCTGAATAGACAGCCACGGTGGCAATGCCGAGGTCCCGGCAGGTGGCAAAGATGCGGCAGGCGATCTCGCCCCTATTCGCGACGAGAAGCTTCTCGATTTTCATGTCCGGGCCCTCCGGTGCCCCGATGCCCGCCGCGATGCCCACCACGATGGACGGCGGCGACCAGGACGAAACTGATGATCATCAGCAGATACCACGATCCGAGCTTGGATAAAGAGACCGGGTGCCAGCCATTCTCCTGCCCCGGATAGGCCCAGGCCCGGGCGAAGGTGCCGATGTTCTCGGCAAACCAGATGAACAGGGCAACCAACAGGAAGCCAACCACCAGAGGCATCGGCCTGTGGTGCCTGTCCGGCCGGAACCAGACGACGCAAGGCCCGTAAACCATCACCGTGCCCACGAACAGGCCGATCCGGACATCCGGCAGCCAGTGATGGGCGAAGAAATTCACATAGATCGCCGCCGCCAGCAGCCCCTGCAGCCAGAGCGGCGGGAAGCGGTCATACCGGAAATCGAAGATCCGCCAGACCCGCGCGAGATATGACCCCACAGCAGCGTACATGAAGCCGGTAAACAGCGGCACCGCGCCGATGCGCAAAACAGAATCCTCAGGATAGATCCAGCTGCCATGGGCGGTCTTGAACAGTTCCATGATCGTGCCGGTGATGTGGAAGACGAGGATGACCTTCGCCTCCTCCAGCGTCTCCAGCCCCGTCCACAGCATCAGGATTTGTATAAGCACCGCACCGATCACCAGAAAATCGTAACGCGAGACGGGCGCGGTCTCCGGATACCAGAGGAAGGTGGCGAGCAGCAGGCCCAGCATCGCGCCGCCGAACAGGCAGGCCCAGCCCTGTTTGATGCCGAAGCTGACGAATTCGAAAGCCGCCAGGCTCCACGGGCCCTTCACCCAGCGGCCCCGCAACGCCTCCCGTTCCTCATGCAGCCTGCGCTGCACGGCATTGGGCGGTTTCGGGGCCAGTGGCGGGGAGGTCGTCATTGCCCTCGTCTTGCAGGTGTTCGCGGCGGGTTTCAGGCCGCGGCGAGGCGGGGCCGGGATGGTTTTGCGTCACATTTACACCCCTTGCGCACGCCGTAACCCCTTGTAAGGGTTAACGGTCTGAATCGGAGGGAATTACATGGCCTATGCATCTGGCGTCAGACTGAGCAGTCTTGCCGGCCTCGTGGGGGCCGCTGTCGGCGGCTATATCGGCTACACGCAGGCAGCCAATGTCAGCGAATTGACGCCTATTGCAGGCGCACTGATCCTTGGTGGCGTCGGCCTTGTTGCCGGCAGCGCAGGCGCTTTCCTGCTGAAATCCCTGATGCAGTTCCTGATCTACCTGATCATGTTCGGCGTGCTGGTTTACGTCTTCCAGGGGCCGATCGAGCAGCTGACAGGGATAAACCCCGTCAATGCCACAGTCAGTTTGCTGGAAGACATCGGCGTGCCGGTGAAAAGCATCCGCAAGGCGATCGACTAGGTTATTTCACCCAGGTCGGGCGCCGCTTTTCGAGGAAAGCGGCGATGCCTTCCTTGCCCTCGTCCGAAACGCGCCGCGCCGCGATGCGCTTGGCCGTCTCATGGCCCAGGTCGCGGTCGATGATCTGGCCGGTCACGTCGGCGACCAGCTTCTTCGCATCGGCCACAGCGCCCGGCGCTGCGGAGAAGACGAGCGTGGCGAGATGCTCTTCCATCTTCGTCATCTCTTCCAGGCTCTCGACCACATACTGGACGAGGCCGATCTTGTGGGCGAACTCCGCATCGAAGCTTTCCGCCGTCGTGAACAGCGCACGGGCCCAGCGCGGGCCGATGGCGTCGATCACATAAGGGCTGATCGTTGCCGGCGTCAGGCCGAGACGCACCTCGGAGAAACGGAACTTCGTATCCTTCATGGCGACGGCGACATCACAGGCCGCCACCAGCCCTGCCCCACCGCCCATGGCCGCGCCCTGCACCATGGCGAGCGTCATCTGCGGCATCTCGTAGAGCGACTGCAGCATCTCGGCGAGGTTCACCGCGTCGCGGATATTGTCGTCTTTCGTATGCGTGGCGGCGCGCTTCATCCAGTTGAGGTCTGCCCCGGCGCTGAAGGTGTGGCCGTTGCCGCGCAGGATCATCATCCGGATGGTCTCTTCGGTCGCGATCGTCTTGAAGGCGTCCGTCAGCTCCGCGATGAGCTCCATATTGAAGGCATTGTGCACGTCGGGCCGGTTGATGGTGACGACCGCCAGGCCCTCTTCGGTGGCTTCGAGTTTGATGAGATCGTAGTCGGAATCGCGCATGGGGCCCTCGCGTTGAATTTCTGAGGTTCTTTTGGACCGCTAGCGCGCCGACGGCAACTGCCCTTCGGCGGCACGCTGTGACCACCACAGGAAACAGCGGCCCTCCGCCGCGCGCGGAGGGCCGCCTTCAGACAGCATGCAAGCTCAGCTCGCCTCGCTGCCCGTATCCTGATCCATATCCTGATCCGTATCGTCTTCGGATGTGCCGGTGCGCCAGGCGTCGATCGCGGCAGCATGACGTCTGTCCTCCTGTGCTGTGCTGCCTTCAGCAGCGACACAGGAACCCTACGTCAGGGCCGCATTCATGTTGCGTGAAAACGGGTTCACGACACGATTGTAATGGTACCGGCGGACACAGGGGGCATGATGGCGCCCCCTGCTGTTCCTTTACATCCGGAACACACCGAAGCCGCGTTCGCCAAAGGGCGCGTTGAGGCTGGCCGAGAGGGCAAGGCCGAGGACGCGGCGCGTGTCGGCCGGGTCGATGATGCCATCGTCCCAGAGGCGCGCGGTGGAATAGTACGGGCTGCCTTCAGCCTCGTAGAGGTCGCGGATCGGCTGCTTGAAGGTCTCTTCCTCCTCCGCGCTCCATTCGCCGCCCTTGCGCTCGATGCCGTCGCGTTTGACCGTTGCGAGCACGCTGGCCGCCTGCTCGCCGCCCATGACGGAGATGCGGGCGTTCGGCCACATGAACAGGAAGCGCGGGGAATAGGCCCGGCCGCACATGCCGTAATTGCCTGCCCCGAAGCTGCCGCCGGTAACGACGGTAAATTTCGGCACGCTGGCCGTGGCCACAGCCGTCACCATCTTGGCGCCGTCCTTGGCAATGCCGCCGGCCTCATATTTCGAGCCGACCATGAAGCCGGTGATGTTCTGCAGGAAGACAAGCGGGATGCGGCGCTGGTCTGCCAGCTCGATAAAGTGCGCTGCCTTCTGCGCGCTCTCGGAGAAGAGGATGCCATTATTGGCGAGGATCGCCACCGGCATGCCGTAGAGCCGGGCGAAGCCGCAGACGAGCGTCTCGCCATAGAGTTTCTTGAACTCGTGGAATTCTGACCCGTCAACGAGACGTGCGATCACTTCGCGCGCGTCATAGGGCTCACGTACATCCTGCGGCACGAGGCCGTGCAGCTCTGCCGGGTCGTAGAGCGGCTCGGCAGGCTCCGTCAGCTCGAAGGGCTGAGGTTTCGGCTTTGCCAGCGTACGGACGATGGAGCGCACAATGGCAAGCGCGTGGGAATCATGTGCGGCGTAATGGTCTGCAACGCCGGAGCGGCGGGCATGCACATCGGCGCCGCCAAGGTCTTCCGCCGAGATCACCTCCCCCGTCGCAGCCTTCACGAGCGGCGGGCCACCGAGGAAGATCGTACCCTGCTTGCGCACGATGACCGTCTCGTCCGACATGGCGGGCACATAGGCACCGCCCGCCGTACACGAGCCCATGACGGAAGCGATCTGGGGAATGCCCTTCGCGCTCATCTGGGCCTGATTGTAGAAGATGCGGCCGAAATGCTCCCGGTCCGGGAAGACTTCCGACTGGTGCGGCAGGTTTGCCCCGCCGGAATCGACGAGGTAGATGCAGGGCAGATGATTTTCGAGGGCAATCTCCTGCGCACGCAAATGCTTCTTCACCGTCATGGGGAAGTAGGCCCCGCCCTTCACGGTCGGATCATTGCAGACAATCAGGCATTCCCGGCCTTCGACACGACCAATACCCGTGATGATACCGGCAGCGGGCGCCTCATCGTCATACATGCCATGGGCGGCCAGCGCGCCGATCTCCAGAAAGGCACTGCCGGGGTCCAGCAGCTGGCCCACCCGGTCACGCGGCAACAGCTTGCCTCGCTCGACATGGCGCTGGCGCGAAGCCTCCGGGCCTCCCAGCGCGGCTTTGGACGTGTGCTCGCGCAGCTCATCGAGCAGGCGCTCCATGGCGGCCTTGTTCGCGGCAAAGCGCGGGCCTGCCACGTCGAGACTGGATTTCAGAACGGGCATTCAGCCTCCCTTCAGAAGTTTCTGGCAGGCTTAGCGGGGTGTGGAGCAGGTGTCACGCGCGCGTCACCGGAATTTACCAGACTGTCGGCGGAACCCTCTTGGAAAGGATGCGGGCGATGCGCATGCTAAGGCCCATGAAGCTGGATATCACACCCTCCCTGAAGGCCATCGCCTTCCTGAAAGACGTCCCTGCCCGCGCCATGAAGGCCGCCGGGCGCGAAGCGTCCTGGTTCTGCGTACCTGCCGGGGGCACCCTTTTCCTGAAGAACGAACCGGCCGACCGGATCTATTTCGTGCTTTCCGGCGCCCTGGGTGCCTTCCGGGAAAGCCCGAACGGGCAGAGCGAGTTCATTGGCCACATCCGCCCCGGCGAACCGGTGGGCGAAATGGCGCTGTTCCTGGGCGGGATCGACCTTGATGGCGACGGCACCCCGAATGATGCGCCGCACACCAGTTCCGTCTATGCCCTGCGCGACTCCGAAATCGTGGGCTTTTCCCGCGAAGGCTGGCGCCAGCTGGTCAAGTCCGAGCCGGTACTGCTGGAGCACATGATCCGCATCATCCTGCGCCGCGTTGGCCGGGAAGGGCAGCGCAATCTCAGCGCCGCGCCCAAAGTGTTCACCCTGGTGGCCACCTCCCCCACGATCGACCTGGGGCTGCGCGCAAAGGCACTGAAAGCGAGCCTCGAAAAACTGGGCAAGACAGCGATCATCGTCGGCGAAACGACCGGTGAGGACAAGCCGGCCGCTTTCTTCGACGAGCTGGACCAGCGTCACGACGTGGTGATCCTGATCTCAACCATCGGCGACTCGCGCTGGTATCGTCTGGCGGTACGTCAGGCAGACCGGATCTGGGTGCTTGGCCGGGCAGATGCCAAGCCGTCCAATCCCCTCATGCCGGAGGACGACTCCCCAGCCCGTGAGCTGAAACTGGTCGACGTGATCCTGCTGCATCCGGGGGACAACCGCCGCGCCTGCAAGCCCGTGGAATGGCTGGAAGCGGCCGGGGCGAGCCGCCTGCTCCACTGGCAGGGCGTGGAAGGCCCCAATTGCGACCGGCTGGCCCGCGTCATGGCAGGCGTCTCGGTCGGCCTGATCCTGTCAGGCGGCGGGGCACGGGCCTATTCCCATATCGGCGTCGTGCGCGCGATGCGCGACCGCGGAATACCTATCGACTTTGTTGGCGGCGCCTCCATGGGCGCGGTAGTTGCCGGCTGTGTCGCCATGGGCTGGAACGATGCCGAAATCGACATGCGCATCCGCAAGGCCTTCGTGGATAGCGATCCGCTGGGGGATTATACGCTGCCGGTGGTAGGCATGGTGAAGGGCGCGCGCGTCAACGCCCGGCTGAAGGAGCATTTCGGCGAGTCCGAAATCGGCGATCTCGCCCTGCCCTTCTTTGCCACCTCGACCAATCTGATGACCGGAACCCAGCGTATCCACCGCACCGGCAAGCTACGCGAAGCCCTGCGGGCCACAATTTCGTTGCCCGGCATCCTGCCGCCGGTCGTGGATGGGAACGACCTTCTGGTCGATGGGGCGGTACTGAACAATTTCCCGGTGGACGTCATGCGCGACATGCATCGCGGCTTCGTCATCGGGTCGGATGTGACACGCCAGCCTGAAGGCCTGAAGATTGACGAATTTGTGCAACCGGCCGGTTTCTTCCGCTGGGTGGCGCGCCATGGCTTCTCCAGCGCGCCTCCAATTGCCGGTGTCCTGATGCGGGCAGCGACCATCCGTGCCAACACGCAATTCGGCCGTGACATTACAGATGTGCTCATTCTACCCGAACTGGCCGAAACAGAATTGCGCGACTGGGAAAACTACGACGTGACTGTCGAGGCCGGATATCAGGCCGCTCTGCTTGCTTTGGACGAGGCTGGCATTGCTGCAGCGGTGCAATCAGCGACAGGCGCATGACAGACCTGTAATTTTCAATACAGTATTAAGCATATTCATGCAGCGTTCCCGCGGGCTGGACGGGGAAGGATTGGGAGATGCTGTGCATGGATATGGCTCTTTGGGATATGCTGCCGGTGGTCATTTGCGAGACCGCAGCAGTCCGCAACGCGTCAGGTGAGCTTGTCGACCTTGAGTGGACGGCATCCAACCGCCTCATGAATGAGTCCATACGGCCGGACGGCAGCAGCGTCGTCGGCATGAAGATTTTCGAGTTCGATCCGAACTACAAGAATTCGGAAATGGTCCGTGCTGTCACGGATGTCATCGAGACCGGCGAGCCCCGCACCCTGATCACCTCTCAGGGCCGTGCCGCCAAGATGCTCGGCAAGGTGATGAAGACAAGCATCATCCCGGTAGAGCGCGACGGCGAACGCCGCGCCCTGTCTGTCTCGCACGAAATCACAGATATCGCCCAGGAGCGCGACGAAGCGTTGCGTCTCTACGAACTGGCCAAAACGACCTGCGATCACGCACTTCATGGCATTGTGGTCAATGATTCTGGTGGCAGGATCGTTTATGTGAACCATGCCTTGTGTGAACTGTCCGGATATTCCGAAGAGGAACTGCTCGGCCGTGATGTTGGCATCCTGACCGGGCAGGACATTTATGTCCCGGATCCTGATCTGGCGATGAAGCTGGCCAGTGGCGAAGTCCTCCGGCACGTCGCAGAAGCCGAAACGCCGACCAAATCCGGCGGCAAGAACCGTGTTGAACTGTCGCTGACCAGTGCCCGGTTCGGGGAACGGGGTGAGCGGATCTTCATCACTTATGTCCGCGACGTGCGCGAAGAACGCCGTCAGGCCCATGAGCTGCGCGATGCACTGAACCGCGCAGAGCAGGCAACGCGGCTGAAATCCGAATTCCTGGCGAACATGAGCCACGAAATCCGCACACCGCTGAACGGCGTGCTCGGCATGGCCCAGGTTCTGGCCCATACGAATCTGACATCCGACCAGAAGGAGCAGGTCGCCACGATCCTCGATTCCGGCAAGACGCTGATGTCGATCCTGAACGACATTCTGGACCTTTCCAAGATCGAAGCCGGCAAGCTGGAAGTCACCCCGGTCGCCGGGGACCTGCGCCACAAGTTGAGCCGCATGATCAAGCTGCATGCAGCGACGGCCAGCGAAAAAGGCCTGAACCTGCAGCTCTTCATCGACCCGGGCGTCCCTTCCCGCCTGAAGTTCGACCCTGTTCGCGTACGCCAGTGCGTGGGCAATCTGGTCTCCAACGCCATCAAGTTCACCGAAAAGGGTGATGTGATGGTCGTTGTCACCTGCGAGCCGACAGAGACCGGCAAGACACGGATCATCGTCCACGTTTCCGACTCCGGCTGCGGCATCCCGCCAGAGAAAATGGAGCGTGTGTTCGAGAGCTTCGCACAAGCGGACGGCTCCACCACGCGCCGGTTCGGCGGCACCGGCCTCGGCTTGCCGATCACGCGCAAGCTGGCCCGCATGATGGGCGGCGATGTCTCCGTCGTCAGCGAACCGGGACGCGGCTCTGTCTTTACCCTGAAATTCGTGGCCGAATCGAGCGAGGCGCTTCACGTCCACGACTCTGTCCTGCCGAAGCCTGTTGCCCCGGCCACACGCCGGGATGGCCTCAGCGGCCGCCGCGCCCTGGTGGTGGACGACAATGGCATCAACCGCCGCGTCGCCCGGACCTTCCTGGAATATTACGGCCTTGAGGTCGGCGAGGCTGGCGACGGCAACGAAGCCCTGGAAGCCCTCGACCACGAGCCCTTCGACATCGTGCTGATGGACATCCACATGCCCGGTCTCGACGGTGCGGAAGCCTTCAAGCGGCTGCGCAATTCCGCCAGCCTCAACCGCGTCGTTCCCGTGATCGCCCTGACTGCCGACTCCATGCGCGGCGACCGCGAGAAATATCTCTCGAAGGGGTTCGACGGCTATGTCGCCAAGCCGATTGACGAACGCTCCCTCGTCACCGTCATCGGCCAGGTCCTCAGCATTCCAACAGAATTCGAAGAACGCCGCATCAGGGCCTAGTTCGCATCCACATTGACTGTGCGGCCTGGCCGCCGGTCACACTCCGGCGCGCCATAGGCCTCTTTATAGGGCTTGCCGAAGCAGGCAATCAGCCCGTCGACCACGCCGAGATTGAGGTCGTTCTCCGGGGCAATCGCAGCCAGCGCATCGCGCTCGGCCTGCAGAGCATCCCGGTCGTGTTCGAGAAATGCGATGGTGGCGAAGGCATAGTGCCGCTTGGCCGCATTCCGGTAAGCATCAGTGTCAACCGACAGGCGGAAAAGGCTTGCTGCCCGTTCTGTCTCGCCAGCAAAGGCCCGGATCTGACCTTCATGCCAATATAGTGTGCTGACTTCGCCCTTCTCACCGAAGGTGACTGTCCCTTGCGGAAAAGTGTGCGTTACCGGCTCACCCATCGCCCGCAAGGCGGCGTGGTAGTCGTGAATGAGGTCGGCTGCAGCAAGGTCACAACCGGCCTTGGCGTAAACTTCCTGGTATCCAACCGGGTCCTGATCAAAGGTCCAGTAATCCATCGCCATCAGGGTATCCCGATTGGCGATACAGGGCGTGCCGTCCTCCGCGAGCGGTATAATTGGCTCCGGCAGCACGTGCGGAGAAGACACACAACCGGCGGCGCAGAACATGCCTGCCAGCAAGAGATATACCCGCATCACGATCTCTCCCCCTGATTGCATTTTGGCTACATCACAACATTTGATGCAGCAATGCCATGAAGGATCAGACCGGGTCGGCCTTGATGTATTCAGCCAGCGGGATGGGCTCTGCCGGAATACCACCAGCATCCGACAGCGGCTTCTGCCACCAGCCGACATCGTGCCAGGTGCCGAGTTTGTAGCCGACCGCGGAATATGTGCCGAGATACCTGAAGCCCATGCGCTCATGCAGGGCGATACTGGCCGCGTTCGGCAGGGCAATCCCGGCAAAGGCATTGCGAAAGCCCTGCCCCGTCAGGATTTCCAGCAAGCGCGTGTAAAGCGTGGAGCCGACATTCCGGCGATGCGCATGCGGGGCCACATAGACGCTCACATCACATGCCCAGCGATAGGCCGCCCGTGTTCTGTGCTGGGAGGCATAGGCATAACCGAGCGGTTCGCGGGCCTCCTCCGCGACAAGCCAGGGATAGGTTTGCAGCGTGCTGTCGATCCGCTTGCGCATCTCGTCCGCAGAGGGCGGCTCAAGTTCGAACGAAATCACGGTGTCGCGCACGAAGGGCGCATAGATGCCGGCGATCCACCCGGCATCGTCAGACGTCGCCAGGCGGATCTCCATGGTCAGGCTGTCTCGCCGAACAGTTCCCGGCCGATCAGCCAGCGGCGGATTTCTGACGTCCCCGCGCCGATCTCGTAGAGCTTCGCGTCGCGCAGCAGACGCCCGGTCGGGTATTCATTGATATAGCCATTGCCGCCGAGGATCTGGATCGCATCGAGCGCCAGTTTCGTCGCGGTCTCGGCTGCGTAAAGAATGGCACCGGCCGCATCCTTCCGGGTCGTCTCGCCCCGGTCACAGGACTTGGCGACCGCGTAGACATAGGCTTTCGCCGCATTCATCTGCACATACATGTCGGCGACCTTGCCCTGGATCAGCTGAAACTCACCGATGGACTGGCCGAACTGTTTGCGGTCGTGAATGTAAGGGATCACGACATCCATGCAGGCCTGCATGATGCCCGTCGGCCCGGCCGAGAGCACGGCGCGCTCATAGTCGAGCCCGCTCATCAGCACGCGGACACCACCATTCAGCGGCCCCATGATGTTTTCTTCCGGAACCTCGCAATCCTCGAAGACCAGTTCCCCGGTTTCCGAGCCACGCATACCGAGCTTGTCCAGCTTCTGCGCCACGGAGAACCCCTTCATGCCACGCTCGATCAGGAAGGCAGTGATGCCCTTGGAGCCCGCCTCCGGCTCGGTCTTCGCGTAGACGACCAGAACATCTGCATCCGGCGCATTGGTGATCCACATCTTGGTGCCGTTCAGCACATAGCGGTCGCCTTTCTTGTCGGCGCGCAGCTTCATCGACACAACGTCGGAGCCTGCCCCGCTTTCGCTCATGGCGAGGGAGCCGAGATGTTCCCCGCTCATCAGCTTTGGCAGGTAGCGTGCCTTCTGGGCGTCAGACGCCCAGCGGCGGATCTGGTTCACACAGAGGTTCGAGTGGGCGCCGTAAGAGAGGCCGACCGAAGCAGACGCGCGGGAGATTTCCTCCATCGCCACGACATGTTCGAGATAGCCAAGGCCGGTGCCGCCCCACTCTTCCTCCACCGTGATGCCGAGCAGGCCAAGCTCGCCCATTTTCGGCAACAGGTCGCGAGGGAAGGTGTCGGTCCGGTCGATCTCGGCCGCGCGCGGCGCGATCTCGTTCTGGGCAAAACTTGCCACGGTTTCGCGGATCATGTCGGCGGTTTCGCCGAGGTCGAAATTCAGGGTGGGATATGTGTTCGCAATCATGGCGATTGACTAGCAGGCCCTTCCCGGCCTGTCAGCACTCAATCCTGCCGTGTAATCGCCCGGTAGAGATAATAGACGGCCAGCACGCTCAACATGGCCGAGCCGAAGGCCAGCAACGGCCCGACAAAGGCCTCGCTCCCACTCGATGGCAGGCGCGCCACCGCAGGCGCAGCCGTCCGGCGGATACCCTCGAACACACCCCAGAGACCAAGCCCCGATAGGAGCGCATAAGGCAGCCAGCGCATCACGCTGACATCGCCATTCAGACCACCCTGCCGGGACGGCGGAAGCGATGGCGGGTGCAGGATCTCCCGGCGGGCTTCCGGCATGACTGGCCGGACAGGTTGCGGCGCCTCTTGCGGGGCTGGCGCCTGTGGCGGACTGACTGAACGCGCCTTGATCACGGTCTCGTCCAGATGGTTCTCGCCCGGACCATCGGGTTCAGCGAGAGCAGACACCGCACGGGTGATCTCGTCAGCGGTCGGCACACCGGTCACCCCCTCCTCCACAGAAGGTTTTGCATCAGGCGCATCCCCCAGCAATTTCGACATGCGCTCCGCCACGGCCCGTGCCGCGGCCTGCGGCGCCGTTTCAGCTGCCGCCCGGGCCGCCGCAGAGGTCCGGCCGTCTTCGGTGCGCGCCTCGATCACCACGGCACGCTCCCGCGACATGGCGAGCGCTGCGCCCGGATCGAATTGCGGGCGCAACAAGGCGCCCGGCACAGGAATGCGGCCTGAGGGATGCTCCAGGAACAGGGCTTTCTCTGCCGCACGCCTGCGCACCAGCGCGTCGACCACGCGAACCTCGCCATCCACCCGGCCCTTGCGCCAGGCCGTCATGCCTTCGGCAGCCTGCAGGCGTTCGCCGCTGTTCAGCAGCGCCAGCACATTGGATTCAAGAAAGGCTTCCGGCCCGATATTGAAGACGAAGGAGACCAGCGCATCGAATTCATTCTGGCTGAGCGGGGTCAGCACGCGTTCGGAGATCAGCGCCTCAATCGGCTTCAGATCATGGTGGCGCAGCACCAGTTCGGCATCCTCGCGGGTCACCCGCACGCCTTCACGGGCGCTGGCCGTGTGGCCGAACCCGACAATCCAGGCGCCATTCGGCAGCCGGGTTGCGCGCGCACGGAAGCCCTCGAAGCTCTTGATAAGCTCGACCCCGACTCCGGACGTGCGCATTGGCAGGGCCATGAAAAATGGCTCCCGTATTGAAACAGCTGGCGTTTTTCTATTCTGCGCCCGTGCAAATGGCGCGCCTTTTCCCCTCGCGGGGGAGTCTGCCACTGCTGCCGGACCTCAGAGCAGAACCAGTGTCGCCAGCCCGAGGAAGGAGAAAAATGCCATCACATCGGTCAGCGTCAACACGAAGACCGATGAGGCCACAGCCGGGTCAGCGCCCAGCTTCTTGAGGCCAAGCGGCACGAGAATGCCGGAGAAGGCCGCCCAGAGGAA
>JACXUV010000071.1 GCA_014763715.1 Rhodobacterales bacterium | reverse complement strand
CTCCGGCCCGCCGCGGCTGGCCTGCATGCCTGCGTTCATCGCATCGTGCGCCGTGTGGTTCTGGACGTAGCGGAGGATGCCCAGAACCTCCGCATGCTTGGCCACCAGCGGGGCGTGCTGCTCACGCCAATAGGTCTGGAACTCCTCCCGTGTGAGGTGCGGGAGGCGTCGCAGACAGAATGTCAGCTTGATCACAGCAGGTCTCCCCCCGCCGCCGCCGCGCTGGTGCCGTCCTTCTTGTAGGCGCGGATGACGTTCTTGCCGGTGATCCATTTGTGCACTTCGTCCGGCCCGTCGACGAGGCGCTGGGAACGGATGTGCGTGTACCAAGCGGCGAGCGGCGTATCGAGCGAATAGCCAAGCGCGCCGTGCAGCTGGATCGCGGTGTCCACCACCTTGTGCACCATGTTGGCAAGGAACACTTTGGCGATGCCGTTCTCCTGGCGGATATCCATGCCGTTCTCGGCCTTGTAGGCGATGTGCATCAGCATCAGGCGTGCGATGTAGAGCTGGCTGGCGCATTCGGCCAGCATGAACTGGACCCCCTGCCGGTCTTCCAGCTTCTCGCCAAACGTCTCGCGCTTCGTCACATGTTCCGTCGCCAGATCGAGCGCGCGCTGGGCCATGGCGACATTGTGCATGCCGTGACGGAGGCGCCCATAAGCAAGCCGGTGCTGGCCCATGGCGAAGCCCTGCCCTTCGCCGCCGAGCAAATTCTCTTCCGGCACGATCAGGTTCTCGATCTTCACCTCGGCATGGCCGCCGCCCATCTCGGTATAGTGCGGCCCGTGCACGGCCATGGTGGGGATGTCGCGGAGGATATTGTAGCCGGGGTTCGGCAGCTCCACGATGAAGGTGGAATATTGCTGGTGGCGCGGCGCATCCGGATTGGTCTTGGCCATCACCACGGCAATGTCTGCGGCGGTAGCGGCGCTGGAGAACCATTTCTCGCCGTTCAGCACCCAGTTGCCCTTGCCGTCTTTCACGGCGATGGTCTGCATGCCGGTGGCGTCGGCGCCGGCGGCCTTTTCCGTCATGGAATAGCAGATGCGCTTTTCACCATTGATGAGCGGCTTCAGGAATTTTTCCTTCTGATAGTCCGTACCATGCGCAAGCAGTGTCAGCATGGTGGCATCGTCAGGCCCCTGGGAATTCATCGACAGCGCGCCGAGATGGCTCTGCCCCAGTTCCATCTGCACCAGCGCATTGGCGAGCGGGCCAAGCCCCATGCCGCCATGCTCGACCGGGAAGAAGGGCAACCACAGGCCCCGCGCCCGCGCCTTGGCACGCAGCTCCGCCAGCACTTCCCTGTAGGGCCTGCCCGCCTCCATGGCCTTCTCGGCAGGCAGGCACTCCTCCTGCACCCATTTGCGCACGCGGGCGCGCACTTCTCTCGCCTCTTCCGGTATCGTGAAATCAATCGCCATGTTTCGCTCCCTTGTCTTTTTCAGGGGAGGCTAGTGCCGAATACCGGGCCCGCAAGCCTGACTTCGCGTCAGACCCGATAGACGCGATGATTTCGGTTTCGCCGGAAACAGCCTATATTGGCATACATGACCCACGATCATTCCATGCATCACGGGCACGGCGAGGATGAAGGCGGCGACAGCTGCTGCCATCATGACATGCACGCGAAACCGGCAGGCCCCGACACTGCCCCGGACAGCACCTATGACCATATCCCGCCCGGATATGCCGGCACGGTGTGGACCTGCCCGATGCACCCGCAGGTGCGCGAAACTTCCAACACAGGCTGCCCGATCTGCGGCATGGCGCTGGAGCCGGAAACCGCCACGCCAGAGGAAGACACAAGCGAACTGGACGACATGACCCGGCGTTTCTGGCTGGGCGTTGTACTGTCCGTTCCGCTGCTCGTCATCGCCATGGGTGAAATGGTCCCCGGCGTGACCCTGCCGGGCTTCATGAAGACGCCCGCCTTCAACTGGGTGCAGGCCGCACTGGCAACGCCGGTCGTCGCCTGGTGCGGCTGGCCTTTCTTCGTACGCGGCTGGCGGTCCATCGTGAACCGCAGCCCGAACATGTTCACCCTGATCGCCCTCGGCACGGGCGTCGCCTATGCCTATTCGCTGGCAGCAACCGCGGCGCCGGGCCTCTTCCCCGAAACCCTGCGCGGACATGACGGGCGGGTGCCCGTCTATTTCGAGTCCGCCGCCGTCATCACAACGCTCGTCCTGCTTGGCCAGGTGCTGGAGCTGCGCGCGCGGCGGGCGACCTCCGGTGCAATCCGGGCGCTGCTGCAGTTGACCCCGCCCACGGCCCGCATCGTGCGTGAGGATGGCCGCGAGGAAGACATCGCGCTGGAAGCCGTGAAGGCGGGCGACCGGTTGCGCGTGCGCCCCGGCGAGAGCGTGCCCGTGGATGGCGAGATCCTGGAGGGCCGCTCCACGCTCGACGAGTCCATGGTGACGGGCGAGCCCGTGCCGGTGGACAAGACCGCTGGCGACAGCGTGACCGGCGGCACAGTGAACCAGACCGGCGGCTTCGTCATGAAGGCTACGCATGTCGGCGACGAGACACTGCTGGCGCGTATCGTGAAAATGGTGGCCGAGGCCCAGCGCTCCCGCGCGCCGATCCAGGGCCTTGCCGATACCGTGTCCGGATGGTTCGTGCCTGCGGTCGTTCTGGTCGCGATTGTGACATTCGCCATCTGGCTGCTGGCCGGGCCGGAGCCTCGCTTTGCCCATGCGCTGGTCAATGCCGTTGCGGTGCTGATCATCGCCTGCCCCTGCGCGCTGGGCCTCGCGACGCCGATGTCGATCATGGTCGCCACCGGCAAGGGCGCGCAGGCGGGCGTGCTGATCCGCAATGCCGACGCGCTGGAGACGATGGAAAAGGTCGACACGCTGGTCGTCGACAAGACCGGGACACTGACGGAAGGCCATCCGGAACTCTCCGTGGTGGAGCCTGTGGACGGTTTCAGCGAAGCGGACCTGTTGCGCCTTGCGGCCGGGGTCGAAACCGGCTCGGAACACCCGCTGGCCGCCGCTATCGTGCGCGGCGCCGAAGCCCGTGGAATAAAACCCGGCAGCGCCACCGGCTTCCAGTCCACCACCGGCGAAGGCGCCGAGGCAGAGGTGGACGGCCAGCGCGTCGCCGTCGGCAATGCGAAACTGATGGGCCGCCTGGGGGCTTTCGACGAAACACTCGCCAGCAAGGCGGACGCCTTCCGCGCCAAGGGCCAGACGGTGATGTTCGTTGCTGTGGATGGCTCGCCCGCCGGCCTGATCGGTGTCGCCGACCAGATCAAGGCCACCACGCAGGAAGCCATCAACCGTCTGCATGCAGAGGGCCTGCGCATCGTTATGCTGACGGGAGACAATGAAACCACCGCGCGCGCCGTCGCCGAAACGCTGGGCATCGACGAGGTGCATGCCGATGTCTCACCCGGGGACAAGAAGGATGTGGTCGCGAAACTGCAGGCAGGCGGCGCGGTGGTGGCGATGGCGGGCGACGGCATCAACGATGCCCCGGCGCTGGCCCTCGCCGATGTCGGCATCGCCATGGGCACCGGCACCGACGTCGCCATGGAAAGCGCTGGCGTCACGCTGGTGAAAGGCGATCTGATGGGCGCCGCAAAGGCCCGCAAACTCAGCCATGCGACGATGCGGAACATCCGCCAGAACCTGTTCTTCGCCTTCGTCTATAATTCGCTGGGCGTGCCGGTGGCGGCGGGGATTCTCTATCCCTTCTTCGGCCTGCTGCTGAGCCCGATGATCGCGGCCGCGGCGATGAGCCTGTCGTCTGTCTCCGTCATCACCAACGCCTTGCGCCTGCGCACATTGAAACTGTAGCCGCTAGTCGTAATCGACCTGCGTCAGGTACAGACCGTCTGCCGGGGCAATGGGGCCGCATTGGGTGCGGTCGGCGGCGTCGAGGATCTGCCTGATCCAGCCAACCGGCTGTTTGCCCCGGCCGACATCCACCAGACTGCCGACCATGGAACGCACCTGACGGTGGATGAAGCTCTGCGCCCGGCAGGTGACATAGATACGCTCCCCTTCCTGCCAGACCCGGATATCGTTCAGCGTCTTCACCGGGCTGAGGGCCTGGCAGTCTGAATCGCGGAATGTGCTGAAATCATGCGTGCCGATCAGGGCCTGCGCCGCTTCGTGCATCTTCTCTGCACTGAGCTTTGACGGCACGCGCCAGGCAAGGCCGCGATCAACAGTGAGGTCCGCCCGGCGATTGACGATGATATAGCGGTAGTGCCGCTGGGTGGCGTTGAAGCGGGCATGGAAGTCGTCGCTGACCTGTTCCGCATTCAGTACTGCAATCGGGTGCGGGCGCAGGTGGAAGTTCATCGCGTCGGCCACCTTGTGGCCGCGGTCCGTCTGCAGGTCCATATGCGCGACCTGCCCCGTGGCGTGCACGCCGCTGTCCGTGCGTCCGGCGCCATAGATCTCCACCGGCGCGCCGTCGAGCGTCGAGGCCGCCTCTTCCAGCGCCCCCTGAACGGTGGGAACACCGGGCAGCTTCTGCCAGCCCTGGAAAGGGCCGCCATGATATTCGATGAGGAGTCTGTAACGGGGCATGGGCCCCGCCCCTAGCCGAAGGCGGCAGGATACGTCAATTCACCGGATGCCGGGGCCCCGTCATTGATGATCCGCGCCATGAAAGCCGGGCCTGACCATGGCGCCGTGAAAGGACGGGCCGCCTCGGCCGAAAACCCCAGCTCCCCATAGAAATCCGGATGCCCCAGCACGAAGACAATGCTTTCGCCGCGCCCTGCCATCACGACAAGCCCCATGCGGACCAGCGCGCTGCCGATGCCCTGCCCCTGCACCTCCGGAAGAACACACATGGGGCCAAGCCCCACGGCGGAGGGACGCCCGTCAATCAGGATGCGGAAAAACTCGATATGCCCCACAATTTCATCATGGTGGTGCACAACCAGGGACAGGAGTGTGTCATTATCGGCATGCAGACGCCGGATGATGGCAGCCTCTTCAGGGCCCTTGAAAGTTGTGGTGTTCAGGGCTGCGACCGCGTCAAGATCTTCCGGTCTCAAACGGCGGATCCATGTTTCATTCATCATAAGGCCATTCTGAGCACAAAATCCAGGCAATGGCACCTTACGGAGGCGCACACCTGCCCGAAAATTGAATTATCGCACCCGACAGCCGCCCCCGACTATTTAAAGTGTAATTCAGAATCACTCTAATTGCAAGGCATCTGTTGATATTGCTACAGAACACACCGTTAAAGGAGGAATGTATCCGGAGGAATTGCGATACCATTCAGGAACATGTCCGCATCCAGCGGTTTGCCACCCGGCTTCTGCAGACGCGTGATGCGCACCGCCCCCCCATCGCCGCAAGCGATCAGCAGGCGGTCATCCAGCACCATACCGGCAGGTGCGGAGGTTTCGCGGCCGGACCGGCGGGAGTTCAGCAGTTTCAGGCGCACCGGCGTGTCACTGTCCGGCGGGGTCCACTCGCACCACGCCCCCGGAAACGGTGAAAGACCGCGGATCTGGCAATCCACCTCAGCGGCCGGGCGGCTCCAGTCGACCTTCTGGTCTGCCGGGCCGAGCTTGTGGGCGTAGGTAATCCCCTCTTCCGTCTGGGGCCGGGGCTCCAGGCTGCCATCGGCGAGGCCCGAGAGCGCAAACGGGGCAAGTTCCGACGCCAGCGCGGCCAATCGGTCATGTACGCTGCCGGCGGTGTCATCCACCCCAATGGGCGTGCGCCGGGAGGCCAGCACGGGGCCGGTGTCCAGCCCGGCATCCATCAGCATCGCATCGACGCCCGTCTCGGTATCGCCCGCCATGATGGCACGCTGGATCGGCGCGGCGCCCCGCCAGCGCGGCAGGATGGAGGCGTGCATGTTGAGGCAGCCAAGACGCGGCGCGTCCAGCACGGCCTGCGGCAGGATCAGGCCATAGGCGACGACCACGGCGGCATCGAGGCCGAGCGCGGCGAACGCCTCCTGTTCCGGCGCTTTCTTCAGGCTTTTCGGAGTGCGCACCTCCAGGCCCCGGCTTTCAGCGAAGGCGTGGACGGGTGTGGGGGTCAGCTTCTTGCCCCGGCCGGCCGGGCGCGGCGGCTGGGAATAGACGCAGGCGATCTCATGACCTGCCTCGATCAATGCTTTCAGCACATCGACGGCAATATCGGGGCTGCCCATGAAGGCGATGCGGAGCGGTTTGGTCATTGACAGGGCTCTAATGAAGCGGACGCGATACCAGCGCGGACGGGCCGAGCCAGAGGGCTATGACCAGGGCAAGGACAATCGCCAGCGACCAGCGGAACCATGCCTTTGCAAACAGCCCCCGCATCCGGGCCTCAGGAAACGTCTTCGCGGATCTTCCGCTTGGTCGCCTTTTTCACCTTGTCGATGGCGCGCTGGCGCTTCAGGCGGGAGAGGTGGTCGATGAAGAGCGTGCCTTCGAGGTGGTCCATCTCGTGCTGGATACAGACCGCGTAGAGACCCTCGCACCATTCGTCGACCTTGAAGCCGTCATAGTCCAGATACTGGATGCGGCAGCGGGCCGGGCGCTCAACCTCGTCGAAGATGTCCGGCACGGAAAGACAGCCCTCTTCATAGGGCAGGGTTTCCTCGATCGTCTCGACGATTTCCGGGTTCACGAAATATTTCGGCTCCGGTTCCTCGCCTTCCTTGGCAAGGTCCATCACGATGACGCGCAGCGGCACGCCGATCTGGATCGCCGCCAGGCCGATGCCCGGCGCGTCGTACATGGTCTCCAGCATGTCATCCATGAGCGCGCGGATTTCGTCGGTGACGCCGCCCTCGACGGGCTTGGACACCTCTTTCAGGCGCGGATCTGGAACGGTGAGAATTTCGCGAATAGCCATGAAATGCAGATAGGCGCGGCGGCCCGGCCGGTCAACGGTCGCCCGTCATTCCGCAGCCGGCAGGCGTTTCGGATCGTCAAGGTCCAGCTGGCCCGTTTCGGTAACATTGGCGCGGGATTCGATCTGTTTCGGCTCGGCCGGGGCCTTGCCGGGCGGAGCAATGGACAGCTCCTCGAACTTGCGCAGCGTGGGCAGCACACGCTTGTCGACCGAGCCCATGAGGGAATTGTAGCTGTCGACAGAGCCGTTCAGCGATTTGCCGAGCTTCTCCATATGGCCCAGCATGGTGGACATGCGGCTGTAAAGCTCCGCGCCAAGATCGGCGGCGGCCATGGCATTTTCGTTCATCTCGTGCTGGCGCCACAGATGGGCAACCGTGCGGGCCAGCGCGATCAGCGTCGTTGGCGTGGTGACGATCACTTTCTGGCCCATCGCCTTCTCGATCAGGTCCGGGCTGTGTTCCAGTGCGGCAGCGAAGAAATTCTCCCCCGGAATGAACATGGCGATATAGTCGAAGCGGTTGCCCAGATTGGACTGGTAGTCCTTCGAGGCCAGCGTGTTCACATGGCGCTGCACGCTGGCGGCGTGGGCCTTCAGGTGCAGGGCGCGTTGGGCCGGATCTTCCGTGGAAGCGGCGGCCATGTATGCCTCCAGCGAGACCTTGGAGTCGACGACGATCTGGCGCCCGCCAGGCAGGCTGATGATCGCGTCCGGCCGCTGGCGTCCGTTCTCGGTCTGGTCATTCACCTGTTCGGCAAAGTCGCAATGCTTCGACAGGCCCGCCTGCTCCATCACATTGCGGAGGGTCATCTCCCCCCAACGGCCGCCCCCTTTCGGCGCGGTGAGCGCGTTCACCAGTTTCCCGGTTTCCTTCGAATGGTGCAGCAGGCTTTCGTGGATCGCCTTCACCTGTTCCTGAATGGCGGACTTGTCCTCGGTGCGGACCTTTTCGATCTCGTCCACGCGTTTCTTGAAGGCGTCGAAATTCTCGCCGATGGGCTTCATCAGCTCCTTCAGCTGGCCTTGCGCGCCTTCCTTGTGCTTCTCGAACGTCTCGTTCGCCAGCTGCAGGAATTGGGCGTTCGCCTGACGCAGCACGCCCTGCGCCATGTCGGCGAATTTCTTCTCGTCCTCGGCGCTGCGCGTCTCCGCCTTGGCGAGTTCGATCTTTGCTTCCTGAAGGTTGTCTTCCAGCGTCGTGACGCGCTGGTGCGCACGCTCCAGCTCGACAATCGCCCGCTCACGCTCATCGGTGGCATGCTCAAGCTCCAGCGTCAGGCGCTCTGCCTTCTGCTTTGCGCTGGCCAGCTGCATCCAGGCAATCACCCCGGCCCCGAGGGCGAGGCAGAAAAGGATCAGGTGGGCAAGGTCAAAGTCCTGCCCGGCAATGGTGACGATCGGTTCCATTCAGCCTCTCTGGCATGATTCCGGAGGAACATATACGGAACGAATGCGGCTGTCGACTAAAACGGCAGCTTGAAGCCCGGCATCATGCCGCCGAAGCCTGCGGTGGCTTCCTTCATGGCCGCTTCCATTGCCTCGTCGAGGCGGCGGCGCGCGTCGGCATGGGCAGCCTTGATCAGGTCTTCGAGGATTTCCGGATCGTCGCCCATCAGGCTCGGGTCGATGCTGAGCGAGACCAGCTCACCCTTGCCGCGCAGGCGCACCTTTACGAGGCCCGCGCCGGAGACACCATCAGCCTCGGTCGACTCGATCTTCGCCTGGGCTTCCTGCATCTTGCCCTGCATGGCTTGCGCCTGTTGCATGATCTTGGCGAGGTCTTTCATCGGCGGGGTCCTTCAGGCTTTGCGGCGGGCGTTGAGATCAATGACGTTGTCGGCATCCGGGCTGGCAGCTTCACCGCCCGTTTCCTCGTCCAGAACATCCACAATGGTGGCGCCCGGCAGACTCTTCAAGGCTGCGGCAATGATCGGATGTGCAGCGGCCGCATCGAACCGCTCCTGCCGCGTACGGATCTCGGCAGCGCGCACGGTTTCGGCGCCGCCCCGGATCTGCTCCACCACCCAGTCGTCGCCGGTCTGACGCTCAAGGAAACTCTTCAGCCGGGCCAGCACATCGGACGGCGCCGCCGGTTCCAGCTCACAGGTGAAATGCCCGTAGGAAATCGGCCCGGGTTTGACATAGCGCTCCATCTCGAACTGGAGATTGATCTCTCTCAGGGCGGTCAGATGGGCAAGGATACTGTCAAAGCTGTCCAGCCCGCCGGCGCCGGGCGGGGCCTCAGACTGTGCTTCAGACTTTCCCGGCGAAGCTTTGCCCTCCGCGATCATGCGGGCGGCTTCTTCCGGGGACGGAAGACCGGCAGAGGCGACAAGGCGCAGGATCACCATGTTGAGTGCGGTGGCCGGGTCCGGCGCGACCTGCAGCACATTGTAGCCTGACAGCAGGATCTGCCAGGTGCGAGAGGCTTCCGCCGGCGTCAGGCGCTGGGCCATGGCGCGGGTGCGCTCCACCCAGTCGGCCGGGCCGCCGGGCTGGTAGTCGTCGCCCGTCGCCTGCGCGATGGAAATGTCGGCGGCGATTTCCAGAAGGTCCTTCAGGACGACGGCCGGGTCTGCCCCGCCGCGGACCTGATCCTGCACTTCTTCCAGCGCCGCTTTCGCCTCACCCGCGATGGCCTTCTCGAACGCGTCCATCAGGCGGCCGCGGTCGCCGAGGCCCAGCATGTCGCGCACGGCTGCGCCGGTGACGGCCTCCCCTTCCATCGTCTGCACGATGGCCTGGTCGAGAATGGACAGCCCGTCGCGGACAGAGCCTTCGGCCGCCCGCGCGATCAGGGCGAGGCCCTCTTCGGAAACCTTGGCGCCCTCCTTCTCTGCGATACGCCCCAGATGGGCAGCCAACGCCGCAGGCTCCAGCCGTTTCAGGTCAAACCGCTGGCAGCGGGAGAGGACCGTGACCGGCACCTTGCGGATCTCGGTCGTCGCGAAGATGAATTTCACATGCGGCGGCGGCTCTTCCAGCGTCTTCAGCAGCGCGTTGAAGCTGGCGTTCGACAGCATGTGCACTTCGTCGATGATGTAGACCTTGTGGCGGGCAGAGACCGGCGCATAGCGGGCCCCGTCCAGCAGGTCACGCATGTCGGCAACGCCCGTGCGGCTGGCCGCATCCAGCTCCAGCACGTCCGGATGGCGCGACGCCATGATCGCCTCGCAATGCTCACCCAGCGGGTCGAGCTTCACGGACGGGCCGTCATGATCGGCGGACGTGTAGTTCAGCGCCCGGGCCAGCAGACGCGCCGTGGTCGTCTTGCCGATACCGCGCACGCCGGTCAGCATGAAGGCGTGGGCAATCCGGCCGGTCTCGAACGCATTGGAAAGCGTGCGGACCATGGCCTCCTGGCCGACAAGGTCCTCGAAGCGGCGGGGCCGGTATTTCCGGGCGAGCACTTCATAGGCGCCGGGCTTTGCCGGGGCCTCGTCTTCTCCGAACATGGAGAAGGTCGCGTCATCGCGCTCGGTATCGGAATCGGTGTCGCTCATTGGCGCGGACCTTAGCCGCTCCCGATGAATGGGCCAATGGGCTGGTGCGGTAGAGAATGCGGCAGGCGCGCCAGCTCACAAAACCGTAACTCACACGCGCACGGCCTTGCGGCTACAGGTTGCGCATGGGCCGATGGTGGAATCTGAAGGCACTTTGCCTGAGCGCTTTGCGAACGCGGGCAGCGCACGCCGCGCTGTCAGTCGGCGGGCATCTGCTCGTGCTGGGCGTCCGAGCGCTGGATGCCGGCCAGGAACTCGGGGTCGTCGTCGGGTCCTCGGGGTGGGCGTTCGTACTCCGGGAACCCCGCCGTCCTGGTCGCCGGCCAGGGCACG
>JACXUV010000107.1 GCA_014763715.1 Rhodobacterales bacterium | reverse complement strand
GTTCCCGGTCGGCTCATCGGCGATCAGGATGTCCGGCTGGGTCACGACGGCGCGGGCAATGGCAACGCGCTGCTGCTCTCCACCCGAAAGCGTGTGCGGGCGCGCATGCAGGCGCTTGCCGAGGCCGACCCAGGCCAGAAGCTCTTCCACATCGGCGCGGTAATCGGCATCCCGGCGCCCGACAACGCGCAGCGGCAGGGCCACATTCTCGTAGGCCGACAGGTGATCCAGCAGGCGGAATTCCTGGAACACGACGCCCACCCGGCGGCGCAGCGCCGACAGCTGGTCACGCGCCAGGCGCCCCGTTGGGCGGCCAAACAGCGAGACTTCCCCGCGTGTGGGCTTCAGCGCCAGATACAAGAGTTTGAGAAGGCTCGACTTTCCTGCACCGGACGCGCCGGTGAGGAAGCTGAAAGAACCCTGTTTCAGCGTCAGGTCAATGCCGCTAAGAACGTCATCCGATGTGTCATAGCGTAACGACACATTATCCAGACGCACAGCAATATCGTCGTAGAGTTCGAGTCTCGAAAGGGTCATCGGCTCCGTCGGATCGCTCGGATGGCTGGATTATTGGGGCGAATTGCGGGAAAGACCAAGGCATGATCCTCACCTGCCCAAAATGTGAGACACAGTATTTCGCCGATGACTCAACAATCGGTGAAAGCGGCCGCACTGTGAAGTGCGCCGCCTGCGGGCACTCCTGGTTTGTTGCTCCGCCGGGGCTGGAAGCCGACAAGGCCCGCGCCAATCCAGCCGCGGCACATGAGATTTATCGCGAGCGTGTGCGCGAACAACGCCGCCGCAAGAGCCGCACCGCCGCCCTCCTCTCCTGGCTGGGCACGGCGGTCCTGTTCTTCGTGCTGGGCGTCGCGGCCATCATGTTCCGCAATGATGTGGTGAAAGTGTTCCCGCGGGCCGCCGGGGCCTACAAGGCCGTTGGCTTCACCGTGAACCGCTTCGGCATCGAGTTCTCGGACATCGAACGCTCGCGCACCTTCAACGACACCATTCCCGTGGTCACCGTATCCGGCAAGGCGGTGAACGTTGCCCGCTCCACTGTGGAGACACCGCTGGTGAAAGTGGACCTGATGGACGAGCGCGGCCGCACCGTGGCCACGCGCTATGGCTCGATCAAGCCGGCCCGCCTCGCCGCCGGAAGCGAAGGCAGCTTCCAGGTCGTGCTGGAACAGGCGCCGATGGAAAGCTTCCAGATCGAACTCTCGCTGGTCGACAAGGCCGGTGCCCCGCAGGCCGCACCAGCCGCTCCCGCCTCCACGGCGAGCGACGATACCACAGACACAGACAGCCCGACCGGAGGCGATCCCGAATGAGCGACGAGCAAAAGATCGAGGTGATCGTTTCCGAAGAACAACTGATGGCCCGGATCGATGAGCTGGCCGACCGGCTGGCCCCGCGCCTGACCGGCGACTGGACGATCGTTTCCATCCTGATCGGTGCAACGCCCTTCACCTCGGACCTGATGAAGGCCCTCGCCCGGCGCGGCGTGCATCCGATGCTGGATGTGATCTGGCTGGAGAGCTACCGCGATGCGCGCGAAAGCTCGGGCCGCGTCGTGGTGCGGGCTGACCTGTCGCGCCAGGTGAAGGATCGCGGCATCCTGCTGCTGGACGATGTGTTCGACACCGGCCGCACGCTGGACTTTGCCAAACAGCACCTGCTGGCCAAGGGCGCGCGGGAAGTCATCACCTGCACGCTGACGCAAAAGCCATGGGCACCGCGCGGAGAGAAAGGCGTCGACTTCTGCGCCTTCGACTCCCCCGGCCGCTACCTTGTCGGCTACGGCATGGACGACGCCGGCAAATACCGCGGCCTGCCCTATATCGGCGCGCTGGACTAGTTCCCGCCTTGAATCGGCGTTGGGCTCTCTGCTCCGCTTACCGACGAGTTTACGGGCAGGTTCTGGGCGAGGAATGCCAGGATCTCGTTGTAAAACGTCTGCTCATCCTCATCAGACATGTATGAGTGGCCAGACTCTTTCAGTTCCACCAACCGGACAGGCTTGCCTGCTTTCTCCATTGCCTCTGCCAT
>JACXUV010000070.1 GCA_014763715.1 Rhodobacterales bacterium | reverse complement strand
AACCGGTCGACCGCCATCAGCGCATCGCGGCCCGTTTCCGTGTGCCACCTGGCGACACGGAGCAGGTTCCAGACCAGCCATGGCCAGAACAGCGGCCAGACAAAGTCGAAATAGATGCGGAGCTGCGGATGCATGGCCCGGAGGATGAGGGCGAACGCTTCAGGGGAGGATAGAGATCGCCTCCCGCGTGTCATCCCGGAATTTGCGCGGCAAACATCCGGAAGCCAGATGCGATGTGGCCGCTGCAGTCCTGGGTCCCGGATAAGCCCTGCAGGCTTTCCGGGATGACATGGGCGGCGGGTGGGGGAGAGGGCCGGATTTATCCCGCGCCCCACCGCACAGGGCTTTCCCGCCCGCACCGTTCAGAGCTGGGCCCCAGACCGCTACGCGGCCGGGGGTGACGCGTGTGGGGAGGACGGGGAGCCGTAGGGTGGGTTGAGGCAACGCCGATACCCACCATGCAGTGCATGCCGCGAGTCCGGATGGTGGGTATCGCTCCGCTCAACCCACCCTACGCTTGCTTCGTTGCATAATGAGGATGCGTGTACGAATACAGTTGGGCGAACCAATGGAGATATAGGGCGGGTCTCGGCCCGCCCTTTTCTGCAATCTCCCAAGCTCACCTAGGAAAGCTATTTCTTTTCGGGGAGTTTGTCTTCTTTGATGAAGCGCCCTGGAGGTGGTTCAGGCGGATTTGAGTTATCCGTTGGTTGCGGCTCAGGTGTGCTTTTATCTTGATCTTGGTTGCTCACAAGGGGGCCCTCAATTCTTATTGAAATAGATGGCGGAGTACCGATTTTTCTATCGATAAGTTGATTAGCGACATTCAAAGATCCAGTCAAAAACAATGCAAGTGAAGACCAAAGAATCCAAATTTTTGCTATCGAAAGTCTTTGAGCTTTTTCGTCGTTTAGTAGACTGTTGTGATTAGAGCATCTAATAAATTCAGCGGTCAAAAAGTTTCTGAATCTACGTTCCACCCTGTCTCTTTTGCGATAGTGATTCCTAAGGTTTTGATAGTATTCTTCTAACTGCAATGGCGCTGCTGGATAAGCATAATGGCCGCCGAATGAGCGCCCAATTACTGCACCAGCCCGTAACAGACAGAGACTTGCGGCACCAATCGTGATTGCTTGTAAAATCCCCAGTAAATTGAGGGGATATTGAATCTGAGTGGCGAGCGCATAAATTCCACCTCCAATAATCGCCATAATGCCCACAGGAAGTGACACTGAGGCATTTAGTGAGGTCTTTCGCTCCAGCTCAAAATAGAATTGCTTTTCGAATAGCTCTTCGCGATCTAGCAATACTTATCCTACCCATTCTTCCCGAACTTCCGGTCACGCCCAGCCAGCAAGCGCAAGCGCAGCGCGTTCAGGCGGATGAAGCCTTCGGCGTCTTTCTGGTCGTAGGCGCCGTGGTCGTCTTCGAAGGTGACGATCTTCTCCGAGTACAGAGAATAGGGGCTGGAGCGGCCGATCAGGTAGGCCTGGCCCTTGTAGAGCTTGATCGTCACTTCGCCGGTCACGAAGCGCTGGGAATGGTCGATGGCGGCCTGCAGCATTTCGCGCTCCGGGCTCCACCAGAAGCCGTTATAGATGAGCTCTGCATATTTCGGCATCAGCTCGTCCTTCAGGTGCGCAGCGCCGCGGTCGAGCGTCGCCTGTTCGATGCCGCGGTGGGCGACCAGAAGGATCGTGCCGCCGGGCGTCTCATAGATGCCGCGGGACTTCATGCCGACGAAACGGTTTTCCAGAAGGTCGAGGCGGCCGATGCCGTGCTTCTTGCCATAGGCGTTGAGGGCAGTCAGCAGTGTCGCCGGGGACATTGCCTCGCCATTGATCGAGCAGGCATCGCCCTTTTCAAAACCGATGGTGATGATCTCTGCCTGGTCCGGCGCTTCTTCCGGGGAAATCGTGCGCATGTGGACGAATTCCGGTGCGGGCTGGGACGGGTCTTCCAGCACTTTCCCCTCAGAGGAGGAGTGCAGGAGGTTGGCGTCGACGGAGAAGGGGGCCTCGCCGCGCTTGTCTTTCGCGATCTCGATGCCGTGGGCTTCGGCGAATTTCAGCAGGTCCGTCCGGGACTTGAAATCCCAGTCGCGCCACGGGGCGATGACCTTGATGTCAGGGTTCAGGCCGTAATAGCCAAGCTCGAAGCGGACCTGGTCGTTGCCCTTGCCGGTGGCGCCATGGCAGACGGCGTCGGCGCCGACCATGTCGGCAATCTCGATTTGTCTTTTCGCGATGAGCGGGCGGGCGATGGAGGTGCCGAGCAGGTAGACGCCTTCATAGACGGCATTGGCGCGGAACATCGGGAAGACGTAATCGCGCACGAAATCCTCGCGCACATCCTCGATGAAAATGTTCTCGGGCTTCACACCGGCGGCGAGCGCCTTTTCGCGGGCCGGCCCCAGTTCCTCGCCCTGGCCGAGGTCTGCGGTAAAAGTCACAACTTCTGCACCGAACTCGGTCTGCAGCCATTTCAGGATGATCGAGGTGTCGAGACCCCCGGAATAGGCAAGAACGACCTTTTTCGGGGCGGATTTCGGCGTGGACATGGATGATTATTCCCTGAGCGCTGCAGCTTGAGGCTGTTGCATTAAGGCTACGGCGGGGCGCTGACAAGCGGGCAGCCGCTTTCGATTGGCCATGGTTTTCGTTACATTAATCGTTTACCGTAACTAAGAGGGCAGGTTAATCGTCTGCAGCGTGGGGTTAAGGTCATGTTCGACAGGCAGAATGGTCGTAACGAGGCAGCTGGTCAGGGTGCTGGCGGCGCTGCGGAGCCGGGCTCTTTCCGCGCCCGTCTGATGGCGCGCCAGGCCGCGCGCCCGCAATCCACGCTCGCCATTGATAATGGCATTGTCTACCGGCCCGGCAGTTCCAGCACGCCGGAAGCGCGCCGCGCGGCTGAGGCTGTGCGCGACGAGATCCACCGCCGCCGCGCCGAAGCCGCCGCCGAAGCAGCCAGGGCTGCGGCTGCAGCTGAAGCAGCAGACCGGGCAGAAAGAGCGGCCCGTGCTGAGGCTGAACGTGTGCGCGCCGCCGCTGTGGTCGAGGCAAAGGCCCCGCCGAGCGATGCGGAGCTTGTGTCCGTCATCGAGGAAGTCGCCGCCCGCAAGGCCGAGGAGCAGGCCCCGGCGGTGATCCCGTCCGCGGCGGTGCAGCGTGAGGCCGCGCGCCCCGACGTCCGCCCGCAGGTGGCCGAGCGGGATGCGCATGAAGACGTCTCGACCCGGACAGGGGACATCTCTCAGCTGGCCTTCGCTGGCCTTGCCGTGCTGGGCCTTGCTGGCCTGTCGGTGCTGGCCGCGCAGAACGCCTTCAAGGATGATGGCAAGACAGACAAGAACGTCACCGGCGCGACCGAAACGGACATGGGCGCCCTCGCGCCGGACCTGAAGCCGGGTGGAGCCTCCAGCGTGGCGCTGGCAAGCGCTGTGGCGACGGAAGAGCCCAAGGCCTGGTTCAACTATCAGGGCGTTGCCGACATGCTGGCCGAGCGCAAGGCCGAGATGGAGGCTGAAGCGAAGGCGGCGCAGGAAGCTGCCGACAAGGAAGCCCGGCTGCGCGCCGCCACTGTCATCGCCGAGGCGGAAGCCGCCCGCGTGGCCGAGGAACAGGCTGCCGCCGTTGAAGCCGCAGAGCAGGCGCTCCTTGCCGAAGCGGCCGAGCGCCAGCGCCTTGCCGATGCTGAAGCCGCCCGTGTGGCGCAGGCCGAGGCGGATCGTCTGGCCCGGCTTGAGGCTCAGCGCCTGGCCGCAGCCGAAGCCGAAGCCCAGCGCGTTGCAGAGCTTGAAGCCAAGCGTCAGGCCGAAGCCGATGCCGAGACCCAGCGCCTTGCCGACCTCGACGCCCAGCGCCTTGCGAAGCTGCGTGCCGAGCGTGAGGCCGCCGAACAGGCCGCCCGTCAGGAAGCCTTCGAACTGGCCAAGGCACAGGAAGCCGAACGGCTGCGCATTGCCGAGCTGAAGGCGCAGGCCGAGGCCGATGCCGCCGAGGCGCGCCGTCTGGAACAGGTGGCTGCCAAGGCCGCGGCAGACCGTCTGGCGGCGGAGAAACTGCTGGCCGAGCAGCGCGCCGCTGCAGATGTGAAGCTGCAGCAGGTGGCGGCGAAGGCCCCCGCCAAGGCGCCCGCTGTTGCTGAGGCGCCGAAGCCGCAGCCCATCGTGTTCACCGCCTATGAAGGCAAGGTGCCGGCCCCGGCCTCCTACAAGCCCGAGAAACCTGCGCAGCTGATGCGCGCGTCCTATACGCCGGATACCGGCAAGACGGTGACGCGCAAGGCGCCCGCTGCGCTGACCGCCGGCAAGGCCGACGTGCGCAGCTTTGCCGAGCCTTCAGGCCCGCAGACGCCGGAAGCCTTCCTGGCCAGCCGGGTGGAGCGCGCCTCGTCCCGGCCGGTGACGACCGAGGACATGGACCTGGTGCAACAGGCCTTCCGCAGCATTCTGGACAATGGCGCCGACGGTTCCAAACAGGCGATCATCACGCCGGATGGCCGCCCGCTGACCATCATCCTTGAGCGGACTGTTTCGCGCGAGATGGGCCAGTCCACCGTGCGCACGGTCAGCTTCACGCCGGGCGTGGGGCAGGTGACCCGTGTGGTGACGGATCAGGCGCCTGTGACGGTCAGCGTGATGTGCCGTGACGTGGCCTATGCCTTTGCCGGGCAGGAACGCGGCCGTTTTGCCGCCTGCCAGGCCCCGGATGGCGGCTGGACACTGGCCCGCGCCACCGATGTGGTGAAGGTGACGACGGCGAGCCTGCCTAACTCTGCGTCCTGAGCGATTCCGCATGCGCCTCGGCGCGGCGGATGAGATGCTTTTCGACAATGCGGTAATTCTTCCGGTTTGACTGGAAGAAGATGTCGAACACATCGCCCGCCACCGGAACGGCGCCAAGGCCGGTGTCTACAAACAGGTTCCAGACAATCCCGAACGAGGCGGAGGCGGGCAGTTTCAGCCGCCACGCCGTGACAAGGGCGTGCAGGCCGGCAAGGCCTGTGGCGACATCCCCGGCGACGGGAACGAGCCCAAGGATCGAATCGAGACCGAACTTCACACCCATCATGCCGAACCGGGAATCGAGCAGGCGCGACAGGGCATCGAGCGCGCGCAATTCCTGCCCGATCGTACGCCCGTTGGGCAGCATCATCGCGCGGATTTCCTCGTCCGTCCGCTTCCTGGCCATGCGCGTCTCCCCGTTGCCCGGAAAGCTTGCCGCAATTGCCAGCTCGCGCAAAGCCTGCTGAATGACAGTCATGAGCGAAACCGGCGATATCCATGTCTACAAATTGCTGACCGGCGCAGACTGGAAGGCGGCCTCCGCCATGGGCGTGACCTGTACAGAGCTCGACGAGCGGGACGGCTATGTCCACCTGTCGACACGGGTGCAGGTGGCGGAGACGGCGCGGCTGCACTTTGCCGGGGCCGAAGGCGTGCGCCTGTTGCGCTTTGCCGTGGCAGACCTGCCGCCTCTCAAATGGGAGCCGAGCCGGGGCGGGCAGCTGTTCCCGCACCTCTATGCCCCGCTGGAAGTGTCGCTGGCCGATGCCGTCTGGCAATTGCTGCCGGGGCCTGATGGCGCGCTGCGCCTGCCGGAGGATTATTGATGAGCCTGACCGATCTTGGCGCCGGACTGGTAAAGCTGTTGCCGCCGGAGGCTGCGCACAAGGCCACAATCCGCGCGCTGACGCTGCGCCTTGGCGTGCCACTGAACCCGCCAGCGGTGGACCCGGCGCTGGAAACAATCTTGCCGAAGTCCGGCCTGAAGCTGCCCTCGCCGGTGGGGCTGGCCGCCGGGTTCGACAAGAATTGCGATGTGCCGGACGCGATGGCGAAGTTCGGGTTCGGCTTTGTCGAATGCGGCACGGTCACGCCGCGGCCGCAGCCGGGCAATCCGAAGCCGCGCCTGTTTCGCCTGAATGAAGACCGGGCCGTCATCAACCGGATGGGCTTCAACAATTTCGGGCTCGATTATTTCGTCCGCCACCTGAAAACCTATCGGGGCGAAGTGCCGGTGGGCGCGAATGTCGGCGCCAACAAGGATAGCGACGACCGGATCGCGGATTATGTCACCGGCATCGAGGCAGTGGCGCCGCATGCGGATTATGTGACGATCAATATTTCCTCGCCCAACACGCCGGGGCTGCGCGGCCTGCAGGACCGGGCCTCCCTCGAAGCCCTGCTGACGGCTTGCGGCGTGGCAGACCGGGCGGGCAAGCCGGTCTTCCTGAAAGTGGCGCCGGACCTCGATGCGCAGGCGATTGCCGACATTGTGGATGTCGTGCGCGGACCGGGGGCGTGGCTGTCGGGCCTGATCGTGTCGAACACGACGCTGGCACGGCCGGACACGCTGCAAAGCACGCACAAGGGTGAGACGGGCGGGCTTTCCGGTGCGCCGCTGATGGCTCCGTCAACGGAGGTTCTGGCTGCTTTCGCCCGCGCCCTGAAAGGCGAGTTCGACCTGATCGGGGCAGGGGGCATTGCCAGCGCGGCGGATGCCTATGCCAAGATCCGCGCCGGGGCGAATGCCGTGCAGCTTTACTCCGCCATGGTCTATGAGGGGCCGGGCCTTGCCGACAGGATCAATCGCGGCCTGCCTGCCTTGCTGAAGGCGGATGGCTTCGCCACGCTGGCAGAAGCTGTGGGTGCAGACCTCTAGGTGGCGGCCTGCGCAGGCTGTAGCTGCCGGAACAGGCTGGGCACGTAAATGCCGAGCGCGGCGGCGCGATAAAGGTACATCAGCAGGAACGCCGTCCACACGCCGGTATTGCCGAAGGCCGGGCGCAGGATCAGGTCTGTACTGATGTAAAGCACGGCGACCGTCACACCGGCATTGCGCAGCGCGCGGCCCTGTGTGGTGCCCAGGAACAGGCCGTCCAGCTGCCAGGGTGCAATGCCGATCAGGGGGATCACGGCGCAATAGGGCAAGTAGGCGAGCGCGGCCTCGCGCGCCTCCACATCGCGCACGAAGGTCGTGATCACCCAGCCGCCGCCAAGGAAGTAGAGCAGCGCAAAGGCGCCCCCGGCGATGAGGGCGAATTCGGTCGTCAGGCGCATGGCGCGGGCAAGGCGTGGGCCGCTGCGCGCGCCATAGGCTTCGCCGGCTTCCTTCTCGGCAACGAAGGCAAATCCGTCCAGAACGAAGGCGGCGACGGTGATGAATTGCAGCAGGACTTCATTGCCTGCGGTGACGGCGGTGGAGATCAGCGTGCCGGAGCGGACGAACCAGCCGAAGCAGAGCACCAGCGCCAGTGTGCGGATCATGATGTCCCGGTTGGCGCCGAAGAGCGCAGTGAGGCGTGCGCGGTCGAACAGGGGCGCAGCGCCCCGGAAGGCAGGGAAGACGAGGGCGAGGCCGAAGATGAGCGCGGTCCATTCCGCTATCGCCGTGCCCGCGCCGATGCCTGCCGGGCCCAGGCCAAGGCTCGCGACGAACCATGTGTCCAGTCCGGCATTCACCGTGTTCATCACGATCTGGAAGGCGAGCATCTGGCCTGTCTTGCCGGTGCCCAGCATCCAGCCGGTGACGGCAAGGCCCATCAGATAGGCAGGCGCGCCCCAGATGCGCGCGTCGAAATAGGCCCCGGCCAACGTTTCGACATGATCGGTGCTGGCAAAGGCAGCAAAGGCCAATGGCTTCAGGATAGGGGAGAGGATCAGAAGGCCAAGCCCGATAGCGCCGCCGAGTGATAGCGCGCGCAGCAGAACGGCGCGTTTTTCCGCTTCATCCTCTCGCCCGGCCGCCTGGGCCGACAGGCCGGTCGTCGACATGCGCAGGAAGCCGAAGCCCCAATAGATGAAACTATAGGCAACCGCCGCAATGGCGACGGCGGCGAGGCTCTCCTTGGTGCCGAAACGGCCCATGACCGCCGTGTCGACAATGCCCGTCGTCGCAGTCGCCGCCTGGGCGGCGATGATCGGCAGGGCGAGTTCGATTGTCTTGCGGCGGGTCAGCATGGCTGGCGGGGTGTAGACCGCTTTGCCGGTAAGCGCGAGAGGTCAGGGCGAGGGGGCGGTGTCCGGGCGCTGGTGCAGCTCGATGGCGCGGTAGAGGTCTGCGGAATCGGGCAGGGTCACCAGGAGATAGACCGGGAAGGCTGCCGCGATCACGAACAGCGCAATCGGGATGCCGCGAGAGAATTTCGGCGGCTCCGGATGTTTTGCCACCGCGATGGCCAGGAGCACGAGGAACAGGACCGCGAGAGCGTAGCCCGCCAGCACATCGCTGAACCAGTGAGCCCCGAGATAGACGCGCGACACGCCGATCATCAGCGGCAGTAGAAGGAAGGCGCCGGTCAGCAGATAGCGGAGCCAGCCCCGGTAGGTCACATAGGTCAGCCCGGCGATGGCGCCATAGATCAGCGCCGAATGGGTGACATGGCTGGACGGGAAACTGAAAATGTCGATGCCCGTATAGGGAATGTCGGTCGGGCGGGGCCGGGCGATCAAGAGTTTCAGCGTGTGAACGACGACCGGCATGGCGCCGAAGCAGAGCGCATAACACATGGCCCGCCAGCGGGCGCCCGTGAACAGGAAGGCCGCAACGGTCACGACGGCGGCAAGTGTCAGGAACAGGCCGTCCCCCAGCGCCGTGACCACCAGCATCAGGGCATAGAGCAGTCCGCCGGGCTGGCCGGCAGCCACATGCTCCACGGCGCGGTCAATCGGGGCGAGTGGCCAGAACCCGGCGGCCCCTGCCGCCAGGAGGGCAAGCACGCCCAGCGAAGCCGCGGCTGTCCAGCCCAGCTGGCGCCCGCCAAAGGTGGGAACGGTCCGGGGCCTGCGTCTCACATGGCCCCCGGTTTTCCTGACGGGTGTGTCCTCAGCACGGTTTTACCTCATCGCCCGCATACCGGTCATGAGCATAGGCGCATGACCGGTGTTGCGAAAGATCAGACCGGGTCGCGGGCCCGGAAGACGTCCTCGTCGAGTTCGCCTTCCCATTTCGCGACCGTGGTGGCCACGGCGAGGTCGCCTGTGATGTTGGTCACCGTGCGCATCATGTCGAGGATCCGGTCGAACGGGAACAGGACGGCGATGATCAGCACCGTCTGGTCCGGCGTTGCGCCGACAATGCCGAGCGTCGTCGTTGCCAGCAGCAGGCTGACCGAGGGCACCCCGGCGGTGCCGATGGAAACCAGGGTCGAGGTGAGGATGATAGTGAAATACATGCTGGGCGTCATAGGGATGCCCAGGGCCTGCACCGCGAAGAGGGCGATCAGGCCCTGATAGAGCGCCGTGCCGTCCATGTTGATGGTCGCGCCGAGCGGCAGGATGGAGGAAGCCACCGGCCGGCGAATGCCGAGGTTTTCGGTGGCGCAGGAAATCGTCATCGGCAGCGTGGCATTGGATGAGGACGTCGAGAAGGCCACCATCTGTGCGTCCACAGCGCCCCGGAAGAAGGGGATGACTGGCAGGCGCACAATGCCCTTCACGATCAGGCCATAGGTGATGAGAATGTGCAGCGTGCAGGCGGCATAGTGGGCAAGGGTCATCTTGCCGAGGACGCTGAGCACGGACAGGCCACGATCGCCGAGCACCCAGGCCATCAGGGCGAACACGCCGAACGGGGCGGTTTCCATCACCATCAGCGTCATCCGCATGACGGCTTCGGAGGCGCTGTCGAACAGTTTCTGGAGCGGCTTGCCGACTTCGCCTGACAGAAGGATGCCGATGCCAAGCAGGATGGCGAAGAAGATGATCTGCAGCACATCACCATTGGCGAGGGCTTTGACCGGGTTGTCCGGAATGATGGAGAGCAGGGTGCGCACCAGCTGTTCGCCGACACTGCCGGCCGGCGGGTTGGCAGCCAGTTTGGCGCGGGTGGCTTCAAGGTCTGCCGCTGTCGCGATGGACGTGTCGAAGCCGGCACCCGGCTGGACGATCGTGCCCATCAGCAGGCCGAAACAGATGGCGATGACTGTGGTGCCCATATACATGGCAAGCGCCCGTCCGCCGAGGCTGCCCAGTTTCTTCGGGTCGCCCATCGCCAGCACGCCGGTGACCAGCGTGATGAAGATCAGCGGCACGACCAGCATCTTGATGAGGCTGATGAAGGCATCGCCGATGGGCTTGGCCCAGGCTGTGACGTTTTCCGCGGCCGCTTCAGGGCCGAGGAGCTGGCGCAGAACCAGGCCGGTGACGGCGCCCAGCACCAGGCCCACCATGACACGTTTCCACAGGTCTATTCCAAACCACCACTTCATCCACAGCTCCCTTAAAAGTTCGGCAGACCCTAGGGAGGAGAGCGGTGGAACGCAATTGTGCGGCTGCCCGCTACTGCATTGAGGGCAGCAGTGCTTGCCAGAGGGGCAGAGGCGGTCTTATTCCGGCAGGCGATGGCAAATTTTCGCGCTCCGCTGCCAATTGATGAGGTCCTCGGGGACATTTCTGCCCGGCTGGCAGTGGCGCCGCGCCTCGTGCTGGCGGCCCCGCCCGGCGCGGGCAAGACGACCCGTGTACCGCTGTCGCTGGCCGGGTTTCTGGACTTTCCTGCGGTAGTGAACGGCCGCATCCTGATGCTGGAACCCCGCCGGATTGCCGCGCGCATGGCAGCCCAGCAGATGGCGAAGAGCCTTGGCGAACCGTTGGGCAAGCGCGTCGGCCTGACGACACGGGTGGACCGGAAAGTGTCTGCCGACACAGTTGTCGAGGTGATCACCGATGGCCTGTTCACGCGGCGCATCCTGAACGATCCGGAACTGAAGGGCGTGGGCGCCATCCTGTTCGACGAATTCCATGAGCGCAGGCTGAATTCGGATCTTGGACTTGCCCTGGCGCTGGAAAGTCAGGCTGCCTTCCGGGAGGATCTCAAGCTCCTGATCATGTCGGCCACGCTGGATACAGCGCGGGTATCTGCCGTGTTCGATGCTCCGGTCGTGGAAAGCGAAGGCCGGATGTTTCCGGTGGAGACGCGCTATCTCGGCCGGTCGGAAGATCGGATCGAGGACCGGATGGCGTCTGCCGTGCGGCGGGCATTGAGAGAAGAGACAGGCTCCATCCTCGCTTTCCTGCCGGGGGCGGGGGAGATCCAGCGCACGGCCGAGCGGCTGGAG
>JACXUV010000011.1 GCA_014763715.1 Rhodobacterales bacterium | reverse complement strand
ATTGAGCTGCGCGACCAGGATTTTCAGATTTTTGCTCATAGGGAGCATTTAGGGCGGTGCGGGGGGATTGTCATCTGCTTTGCGGTCTTCTCTCTTCTCAGGGGCTGGGGGGCTCACAAGCCCAAAGCCTCACTCACAACCGCAAACACATTATCACCGCTCATCGCATCCTGCGCTTCAATCCGTAATACACGCCAGCCGAGCCGTTCTATGTCTGCCTGTCGTTCGGCATCATGCACGCGCGCTGTCTCACGTCCATGAACCGATCCGTCGATTTCGATCACAAGCCGTGCTTTGATGATCGCAAAATCCACGAAATATCCGCCGATCGGATGCTGCCGCCTGACCGGGAAACCGAGTGGTCTCAGTTTACGCAAAGCATCCCACGCCACCTGCTCCGGCGCATTCGTTTCCCGTCGCAAGCGCCGGGCACGATAAATGTCAGGGTTGCGGGACAAAGTGCAGTTTTTCCATCAAGCGCGGAACTCCCCTCTCCCTTGGGAGAGGGGCAGGGGTGAGGGGTAACCCAGCGTGCCACGCAGCCGGTTCCCGCTGCAACTCAGGATTTTGCTCCCCCGCAACTTTTGCGACTGCCGCATGTCCAGGCCCCCTCATCCCCGGCCCTTTTCCCAAGGGAGAAGGGGGCGCCGCGTTTACATGGTCCATACACGGTCTTTACACGGTGTTTTACATGGCCCGGCGGGGCGATCTGTCCAACACCTTATCCAACACGTGCGCAGCCGCCCGGCGCCTGAGCGCAGGCAGCCCTGAGCTTGGTTCACGTGAGGCCCGAAGGGCCGGGACGGAACCTGCTTTAAATGTCCAGGTCTTCCACGAAGGCCGCGTTTTCCTGGATGAAGCGGAAGCGCAGTTCGGCCTTTTTGCCCATCAGCGTGTTGATGAGTTCGGCAGGCTTCATCTCTGTCAGTTCGTCCATGGAATCCGGCAGCGTCACGCGGGCGAGCGTACGGGTGGCCGGGTTCATCGTGGTCTCTTTCAGCTGGCTGGGGTTCATCTCGCCGAGACCCTTGAAGCGCGTCATGTCGACCTTCTGGTTCGGTTTGAAGTGCGCTTTCATCTTCTCCGCGCGGTCTGCATCGTCCATGGCGTAGACGATCGTGCCCTTGTTGGAGAGCTTGTAGAGCGGCGGCATGGCCAGGAACAGGCGCCCGGATTCGATCAGGCCCGGCGTCATACGGTAGAAGAAAGTGATGAGCAGGCTGGCGATGTGGGCGCCGTCCACGTCAGCATCGGTCATGATGATGATGCGCTCATAGCGCAGGTCGTCGATGGAGAATTTCTTGCCCAGTTGCGTGCCGAGCGCGAGGGCGAGATCGTTGATCTCCTGGTTGGCCATCATCTTGTCGGCAGAGGCGCTTTCGACGTTCAGGATCTTGCCGCGCAGGGGCAGGATGGCCTGCGTTTTCCGGTCGCGCGCCTGCTTGGCGCTGCCACCAGCCGAGTCGCCCTCGACGAGGAACAGCTCGGTATCGTCCGGGCCTTTTTCCGAACAGTCGGCCAGCTTGCCCGGCAGGCGCAGCTTCTTGGTGGCAGACTTACGGTTGATTTCTTTCTGTTTTCTGCGGCGTGCGCGCTCATCCGCGCGGTCGATCGCCCAGGTCAGCAGCTTGTCGGATTCCTTCGGGGATCCGGCCAGCCAGTGGTCGAACCGGTCGCGCACGGCGTTTTCGACAAGGCGGAACGCGGCAGTCGTCGACAGCTTGTCTTTCGTCTGGCCAACGAATTCCGGGCCCCGGATGAAGACCGAGAGCAGCAGGCCGGAATGGCCCATGATGTCGTCTGCGGTGATGTCGCCGGCCTTCTTGTTGCCGGTCAGTTCGCCGAAATTGCGCAGGCCCTTGGTAATGGCGGAGCGGAAGCCCGCCTCGTGCGTGCCGCCTTCGGGCGTCGGGATCGTGTTACAGTAGGAGCGGGCAAAGCCGTCATTGTCGCCGAAGCCGGCCTGCGTCCACGCGATGGCCCATTCGACCTTGCCTTCGGCGCCGAGGTCCACAAGGCCGGTGAAGGGCGTCTCGGTGATCGTCGCCTTGCCCTGGAAGACTTCGGCCAGCTGGTCGGCCAGGCCGTTCGGGTAGGAGAGGGTGGCCTCTGCCGGGATCTTGGAGTCTTCCGGCAGGAGGGACGGGTCGCAGTTCCAGCGCACTTCGACGCCGCGATAGAGGTAGGCTTTCGAGCGCGCCATCTGGAACAGGCGGGCCGGGCGCCAGCGCATCTTCTCGCCGAAGATCTGGTGGTCAGGCTTGAATTTAACGGACGTGCCGCGCCGGTTGGGCGCCGCGCCGACCTTCTCCAGCTTGCCTTCCACGAGGCCGCGGGAGAAGCACTGGCGGTACAACCGCTTGTCGCGCGCCACTTCCACTTCGACATGTTCGGACAGGGCGTTCACCACCGAGATGCCGACGCCGTGCAGGCCGCCCGCCGTGGCGTAGGCCTTGTCAGAGAATTTTCCGCCCGAGTGCAGCGTCGTCATGATGACTTCGAGGGCTGATTTCTTTGGGAATTTCGGGTGCGGGTCGACCGGGATGCCGCGGCCATTGTCGGTGACAGTCAGATAGCCGTCGGCGTCGAGCTGGATCTCGATACGGTTGGCATGGCCGGCGACGGCCTCGTCCATCGCATTGTCCAGGATCTCGGCGAAGAGGTGGTGATAGGCGCGCTCGTCCGTGCCGCCGATATACATGCCGGGGCGTTTACGGACAGGCTCAAGGCCTTCGAGGACTTCAATGTCCTTGGCGGAGTAACCGGAAGTATCGGAGCTCATTTGGTCGAACAGCTTTGCTTGCTTGGCGGCGGCCATTTATGGTCTCCCTTAGGGACGGCGCGAGATCGTGTCGATATGGGGAAACATCAATGGCTGCCTCGATTAACACTGCATTAACCCTGGCCAGCGGGCTGACATTTCCCAACCGTCTTGTGAAAGCGGCAATGACAGAGGGATTGGCTGATTCGCGCAACCGGGTCACTGAGGCGCATGTCACGCTCTACAGGCGCTGGGCGGAAGGCGGCCTCGGCGGCATCATTACTGGCAATGTCCAGATCGACCGGGACCATCTGGAGCAGGTGGGCAATGTCGTCATCGGGCCGAAGCTTTCGAACGAGGAACTGGACGGCTTCGCCCGCTGGGCCGAGGCGGCGAAAAGCCATGGCGCGGCGCTGGTCATGCAGGTCAGCCATGCCGGGCGCCAGACGCCGAAACTGGTGAACCCGCGTCCCGCTGCGCCGAGCCCGGTGGCGCTTGGCCTGCCGGGCGGCCAGTTCGGATCGCCCCGGGCCATGACGGCGGATGAGATCGCCGCCGTGATCGAGGGCTTCGGCCGGGCGGCACATGTCGCGCAGAAGACCGGGTTTGACGGCATTCAGGTCCATGCTGCCCATGGTTATCTCCTGTCCTCCTTCCTGTCCCCGCTAGCGAACCGTCGTGAGGACCAATGGGGTGGGCCGCTTGAAAACCGGGCAAGATTGCTGATCGCCTGCGTGAAGGAAGCGAAGATTGCCGGCGGGGCGGGCTTTTCGGTTTCGGTGAAACTCAACTCGGCGGATTTCCAGAAAGGCGGTTTCAGCTTTGACGATTGCCTCGGCGTGATTGACCTCCTGAACACGCTGGGCGTTGATTTCGTGGAGATTTCCGGCGGCAATTACGAGCAGCCCCGGATGATGGATCAGGAAGGCCTGCAGCCGGTGTTCGAGGCGCCGGTTTCAGCTTCGACCCGGGCGCGGGAAGCCTATTTCCTGAACTACGCCAAGGCCGTGCAGGACCGGGCGAAGATGCCCCTGATGGTCACCGGGGGCTTCCGGACCGTTGCGGCGATGAATGATGCTCTTGCTGCGGGCGAGGCGGACCTGATCGGGCTGGGCCGGCCGTTATGTGTCGACACGGCGGCGCCGGGCAGACTGTTGTCCGGGCAGCAGGACGCGCTGGAGCAATGGGAAACCCGGCTGCGCATCGGGCCGGGCCTGCTGGGGCCGCATTCGCCGATCAAGCTTGTGAAGGCGCTTAACGGTTTCGGGGCGATGAGCTGGTATTATCAGCAAATCAAACGGCTCGCTGCGGGAGGGGAAGTCGATGAGAAGCTGGGAGTCCTGTCAGCCTTTCTGGCCAATCAGAAGGCGGAAGCAGCTGCCGCAAAAGCGTGGCGTGCTGCGGCGCCATAAGTCCGGGCAGGGCGGGGCAAAATCACAATTATGTTGCGCAGGGGCCGGGTTGAAGCAGGCCCGGCCACTCTCCACATCTGGTGCATCGCCCGACTCCCGCCATCATTGACGGGCAGGGTCACATGGTTGCCGCCAGACGGGACCATCATACGAAGGAGGCAGTCACATGCCAAAGACCAAGAACCTTCCGGTGTTGCCGCTTCGGGACATCGTTGTGTTCCCCGACATGGTCGCCCCGCTCTTCGTGGGCCGCGACAAGTCGGTACGCGCCCTCGAAATGATCGAGGAAGCGGAAAATGAAATCATGCTGGTGGCCCAGCTGGATGCCGCGATCGACGATCCCGGCCCATCCGACGTGCACGAAACTGGCACGATTGCGACCATCCTGCAGCTGCTGAAGCTGCCCGACGGCACAGTGAAGGTGCTGGTCGAAGGCAAGACCCGCGCCCGCGTGGTGGAGCTGATCGACCGCGGCGACTATTTCGAAGCCGAAGTCGAAGCGATGGATGAGGCCGACACGGACAATTCCGACGTGCAGGCGCTGATGCGTGCCGTGCAGGAGCAGTTCGAGAACTATGTGAAGCTGAACCGCAAGATCCCGCCGGAATCGGTGGGCACGATCTCTGCGATGACCGATCCCGGCCGCCTGGCCGACTCGGTGGCCTCGAACCTCTCCGTCAAACTTTCCGACAAGCAGGAACTGCTCGAACTCACGGACGTGAAGGAACGCCTCGAAAAGGTCTTCGCGCTCATGGAGAGCGAGATGGGCATGCTGCAGATGGAGCGGAAGATCAAAAACCGCGTCAAGCGGCAGATGGAGAAGACCCAGCGCGAGTATTACCTCAACGAGCAGATGAAGGCGATCCAGCGCGAGCTGGGTGAGCAGGGCGAAGGCGGCGAGCGCGATGAGCTGGCCGAACTGGAAGCCCGCATCAAGGAAACGCCGCTCTCCGAAGAGGCCCGCAGCAAGGCCGATGCCGAGATGAAGAAGCTGCGGCAGATGTCGCCGATGTCGGCGGAATCGACCGTTGTGCGGAACTATCTCGACTGGCTGCTGTCGCTGCCCTGGGGCTCGCGCAAGGATATCGAGACCGATCTGGTCAAAGCCGAGCACCAGCTCGAGGATGATCACTACGGCCTCGAGAAGGTGAAAGAGCGGATCCTCGAATATCTCGCCGTGCAGAAACGCACTGGCAAGATGAAGGGGCCGATCCTCTGCCTCGTCGGTCCTCCGGGTGTCGGTAAGACTTCGCTTGGCCGGTCCATTGCCGAAGCCACGGGACGCGACTTCGTGCGCGTGTCGTTGGGCGGTGTGCGGGACGAAAGTGAGATCCGCGGCCACCGCCGGACCTATATCGGCTCGATGCCGGGACGCATCATCCAGTCGCTGAAGAAGGTGAAGAGCGGCAATCCGCTGTTCCTTCTGGACGAGATCGACAAGATGGGCATGGACCATCGCGGCGATCCGGCCTCGGCCCTGCTGGAAGTGCTCGATCCGGAGCAGAACGCAACGTTCAACGACCACTATCTGGAAGTCGACTATGACCTGTCGGATGTGATGTTCGTGACGACGGCGAACTCGCTCAACATGCCCCAGCCCTTGCTGGACCGTATGGAGATCATCCGGATTGCCGGTTACACGGAAGACGAGAAGCTGGAGATCACCAAGCGCCACCTGATCCCTCAGGTGCGTGAGGATCATGGCCTCAAGGCGGACGAGTTCATCGTCACCGACGAAGCCATCCGCGATCTCATCCGCTACTACACCCGCGAAGCCGGGGTTCGTAGCCTGAAGCGCGAGATTGCGCGCCTGGCCCGCAAGGCCGTGCGCAAGCTGGCCGAACAGGGCGAAGGCGCCACGCTGACCGTGACGTCTGAGAACCTTGGCGAGTTCGCAGGCGTGCGGAAGTTCCGTTACGGCCTGGCAGACGAGACCGACCAGGTGGGCGCCGTTACCGGCCTTGCCTGGACCGAGACGGGCGGCGACCTCCTCACCATCGAGGCGGTCAAGATGCCCGGCCGCGGGAACATGAAGGTCACCGGTAACCTGCGCGACGTGATGAAGGAGTCGATCCAGGCGGCGAACTCGCTTGTGCGGTCCCGTTCGGTGATGCTCGGCATCAAGCCGACAGTCTTCAACACGACGGATATCCACGTCCACGTGCCGGATGGCGCCACGCCGAAAGACGGACCGTCTGCCGGTGTCGCCATGACCACGGCCATCGTCTCGCTGCTGACCGGCAACCCGGTCGACCGTGAGGTCGCGATGACGGGCGAGATCTCGCTGCGCGGCAAGGTCCTGCCGATCGGTGGTCTCAAGGAGAAACTGCTGGCGGCCCTGCGCGGCGGCATCAAGACCGTCCTCATTCCGGAGGAGAACGAGAAGGATCTCGACGAGATTCCGGAGAATGTGAAGACGGGCCTGAAGATCGTGCCGGTCTCCGACATCAATGAGGTGCTGGAGATTGCGCTGACCCGGCCACTGACCCCGATCGAGTGGTCGGAAGCCGACGAGGCCGCGCTGCACGCGTCGTTGTCCGGGCAGGGCAGCGGAACGGGTGACCAGCCCCGCGCGCACTAGCGCTTGAAACGTAAAAACACGAGGCGGCCGCTTCTTATGGAGCGGCCGTCTTGCTTTTTGTGCCAAGGCCCGGCATGAACGCGCCCGGATGGGCGGTTAGCTCAGTTGGTAGAGCATCTCGTTTACACCGAGAGGGTCAGCGGTTCGAGCCCGTTACCGCCCACCATTCACATCCGGTCAGCAAAGCTGATTTTTCGATCCAGTGGATCGAGAAAAGGATTTGAATGCGCGAAGCGCAAGCGAGCGCCCGCGCCCGGAGAGACTACCCCTCCGTCCCCGTCCGCTTCTCCGCTTCCGGAACCGCATCCGCCACATCCCGGGCCACAGCGCGCAGGAACTCGATCGTCTTCAGTTCCTTGGCATGCGCTTCATCCGGCTTCACGCCATAGTCGCGGTTGGAGGAAAGCTTCACGATCGTGATGCCGCGGCCGGGATCGACATAGATGAACTCGTTATAGACGCCCATGGCGCAGAACTCTCGCGGCTCGGTGCTGAGCACCCACCACTGGAAGCCATAGCCGAGCGACTGGCCGTAGCCTGACGGGGCATCCGGCAGGGCAAAGCCGCCGGGCATCAGGTGCGGCATGTCCGGGGTCAGGGACTTTTCCACCCATTCCTGCGGCACGATCTGGCGCCCGTGCCAGTTGCCGCCATTGCGGTAGAGCTCGCCAAGCTTGGCATAGTCGCGGGCGGTGGCTGTGAGTCCGCCGAAGGCCATCTCGACGCCGTCCTTGTCGACGATCCAGCGCGCAGGGCTTTCCGCCCCGAGCGGCTCCCACAGTTTTTCCTGCATGTAGTCGGCCAGCGACTTGCCCGTGGAGGCCGCAACCAGCATGCCGAGCACTTGCGTATCGATCGAGTTGTAGAGGCGGTACATGCCCGGCCTGCGCGCCGGGGCGAGCGAGCGGGCAAAGTCAGTCAGCGAGCCGCCCAGCGCAAATGTGCGGGCGAAGCGGTTGATGTCCGATTTCCAGTCGCTGTAATCCTCGTTCCAGGATGCGCCGGAACACATCTGCAGGACCTGCTTGATGGTTACGCCGTCATAGGCCGATCCTTTCAGCACGGGTACATAGTCTGTCACCGGATCATAGATCGAGTGGATATGGCCTTCCTCGATGGCAATGCCGACCAGGGCGGAAACGAAGCTCTTGGCGACCGACCATGACAGCCAGTCCTGTGTGCGGCCGCCGGCGCCCGCATATGTTTCGTGGATGATCTTGCCATCCTTCAGCACGAGCATGGCGGCCGTGTCGGTGTCTTCCAGGAAGGTGTCCGTATCGAAGGACTGGCCTTCGAAATCGAATGTTTCCGGCAGGTCGTGGAAGGTGGCTGCCGGGAAGGGGGTGCGGTGTGCGGCTGCCGGAATTTCGACGGTTGGGAAAATCTCGGCAATGTGGCTGAAGGTCCAGTCCTGCCGTGCTCCGGAGAACAGGGTCGGGGCGAGCCGGATGCGCAGGATTGTGCTGCGGTAGCGCCATGCGACAACCGCCAGCGCTGCAGCTGTAATGGAGATGATCGCCGAAACAGGCAGGTGCGCAATAGACACGAGGAACCCCAGACACTTCCTTTCCGGGCGTATTCCCGGACGTCAGGAGAGGGGTAACCGATCTTGGTTTCTGCCTGCCTTGGGGCGGGGGTGAAACTTCCCCCGATCCGGCAAGGCTTTGTTTACGACATGCCGAAGCGTTCCTGCATCAGCGTGATGCTGGCGACCTTGTGGATGAGGCCCTCAAAGGCGATCTTTTGATCGCCCTGCAGCATCTTCACCATGTTGAGCGCATTGCGGGCCCGTTCCGGATCGATCACAGGCTGTTCTTCCAGCGCTTTCGAAGCGAAGACATCCTCATAGAGCTGCATCATCGGATCTTCTGCGTCTGTGACCGGCGGGGCGAGGAAGGGGTGTTTTTCGCGCGTGTAGACATCTTCGATGATCACGTCTTTCGCGGCTTCGCGCAGCACATGCTTCTCGTTCAGGCCCCGGACTTTCATGTCTATGGGCAGCCGCGCCGCACATTCGGCCAGCCGGTGGTCCAGCATCGGGACGCGGCCTTCCACCGAATGCGCCATCTCCATCCGGTCGCCCAGGAAGGTGAGGATGAAATTGGCCAAATGGGTTTTCGAGTTGAGGTATAGCGCCTGATTGAGGCGGGGGCGTCCGTCGAGCGCACGGCTGCTCGGCAGGCGGTCCATCACATAGGTGAACGGGTTGGAAGAGGGGTGGATGCCGGACATCATCTCGTCGCGGTAAAGCGAGGAAGAGATACGGCCGAGCTGGCCATAGGTTTCCATGAAGGACGGCACCCAACCCAGACGGGTGACAACTTCCCTGATTGCCGGATCGCTCGCGCCTTCGCGCATGAAGATGGCGCGCGCGGCAGGATTGGCCTCGAACATCTTCTCGATCATGGCCTGGGATTCGGCCTCGCTGCGGCCATTGCCATGATGGAGGATGGCGTCACGCTTGAAGGGCAGGTAACCGCCCAGCATTTCGTCCGCACCTTCGCCGGTGAGCACGACCTTGATGCCGCGCTGGTTGACGGCACGGCTCAGCAGGAATTTTGCGACGCCATTGGCGTTCACGAACGGTGTCTCTGCGTGCCAGACCGCGTCGGAATAGGCGGATGCAAGATCCTTTCGTCCGACGATGACGGGATTGTAGTTTGCCCCCGCAAAGGCAGCCTGCTTCTCCGCGATCGGCGCCTCATTGTAGAGTTCATCGTCAAAGGCGAGGGTGAAGCATTCGATCGGGCGGGAATGGCCCTGTTGGGCAAAGCCGAGAACTGCGCAGGAATCGATACCGCCGCTGAGATAGCAAGCGACTGGAACATCCGCCACCAGACGGTCCCGAATGGACGCCATCAGGATCGAGCGGAATTCCTCGATGCACTCCTCATCGCTGCGGGCGTCCAGTGCCAGGGCCGCTTCGGTCGGAAAGTCCCAATCCCAATATGTGTAGAGTTTGATATCGCCCGGTGTGGCGATGGCATACTGGCCTTGCGGGACAGACCAGATATCCTTGAACAGGGTACGGGCATGGTCGCGGAAAAGGAAACCATCGTAAAATGCGGTTTCCAGGTCCCAGCGGGCGGGGACGCCAAGCGCAAGCAGAGCCTTGATCTCGGACGCAAAATAGACTGCCCCCTGATGAACTGTATAGAAGAGCGGCTTGATGCCAAAACGGTCCCGTATCGCGATCAGGCAATTCTGGCGCTCATCGGCGATGACGATTGCAAACTCACCGCGCAGCTCTTTCAGGGCTTCCAAGCCGTAGCGCAGGTAAAGGTGAAGGGCGATTTCGCTGTCAGACTCGGTCTTGAACACGACGCCTTCAGACAGAAGACGCTCGCGGATCTGTTTGTACCCGTAGAACTCGCCATTCACGACGATGTGGACATTGCCATCCGCATTGCTGATCGGTTGCGCCCCATTGTCGAGGCCGATGATCGACAGCCGGGTGTGCCCGAGGAACATGGACCGCTTTTCAGAGACCCATGTCTCGGAAGATTCCGGTCCCCGATGGGTCAGGGTGGCGACAGCCTTGTCCAGTGTCGTGAGCGACACATTCCCGATTCCTGCGATCAGGCCGCACATGGTCTTAACTCCGTTGTTCCTGGTTGGCCGTCACTTGAGAGCTGCCAGCAGCTTCGGCACGAGTGCTTCATTGTGAATGCAGATATTGGCGACGGATTCATGGGAGAATGTCGCGCCGGTGTACCATGTCCCGCGCTCGCCCTGCATCTGGCGCATGCGGGCAACCAGCCCCTTCCGGATCGCGTCGGCGGCATATTCCGGGAAATATTCCCAAACTTCCTGCTGGATGACCGCATTGATGCTGGCGCCGCGTTTGGTCACCTCTTCGCGCAGGATCTCGACAAGTTCCGGCCCTGTGTAGTCGCCGGGCAACTGGTTGGCGATGTAGAGATGGCCGCCCAGGCCCGCGTCATAGCCCTCGCGCCGGGCGGACATCAGCAGGCCGGGCTCGACACCGGGCAGGCAGGTTTCGCTGTAATACTCGATCTGCTCTTCGAACCAGTCTTCCGAGGAGATCAGAGTTGTGGCGAAGCCGCCCCAGTGGATCGCGTCGCCAACGATGCGCTCCGATTCGGTGGGTTCCAGAAGGGCAGAGAAGCGGTCGACCGGCATCGCGCAGATGAGGGCATCGAATGATTCTTCCGTTCCATCTGCCAGCACGATCCGATGGCCTTTAGCAGATCGTTCGATGTGGCGGACATGTGCTTCCAGCCGCACGTCCATGTTCTGTGCCAGCCGCTCCCAGAACTCGCTCCAGCCTTCGGCCGGCATGTAGATCTTGTTCAGCGTGCCAGAGAGGATGAGGTCCATATCCACCCAGCGCATGGCGTGAAGGATGGGCACGGTCTGAAGGTCGCCATAGCCCATGCCGGTGACCGTGCGCATCATCATCTTCTCGATCTTGCCGAGCTTGCGGGCGCGCAGCCATTCGACTGCCGGCGTGGCGGCTTCATCCAGGGCGGCCTGGGCCGGGGTGTCAGATTCCAGTTTTTTCAGCAGGTTGCGCCGGGCGATGACATAACGGATGCCCTGAATTGCGAGTGGGGCACCTGAGCCGGAATTGAAGAAATCGCGCGCGGGAATGCCGTCGATCTTGTGTGGCACAATCTGCTGGATGGTAATGCCCTCTTCGCGCATCCACTCCATGACGCGCCTGTGAGACATGATCGTGTAGCATGTCCCGAACTCGATCAGGTCTTCGCCCTGGCGCACGCTGAGAGACTTGCCACCGACGCGGTGGGATTTCTCGAAGAGGGTGACAGAATGGTCGCTCTGCTCCGTCAGGAGCCGAGCGATCGTCAGGCCAGCAGGACCTGCGCCGAGAATGGCGATCCGCTTTCCGCCCGGCTTCATCTGAACTACTCACAACAGCGTTGGGAAATAGGACTAGCCCATTGTGCCGCCGATGCAAGGCGGGTGCTGTTGCTTTGTTTGATGAACCGGGAGGTTTCCCGAAAGTCGCGCGATTAGCCGTTCGCCGTGCGGCGGGCGGTGGCTTTTTCGTGCTTCACTGGCGGCAGGGTGTGCTGGCCCGGCTGGGAACCGATCGTGGCGGAAGAGGGCAGTGTGATCGTGATGGCGTTGCCGATCTTGTTCAGCGGCCGCACCGCGATTTCGGCGCCCTGGCTGTTGAGGTATTTCTTGATCAGGGCCAGTTCCAGGCCGCGCGTCACATATTGGTCGGCGCCAGGGCGGGTCTCGTCCCCATAGGGTTCGAAGAAGTCTGCCACTTCGGCAGGGCTCAGCGGACGGCCACGGTCGACGATGGTGACGTGGATACGGCCTTCATTGTCGGGCGTGCAGGTCAGGACGATCGGATCGATCGAGACCATCGAAGCGCGCTTCAGCAGTTTCACGACAGTGGAGGTGAAACGCGGTCCGTCGATCATGACGACACCGAGATCCTGCGGGATCGACACCTTGATGCGGTCGAAGGTCGATTTTTCCCAGGTTGCAGCCGACCAGAGCTGTTCCGGCGAGAGTAGTTCGCGCAGATCTTCCGGTGCCTCGTTGGAGAAGGTGCCGCCAGCTTCGCCTTCGGCGTACTCTTCAATATCGCGCACAAGGTCCAGCAGGTCGCGTGCGACCTTGTCGATGCTGTCGCAGTGACCGCGGATTTCCTCACGAGAGAATTCGATGCGCGAACCGGACGACATCGCCGAGGCGAGGGTCATGATGTATTTCAGCGGGCCTGCAAGGTCGGTCGATGCGCGGGAAATGAAGCGCGAGCGGGCTGCCAGCGCGTCGTTGATGGTCTCCTGCGCCGCCAGCAGCGAGCGCTGGGTCTCTTTCTGCAGGTTGATGTTCGTGTGCGTGACGATAAAGTTCCGGTTGGCCGACTGCGTCACCGAACGGATGAACCAGTCGCTGCCTTTTACCGAGATCTCCTTCGTGCCGAGATCGGCTGCCGTCGGAACAAAGTCAGGGAAATAGTTCTGGTGGTAGGTATTTGCCACCAGGCGTTCGCCGGTTTCCGTGAAGATGGCAAAGCCGTGCCGCGAGGTTTCAAGAGACTGTTTCAGCAGGTCGTGCGCGCGCTCCGTTTCCGTGCGCGATTCAACCAGTTCCAACGTCGACTGGAAGAAGTTCCGGGAGCTGACAAGAAGTGCGATCGACAGCGCGAGACCAAACAGCGTCGCCGTCATGGCGGTTGCTGTGTGGTGCTGCAGAAGGGCGAGCAGCTGAACGATCGTTGCTGCGGTCATGTAACGGGCAGCGACACCCACCATCGGTGCGGTAAAGCCGACGACGCCGCAGCACATACCCATGGCGACACCGATCATGGTGAGCTGTTGGGCTTCTGTCTGTGCAATGGGGGTCAGCATCAGGCCGGTCCACCACAGCCCCAGGAGGAAGGAGCCGAATTCGGCCCGTTTCACGAACCGGCCAGATGGAACACGGCCCGTGCTGAGATCGAGCGGGCGCATACCGCTCCAGAACATGAAGGCAGAATAGAAGGCGACCGGCACCCACCAGATAAACGCCAGCAGGCTGAAGCCGGTTTCCGACCCAGCCGAGAACATGGCGAGCAGGATCGTTGCGTTGATAAGAGTCACAACGCTGATCGGGATTTTGTATTTCTGGAATCTGCTCAGCATGTGCAGGTTCATTGGACCGCGCACACTCTCATCAATCTTCGGGGAGCCGAAGAGGATCAGGTCGAGGAACGTGAAACGGGTTGCCGCACTGGTCATACGTGCACAAAACCACAACTGAGATAAGTTATAGTTCACGCCGGACAAAGAATTGCGAAGCCGGATTAACCCTCTGTTTACGACATGACCTGTTGTCGCGTTTGCTGTTTTTGCTGATTCACCATGTGAGAGGTGTATGCAGGAGGGGCGCGCGATAGCGGGTGGCCCTTAACTGACATTCCTGCTTATCCACAGGGCAGTGCACGGAAATCTTTCTTGTCAGGACAGGACCCGGATGGGGTAGCCCTCTATTTCCGCAGTACGTCTATGGTTACCGTGCAAAAAGTTGTCTGCCGTGCGTGGGCTTAATAGGGAGGGGCAGGTTTCCCTCGGTCCGCGCATGGCGCAGCAGGCTGAGTTATGACTGGGCATGAATTCCGCCCTGATCTTTCAGGCGATCTCCCACAAGTTGTGGCGTGGAAGATTAAGGTGATGGAACTATCTGTTAATCATTAGTGTACGCAACGTTTGGGCCGGTTTGTGCGGAATGGGAGCCGCCGTCGTGAATCTTCAATAAAAGCAACACGTCGGGGGCAGGGGAACGGATCGTTCCATTTATCTGCGCGCCGTCCCTTGCATTAAAGCGGCGTTAACGGCAATGGGTTTATGGGGCTGTGTAGAAAATTACACACGCGTGCCGGGATTTGTCGCCTGGCCGCTCAGGAAAAGAGCGCGGTAAGACATGATTGGTAGCCTCCTCGGCATGTTGTCCACGGACATGGCCATCGACCTCGGTACGGCCAACACGCTGGTCTATGTGAAGGGTCAGGGGGTCAAGCTCGATGAGCCCTCCGTCGTCGCCTACATGACGCAAGGCGGCCGCAAGATTGTCTATGCGGTCGGCGAGCAGGCCAAGAACATGCTTGGCAAGACGCCGGTGAACATGGAAGCCATCCGCCCGATGCGCGATGGCGTGATCGCCGACTTCGAAGTCGCCGAAGAAATGATCAAGCACTTCATCCGGAAGGTTCATAACCGCCGGGCGTTTGTGTCTCCGCTCATCATTATCTGCGTGCCCAGCTCCGCCACCAGCGTCGAGCGCCGCGCCATTCACCAGTCGGCCCTGGCCGCCGGGGCGCGTGAAGTGCACCTGATTGAAGAACCGATGGCCGCCGCCATCGGTGCCGGCCTGCCGATCGACGATCCGGCCGGGTCGATGGTTGTCGATATCGGTGGCGGTACGTCCGAGGTGGCGGTGCTGTCGCTGGGCGGTATCGTCTACTCGCGCTCCGTCCGCGTTGGCGGCGATAAAATGGACCAGGCCATCGTCAACTATCTGCGCCGCGAGCAGAAGATCCTGATCGGCGAAATGTCTGCCGAACGGATCAAGAAAGAAATCGGCACAGCCCAGCCGCCGGAAAATGGCATGGGCATGTCGCTGACCGTGCGTGGCCGCGGTACGCTGGACGGCGTTCCGAAGGAAACCGAGATCAACGAGGCGATGATTGCCGATGCGCTGTCGGAGCCGGTAAACGACATCATTGATGCCGTGAAGATCGCGCTGGAGGCCATGCCGCCGGAACTGGCTGCCGACATCGTCGACCGCGGGATCGTGCTGACAGGTGGCGGCGCCTTGCTGCGTAACCTCGATTCAGTCATTCGCGAGCAGGCCCAGCTGCCGGTGATGATCGCCGACGATCCGCTGCGCTGCGTGGTCAATGGCTGTGGTCATGTGCTGGAGAATTTCTCCAAGATGAGAAACGTCCTCTCTCCGGAGGTCTAAGGGCGGTATAATCAGGAAACACCAGAGGACCGCCATATGGCTCGTTCAGGCCGGTCAGCTCAGAAAGGCGTCCGGCGCTCTCCCAAGCGCCTCGTCCTTGGTGTGCTCATTTTTGGCTTTGCGGCCCTGATCGTTGTGCAATCTGCCCCGCAAATCCGCCAGTTTTTCAATCCCGTCCGTGCGTCTGTCGGAGACCGCCTCGGCGGCGGCGAACAGATCGGCCTGTGGGCGCGCCTGACGGGGCGTGCGGCGCAGGAACAACGTATTCGCGACCTGGAAGCGCAGGTACGGGACCTCTCCCGTTACAAGGCTGCCGCCATTTCCATGGCTGAGCGCCTGGAGGCCTATGAAGGCATCCTCAACCTGATGGGCGAGCCGCCGGTGCGGGGCGTGACGGCGCGCGTCACATCCGAAAGCGAAGGCCCGTTTGCGCAAACACTGTTGGCCAATGCCGGCCGCTCGCAAGGGGTGGAGCCTGGCTCCGTCGCGCTGAACGAAGGCGGGCTGGTTGGCCGGGTGATCCAGCTGGGTGAGCGGTCATCCCGCATCCTGCTGGTGACGGACTTCAACAGCCGTGTACCGGTGATTGGCGAGGTTTCCGGCGTCCATGCCATCATGCAGGGCGGGGCGACCAGCTCCGGCACGCTGACAGACTTGCCGGAACGGAGTGATTTCATCGAAGGGGAGCGCATCCTCACCTCTGCGGAGGGCGGAGCTTATCCGCGCGGCATTATCGTTGGAGAAGTGCACCAGTCCGGCAATGACTGGCGCGTGAAATACGCGATGAGCGAAGGTTCCTCCGGATATGTACAGCTGATCCCGCCGCCGACGATAGAGCGGCCGATTTCGGCGGGTGATCTGCCTGCAGCGGAAGGGACACCCGGCGCCAGCCCCGCGCAGGGAGCACGCCGCTGATGCCTGCTTCATTTCTGACGCGGCGAAAGCAGAGCCTCTGGTCGAAGGCAGGGCCGACACCGCGGCTGATCTTCGGAGCCTTCCTGATTGCGACAGTCGGCCTGTTCGGACTCACCCGGAACGACATTTTCGGCCTGTCCTTTGCCTGGCCTCATGCTGCGCTGTGGGGCGCGGTCGGCTGGGGCAGGGTGGGCTTGTCGATCCGCCCCATGATCATCCTGATCGTGTTCGGGATCGTGCAGGATGTCATATTCCATGCGCCGTTCGGCAGCTTCGAGGTGATCAACCTGATGACCTATGCGGCCAGCACGGCGATTGCATCAGAATTTGATGTCACCAATGAGCCGCTGATCGCGATCGTTTCAACGGTCATGCTGTTCATTGCGGCGTTTCTGCTACTGTGGCTGATGGCATCGACGCTTGAAGACCATCCCGTCCGGGCGCTTCCCCTGGTCGCGGCCATGCTGACGACCGGACTGCTCTACGCGCTGCTGAACAAGGTGTTCGACCTTGGCCGCAAGCCCGGCGAAACGGTGGGGCAGGCGACATGAGCAAGTCATTCCACCCCGATCAGGAATTCTCGCGGCGTATGCTGATGGCTGGCGTTGGTGGCGGTGTTGTCTGGGCCGGCCTGGTGGCCCGTCTCTTCCAGCTCCAGATCCTGGAAGGGAAGAAATACGACCAGCTGGCCAATGAGAACCACATCAAGCTGGAACTGGCGCCGCCACAGCGTGGACGCATCCTTGACCGCTTCGGCAAGCCGCTTGCCTCACACCGGCGCGCCGGGCGTGTTACGGTCATCCCGGAACAGCTGAAAGACCCGGCGGCGACCATTGCGGCCATCGGCAACTATATCGACCTGTCGGAGACGCAGGTGCAACGGGTTCTGGAAGATATCCGCCGGGCGCGTATCCGCCGCGCGGCGTTCCTGCCTGTCATCGTCGCCAACGAGCTGTCCTACGAAGATTTCGCGCGCATGAATGTGCATGCTGTGGAAATGCCGGGCGTTCAGGTGGAGATGGCGCTGACGCGTTCCTACCCGCGCGGGCGGGATTTCGCGCACGTTCTTGGCTATGTGGCACGGGCCAGCCAGGATGACCTTGAAAGGCTGACCGAAGGCAAGACGGCTGACGAGGCCACCACGATTGAGCGCATGTTCCGTCACCCGGACATGCGCACCGGCCGCCAGGGCATGGAACGGTTTGCGGAAGAGTGGCTGCGCGGCAAGCCAGGCTTCAAGAAGCTGGTCACCAATGCCGCCGGCCGCGTGATCGATCAGATCCCGGATGAGCGCCTTGCGCCGGAAGCAGGCAAGGACCTGTTCGTCACGATCGATATGGACCTGCAGCGTGTCGCGATCGAGCGTTTCGAAGGTGAGAGCGGTGCGGCGGTCGTCGTCGATATCGAAAGCGGCGATGTCCTGGCCATGGTGTCGACACCGGCCTTCGACCCCAATGATTTCGTCAACGGCATTTCGGGCACCGATTACGCTGCCCTGCGCGACGATTCTCGTGCGCCGCTCTATCCGCGCGCGCATGGCGGGGTTTACCCGCCCGGGTCGACCTTCAAGATGGTTGTGGCGACGGCTGCACTGGAAACCGGTGCGATCAAGCCGACCGACAAGGTGCATTGCAACGGATACTACCATTTCGGAAACCGGACCTGGCATTGCTGGAAAAAAGGCGGGCATGGCACAGTGGACCTGCATGGCGGGATCAAGGGGTCCTGCGACGTCTATTTCTATGAGATCGCCCGACGGGCAGGGGCGCAGGCCATTGCCGACACGGCGCACAAATTCGGCTTCGGCCAGGCCTGGACCCTGGGCATGACGGGCGCGCGCAGTGGCCTTGTCCCTGATCCGGAGTGGAAGCTCCGTGTTCGCAAGGAGCCGTGGTATGAGGGCGAGACCCTCAATTTCGGCATCGGTCAGGGCCAGTTGGGAGTGACGCCGCTTCAGCTTGCCCTGATGACGGCGCGCATCGCCACCGAAGGTCATTCGCTCAAGCCGAATCTGATCGGCCTCGGCCCGAAAGATCCGGACGAGCATGTGCTCGACGCGCATCTCGATGCGGAGATCATGAAACTCATGAAGTCCGGCATGTATGGCGTCACGTCCGAATGGGGCGGCACGGCGTACAGCTCAGGTGACCTGGGTCTCGGTGGCCCCCGCCTGGCAGGCAAGACCGGTACGGCGCAGGTGCGCCGCATCACGGCCGCTGAGCGGGCTTCTGGTATCCGCAAGGGCGAGGATATCCAGCGTGAGCTGCGCGACCATGCCCTGTTCGTCGCCTATGCGCCTGCGGACAATCCGAAATACGCCATCTCCGTTATCGTTGAACACGGTGAGGGCGGTTCGCGAACCGCCGGTCCGGTGGCGCGCGATATTCTTGCCCACGCGATCCGCACGAACAGCGGCCGCAAGCCTGCCTGGACGAAGAGCGCCTCGATCAGCCCTTCAGATGATGAGGGCACGCCGACATGAGCCATGAGGGCGGTTTCAGCGGCTTCAGCAGGGGCGAAGCGCGTACACGCACAGCGAAGACCCTGAATTTCGACGGGTCATCGTCCGGTATTCTCGGCAAGCTTTCGCGCTTGCCATGGGGGTTTATCCTGCTGATCGTCGCCATGGCGCTGATCGGCATCGCGATGCTGTATTCCTCCACTTACACCAACCCGGCCGAGCAGCAGCTCTGGAAGCTTCAGCTGATCCGTTTCATCATCTGTTTCGGCATCATGATCGTGCTCGCCCTGTTACCGCTGTCTTGGTGGATGAACCTGTCATGGCTGGCCTATGTCGGTACCATCGTCCTGTTGCTGGCGGTGGAGTTCTTCGGCGTGATGGGCGGCGGGGCGCAGCGCTGGCTGAAGATCGGGCCGGTCGCGGTCCAGCCTTCGGAATTTGCCAAACTGGCCGTCACGCTTGCGCTTGCGCGATATTACCATGGCATGTTGGGCGTCAACGGTTCGCGCTTCTTCATCCATATCGGTGCTGCTGTGATCATTCTGATCCCGGCCGCTCTCGTCTTCCTTCAGCCGGACCTCGGCACGGCGCTGGCCATCGTGGCGTCCGGTGGTGTCGTCGTCTTCCTGGCTGGCCTGTCTGGCCGGGTGATCCTGGCCGGGATCACGGCGGCTGCGGCGGCGGTTTGGCCGGTCTACCAGTTCGTGCTGGAGCCGTATCAGCGCGGACGCGTGGACACATTCCTCGCCCAGCTGTTCGGCAGCAGCGGCGCCTCGACCTCTCTGGGGGAAAGCTACCAGATCGAACAGGCCAAGATTGCCATCGGAGCGGGCGGACTGAATGGCAAGGGCTGGCTGCAGGGGATCCAGTCCCAGCAGGACTATGTGCCCGAACAACATACCGACTTCATCCTGACCGTTATCGCGGAGGAGTTCGGCTTCCTCGGCGCAACGGCCATCCTGGTCGGTTTCGCCATCCTGCTCGGCTGGTCGCTCTACACGGCGTTCCAGTCTGCCAGCAATTTCGGCCGCTATGCTGTGGCCGGGGCGACGGCGACTGTCGCATTCTATGTCGTATTCAACGTGGCCATGGTTCTTGGCCTGTTGCCGGTTGTCGGCATGCCGTTGCCTCTGATCTCATACGGTGGCACAGCCATGCTGACGGCGATGTCGTGCTTTGGCCTGATCCTGTCGGCCTATCTGCACCGCGACGACAAACTAAACACAACAGGGTTGTTTTAACCCGAGCGCATAAGACGGCGTTGATTTTTATTTCGCCATCTATAGGTTCGCGCGAAACTTTTACCCTGGGGAGAGGGAATATGGCGACAATCGCCCGCAAGGCAGACACCTGGAGCTCGCGCTTCGGGTTTATCATGGCTGCTGTTGGTTCTTCGGTCGGTCTCGGCAATTTCTGGCGGTTTCCTTACACTGCCGGTGAGAATGGGGGCGGGGCTTTCATTCTGATTTACATCGCCTGTGTCGTGCTGATCGGTCTGCCTGTGCTGATGGCTGAATATGGCATGGGCCGGAAATCCGGCATGTCTGCCGTGGAGGGCGTGGAGTCGCTCGCACGGGCCGAGAGCAAGAGCCAGAACTGGGGCTTTGTCGGCTGGGTCGGCACGATCACGGCGAGCTTCATCCTTTCCTTCTACATGGTGATCTCTGCCTGGCTGCTCGCCTTCGTGATCCAGGCCCTCAAGAACGGTTTTGCCGGAATGGATGCAGCCTCCTCCGGTGCCAACTTCGCCAATGTCATCGGGCAGGGGGAGCATGCGCTGGCCTCCAAATGGTACATGCTGGCGCTGCTTGCTGCCTTCATCCTTGCGAACGTTGCGATTGTCGGCCGGGGCGTGAAGGGCGGCATCGAAAAGGCCGCCAGCATTCTGATGCCGGCCTTCTTCGTGATCCTGCTGATCATCGTCGGTTTCTCGATGACGCGCGGCAATGCGGGCGAAACCTTCGCCTTCCTGTTCCAGCCCAAATGGGAAGATGTCGGCTTCAAGACCTTCCTCGAAGCGGTGGGGCAGGCCTTCTTCTCCATCGGCGTCGGCGTGGGCCTGATGATCACCTATGGGGCCTATCTCGACCGCGGCACGAACATCCCGCGTTCTTCTGTCATCATTGCAGGTTCGGATACTTTCGTCGCGCTGATCGCAGGCTTTGCGATCTTCCCGATCGTGTTTGCCGCTGGCCTTGATCCGGCAGGTGGGCCGAGCCTCTTCTTCGTCTCGATGCCGGTGGCGCTCGGGAACCTCGGACCGATCGGCTATCTCATGTCGATCCTGTTCTTCGCACTGGCCCTGTTTGCCGCCTTCACCTCGTCCATCTCGCTGCTGGAAGTCTCTGTTTCCTGGCTGGAGGAACGGCAGGGTGTGACCCGCATGGGCGCGGCGCTTGGCGTCGGCTTCATGCTCTGGCTGGTTGGTGCGGCCTATATTTTCTCGACCGAATATCTCGACTTCATGGACTTCATTACCGGCAACGTCCTGCTTCCGCTGGGCGGGTTGCTGGTGGCGATCTTTGCCGGCTGGGTCCTCTCGCGCGACATGCTCACCTCTGAGCTTGGCGAAGGAAACATCATGAATGTCTGGCGGTTCCTGATGCGCTGGTTCGTGCCGGCCTTTGTCGGCTTCGTCCTGTTCTTTGGTTTCTTCGACAAGATCCAGGACCAGTACCATGTCCAGCTGCCGGGCTTCCTGGAGGGACTGCTCGGGCCGAATTTCGAGCTGCCGCCCGCAGAATAAATGGTCTCTGGCGGGGCGTCCCGCACCATGAAGAAGACCATGTAAAGACCATGTATACACCATGTAAAAACGGGCCCTCCACGATGTGGAGGGCTCGTTTCTGTGTGATCCGGCAGGAGCAGGGGTTAGGCGCGGACTTTCGAGGCGTAGACGCCCGCAAAATGATCCGTCGCCTGAATCAGCTTGTCGACGATGCCGGGTTCCATGGAGGAGTGGCCGGCATCCGGTACGATGTGCAGCTCGGCTTTCGGCCAGGCCTTTGAGAGGGCCCAGGCGGTCGACAGCGGGGTCACCACGTCATAGCGCCCGTGCACGATGACGCCGGGAATGTCCTTCAGTTTCGCCGCGCACTGTTCCAGCAGCCAGTTGTCGCTGGCGAAGAAACCGCGATTGACGAAGTAGTGGCACTCGATGCGGGCGAAGGCGTCGACGAAATCGTCTTCATTGAAGCGCGGCGGCGTCGTCAGCGGTCCCTTGATCGAGAGGGTTTCCCCCTCCCAGCGCGACCAGGCGCGGGCGGCCTCGATGCGGGCCTGCTTGTCGTTGCCCGTGAGGCGGCGGTGGAAGGCCATCAGAAGGTCGTCGCGTTCGTCTTCCGGGATCGGCGCGACATAGCGGTCATAGGAGTCCGGGAACAGGCGGCTGGCGCCACTCTGGTAGAACCACAGCACTTCCGGTTTCGAGACCAGGAAGATGCCGCGCAGGACCAGGCCCAGCGTCCGTTCCGGATGACTCACGCCATAGGCGAGTGAAAGGGTCGATCCCCACGATCCGCCGAAGACAAGCCACTGACTGACACCAACATGTTCACGCAGTGCCTCAATATCGTCCACCAGGTCCCAGGTGGTGTTTTCGCGAAGTTCGGAATGGGGGGTGGAGCGCCCGCAACCGCGCTGGTCGAACAGGAAGATCCGATAGCGCTCAGGGTCGAAAAAGCGCCGCATTTCGGGGCTTGAGCCGCCTCCGGGGCCGCCATGAAGAGCCACGACAGGAAGTCCGTTAGGGTTACCTGATTCTTCCCAGTAGATTTCGTGGATATCCGAAACCCGCAGCCGGCCAGAACGCCGAGCCTCGTGTCTGGGATACAAAATGCGGCGTGGCGGGCGTCTATTCATTCACTCTTCACCTAATTTCGTTCAAACTGCCGTCTGAGGTGGACATGGTTCCCGTCGTTACGTACAGAATATTACGTATTGGGGCCCAAACAGAATGCAGGTGGCTGTTTGATGCGTAGCGTATTTCTGGGTGTATCCCTATGCCTTCTTGCAGGATGCGCAACCGTTTCCATGGTTCCAGGTGAAACACTGGTGCAAGCCAGTCTTTCCCAGAAACAATCTGCGCTCCGCTCCGCTTCCACTGAATATTGCGAACGCGCCGTTGACGCCGGGTGGGTGAAATCCAGCGGCGGTCTGGCCGGGCTGGCCAATACGCTGATCAATGGCATCACCAGCGATCAGGCGAATGCGGATACCTATTCGGCACGCATTGGCGCCAATAACGAAGCGCCTGCACTGGTTCTCGCGCGTATCGTTTCCGACACGCAGGCGGCCCGTGCCGGGCTGGGCGATGTCAGCCGCGAAGCGAATGCCCTTCTGGAAGACACCGCTGCGACCACGGCAACGCGCGCCGATGTGATGAGCTATGAGCGTGCACTCGTCCGTGCCCAGATGGCCTACCGCAGCTTCCAGAGCGCGCTGGGCGATGTGTCCGCGCGCGAAGACATGGATATCGACACGGCTCCGGTCGACAAGGAGCTTCAGGCCTTTGAGGGCGTGATCGACAATGCCCGCGAAACGGCGGATCGCCTGGCCGACAAATATGCGGCCGTGAACACCGCGAAATCCTGAGCTTTCAGATCAGTCTGATTTCCTGAGGGCGCCGATTGCCGTCAGGGCCCATCCCGCCAGCATGAGGACACCGCCGAGAGGCGTGATCGCGCCGAACCAGCGCGGCGCACCCAGCGCCATGGCGTAAAGCGTTCCGGCAAAGATACACGCCCCGATCCCGATCAGCCATCCCGCCGTGCGGACAAGGCCGCGATGTCCGGAGAGGGCAATTGCCAGAACGGCAGCAGCATGGGGCAGGGCATAAAGCGTGGCCGTGTGCCACCAGTCCGTGCCTTCGGCTGTCAGCTTTCCATCCAGCGCGTGGGCGCCAAAGGCGCCGAGCGCGACGGCGAGAAAGCCGACAAGTGCTGCGAAGGCGGCGAGCCGGTTCACGCCTCAAGGTCCTTGCGGGGCAGGGCGTAAGTGACCACAGCATGGCTGGAAGGCTTGGTGGCGCCTTCAACGCGGACATCGACATCCATCACGGCCAGCGTCTGGCCGATCTTCATGATGCGGGCATCCGCGACCACGACATCCCCGATGCAGGGACGCAGAAAGCTCATGTTCAGGCTGCTGGTCACGGCCATCGGCTCCAGTCCGGTCACGGTCATCACGGCGAAGTAGGCCGCCGTGTCGACAAGCGACATCTGTGTTGGTCCGGAAATATAGCCGCCGGGGCGGAGGTTTGTCTTGTCGGCCCTTAGTCGCACCACGGTGCGGCCTTCCACCATTTCCACAATTTCCGTCCGCACTGACTGGCCCTCGAAGGCCTGGCGCAGGAATATGTTGGCTTCGTCCGGTTGCATTTTACAGGTCATGTTGCCTCCCTTGCGTCACCCCTTGTCGTCAGGGCTCCCCTCGTGCACCCTAGCTTGCATGACAGGCCCGCCAAGAGGTCACCCAGAGGAAGGAAGTGCGAACGATGCTCACCGCCGGAGACGAATATCCGATCCACCAGACACCAGAGCCGGTTGCCTATGCCGGATCTGACCGGAATTTCTACGACCGCTATTTCTACAATGGCTATTCTTCGGATGGCTCGGTCTTCTTCGCGGCGGCGATGGGCGTCTATCCGCACCTGAACATCATCGACGGGTCTGTGTCGGTCCTGCATGAGGGCAAGCAGAGCTCCGTCTACTTTTCCCGCCCGCTGAACATGGAGCGGATGGACACCTTTGTCGGCGGCATGTCGGTGGAGGTGCTTGAGCCGCTGAAGCGTATCCGGCTGAAACTGGAAGAGACCGAAGGCATCGCCCTCGATGCGGAGTTTACCGGCCGCGCCTTCCCGATCGAGGAGCCGCGCTTTACCCGCAGGCAGGGCCCGCGCATGCTGATGGACCTGACGCGGATGACACAGAACGGCCGCTGGGCCGGCAAGCTGCGCATCGACGGCAAGGAGATCGAGATCGATCCGGCCAGCTGGACGGGCACGCGCGACCGGTCCTGGGGCGTGCGCCCGATCGGCGCGCTGGACGCCCAGCCGCTGATCCCGCCGCTGGACCCGCAATTCTACTGGATCTGGACACCGACAAACTTCCCGAACCTGTCCTTCTATTTCCACGTCAATGAGGATGCGAAGGGCGAGGCCTGGAACAAGCGAGCCGTGCTGGCCATGGATGGCGCGAGGCAGGGCGAGCACCTGCATCTGGACGAGGCGCAGATGGATGTCACCTACGCGCCCGGCACCCGCCGCATGGCGAAGGCGCGCCTCAGCCTGAAGGATGGGCAGGGAAATCCGCATACGGTGGATTTCGAGCCGATCGGCACCTTCCTGATGAAGGGGATCGGATACGGGCATGCAAAGTACAAACATGGCATGAGTTCCGGCAAGGCCATGCAGGAAGATCTGCACGGCGCGGTCGACGCTGGTGCGGACATCCTCATCCGTCGGGCGGACGGTCTGATCCAGCAGGGCGCGACTCTGCAGGGGAGAGCGGACCATGTCGAGGAAGAGGGAGCCCAGGGTTTCGAGCCGGTCGGACTGAGGAATCTCGCCCGCATCGGCCCGGTCCTGCAGATAGGCGGCGAGGCCAGCGCGGACCTTGTTGGGGCCAAGCTTCATGAAGGTCTCGGCGATGTCGGGATATTTCTTCGCCATGCCGACGATCAGGCGATACATTTCCAGTGAAAAGGGCTGGATCAGCTTTCCGGCGAATTGCTCGCCGATGCGGCGCAGACCTTCTTCCACGGGCGTATGCGCCTGCAGCTCGACTTCCAGCGCGGCTGTGACTTCCGTCATGCGGGATTCCAGCATGGCGAGGAAGATGCCTTCCTTGTCGCCGAACTGGGCGTAAAGCGTGGCGAGTGAGCCACCGGCCCGCCGCACGATCTCCGACATGCTGGCGGCTTCATAGCCTTGTTCCAGAAAGACATCCTGGGCGGCATCGAGGAAAGCGGCACGGCGGATTTCTGCGCGCGAAGGCGCTTCTGGTGCTCGCGTGACGGTCTCGACAGGGTGGCTGGGCTTGTATGTACCATTCATGGCTTGAATTTGGTGTAATACCAATTACATTGCAAGAGATGTAACCACAATTACACTTTTTGGGGCTACCACCGTGCTCCAGATCAACACCACGGACCCTCCCCCATGGCTGTACAACCGTTGAAGCGCGATACCTCCCCGCCGGCTGCCGTTCCTCCCGCGGCGCCGGCACCCAACCAGGCCGATGCCCTGCCGCCGAAGGTGGCAGATGCGTCTGTCCCCATGGCTGAAGCCCCGCATGTGAACGATGCCCCCGTTCAGCGGGCCCCTGCGCCGGAAGGGCAGGGCCTGGTTGCAAAATTCAAGTCAGACCCCCGGAAATACATTCTTTCCGGCGCGGGTCTGCTGCTGGCCCTGTTTGCGGGCTATCAGGGCGTGCACTGGCTGGTCGCCGGCCGGTACGAGATCACCACCGACAATGCCTATATCCGTGCAGACATCGCCACCATCTCTCCCAAGGTGCAGGGCTATGTCGAGAAAGTGCACGTCACGGACAACCAGATCGTCAAGGCAGGTGACCTGCTGGTGACGCTGGAAGTGGCGGATTATGCGACCCGTGTGTCCGAAGCGGCGGCGGCGCTGCAGCAGTCGGTTGCTGCCCAGGCCCAGGCAAGGGCCGGTGTCGCGGCAGCCGAGGCCAATCTGCAGACGGCAGCCGCGCAGGTTTCTGCCCAGCGTGACCGCCTGACGCAAAGCAAGGCCAGTGCAGCTGCGGCGGAAGCGGATGCAACGCTCGCCACGAATGACCTTGCGCGGTACACAGAGCTTGCCGCGAAGGGGCACTATCCGAAGGCCAGCCTCGATGCGGCTGCCACCAAGGAACAAGCTGCCCGCGCGACGTTGGATCAGGCCAAGGCCGGGATCACCACGGCGCAAAGCGAGCTGAGCGTTGCGCAGGCAAATTACCACCGGGCAGAGGAAGACCTTGAATCTGCCAAGGCAGCGGTTGCCGGCGCAGATGCGCAGGCGGAAGCCGCGCAGGCCCGTGTCGATGCGGCCAAGCTGGACGCAACGCGGACTGAGCTGCGTGCGCCGTTTGACGGCGTGGTCGCCAACCGCGTTGTCGCCGAAGGCCAGCTGCTGAGCCCTGGCCAGCAGACGATGTCGATCGTTCCCGTGTCCGAGGCCTATGTCATCGCGAACTTCAAGGAAACCCAGGTCGAGCGCATGCGTGCGGGCCAGGAAGTGGACCTGCATGTGGATGCCTATCCGGACATGAAAGTAACCGGCACGCTGGATTCCATTGCCCCGGCAACAGGCGGCCAGTTCAGCCTGATCCCGATGGATACGGCGACCGGCAACTTCACCAAGATCGTTCAGCGCGTACCCGTGCGCGTGAAGATCTCGGATGAAGCGCTGGCCACTGGCCTGATGCGGCCTGGCCTGTCGGTTGAGGCAACCGTGATCGCAAAAGGGGTGGACGGCTAAGCCGCCCCGATAACAGCGAGAGAACGGCGAGGCCCGTCATGGTCAACGCAATCCGGCAAAAAGCGTCTTCGGAACTCGCGCTCAACATTGGCTTCTTTGCCATGGTGATCGGGATGTTCATGGCGATTCTGGACATCCAGATCGTCGCCAGCTCCATTCGCCAGATTCAGGCCGGCGTTTCGGCCAGCCAGGAAGAAATCGCCTGGATCCAGACCGGTTATCTGGTGGCGGAAGTCGTTGGCATTCCGCTGTCCGGTTTCCTGAACCGGGCCCTCGGTATCCGCAAGCTGTTCATCATGTCGGCAGCGGGCTTTGTCCTCTCCAGTGTCCTGTGCGCCCTGTCATGGGATCTCGATTCCCTGATCTTCTTCCGCATCATCCAGGGCTTCTCCGGCGCGGCCATGGTGCCGACCACGATGGCGGCCAGCTTCACGCTGTTCCCGGCAGGCCGGTCCATGACCCAGCAGGTGATGATCGGCATGGTGGCAACGCTTGCGCCATCCATCGGGCCGACGCTTGGCGGCTGGATCACGCAGCACATGTCCTGGCACTGGCTGTTCCTCGTGAACATCGTTCCGGGGATAGCGGCGATCACGCTGGTCTTCCTGTTTATCCCCAAACAGAAAGGCGAGATCACTTTGCTGCGCCGCCTTGATGTGACGGCGCTGATCTCGATGGCGCTGTTCCTTGGCCTGTTCGAATGGATCATTGACGAAGGGCCAAGCGATAGCTGGTTCCAGAGTTCTGCCATCGTGAAAGCCACCATTGTGTGCGCGATTGCAGCGGCGATCTTCTTCCGCCGTGCACTGACATCGCCGGTGCCACTGGTCGACCTGCGCGTGTTTCAGGACAGGAACTTTGCGTCGGGTGCCCTGATCGGTTCCGTCATGGGCTTCGGTCTTTATGGGTCTGTCTTCCTGCTGCCGCTCTATCTGGGGCAGGTGCGCGGTTATTCCTCGCTTCAGATCGGCGAGATCATGAGCGTTGCGGGGATCGCCATGTTCATCGGCGGCCCGATCTCCGGCGCGATGACCAAGCGGTACGACCCGCGTTTTGTCGTGGCTGTTGGCCTGATCCTGGCCGCGACGGGCACATGGATGAATGGGCACCTGACGTCTGAATCCGGCTTCCGGGAATTGTTCTGGCCACAGGCGTTGCGAGGCGCCGGGCTGATCCTCACCATGGTGCCGACGACAAACCTGGCGCTGGGAACGCTGCCGCCGGAGCGGGTGGCGAATGCGTCCGGCCTGTTCACGGTCTGCCGGAACCTTGGCGGGGCAATCGGGATTGCGATCCTGACGACCATGATGCTCAGCTTCAACCAGCTGCACGAGCAGGAGATCGCCAGCGGGATGTCGCTCGCCCGGCCGGAGGTGCAGAGCTTCCTAAGCAATATGACAGCGCAGATGCAGGCGGCCGGCGTGGCAGACCCGGAAGGCACGGCGCTGGCGCAACTGGTCTACCGCGCGAAGATGGAAGCGGCGGTGATGACCTACAACAATCTGTTCCTGACCATGTCCATGTCGTTCGCGCTGGTTCTGCTTGTCGTCCTGATCCTGGACAAGCCGAAAGGCGCAGCGCCCGCCGCCGCACACTAAGGGGGCGTCAGCCCCACAGGTCCCGCGTGGGCGGGGCAACTGTTCCATCTGAATACTGAAGACCGTGTGCTACATCTTCAGCCAGCCAGAGCGGGCCGTCCACATCCGCGACATCGGCGAGGCCCGCCAGCAGAACAGCAGGCGCCATGGAAATGGAGCCTGCCACCATGCAGCCGACCATCACGCCCAGCCCGCAGGCGCGGGCCTCGCGTACCATGGCGAGCGCCTCGGTAAGGCCGCCCGTTTTGTCCAGCTTCACATTCACCACATCATAGCGCCGGGCGAGGTCCTGCAGTTCGGCGCTGGTGTGCGCGCTCTCGTCCGCGCAGATCGCAACGGGGCCGGGGCGGTGCATCAGGGCGCTGTCCGACGCAGCGGGGAAGGGCTGTTCGATCAGCACCACGCCGAGCTGCGCGGCGGCCTTTGCGATGGCGGGCAACTGGTCCGCATTCAGCCCTTCATTGGCATCGACGATCAGGCGGGCATCGGGGCGGGCCGCATGGACGGCTTCAATACGGGCCAGGTCTTCCGGGCCGCCGAGCTTCAGTTTCAGGAGGCGGCCGGGAGTCGCTTTCGCGGATTTGGCCATGGCATCCGGCGTGTCGAGGCTGACGGTGACGGCCGTTTCAATGGGGGCAGGCTGGGGCAGGCCGGCCAGCTGCCAGACCGGCATGCCGCTGAGCTTTGCTTCAAGGTCCCACATCGCACAATCCAGCGCACAACGTGCGGCGCCGGCGGGCATGAGGGCCTGCAGCTCTTCGCGGCTGATACCGGATTCCATTGCAGGGCGGGCGGTTTCGATGGCGGCGGTGACGCTGGCGACGGTTTCGCCATAGCGGGCATAGGGCACGCATTCGCCGCGGCCGGTGGCGCCATTCTCCGTAAGGGCGACGCGCACTGTCTCCGCGCTGGTCTTGGCGCCGCGCGAAATGGTAAATGCGGCCTTCAGAGGTGAGGAAACCGTAGAAATTTCAAGGTTTCGATTGCCCATGTCCGATCCTGAACGATAAAATTTCACCGATCCTGCTACGCTGTGCTTAAGCATGTTTTGCTAGGGTTGGAAGGCTAGTTGCCAGAGATGCCAGTGACGACATCCCCCGGTTTCGCGCTTGAGGAAAGCGGCGAATTTGTCACCCTCCGCCTGACGGGGGACTGGACAGTCATGACCATCCACCTGTTGGACCATGACTTAAACGGACTAAAACCTGATCATCCCCTGCTTATAGATGTCTCCGGATTGCATCGGATCGACACGGCTGGGGCCTTCCTGATCGACCGCACGTTGCGCGCCGCGCCCGAGGGGTCGGAGCTGGCTGGCACGCATGATGTGGCCCGCAACCTGATCCAGCAGGTGCATGCCGTGTCAGAGCCGGTGCCGCCACGCCCCGCGCCCGATCATGGCTTCCTGGCCCTTCTGGAGCGGACCGGCCGTGGCTTCATGGGCGTGATGTCGGAAATCTTCGCGACGCTGGCTTTCCTGGGTGAGACCCTTGTGACCACGCTGCGGCTGCTGTTGAGCCCGTGGAAATTGCGGTGGACCTCCATTGTGTCGGTGATGGAAGAGGCTGGCCTCGACGCGATGCCGATTATCGCCTTCCTGTCTTTCTTCGTGGGCATGGTGGTCGCCTATATTGGCGCGACGACGCTGCGGGATTTCGATCTTGAGATCTATACGGTCGAACTGATCGGCTATTCCATGCTGCGTGAGTTTGGCGTGGTGCTGACCGGCATCGTTCTGGCGGGGCGGACGAACTCGTCCTTCACGGCACAGATCGGCACGATGAAGATGCGTCAGGAAATCGACGCCATGCAGACGCTGGGCCTGAAGCCGATGGATGTGCTGGTGGCGCCGCGCATCATTGCCCTTCTGCTGATGACCCCGGCGCTGACCTTCGTGGCGACCATGGCAGGTATTGCGGGCGGTGTCGTGGTGGGCTGGTCGTCGCTGGACATCAATCCCGGCGTGTTCCTTGACCGTTTGCGCAATGCCGTGCCGCTGGAGCATTTCTGGGTCGGCATGTCCAAGGCACCAGTATTCGGTTTCGTGGTCACGCTGATCGCCTGCCGCCAGGGCCTGAATGTCGGAGGCAGCGTGCAGTCGCTTGGCCATTCGACCACGACATCCGTGGTGCAGGGCCTGTTCGCCGTCATCGTGCTCGATGCGATCTTTGCCATTCTCTACATGGAGCTTGGCATATGACGGACGACATCATCATCCGCATCCGGGACCTGAAGACGGCTTACGGCACGCATGTCGTGCATGAGCATCTGGATCTCGACATCCGCCGCGGGGAGATCATCGGAATTATCGGTCCGTCCGGGTGCGGCAAGTCTGTCCTGTTGCGGGCGATTACCGGTCTCAAGGAGTTTACCGAGGGCAGTATCGAAGTGTTCGGCCAGCGGCTGGAAACGCTCGACGAGGCCGAACGGGCAGAGGTGGAGGAGCGCTGGGGCGTCATGTTCCAGGATGGGGCGCTGTTCTCGAACCTCACCGTGCGCGAGAATGTGGAAGTGCCCATGAAGGAGCACACACAGATCGGGCCGGAACTGCGCCACGAACTCGCCGACATGAAGATCCGCATGGCCGGTCTCAGCGCTGAGGCGGGCCCGAAATATCCGTCCGACCTCTCCGGCGGCATGCGCAAGCGTGCCGCGCTGGCCCGTGCGCTGGCGCTCGATCCGGAACTCCTGTTCCTGGATGAGCCGACAGCCGGCCTCGACCCGATTACGGCGGAGGGCTTCGATTCCCTGATCCGCAACCTGCAGCAGGCGCTCGGCCTCACTGTCTTCCTTGTCACGCATGATGTGGATACGCTGCACGCAACTTGCGACCGGATCGCCGTACTGGGTGACAAGCATGTGCTGGCGGTCGGCACGATCGATGAACTGCGCGCCTTCGACCATCCCTGGGTGCAGGAATATTTTTGCGGTCCGCGTGGGCGCGCCGCAACGGGACACTAGAAAGGGGGCCCGGACCGATGGAAACGCGAGCGAACTATGCCGTCATCGGCGCTTTCGTCATTATCGCGACACTGGCTGTTGCGTCTTTCGTACTTTGGCTGGGGCAATCCCAGTTCAAGCGGGATTACAAGGCCTACGACATTGTCTTTGAGGGGCCAGTGTCGCTCGAAGACGGATCGGCTGTGCGCTATATCGGCATCAAGGTGGGCGAGGTTTCGACTGTCAGGATCGACCGGGCAGACCCTTCGAAGGTGCGCGCCCGTATACGGATTGACCGGGAAACGCCGGTGAAGACGGATTCCACGGCCTCGATCCAGCTGGCAGGGATCACGGGAGTGACTTTCGTCCAGATCAGTGCCGGTACGCCGACGGCCCGTCTGCTGGAGGCAAAGCCCGGCGAGCCGGTGCCTGTGATCCGGGCAGAGAAGACACAGCTCGACCAGCTCGTCGCGGGCGGCGCGCAGGTGATGGGTCAGGTCAACGATACAATGACGCGGGTGAAGAAGCTGCTGACGGACGAGAATATCGCCTCCATCAACACGTCGCTGAAGAATATCGAGACGATCACGAGCAAGCTCGCCGTCGACGACGGGCTGATCGATCAGGCAAACGGTACAATGAAAGACATTTCCAGGGCCAGCGATGAATTCGCGACGGCAGCGAATTCCTTCGGCTCGCTCAGCGCCAATGCGGACAAGGAACTGACCAGCATTTCCGGGGGGCTGGATGAGCTTCTGGCGGAAATCCGGGATGTTGTTGCTTCGGCCAATGCCATCATGGCGCAGGGGACGGAAACTGTCTCGGTCGTCAACAATCTCCTGGAGGGCCCCGCAACGGGCGTTGTGGAAGATTCCCGCCTTGCTGCACAGGATCTCCGCATCCTGATCAGCCGTATGGACCGGCTGACCCGCGATCTCGAACAGAACCCGCAAAGCATGCTTGTGGGGGAACCGGTTCCTTATGAGGATAAACGCTGATGATCCGTTCGCTTTCCATTGCCTTCGCCGCTCTCTCGCTTTCCGCCTGTGTCAGCGTCCTGCCTGAGCCGGAAGCGCCAGATGGCCTCTATCGCTTCGGTGCCATGACGGAGACCTATCCGGTTGATGCCGTCGTTGCTGTGCGTGAGCCGGAGGCATCACGCCTTCTGGGCAGCCGTGTGATCGTATCCGAGAACACCGCCGGTGCATTGCGCCTCGTGCGCGATGTGGAGTGGGCAGACAATGCCACGCGCCTGATGCAGGTGGCGCTGCTGGATGCCGTGAACGATGCCGGGGCAGGCGTGGCCGTGGCTTACGAGTCCGGCGCGCGGGCCGATTATGAGCTGGTCTGGCGGATTGAGGATTTCTCCCTCGCAGGCACGCAGGCGCGCTGCAGCCTGGAGGGGACACTGGTCGAGGCGCGGTCCCGCAAGGTTGTCGCGCAGACCAATGTTGCTTCCACGGCGGCGGCAACGGGATCTGCAAACGAGGCGCGTGCGCTCGCGCTGGCAGAAGCTGGTCGCAGCTGCGTCGCCCGGATTGCGGGATTTGTTTCTGAGAAGGCTGTCGCTGCCGAACCGGCCGGAGAGCCGGAATAGGCGGACGTTAGTCTTTCAGTTTGCAGGTGCGGACACCGAGGATGGTGTAGAGCGGGCAGGTGCCGACAAGCCCGGTCAGCAATGGCACCAGACCGACCCAGCCCCATGGGGTTTTCGGGCCGACGAACACGATGGCGATCAGGGCCAGGCCGACAATGACGCGCAGAACGCGGTCAATTGTGCCCTCATTGGTCTTGAACATGGCAGGCTCCTCCAGAAAGGCGGCAGTCTGCCATATGTTCTCCTGAACGCCATACGTAAAAATCCCGGCCGGTTGGGTCCGGCCGGGATTTTCAATGTGTTCCGGTTAAGGGGCTGAAAGGCGATCAGCCGCTTTTCATCTGGTCGAAGGGGAGATCCTTGTCGACGCGGACATCCTGGGGCAGGCCCAGAACGCGTTCGGCGATGATGTTCTTCAGGATCTCGTCCGTGCCGCCAGCAATGCGCAGGCCCGGGGCCCACATGAAGCTCTGCTGGAAGATGGCATCGGCCGGCATGCGGTCCTGCTCGTTGATGATGCCGTAATGGTCCTGCATCTCGATGGCCGAGTTGCAGATGTCCTGCAGGTGGTTGGCGGTGATGATCTTGCCGATCGAGTTCTCGGGCCCCGGCGTCTGCCCGCGGGAGAGGGCCGTCTGGGTGCGGAACTTGGTCAGCTTGTAGCCCTGGGCCGCGACATACCAGTCGGCCAGCTTCTCGCGGAAGGCCTGGTCGGACATGGTGCCCTGCTGGCGGGCATAGGCCATGATCTCGCCCCAGTCCGGGCCGGGGGAGCCGCCGACGGCAAGACGCTCGTTCATCAGCGTGACGAGGGCGACTTTCCAGCCTGCGCCGACATCGCCGAGACGGTCCTTGTCCGGGATGCGGACGTCGGTGAAGTAGACCTCGTTGAACTCGCGGCCGCCGGATGCCTGGTGGATCGGGCGCACTTCGACGCCCGGCTGCTTCATGTTCACGATGAACATGGTGAGGCCCTTGTGCTTCGGCACTTTCGGGTCCGTCCGGACGAGGAGGATACCATAGTCGGAATAGTGGGCACCGGAGGTCCAGACCTTCTGGCCATTGATAACCCACTCATCGCCGTCTTTCACGGCGCGGGTTTTAAGGCCGGCCACATCAGACCCGGCAGACGGTTCGGAGAAGAGCTGGCACCAGATTTCCTCGCCCATCAGGGCCTTCTGGACGTAGCGCTGCTTGTGCTCGTCAGAGCCGAAGGCAATGACGGTCGGGATGCACATGCCGAGGCCGATGGCGAAGGGGCCGGTCGGTGCGTCGAATTTCGACTCTTCCTGGCCCCAGATGACGCTCTGCATGGCGGTGCCGCCGCGGCCACCCCATTCCTTCGGCCAGGTGATCTGGGCGAACTTGTTCTCTGCCTTCGTTTTCTGCCAGTCCTTGGCCTTTTGTAGCATGTTCGCGCGATCGCGCGAGACCGGGGCAGAGCCCTTCGGCTGCAGGTGCTTTTCAAGGAAAGCGCGCGCCTCGGCACGGAAGGCGGCTTCTTCGGGTGTATCGTTGAAGTCCATGATGTTTCCTCCTTAGGCGGCGTTTTTCTGCTCGAGAGCACGCACGAGTTTTTCTTTCCACACTTTCGGCCCGCCAGCCTGAACGGCCAGCAGCTTGGCGCGGCGGTAGTAGAGGTGGCAGTCCACTTCCCAGGTGAAGCCCATGCCGCCATGCGTCTGGATGTTTTCCTTAGAGGCGAACCAGAAGGCTTCCGATGCGGCGACGCGCGCGGCAGCGGCGGCTTCCGGCATTTCCGGCGCGTCGGTTGACAGAGCCCAGGCGCCGTAGAAGCAGTTGGAACGAGCCACTTCGTTCTTCACATACATCTCGGCCAGCTTGTGCTTGATGGCCTGGTTGCCAGCAATCGGGCGGCCAAAGGCGTAGCGTTCCAGCGAGTATGCCTTCGCCATTTCCAGCGCGCGCGAGGCGCCGCCCAGCTGTTCGAAGGCCAGCAGGATGGCGACCTTGTCCATCAGCTGTTCGTTCAGGGCCGCACCTTCGCCAGCCTTGCCGAGGCGCACGCCCGGCGTCTTGTCGAAGGTCAGCTCAGCGTGGCCGCGTGTCGGGTCCAGCGTTGAGAGCGACTTGCGCGTAACGCCTGCACCGGAGAGGTCAACGAGGACGAGGCTGGCGCCCGCGCCTTCCTTGGCCAGCACGAGCGCATGGGTGGCAATGCCGCCATCGGCGACCGGGATCTTCGTGCCGCTGACGGTGGAGCCGTCAAACGTGGTTTTCAGGCTGGCCGGATCCGGATGGCCGGGGCCTTCGCTGGCGGCGTAGCAGCCGATGATCTCACCGGCGACGATGCGCGGGAGAATGTCGTTCTTCTGCTCGTCGGAACCGGCCAGTTTCACCGCTTCGGTCAGGTAATAGGCCGTGGACGAGAAGGGGACCGGCGCCAGGACGCGGCCCATTTCTTCGGCCAGCACGCACATTTCCAGCATGCCGAGGCCGAGCCCGCCCTGTTCTTCTGGAATGGCCGTGCCGAGCCAGCCCATCTCCACGATCTTCTTCCAGAGCGCTTCGCTATAGTCCTTGGAATCGTCGTTCAGCACTTCGCGCACCACCGGAATGGCGCTCTCGGCTTCGAGGAATTTCCGTGCCTCGCCGGCAAGGAATTTCTGGTCTTCGGAAAAATCGAAGTTCATGAGTTACGGGCCTCCCTTCGCCCCTTCAGAGGGCGTGATTGCTATGTCTGATACGAAAATAACCAGCTTTACGTGCGCGGAAAGCCGTGACCACGCGGAAAGGCATTGCGTGAAATTTTACCCATCAGCTTCATTCCGCTGAAATTGGCCCGTGTAACGCTGTCAGGTCATCGGGAGTATGACAATGGCCAAGGCGCTCTTTCACAAAATGCAACGGGTCTATGTGAAGCCGGTTGGCACATGGGCGCATGTGGAACAGGTCATTCCTCACTGGGTGAAGGATGTCGATGAGCCTTTGCGCATTACCTATGAATGCGGGCTAGGCCGGCAATTCCTGGGGCATGAACTGGTTTCCGAGCAGGTCATGTATCAGGGAGCGGCTGACAATGAGCCTGATGACGATCCGGCCATGGAGTGCTGGACCATCGCCCGGCGTGTGGCGCGCTGGCATCAGGAGTTCTCTCCCCAGTCACCCACGCATCCCGGTACCTATCCGGCTGTTGTGACGGAAGAAGACGGAACCGGCGGCTGGCGGGTCAGCAAGGCGGAATTTGACCGGGATCCGGAACGGATCGAGTATCAGGCCCGCATGATCGTCCGCACGCCGGAGCTATTGCGCATTGTTCGCCGGATTGCGGAATTTGCCGCGGAACATCCGGGAGACGTGCCTGAAGACCTGAAGCAGGTGATAACGTCGTGCTCTGCCATCCTGCGCTTTATCTATCAGCTGACAGACACGCCTGAGGCCGTTGCCGCGGAATAGGCCTAACGGCGAAGTATCAGCGCGGCCGCTGTGCCGAGCCCGGCCCCAAGCGCATTGGCGACCTCATCCAGGATTGAGAATTCCCGGCCTGTCGGTGCCAGCGCCTGAGCGACTTCCATCAGGGCGCCATACCCGATCGTGATGAGGAAAGCGCGCAGGGCTTTTCCAGGGCCTGCCGCGATGGCCATGGCGCCGCCAAGACTGCCATAGGCGAGGAAGTGCTTCAGCTTGTCGGAGCCTTCAACTGGCGGCAGGTCAGCTGGCGGCAGCAGGGAGAGGACCGCAATCGCGATCATGAGGGCAATGGCGAGGATCCCCGCGATCCGGCGCATCCGGGGTGATCTGAAAAAGCGGGCCATCAAAGCGGGTTCCTTGTCTTTGCCGGGGTCAAAGCAGGTCATGTGCCAGCCTTCAGCGGTCAGGCCCTCGACGCACCTCCCTGCATTTCCTATGTCCAATAGATCGAATGCCAAGCCCCGGAGCCATCATGCGAACCGAAACTCCCGTTTCCGTACACCTTGCCGACTACACGCCCTATCCGTTTGACGTCGAGCAGGTGGATCTCCGCTTCGATCTTGATCCGGACGCCACGAAAGTGCGGTCCGAACTGAAGCTGCGCCGCACGGGCGGGGCGGATGCCGCGCTGGTGCTGGATGGGGAAGGGCTGAAGCTCCTGTCGATTGCCATCGACGGAAAACCGCTGGACCCCGCCGCCTATGAGCAGAGTGAGAAGGGCCTGACGATCGCCTCCGTGCCGGATGCCTTCACGCTGGTGACGGAAGTGGAAATTGCCCCCTCGGCCAATACGGCGCTGTCGGGTCTCTACATGTCGGGCGGGCGATTCTGCACCCAGTGCGAGGCGATTGGTTTCCGCCGTATCACTTTCTATCCGGACCGTCCGGATGTGATGAGTGCGTTCCATGTCTGGATGGCGGCGGACAAGGCGGCCTATCCGATCCTCCTGTCCAATGGCACGCCGGGCGAGACGGGTGATCTGGATGATGGGCGCCATTTCGCCGTGTGGGACGACCCGCACAAGAAACCGGCCTACCTCTTCGCACTCTGCGCCGGGGATTATGATGTGTACCGCGACAGCTTCACCACGATGAATGGGGACGAGATTGCGCTCGCCATTCATGTCGACAAGGGCGATGCCGAACGCGCCGCCTGGGCGATGGACAGCCTGAAGCGTTCCATGAAGTGGGACGAGGAAACCTATGGCCGCGCCTATGACCTTGGCGTGTTCAACATCGTGGCCGTGCGCGACTTCAATTTCGGCGCCATGGAGAACAAGGGGCTCAACGTTTTCAACTCCGCCTATGTGCTGGCGGACGAGTCGACCGCGACCGATGCGGACTTCGAGGCCATCGAGAGCATCGTTGCGCACGAATACTTCCACAACTGGACCGGCAACCGTATCACCTGCCGCGACTGGTTCCAGCTCTGCCTGAAGGAAGGCCTGACGGTTTTCCGTGATCAGAACTTCTCTGCCGACATGCGCTCGCGCCCGGTGCAGCGCATCAAGGACGTGATCCGCCTGCGGGCGCGCCAGTTCGCCGAAGATGCCGGGCCTCTGGCCCACTCCGTGCGTCCGGACAATTATGCCTCCATCGACAATCTCTACACGGCGACCGTCTATGAGAAAGGCGCCGAACTGATCGGCATGCTGCGCCGGATGATCGGCGAAGACCTCTACCGCAAAGGCATGGACCTCTATTTCGAGCGCCATGACGGCCAGGCTGTGACGATCGAGGATTTCTACAAATGCTTCGAGGATGTCACGGGCGAAGACTTCACCCAGTTCCGCCGCTGGTATGCGCAGGCGGGTACGCCGGAAGTGACCGTCGAGGAAAAGTGGAATGCTGCAACGCGTGAGATCGAAATCACGCTGAAACAGAAGACGCCGCCAACGCCCGGCCAGCCGGAGAAACAGCCGGTGCCGATCCCGCTGGAAATGGCGCTGCTGGATGAGGAAGGCAATCTCGCCGAATGGACGACCATTCTGGAAGACGAGGATGTGACCCTCACGCTTGAAATGCCGGAAGGCGTGACCGAGGCGCCGCTGGTCTCGGTCAACCGGGACTTCACGGCGCCGGTTCGCCTGAACCGTGCGCTCAGCCGTGATCAGCGGCTTGCCATGATCCGTATGGAGACCGACCCGTTCAATCAGTGGGACGGGGTCCAGTCTCTGGTGAAGGAAGAGATCCTCGCCCTGTCCGAAGGCAGCCAGGCTGAGCCGGACGATGCGCTGGTCGCTGCACTGGCAGGCGCCGTCGAGGCGGCTGAGGCCGATCCGGCATTTGCGGCGCTGCTGACGCGCCTGCCGGAAGTGGGTGAGATGTTCCTGGAGCGCCAGCCGGCCGATGCTGTGGCGCTGAATAATGCCCGGCGGAAGCTGCAGTCGGCGCTGGCCTCGAAGCTCTCCGGCTTCATCGCCGGGACACTTGGCAAGCCGACGCCCGCGCCGTTCAACCCGGGGGCAGAGCAGGCGGGCATCCGCGCCCTGCGCACGGCGATGATCGTGCTGCTAGGGGTGTCGCCCGATCCGTCGGCGGCAGACACGCTGCGCAAGCTGTATGATGGCGCAACCAACATGACCGAGCGCCTCGCCGCGCTGCGCGCCTATACCGTGCAGAAGGGCGGCAAATCGAATGAAGCGCTGGCCGATTTCGAAGCCACCTGGCAGGACAACCCGCTGGTGATGGACAAATGGTTCGCGCTGCAGGCCACGACCGGCGATGCGGAAACGGTCAAGGCGCTGGCGGCGCATCCGGCGTTCGATCTGAAGAACCCGAACCGGGTGCGTTCTGTGGTCGCCGCCTTCACCATGCAGAACCTCGCGGCCTTCCACGCCCCGGATGGTACCGGCTATCAGGCGGTGGAGGAGATCATCCTGAAAGCGGACAAGGCGAACCCGGCACTGGGCGCGCGGCTGCTGACCGCGTTCGAGCAGTGGCGTATCCTGGAACCGCAGGCGAAAGCTGCTGCAGAAGCGACGCTGAAACGCCTTCAGGCGGCGGGGCTTTCCCCTAATGCTGCAGACATTGTGGCCCGCGCGCTGGGCTAGAAAGGCTCGTTAACGAATCTGTGGGATTCGTTAACGCTCGGGCAAGGATTCCGGGGGACAAGTTAGGCTGAGTGAATGTTGCCCGCAAAGCGGGCAGGGGATCTTCCTTTGGCCGAGACGGATAGAAAATCCCAATTAAAACAAGCCGCAGACCCTGCGTCTGAGGTCGTCTCGTCGCGCCTAAAGTGGACAATTGCCGGCACGGTTGCGTTGCTGGCGCTCGCCATGGGCCTGAAAGCCTGGGACGAGCATCAGCGTTCAGATGCAAACCTGCTGCTGTCACTACAGGCGGAAGCAGAAGCGCTGGCGGGCCGCGTGAACGGGCGGGCCGATACGGTGGAGACGGCCATCCGCCTCGTCGCCGACAATAAGGCCTCACGTTCGGCCATCGCCGCAGCCACACCCGGCGTCGATGCGGTCATGTCGCTGTCTGACGCAAGGCAGGCGCCGGAAGGCAGCCGGCTGGATGCCGCAGCATCTGTGGCAGAGGCCCTGATCAAGTCCGGCCAGCGCGCGGGCCTTTCCGAACTGGGCGATGTCGTTCTGGTGACCGGCGAAGGCAAGGGTGCCGTGATCGCGCTGGCCCCGGCAGGCACCTGGCTGCCCGCTGCGTCGAAGAACAGCCAGGTTTCACTGGTCTCCGATGGTCTTCAGATCGTGGCCGGTGATCCTGAGCCACGGCCGGCAAATGGCTTGCGGCCCATGCAGCAGGCCCGGTTCGAAAAGGGACGGGGGCTGTCACGCTCGGCACTCGCCTGTAGCAGTGTCGCCGGTGGCGGCCTTGCCGTGTGCAGCGAAACCGAGGCAGACCTGCTGACGCGGGATGATCTGGTCAGCCTTCTGATTTTTGCGCTCCTGCTCGCCGCGCCCGTGTTGGCGATCACCGGCCTCATGGGGCGCTTGTCGAAGCAGCAGACCGACACGATTGCGGAAGCGGCCCGTGATGAGCAGGCAGACCGGATCATGGCGACGGTCATGCGCAGTGCCAAGGCCGGCTATTGGGAATGGACGCCTGAGCATGGGTCGCTGTTCCTGTCGGAAGCGTCCAGCGAGCTGCTCAACCTGGAGGGCATGCGCACCGTGTCGCTCGGCAATCTGGTCAAGCAGGTCCACCCGGAGCATCAGGCACGTGTGCGGGAAGCCATCGAGAAGTCACGCGAGATTGGCTGGCTGCAGGTCAATTTCGCATTGGCGCGCCCGCCGCTTCGCTGGATCGAGATGCGGGGGTCCAATACGGATACCGATGCCGGGCCGCTGTTCGGCGGGATCATGCTGGACATCACGGACCGCAAGCAGGCGGAAGATCGCGTGAAGGCGGCTGAGCGGCGCTTGCGCAGTGCGCTGGAAGGCTTCAGCGGGCCATTCGCCCTGTGGGATCATCGCAAGCGCCTCCTGTACTGGAACAGGGCCTTCGCGACGGACTTCGGCCTGACCGACACGTTGCGGACGGGCATGACGCATGAAACTGTCTCTATTGCACGCGCTGGCGCGATACGCGCTGAGCGTCCGTCTGCGGATGACAGGCAGGCCAACCTGATCTGCCTTCAGGGCGGACGTTGGCTGAAGCTGGTCGAGCGGCCATCCCCCGATGGCGGGCTGATCACTGTGGGCATCGATGTCACGGAGAATATCAGCAAAGAGGAAGAGCTGCGCCGGCAGAAGGAACGCATGCGCAAGACGGTGCAGGATCTGGAACGCTCCGAGGGCCGGGCGGGTGAGCTTGCCCGCAAACTGTCCGAAGAAAAATCCCGTGCCGAGAATGCAGCGAACTCCAAATCCGCCTTCCTGGCGAACATGAGCCATGAGCTGCGGACGCCTTTGAACGCGATCAATGGTTTCTCTGAAATCCTGGCGCACGAACTCTACGGGCCGCTGGGGGATCAGCGCTACAAGGGCTATGCGCAGGACATTCTGGCATCAGGCCAGCACCTGCTAGACATGATCAACGACATTCTGGACATGGCGAAGATCGAAGCGGGCAAGATGACGATCAATCCGCAGCCGATTGATCCGATTGACCCGGTGGATGCCGCTGTGCGGATGATCCGCCGGAAGGCCGCTGACAAGGATATCGAGATTGTTCTGGATGTTCAGCCCGGGCTGCCGGAGATCGATGCCGATCATCGCGCCATCCGTCAGATGGTGCTGAACCTTGTGTCCAATGCGATCAAGTTCACCAATGCAGGCGGCAAGATCACGGTCGCTGTTCAGCAATATGGGCCGGACATCAAGGTGTCCGTGACCGACACAGGGATCGGCATTCCGGCAGCCGACCTGCCGCGCCTCTCACAGCCCTTCGAGCAGGCAACCGGCTCGCATGACCGCAACTATGAAGGCACTGGGCTGGGCCTCGCACTAACCAAGTCTTTCGCTGAAATGCATGGCGGCGAGCTGACGATCTCATCCATCGAAGGGGAAGGGACAACGGTTGCCTTTACCCTGCCGATTGCGGGCCCGGGTGAGATGGAAGACGAAGCTGACGACCGCGACGCGGCCTGACCGGCGACTATCTCAAGCGGGCGGCCGCTCGTTCCAGGCGACAATCCGTGTGCCGGTGTTGCAGTCGATTTCGCCCCAGGCCCCTGTTTTCAGCTTGGGCTGAAGCCCCACCGGCACGGCATCCACGACATCCGGCAGGAAGCGGGCGATCCCATTACTTGTAACGACCAGGATCGTATCGGCCTTCGGAAGCCGCGCGGCTTCCGTCAGGAGGGCTTTCCAGCCTGAATGGATTGCCTGCTTGTCGACGATCCAGCCATCCGGCACGCGGCTGTCTTCTTCCCAGGCGCGCATGGCGGTTTCGCCGATACGGGCTACGACCTTTTCTTCGGCCACATTCTCATCCGGGCCATAGTCGATCTCTGTCAGGAAGGAGAGCACGGCAGGTGTGGGGGCATCCGGCTGTGCATCGAGAATGGCGGTTGCCGTTTCATGCGTACGCCGAAGCGAGGAGCAATAGGCGGCCTGAAAGTGCGTGCCTGAAAAATGCCGGGCAAGAGCTTCGGCCTGTGCCTTTCCGGAAAACGACAGTGGCAGGTCTGTCCGGCCGCCGACGCGGGTGACTGTGTCGCCCTTGTCGAACGTGTTTCCATGGCGGCAGACAATGATCCGTCCCATGAGCGTCAATCCTCCAGCGGGTCGCCATGTTCGGCAACGAGCCGTTCGGCGAGCGCGACATCCTCGGCGGTGTCGATGCCGGGGATGGCGATCCTGTCCGGCGTGACTTCAACGCATTGAATGCTCATGCCGTTTTCCAGCAGGCGCAGCTGTTCCAGCCCTTCGAGCTGTTCGTAGCGGCCTTCCGGCAGGCTGACATAGCGGCGCAGCGCTTCGAGGCGATAGGCGTAAAGGCCGATATGGCGACACACGGGCGACGGGTCACCCTTGGTGCGCAGAGCCGCTTCCTTGCGCATGGCGGGGATCAGGTTCTTGGAGAACCAGAGCGCACGGCCGGCTTCATCATGCACAAGCGTCGTGCCCGAGAAGGGGGTTTCCAGCTTGTGCTGCCGGAAGGCATCCAGCGCCTCCCAGGTGAGGCGGACATAAGGTGTGGCCGCATCGGCGCCGGACTCGCGCGCGGCTTGTGCGACCGCAATCACATGCGCCGGGGGCGTGAAGGGGGAGTCGCCCTGCAGGTTCACCACGACATCGGGGGCCGCGCCCATTGCATCGGCAGCAGCCAGGGCCCGGTCCGTTCCAGAGGGAAGATCGGGGTCCGTCATCACAACCGGGATGCCGAGGTCCCGGCAGTGGGTTTCAATCCGCTCATCATCCGTGGCCACAACGTGTTGCGCATCGCCAAGGGCTTCCGCCGCCTTGCCGGCCATCGCGGCCACGCGGGAGACCATGGTGCGCCCGGCAATCCTGACCAGCGGTTTGCCGGGCAGGCGGGTCGATGCGTAGCGTGCGGGAACAACAATCAGTGTGCGCATGTCTGTCAGTCCTGATGATGCCCGTCGATATCGAAGGTGCCGTCGCGCATTTCCGCCATCACGGCGATGAAGGGAATGATCCAGCTGATGGCTTCATCGCTGACGCCTTCGTCCCGGAGGAAGCTGGTCAGGGCGGGCATGAATTCCTCGTTCCGGCCGCACTGGGAGAGCGCGGCTTCCAGTTCCGGCAGGACAGTCCTGTTGAAGGAGTCGGCGAAGGTCTGGATCCGGCCGGACTTGCGGGCGAGCGTCATGGCAACGAAGGGGGCGATGTCGCCACCTTCTCTGGTGAGCTTGCGGAAGTCATTGATCAGGCCGCGGTTTTCGGACGCGAAGCTGCGCAGGATCTTGTCGGTCTTGTAGTCGATCCACTCTGCTGTGCAGGGCTCGGGCTCCATGGTCGCACATGCCGCCAGTGGCAGCAGGAACAGGGCAAGGGCTGTCAGACGCGGTGTCATCCTGAGGGCTCCGGACAAGGGAAGAAATCGTGGGCACCCTAGTGTGGCCGGGCGGGCCTGCAAAGCCTTCCTGTCAGACAGTCAAAAGCCCCGGCGGGTAAGGCCGGGGCTTTGTCCTGGTTCGTAATTGGCTGGTTTCCGGAGCGCCTACTTATCCGCCCCGTCAAGTTCGCCTTCGGGGCTGACCTGGCTCTCGAAGGACTTCTTCTCATCGTCGGCCAGCGCCTTGCTGGACTTGATCACGGCCAGCGCCTTTGCAGAGCGCAGGGTGGTCTCGTCGCCCTTCATGCAGGCGATTTTCACGGTGCGGTCGCCCTGGTCGAGATTGACCGTGCGGGTCAGGACACGGGTTTCACCCTCGGCGAGGTTGGCATCACGGCATTCTTCCACCAGGCCATCGAGGGCATCCGAGGTGGCGCCGAAGCGGGCTTCGAAGTCGTCGCCATATTTCTCGTGGATCAGGATTTCCAGCTTGGCGGCCTTAGCCTCCAGACCAGCTTCCAGTTCGTGCGTCATCTTCTCCAGTTCCGGGTCCATGTCCCTGTGCATGGCCTCGGCGCGTGCCTCATAGGCTTTGGCGCGGGCTTCGAAAGCGCTGGCGCGTTTCTCGAACCGTTCGCCCCATTCCTCCCATTTCCGGTCCCAGGCTTCCTGCTCTTCGTCGGTCATTTCGCGATCGGCGCTGACCGTCGTGCCATTCCTGAACTCCATGACGAGCGGCAGGTTATTGAGTTCTTCCATGAGGGCCTGGAACTCCGGGTCATCTTCCGGCGACAGGGAGGGTTCCGGGACATTTGCCGTCACCTTGGCCGTGATGATCCGGCTGATACGGGTGCCCTCTTCGGCCATTTCCTTTGAAAGGCGCTCGATCTCCGCGTTGAATTCCGGGCCAGGTTCGATCCCTGCGAAGGGCTCGCCAAGGATGACAATCTGGCGGTCCTTGATCCGCTCACCATTCAGGTAGACCGTCCCATTGTCGATCCGCAGTTCGCGATGCTCGCGTTCGCCGGCATTGGCCGGGACCGAAGAGGTCGCGATCAGGGCGGCGGTACCGAGCAGGGCGGCTGCGGTGCCACCGGCGAGGCGGCGTGTCTTGCTGGGGGTCGGATGGGTCATACGGCTCAGTCTTTCCTTGAGGGCATGGGTCAGGGGCAGGCCTGCTGCGGCGGGGAGGCGTTCCTGCGAGGCCGATTTCACGGCCTTGATGAGCGTGGCGCCATAGGCGTGCGGTGACGCGGTTCCGGCTTTCAGGACATCGGCGTCACAGGCCGCTTCCTGATCGGTGCGGAAGGCGCGGTGGGCATAGTAGGCAAGCGGGTTGAACCACATGCAGGCGATGAAGAATTCTGCTGCCTGCAGGGCCCAGAGATCGCCCCGGCGGACATGCGTCAGCTCATGCGCGAGAGCCGCGCGTTGCTGGGTATCGTCATAGTCCGTTTCGAACCATGCCGGCAGGAGCACGACAGGGCGGGCGAGCCCGGTCACCAGCGGGCCGGAAGAGATGAGGCTGGAAGCGATAACAGGCAGGCGCTTCAGGCCGACCTGGTGCGCAACCTGCTGGGCAATGCGCTGCAGGCGGGGCGACACATTTACAGCTTCACGTTTGACGGTCTGCATGAAGACATGCTGGCGCCACATGCTGAGACCGAAAGCCAGCAGGGCCCCGCCGATCCAGACGGTGAACAGGGTGGGCAGCAGCATGACCGGCAAGCTGTCCGTCAGGGGCGAAGAAGAGGGGAGCCCCTCAATAAAACTGCTGCTGGCAACAGGGGGAACGGGTGCGTGAGGCATCGCCGCCAGTGCTGGGGTAGCCGTGTCAGAGACAGCCATGATCGTGGTTGTGCTGGAGGCTTCCGTGCTGACTGTCGCTGCCGGTTTCGACAGGCGGACGAACGGCATCAGGGAAACGGGCATCTGAAGCGGCGGCAGGATGAGCCGGGCGAGCGGCAGGGCCCACAGTGCATAGGCGACCCCGGCCCCGAAATGCCTGGCAACAGGCCGCCGCGCGGCCAGAACCAGGCCAATCAGGATGGACACGGCCAGCACGGTCTGCAGGGCGGATGTCGCGTCAGGAAGGAAAATCGAGCCGTTCATTTCTTCAGATCCCCCAGCAGGCGTTCAAGTTCTTCGATGTCTTCCGGTGTCAGGCCCCGTGTGTCGGCGAGGTGGGCAACCAGAGGGGCCGCGCGTCCGGAGAACACGCGATCGACAAACTGGCTGGCGGCCTTGGCCTTGTACGCACCTTCCTCGATGATCGGGTAATAGAGGTAACGGCGGCCATCCTCCTCTGTGCGGAGGGCGCCTTTTTCTACGAGGCGCGCCAGCAGCGTTTTCACTGTCCGGCTGGTCCAGTCCTTTTCATCACCGAGCGCCTCGTGAACATCCGACGCGGCAAGGCCCGGCGTCTGCCAGAGCACACTCATCACATCGAGTTCGGCGGCTGAAATTTTCATCTCTGGGACTCCCTCCCGGTGCGACTACGTCTGTGGTCATAGTTGTGACTACACTCGTGGTCAATGAAGTTTTTGATCGAGGCGCGTGACAAGTTCGTAAGGTCAGGCTTTGATGCAGTGCGCCTGCTGGTGTGGCTTCAATTCCACTGGCTGCTCCTGTAGGCTCGGTTGCGAGTCCCGGGGCGGGGGCCAAAGTGAGGGTGCAAGTTGATGAACCGAAGAATGCTGGGAGCGCTGAGCCTTGCGCTTCTCACGGCGGGATGTGCTGAAACAGGCACCAGCGGTGAGTTTGGCCGTGTTCTCGGAGAGGTTCTCGCTTCTGTTCCCTCATCCGGTTCCCAGGGAACGCTGACCACGGCCGAGATCGATGCCGGCCTGCGAGAGGCGCTGACCGTTGGCACCAACCTTGTCGCCAACCAGCTTGGTCAAACCAATGGCTATTATGGTGATCCGAAGATCCGGATCCCGCTGCCCAAGACATATCGGTCCATCCAGTCGAACCTGGCGAAGGTGGGGGCGAGCGGCCCGCTCGACGATCTTGAACTGCGCATGAACCGCGCTGCAGAAGCTTCTGTTCCCGAGGCCCAGGCCTTGATCCTGGGGGCCATTCGCAACATCACGATCAATGACGCGCTGAACATTCTGAATGGCGGCGACACCGCTGCGACGGACTACCTGCGATCCAGGACGGAAACACAGCTGCGGACAGCCTTCACCCCTTATGCCCGTGAAGCGCTTTCGAAGTCCGGTGCATTCACGGCGATGGAAAATGTCGCGTCGCAATATGGCGTTGGCGGTATCACTTCCAGCCTGCAGGCAGACCTGACGACGCATGCGGTCGATTATGGCCTGGACGGCATCTTCCTCTATGTCGCGGAGGAAGAGAAGAAGATCCGGGAGAACCCGGTGGCGCGGACGACGGAGCTGCTGCGGCGCGTATTCGGGAACCGCGGCTGATGCGTCGATTTACAACCGAGATGAAAACCGGCGGCAAGCTGGCCGGTATCGAGTTCGGTGATCCGATCAAACCGTTTGCGGCTGTCTGGATTCACGCGACAGGGTTCAATGCGATGACGTATCAGTCGCTGCTGGCGCCGCTGGGCTTGCGGCAGCGCGTCGCGGCGCTCGACATGCGTGGGCATGGATGCTCGACGATGCAGGCAAAGCCCGGCCGCATGAAGTCATGGCACCGTTACCGGGATGACGTGATCGAGTGGCTGGAAAAGGAAGCCCCGCATGGCGTGGTGCTGAGCGGCCATTCCATGGGCGCGACCGTGGCGCTGCTGGTTGCCGGCAAGCGGCCGGACCTCGTGAAAGGCCTCGTTCTGGCCGATCCGGTTATCCTGCCGCGCGTCTTTTATTTCTGGAAACATGTTTTTCCGCCGATTTCCTGGATCGCTCATCGCAATTCCCTTGCGCGCGGTGCAAAGAAGCGCCGGGCCGAGTTTCCGAGTTTCCGGAGTGCGCTGGAATCCTACACAGGCCGGGGGGCATTCGCCTCATGGCGGGAACCCTTCCTGGCGGATTACCTGCTCGACGGCATAGAACGGATTGATCACAATGGCGCGGACACAGAGAACCAGACCTGGCGCCTGACCTGCGAACCGAAATGGGAAGCGGCCACCTTCGCGGCTCAGCGCAACCGGCCATGGCATGCGCTGAAGAAAGTTCGCAAGCACAAGATTCCCATCATTGTCCTGCGTCCGAACCGGTCTTCCGTCATCAGCCCGAAGGTTCGGGCACAGATGATCCTGATGAACCAGGCGCTGATGATGAAAGGGGTGCGTGGCACCTCTCACTTCCTTCCCATGGAAGCACCGTATGAGGTGCGCGATGCGCTCTCGGCCTTCATCGCCCGGCTGGTGGAACGGTTCACGCTCGAAGAAGATTCGGATGTTGCCCGCAGTCTCAGCGTGCGCCGCCGGCGTGCCTGACAAAGCTTATCTCTGCATTGAATTCCGCTGATTGTTTCCCTTTCGTCCGGTAAGGTAGAACGGTGCAGGTATGAAGAGGCCTACGTGCAATGTTTGCGTCAGTTGTTGAATTCCTGACCTCCCAGCCGGTCCAGATCGGTTTTGTGCTGGTACTGGTCGCTGTGGTGTTCTTCGGCTTCGTCCGGGAGAAGCTTCCCGCCGATGTCGTGGCCCTGATGGCGCTTGGCGCGGTCATGGCGGCGCAGATCCTCACCGTGAAGGAAGTCCTGACCGTTTTCTCCAATCCGGCCCCCATCACGATCGGGGCCATGTTCGTGTTGTCGGCGGCATTGGAGCGGACGGGGGTAATCGGTGCAGCCGGGCGGGGCATATCGCAGCTTTCCCGGCATGTGACGCCGCTGATCGCAATCCTGGCCATGATGCTGGGCGTGATCGTCCTGTCGGCGTTCATCAACAATACGCCAGTCGTCGTGATCCTTATCCCTGTCGCGATCCAGCTGGCCCGCACGATCAATATTGCCCCGTCCAAATTGCTGATCCCGCTTTCGTTCGCGTCGATCTTCGGGGGGACGACAACGCTGCTTGGAACGTCCACCAACATCCTGGTGGATGGTGTGGCGCAGGACGGGGGGCTTGCCCCCTTCGGCATGTTTGAAATCACCGGGGCAGGCGCGATCATGGCGCTTGCCGGGGCGGCTTACATGGCCATTGCCGGACCCTTGCTGTTGCCTGTCCGGGAGTCTCTGGCTGGCCTGTTGCCGGATGCAACGCGGCGGCGGTTCATCGCGCAGATCCTCATCCCCATCGATTCAGAGCTTGTCGGGAAGACACTTGCCGAAACGGGCTTCACTGCATCGAAGGGCTTCAGCGTCATCGATGTGTTCCGCGAAGGGCTTTCATTACGCGCAAATCTCAAATCCATCGTCCTGCAACCGGGTGACCGGATTGTGCTGCGCTCACCGGTGTCGGAAATGCTGACCCTGAAAGAAGCCGGCAATGTCGCGATCGGGGCGGCTGCTGACAAGCGTCCGGCGTTCGAGCCGATCCAGACAAGTGAGACCGTGATTGTGGAAGGTGTGATCGGGCCGCAATCGCGTCTTGTCGGCCGGCGCCTGACGGGCCTTGGCCTTGCCCGCCTCTATGGCGTCTACGTTCTGGCCATCCACCGCCGGGGCGAGAACCTGACCCAGCGGATGGAAGATCTGCGGTTCGAAGTGGCCGACACCGTGCTGCTGGAAGGCCCGCCACGCGGCATGCGCGCGATGTTTGACGATGGCATGCTGAACAATCTGACCGAGTCCACGGATCGCGCCATCCGCCGTGACAAGGCGCCGATCGCTGTTGCGGCCGTGCTGCTGGTCATGGCGCTGGCGGCGCTGGGCGTGTTCCCGATTGCCGGGTTGGCGCTGATGGCGGCGACCCTCGTTGTCGCGCTGGGCTGCCTCAACCATCAGGAAGCCTATCAGGCCATTCGCTGGGATATCCTGATGCTTATTTTCGGCATGCTGGCGCTTGGGGCAGCCATGGAAAAGACGGGGGCGGCCAATCTTCTGGTGGGTGAGCTTTCCGGCCTGACAGAAGGGCTGGGCCCAAGGGCGACGCTCGCGATCGTCTACCTGTTCGCGATGATCCTGACCGAAATCATGAGCAACAATGCGACGGCCATTCTGCTGACGCCGATTGCCATCGGGATCGGCCACTCCCTTGGCATCGATCCGCGGCCTTTCGTGGTCGCCATCATGTTTGCCGCCAGTGCAAGTTTCGCGACGCCGATCGGCTATCAGACGAATACGCTGGTCTACACGGCAGGCGGCTACAAATTCACAGACTTCCTCAAGATCGGCCTGCCGCTGAACCTGGTCATGTTCCTTGTGGGAATGTGGGTCATCCCGATCTTCTGGCCGCTGGAGCCTGTCTGATCACCAGAGCGGGCGCCCGGGGGAGGCGGAGCTGGCGAGCTTTTCCATCAGGCGGGTGAGTTCCACGCGCTCTTCCGGTGTCAGCACAGCCTCCAGCGCTTGTTCTTCCGCAATCGCCATGGGCACGATCTCATCGTACACGGACTGCCCGGCCGGGGTGAGGTACAGCTTTGACCGCCGTCCGTCTTCCTCGGACGATTTGCGCTCCAGATAGCCAACCTCGATCAGGCCTGCGACCGCGCGGCTGACGGCGACCTTGTCCATCGCCGTGCGCTGGCCAATGTCCGTTGCGCTGATGCCAGGGGCATCGCCCGTGACGGCCATGACGCGCCATTGCCAGATCGTCAGCCCGAATTCGCGGTCATACAGCTCCGCAATACGCCGCGAGATCGTGTTGGACAGGACGGACAGGCGGTAGGGCAGAAATTCACGCAGGTGGAGCTGGGGCGTACGGGAGGGCTCAGGCATGGCGGGTCCATTCAGGCTTGCCTTGTGGGCATCAAATAGTTACATATGAAACTAAATTCATTTATCGCAATAGGGAGAGAACCCATGGCAGACCTGTTTGACAACCCTGCAGGCCTCGACGGTTTTGAATTCATCGAGTTTTCGGCCCCTGAAAAAGGCATGCTGGAGCCGGTTTTTGAAACCATGGGCTTCACGAAAGTTGCCCGTCACCGTTCCAAGGATGTCGAGCTGTGGCGTCAGGGCGGGATCAACCTGATCACCAATTACGAGCCGAAATCGGCGGCATGGTATTTCTCACGCGAGCATGGCCCGTCTGCCTGCGGCATGGGCTTCCGCGTGCGTGATGCCCGCAAGGCCTATGCCCACCTGCTGGAGCAGGGGGCAGAGCCGGTGCACGTCCAGACCGGGCCCATGGAGCTGCACATTCCCGGCATCCGCGGCATTGGCAATTCGATCATCTATCTGATCGACCGCTATGGCGACGGGCTCGACATCTATGACATCGACTTCGAATATCTGCCGGATGTCGAGAAGCACCCTGTCGGCGCAGGCTTCAAGCTGATCGACCACCTGACGCACAATGTCTATGGCGGCCGCATGAAGTATTGGGCTGACTTCTACGAACAGCTCTTCAATTTCCGCGAAATCCGCTATTTCGACATCAAGGGCGAGTATACGGGCCTGACCTCCAAGGCCCTCACGGCGCCGGATGGCAAGATCCGCATTCCGCTGAACGAGGAAGGCAAGGGCGGCGGCGGCCAGATTGAGGAATTCCTGCGGGAGTTCAACGGCGAAGGCATCCAGCACATCGCCCTCATCTGCGACGACCTTTATGCCTGCTATGACAGCCTGAAGCAGAAGGGCGTGCCCTTCATGACGGCGCCGCCGGCGGCCTATTACGAGATGCTGGACGAGCGCCTGCCGGGCCATGGCGAAGACGTCGAGGGGCTGAAGTCCCGCGGCCTGCTGCTCGACGGCACGACCGAAGGCGGCCAGCCGCGCCTCCTGCTGCAGATCTTTGCCCAGGCCCAGATCGGCCCGGTCTTCTTTGAGTTCATCCAGCGCAAGGGCGACTACAAGGAAGGCTTCGGCGAAGGCAACTTCAAGGCCTTGTTTGAATCCATGGAACGTGACCAGATCCAGCGAGGTGCATTGAAGGTCGAAGAGGACGCATGAGCGAGCCGAAAAAGAAAGTTCAGCTGTCGCCAGCCGGCGAAGGCCTGATTGGGGCTGTCGCCGGAACGGTTGTGGGCGTCATCCTGTGGCGCATGGGCGTCATATCCGCCCCGGCCATTCCGGGCGTCACGCTCGGCCTCGGGATCGGCAGCTGGTTCAATGCATGGCGGCGCGCCAAGAACGCCGCAAAAGACTGAAGGGAGATACTCGCTGATGACGAAGCCGGATGTGAAAAGAGACCCGAGAAGCCGGTTCGTATTCGGCGGTGTGATGGGTGTCGTGATGACGGCTCTATACTTGGTGGACAACTATTTCCTGTCTTTACCGATCAGCTCTGAACTGAAGTCCGCCATATTTGTGGGCATCGGAAGCCTCGCGGGGATTCTGACCGCCAGACGATTCTTTCCAGATAAGTCCATACCTGTGGAGGATTTTGAATGACCTCACCCGCACATTTGAAAGGCGTCCACCACGTCGCCTATCGCTGCAAGGATGCGAAGGAGACGGTCGAGTTCTATCGCGATGCGCTCGGCATGGACTTCCAGCTGGCGATCGCGGAAGACCATGTGCCTTCGACCGGCGCCTATGATCCGTACATGCACATTTTCCTCGATGCCGGAAACGGCAATGTGCTGGCCTTCTTCGAACTGCCAGAGCAGCCGGACATGGGCCGCGACGAGAACACGCCCGCCTGGGTGCAGCATATCGCGTTCCGAGTCGGCTCACTGGAAGAACTGATGGCGACCAAGGTGCACCTAGAAGGCATGGGGCTCGACGTACTGGGGCCGACGCATCACGGCATCTTCAAGTCGATCTATTTCTTCGACCCCAACGGCCATCGCATCGAGCTTGCCGCCGACATCGGCACGCCGGAGCAGATGGCGCAACTGAAATCCGTTGCTGAACCGATGATCGAGGAATGGAGCGCCACCAAAAAAGCCCCCCGCCACGCCGCCTGGCTGCACGAAAAAATCGCGGAAGAGAGCTAGATGGAGCGCCGCCACGGGCTTTTCTCAATCGCGCTATACTTTTGCGCGCCTATACTTGTGCTCGTCTCTTTCGCATTTCTGATGTCTCCGCTTGGTCTCGGCTTCAGCGGTAGCGCCACGGGCAGGCTTCAATCCCCCTTTGCATTGGGGGCATATTGGCTCATCTATATTGCAGGTCCGCTTGCGGTGTTTGTTGGATTGCCTTTTAGCGTGGCGCTCTCAACGAAAGATCATACCAGACGGCGCGCTTTCCAACTGCTTGTTGGAGGCACAGCCCTGCTTGTGCCAGCCCAGCTTTCGTTTCTTTTTTGGCTTTCAAGTTGAATCAATAGGGTCGTAACAAATGAAACTCTCTACTCTCAAAAATGGCGCCCGTGACGGGCGTCTTGTCGTTGTCTCGAAAGACCTGACGCGCGCCACGGATGCCGCTTCGATTGCCCCCACGCTTCAGGCCGCACTGGATGACTGGGCGCATGCTGCCCCGCGCCTGCAGCAGCTGGCAGAGCAGGTAGAGCTGGGCAGCGTGCCCACATTCCGCTTCCACGAGCATGACTGCGAAAGCCCGCTGCCGCGCGCCTATCAGTGGGCGGACGGGTCGGCCTATATCAATCACGTTGAACTGGTGCGCAAAGCGCGCGGCGCCGAAGTGCCGGAAAGCTTCTATGACGATCCGCTGATGTACCAGGGCGGCTCGGATGCCTTCCTCGGGCCCCGTGATGCGATCCCGCTCGGCGATGTCGCCTGGGGCTGTGACATGGAAGGGGAGGTGGCCGTTATCACTGACGACGTGCCCATGGGTGTTTCCGAAGCGGAGGCCGCCGGTCACATCAAGCTCATCATGCTGTGCAATGATGTGTCGCTGCGCGGCCTGATCCCCGGCGAACTCGCCAAGGGGTTCGGCTTCTTCCAGTCGAAGCCGCCGAGCGCTTTCACGCCAATCGCCGTCACGCCGGACGAACTGGGCGATGCCTGGAAGGACAGCGTCATCCACCTGCCGCTGCATGTGGACTATAATGGCGAGCCGTTCGGCCGCGCGAATGCCGGGGTAGACGCCACGTTCAGCCTTGCGCGCCTCGTTTCCCACGCCGCGAAGACTCGTCCGCTCAGCGCTGGCACGATCATCGGTTCGGGAACTGTGTCCAACAAGGATGCCGACGGCGGGGCGGGCAAGCCTGTCTCTGAAGGCGGGCTTGGCTATTCCTGTATTGCCGAGATCCGGATGATCGAGACGATTGCAGGCGGCGCGCCGAAGACCCCGTTCATGAAGCCCGGAGACACAGTCCGCATGGAAATGCTGGACAAGGCCGGACACTCGATCTTCGGGGCGATTGAGCAGACCGTGGAATCCGTCTGACCCACCTTGTTTTCCCTGCAAGGGTGTGTTTCAACGCTTGTTGAATTTTTGGGGCCGCGAGACGGTTCAGCACGCCTGAAAGTGTGCTACGGAATAAGAAAGCGCGCACGGGCAGGCTTCCTGCCTGAGCGCCCAATTCAGGGAGCGACAGGACCTGTCCATGTCTAAAAAGGTCTACAATACAGCGGCCGAAGCACTCGAAGGGCTGACCTTCGACGGCATGACCGTGATGGCCGGGGGCTTCGGCCTGTGCGGCATTCCGGAGAACCTCATCCTCGCCCTGCGCGAGTCGGGCGTGAAGGACATCACCGCGATTTCGAACAATGCGGGCGTCGATGATTTTGGCCTCGGCCTGTTGCTCCAGACGCGCCAGATCAAGAAGATGATCTCCTCCTATGTCGGTGAGAACAAGGAGTTCGAGCGGCAGTACCTTTCCGGGGAACTGGAGCTGGAGTTCAACCCGCAGGGCACGCTGGCAGAGCGTTGCCGGGCAGGGGGCGCAGGCATTCCGGGTTTCTACACCAAGACCGGCGTCGGCACGCTGGTCGCCGAGGGCAAGGAGCACCGCGACTTCAACGGCGAGACCTACATCCTCGAAACGGGCCTCGTTGCAGACCTTTCCATCGTGAAGGCCGAGAAGGCCGATACGCATGGCAATCTCGTCTTCAACAAGACGGCCCGCAACTTCAATCCGCCCATGGCGATGGCCGGCAAGGTCACCGTGGCAGAAGTGGAAGAAATCGTGCCGACTGGCGATCTCGACCCGGACGAAATCCACCTGCCGGGCATCTTCGTGCAGCGCATCGTGAAGGGCACTTTCGAGAAGCGCATCGAACAAAGAACCACCCGCAAGCGGGAGCACTACTAATGCCCTGGACACGCGATGAAATGGCGGCACGTGCCGCGAAAGAGCTGCATGACGGTTTCTATGTGAACCTCGGCATCGGCATTCCGACGCTGGTGGCGAACCACATTCCGGAAGACATGGATGTCACGCTCCAGTCCGAGAACGGCATGCTGGGCATGGGCCCGTTCCCGTTCGAGGGCGAGGAAGACCCGGACCTGATCAATGCCGGCAAGCAGACGATCACGACGCTGCCGCGCACCAGCTTCTTTGACTCTGCCACCAGCTTCGCGATGATCCGCGGCGGCCACATTAACATTGCCATCCTTGGCGCGATGGAAGTGGCTGAGAATGGCGACATCGCCAACTGGATGATCCCCGGCAAGCTTGTCAAAGGCATGGGCGGGGCGATGGACCTCGTCGCTGGCGTGAAGCGCATCGTCGTGGTGATGGATCACTGCAACAAGAAGGGCGAGACCAAGGTGCTGAAAGCCTGCACCCTGCCGCTGACCGGCAAGGGCGTCGTCAACCGCATCATCACCGACCTCTGCGTCTTCGACGTGGTCGAGGGCGGGCTGAAAGTGGTCGAACTTGCCCCTGGCGTCTCCATGCAGGACGTGAAGGAAAGCACCGAAGCGACCATCGTCGCCTAGGCAGAGGGGGCTCAGACCCCTTCGACCAGAATGACGCGATAATCGGCAGCCTGGAAACGGTGCGCACGCGCCGCCTTGTATTCCGGGCTGCTGTACCATGCCTTGGCGGCGGCCATGTCCGGGAAACGCAGGATCACCACGCCATCGGCCTCGGCGCCTTCCAGGGTTTCGTGGGCACCATAGAAGGCGAGGGGAGTGATTTCATGCTCGCCACGTGCGGCTTTCGCGGCGGCGGCATATTTTGCCATTTCGTTTTCGTCGTGCATCCGGTCGCGGATGAGGATGACATAGGCGCTCATGGATGGCTCCTTTGGTTGGAATCCACTCCTGCATCTGTCATTGCGCGTGCTCATGCAATCCGGAAAGGGTTCCGCATCGCGCAAAAAGCGGCTAGGTCAGCCCGGTCAGAAACGGAATATCCCATGTCGCAATTCTCTCCGCTTTCGCCCCTCCCGCCGGACGCCCTGCTTGGCCTGATGACGGCCTATCGCGAGGATCTGCGGGCAGAGAAGTTCGATCTCGGCGTCGGCGTCTACAAGGATGACCATGGCAATACGCCGGTCATGTCCGCGGTGGCCAAGGCCGAAGCCCTGATGCTGGAGCGCCAGACCACCAAGGTCTATGAAGGTCCGCGCGGCAATGTGGATTTCTGTTCGGCGATTGAGGATTTTGTCTTCGGCGCCGATGCACCGGCCCGTGCAGAGGGGCGCACGCTGTCCTTCACTGCGCCGGGCGGGTGCGGGGCGCTGTCGCTCGGCGTTGGCATGATGCGCAGGCTGGGCGTGAAGACGGTCTGGGTGTCAGACCCCACCTGGCCAAACCATCCGAAAGTCGTGCAGGCGGCCGGACTTTCCACGGACAGCTACCGCTATGCAGACCCGGACACCGGAACGGCAGACCGCGCCGCCATGCTGGAAGACCTGGCGAAGGCAGAGCGCGGTGACGGCGTGATCGTGCAGGGGCCTTGCCACAACCCGACGGGCATCGACCTGACGCTGGAAGACTGGCGGTCGCTGGGCGCATTCGTGAAGGAGCGCGGCCTGATCGTCATGCTGGACGTTGCCTATCACGGGTTCGCCCATGGCCTTGACGCAGACATTGCTGGTGTGCGCACCTTCATCGAGGCCGCAGACGAGGCGCTGATTTCCTATTCCTGCTCGAAGAATTTCGGTCTTTACCGGGAGCGGGCCGGTTGCTTCCTGGCAATCGGCGAGACGCCGGAAGGTATCGCTGCGGCCAGCACGCATGTGGCGGATATCTCCCGCGCCACCTGGTCCATGCCCCCGGCGCATGGTGCCGGGATCGTCGCGACCATTCTGGGCGACGCTGCGCTGCGTTCCGAGTGGCAGGCGGAGCTGACATCCATGCGGGAACGGATGATCTCGCTGCGCAAGGCGCTGTCTGGTGAACTCGTCCAGCGCACCGGATCGAACCTGCTCGCCAGCCTGGCCACGCAAAATGGCATGTTCAGCCAGCTGCCGGTGACACCAGAGAGCGCCAAAAAGCTCCGCGAGGAATATGGCCTCTACATGCCGGGCTCTGGCCGCATCAACATTGCAGGGCTGAACCTGAAAGACATTCCGCGTATCGCCGAGATCATCGCAACAGCGATTTGACAGGCTCAGATAGATAAGCCTTTCGGGGCGAGGCGTTCGAGTTCCTCAAGCGCGCTCGCAGGGGCGGGGATGGCTTTGCGGGCGTCGAGGTCCAGCGTGATAGCCGTAGCCTGTCCCGTCGCCCAAGGCTTGCCGCTGACCGGATCCATCAGCCAGTGGATCAGCGAGTGGGTCTTGCCCTGAACCCCGCCGAGGCCGGTATAGAGTTCAAAGAGGTCACCGGCTTCCGGCATGTCGTGATAGCGCATCCGGTACTCCAGAACGGCAGCGCCCATGCGCAGGTCCCCGGCAGCCGCGGCAACATTCTTGCGCCAGTTGAACAGAAGGTTCGGCACGGAGTCCGACACACGGCCGATCACCCAGGGAGGTGCCATCCGTCCGTGCACATCCAGATGCTGGGGCGGTACGGCGCCCTTGCCGATGCAGGAGACGCCCAGGCCCTGCGGCCTGTCGATATTGATCTCGTCATAGGGCAGGCCCGGCGCATCCGGATCAATTGAACGTGGCGCGGCTTCCTCAGGCGGCGTGCCCATATCGTCAGCCATCGCTGCGCGCACGCTCTTGCCCCAGGCAAAGGGTTCGCGTCCGGCTGTATCGATATGCATGATCCGGGTCCGGAAGGCGGCGGCAAGCTGGCCGTCTGCGTGGCGCAGTTCCTGATACACGACGGCATCGGCCTCACCGAGTTCAACCAGACAGCCCTTCATGCTTAGCGGGCGGCCTGGCAGGACCTCGCGCACAAACCGGATATGCTGGTCTACCGGGACAATGGTGGAAGGGGCGTTCTGCCGGAAGGCATGCGGCATGCCCAGCGCATGCGCGAAGACGGCCAGACCCTCCATCTGCTTCTCGACATAGACGCGCACATTCATGTGCCCCATCTCGTCGCAATCCCACTGATTGCAGCTGCCCCGCCAGAGAGTTTTCACGCGGCACAATCCCGGCAGATGCCGCGCACTTCGACGACCGCGCGGCTCATGTGGAAGCCTGCCGCTTCGGTCTCGGCTTTCAGGGCTTCGCTGGTCGCTTCAGCATGCAGTTCTTCAGCGCCATGGCATTTGTCGCAGATCAGGAACACGGCGGAGTGCCGGTGGCTGGTATGGCCGCAGGCAACATAGGCGTTCAGGCTCTCGATCTTGTGGGCAAGGCCTGCGTCCTGAAGGAAATCCAGGGCGCGGTAGATGGTTGGCGGCTTGGCGGAGCCTTCGCCATCCAGATTGGCCAGCAGGTCATACGCCTTGGCGGGTTCCGCGCTTTCCAGCAGCAGGCGCAGCACCTTGCGGCGGATCTTGGTCATCCTCTGGCCCTGACGCGCCACGAGGGTTTCGGCCTCGTTCAGGAAGGTTTCCACGTCCTGCGGGCTGCAGGGCGTGTTGGCATGGACGTGCGTATGGCTGTGTGAAGCGCTCATGCGCCTAATGTCGGGTGTTTTGTCCACAATGTGAAGGGGGCACGGCTGCCTGAGAGGACAGGGAAGGGCTGGACGGAGTCCGCAAATCACCTGAGATTCCTGCGAAAGATGAAAATCCAGGGGATGTACGGGATGCAATTGTCGGAGCGCGAAGGACTGGAACTCTGGCGCAGGGCGGTCACCGCCTCGGTTCGTTCCGATGCACCGGACCTGACAGCGCGCCAGCAGGCGATCCTGATGACAATTGCCCTCATGCCCGGCCCGCACACGGTGCGCGGCCTTGCCGAACAGCTGAACATCGCGAAACCGGCCGTGACGCGGGCGCTGGATGCGCTTGAGCGGCTCGATTTCATCAAGCGCGTGCGCGATGAAGCCGACCTGCGGAATATCTTCCTGGAGCGGCGCCCGGCGGGAATGACATATCTTCGCCAATTTGCTGGCCTTGTTCTTGCCGCAGCTTCCGGCAAGGATCAGGAAGCTGCCAGCCCGAAAGTACGCAAGGCGTCGGCAGCATAATCCATGCTGCGGGGCGACTTATGCCTGATTACAATGATACGCGCCTGACACCGCCGGATAAGGCATCCCGCCCTGTGCAAGTGCGGGCTGGCGCCACGGCTGTCCGGGAAACGCCTCTACCGGATGCCCGGCTGGCAACAGAGGCGCTGTTTGGCGAAATTCTCGACGTGTATGAGGAGCAGCACGGTTTTGCCCTCGTCCAGTGCCGGAGGGACCGCTATGTCGGCTGGGTGGCGCTGGCTGGCCTGGCCGAGCGCCTTTTGGCGCCAACCCACCGCATCGCGCGGCCGCATACACATGCCTATGCCGCGCCGGACCTGAAATCTCCGCCTCAGATCGTCCTCAGTCTGGGGGCGCAGGTCAGCGTCATCGCGGACGAAGGCGACTGGCGGCACTGTCAGGACGCAGGATGGGTACATCAGCGCCATCTCGTGCCGCTTGATGCCGTGATCGATGATCCGGTCTCCATCGCGGAGCTGTACCTGCACAGGCCCTATCTCTGGGGCGGGCGGTCAGGGCTGGGCGTAGATTGCACGGGGCTCACCCAGCAGGCGTTTGAGGCTGCAGGTGTCCTGCTGCCGCGTGACAGCGACATGCAATTTGCCTGGGCCGGTGAGGCGATTGAGGACTGGCGGGCGCCCGGTGCCCTGCGCCGTGGCGACCTGGTCTTCTGGAAAGGCCATGTCGGCGTCATGGTGGATGCGGAGCGCCTGTTGCACGCCAATGCCTGGCATATGGCCGTCGCCTGCGAGCCTCTGGAAGAGGCCGTCACCCGGATCGCAAAGTATTACGCCGAGCCCATAGGGGCCCGGCGCATACGGGTGTCTTCTGAAAGAGGAAAGGTGCCAGCCTGGAAGGCCGTCGCCTGAGCCTTATTCGCTTTCTTCTTCCGTCGGCGTCGGGGCTTCTTCGTCAAAAGCCTCTTCAGCGGTCTGGTCAGCAGCGTCTGCAACTGTTTCGACGGCATCGTTGACGGTTTCCGTCACGGCCTGAGCAGCGTCTTCCACAACAGCAGCGGCGGCATCGACAGCGCCTTCTTCTGCAGGAGCGGCAGCTTCTTCCGTGCCTTCAGCCGGAGCTTCGGCCGCTTCGTCGGTGCCGGCTGCAGCCAGCGGCTCAGGGAAGGGCGGTGCGTTCGGCGATTGCGAAGCAAGGTAGGCGATCACGTTGATACGATCCGGATCCTTGCGCAGACCGGCAAAGGACATGGACGTGCCGCGGACGAAAGAGCCCGGGTTTTCCAGCCAGTGGTTCAGGTCTTCATAGGTCCAGGTGCCGCCGACTTCAGTCATCGCAGCAGAGTAGTTGAAGCCCGGATGCTGGTGCTTCGAGGCACCGACGACGCCATGCAGGTTCGGGCCGGTGCCATTGGCGCCGCCGTCATCAATCGTGTGGCAGGTCGTACATTGACCCTTGAAGGTGCGCTCGCCGCGCGAAACGTCTGCTGCGGCCAGAAGGGCGCCAAGGTCGAAAACCTCTTCCTCTTCAGCTGCTGCACCGCCGCCACCGGCGATTTCGACGCAGTAGGCGAATTTTTCGCACATCTGTTCCGACAGGGAGGTTGCCTCAGCATGCTCTTCCCCGTGGCCTTCCCCGCCATGGGCAAACACCACGTCGGAAAGCGTCTTGAGCCCGAACAGGCCCAGTGCGGTCGCCAGCAGCGCTCCCAGGATCTTGTTGAGACCGAGTTCCCCCATGAGGATTTTCCTTCGAATCTGTCTGGTCATAAGTCTTGCGCGCGCGCCTTTTGGCACGCTAACGGATGGCCCGCAATATAAAGGCTGCGCGACAGGGAAGCTTCCCCCGACCGTCGCGGCGATCCGACGCAGCAGAAAACAGGGTAAGGGCCGGAAAAATGACGGGAAAAATCGCATATCAGGGCGAACCGGGCGCCAACTCGCACATCGCCTGCAACCAGGCTTTTCCGGCCCTTGAGCCGCTCCCTTGCCGCACTTTTGAGGATTGCTTTGCCGCAGTTGAGAAGGGCGAAGCGGATCTGGCCATGATTCCGGTCGAAAATACGATTGCGGGCCGGGTCAGCGATATTCACTCCATCCTGCCTGACACCAGCCTGCAGATCGTGGGCGAGCATTACCTGCCGATCCGTTTTCAGCTGATGGCCCTGCCGGGTGTGAAGCTGGAAGAGGTGAAAAAGGCTCGCTCGCACATCATGGGGCTTGGCCAGTGCCGGAAATTCCTGCGGGCGCATGGGATCGATTCCGTGACGGCGTCCGATACGGCCGGCGCCGCGCGTGAGGTTGCCGAAAGCGGAGACCGTTCCGTCGCCGCGATTGCGCCGCGCCTCGCTGCGGAAGTCTACGGGCTCGAAATTCTCGCCGAGAATATCGAAGATGCCGCCCACAACACGACCCGCTTCGTCATCATGTCACGCGAGCCGTCAGAGATTGAGCTGGGCGATGGCCCGGCCAAGACGGCCTTCCTGTTCGAAGTGCGCAACATTCCGGCCGCCCTGTTCAAGGTGCTCGGCGGCTTCGCCACCAATGGCGTCAACATGACCAAGCTGGAAAGCTACATGGTCGGCGGCCATTTCACGGCGACGCAATTCTATGCCGAGATCGAAGGCCACCCGGATGACCGCCCGGTGCAACTGGCGCTGGAAGAGGTCGGCTTCTTCACGCAGATGATGAAGCTGGTCGGCGTGTTTCCGGCAGCGCCCTATAACGACAACTAGCAGAGCTGGGTTACGGTCTTGAGGTGTTCGGCGACATGTTCGGCGAACAGCTTGGCCTTGCCGCGCAGCTTGCCCGCAGCCCATACGGCATGGACGGAAAGGCTCTGCGCGCGCCACTCCGGCAAGACGCGGACCAGCTTGTTGGCGCCGAGGCATTCCGAAACCAGCCAGCCCGGTGCCAGAAGGATGCCCAGCCCGTCTTCGGCGGCCTGTTGCAGGATTTCCCCGCCGGACGCGCGGAACGGCCCGTCGACCTGAACATCTTCCTTCTGGTTGCCATTCGTCAGTGTCCAGACAGTTGACCGCGCATGGCGGAAAATCAGCGCATCATGCTGGGCAAGGTCCGCCGGGGTGCGGGGAGTGCCCTTGCGCTCAAGATAGGCGGGGGAGGCCCACAAGGCCCTTGGGGCGTCCGCCATTTTCTTTGCCATCAGGCTGGAATCGGTCAGTTCCCCCAGGCGGAAAGCGAGGTCGACGCCTTCGCCGACAATATCGGTGAGGAAGTCGTCGCCGATCACGTCGAACTTCACATGCGGATAGATACGCATGAAGCTTGCAATCTCCGGTGCGATCACGCGACGGGCAAAGGAGTGCGAACACGAAATCCGCAGCAGGCCGACAGGCTCATGTTCCAGGCCGCGCGCTTCGGCTTCGGCCTCGTCGTATTCAGCCAGGATGTCGACGGCGCGCCGGTAAAAGCGCTCTCCGGCTTCCGTCAGGCTGAGGGCGCGTGTGGTGCGGAGGAACAGCATGGCATCCAGCTGGGCCTCCAGGTCCTGGATGCGCCGTGAAACCGTCGGCTGGCCGATGCCGAGATCAGCGGCAGCGCGAGAGAAACTTCCGGCGTCCGCCACACGGACGAACAGGCGCATTGCATCGATCCGGTCCATTCAGAATACCCCCATGCGGAATCTGCATGAATGTAGGAGCGTCTGCCCTCAGGCGCGAGAGGGGCAGCGCAATTTCCTTCTGCTCGCGCCGTGCCCACGAATCCGTGAGCGATCCTCACATGCCTTTGCTTTGCCCGTGTGCGCCGTCCCATGAGACAAGCCGCGTCAAAGGGAGACGCACCATGCTCGCGCAAATCAAAAGATATGCCCCGATTGCATACAGCCTGATCGCTTCGGCCGTGTTTCTGGACAGCTTGCGGTTCAAGTTCACCAATGCTGTCGAGACGCAGGTTATCTTCGGCCGTCTGGACGCGTGGGCCACCAGCCTCGGCGCGCCGGGCCTGTTCGCTCAGACGGGCCTCTTCAGCCAGTATGTGATCGGCTCGGCAGAGCTGTTGGCATCGACCCTTTTGCTGCTCGGCCTGTTTCCAGCGCTTCGCAGGTTGCAAGCGCTCGGTGCCCTGATTGCCGTGGCGGTGATGACCGGCGCGGTGAACTTCCATCTCTGGACGCCGCTGGGCATCGATCCGAACAATGATGGGGGAGGGCTCTTCTTCATGGCGGGGACCGTGTGGCTGAGCTCGATTGCCATGCTGATTGCCCGCCGCAACACGCTGGCTGCGATCGCACGCGGGATTGGCAATGTGCTCGTCCCACCGAAGGAGGCTGTCGCTCACACATATGCCGGCCCCGTGCCGGTTTGATGTCCCCGCTTTCCTGAACCTTGTTCCAAAGGACCCGTGCAGATGAAACTCCGCCCTCTTCTCCTCGCCGCCTTTATCGCTGCCGCGCCTGCGACAGTGATGGTCCCATCGGCTTATGCCGAACCGCCGGTATATACCGGCCGTTTCTCCAATCAGGCTCTGCAGGGGTATGACCCTGTCGCCTATTTCACGGATGGCAAACCCGTGAAGGGGGCGAAGGAGTTCCAGACGGATTATATGGGCGCGAGCTTCCTGTTCGCCTCGGCGGCAAACCGCGATGCCTTCCTCGCAGACCCCGCCGCTTACGCGCCGCAATATGGCGGCTACTGCGCCTGGGCGATGGCGGATGGCCAGTATGCGAAGGGCGATGCAAAGTACTGGAAGATCATCGATGGCAAGCTGTACCTGAACTACAATTCCAGCATTCAGAAAAAATGGAATGCAGACATTCCCGGCTTCATCGAAAAGGCCGACACGCACTGGCAGGACCTGCAGGAGTAATCCGGCCGCGAAGGGCGGGCCTTAACTCTGTGTCATGACAGAGGTTTAAGTACCACTCTCCTGCAGTTCCACTAGGTCTGTCTTACCGGCGATGTCATCAGCCCAAGCTCCCAGCTGGAAGTGGCCGCCGACCGGTTTGCGCGCAGTGTCCCCCCTCTGAAGCGTGCAACGAAAGAAGCCCCCGTGTGACACACCACGCGGGGGCTTCTCATAAACAGTCAGCATGAAAAACAGGCATGAAAAATGGGCATGAAAAAAGCGGACGTGGTTTCCCGCATCCGCTTTTCCCTGGAACTTATGCTCCGGCTTACTTTTTCTTCGCAGCCGGTTTCTTTGCAGCAGCAGCAGGCTTCTTCGCAGCGGCCGGCTTTTTTGCAGCAGGCTTGGCGGCGGCTTTCGGCGCAGCTTTTTTCACGGCCGGTTTTGCAGCCGGCTTTTTTGCTGCCGGTTTTGCAGCGGCGGCCGGTTTCTTTGCAGCCGGTTTTTTGGCGGCAGCGGTCTTCGTTGCGGCAGCCGGTTTTGCAGCCGGTTTTTTCGCGACCGGCTTTGCAGCGGCCGGCTTCTTCGCAGCCGGTTTTTTCGCAGCCGGTTTCTTGGTTGCAGTTGCCATTTCCGATCTCCTGTCAGTGGCAAGTTCTCACTAATGTGATTCGCGCGAAATCAACTCCAGATTTTCGTCTGTGACACGAGCGGAAACACGCCTTCCGTGTGCGGTCAATGACCTTTTTCCGACCAGGCTTTCATGATGTGGTGGGCAATTGCCATGGGTGGCGGGCCGAAGATCTCTTCATGCGTGCCTGCAAGGATCTGTCGCATTTCTTCCCGGCTGACCCAGCGTGCGGTTTCGAGTTCCTTTTCGTCGATCGAAATGTCGGACGTTTCTGCCTGCAGGATGAGACCGACCATGAGCGAAGAAGGGAAGGGCCAAGGCTGGCACGCGATGTACTCCGCGTTTGCAGGGTCAGCAACTACACCAGCTTCCTCGAATATTTCGCGCGCGGCGCATTGTTCGATCGTCTCTCCGGGTTCGCAGAAACCGGCAAGGCAGGAGTAGAAACCCGGCGGCCAGATCTTCTGTCTTCCGATCAGCGCCATGCCGTCCTTTTCCGCCAGCATGATCGCGACGGGATCGGTGCGCGGAAAATGTTCGGCGCCGCACTGCGGACATTGGCGCTTCCATCCGGCTTCCACCATCGCGCTTTCCGAACCGCATTTTGAGCAGAACCTGTGACTCTGGTGCCACATGAAAATGGACCTCGCGGTCGATGCACAATTCGCATCCATATCGGGAATCGATCCGGCAGCCGCGCGGAAATCGCGGAACTCTCCGGCACCGGCAATCAGCGATGCATCGAGATCGAAGCGCTCCGGCAGGTCGATGGCAAACACCGGATTGCCGGCCTTGTCTTCGCCAAGGAACAGGCGCGGCGATCCGGGGTAAAGCCGCGCGGCTTCCGGGCCCAGCCATACAAGCCCGCTCTCGCGTCCCGGATAGACGAAAGGCTCGCCATTTCGCATCGCCAGAACCAGAACGTTCTCATGCCTGAAAGCGTCATCCAGCCAGGCTTCATCCAGGCGCCGGTGCGCGGCGCGATCGATCGGCTTGGCCGCCAGCGGCATGTCATTCGAGTTGGTCATCTGCAGGTCCTGATGTGCTTCTGAATCGCGGGGATCATTTCTGTTTTAGGGTAAGAAGGAAAGGGGCGGTTCCAATTGCCTGCCGCGACCCCATGGCCAAACCGGCCGATATCCTGTACCGGGCGCGGAAATTCCCCGTTTCTTCCTCCTGAAAGCCTGCCCGTACATGTCCACGCCCATCGAAAAAATGCGCAATATCGCGATCATCGCCCACGTCGACCACGGTAAGACGACGCTGGTGGACGAGTTGCTGAAGCAATCCGGCACCTTCCGCGAAAACGAGAAGACCGCCGAGCGGATGATGGATTCCAACGATCTCGAAAAAGAGCGCGGGATCACCATCCTCGCCAAGACGACCTCGGTTGAGTGGAACGGCTACCGCATCAACATCGTGGACACGCCCGGACACGCCGACTTCGGCGGTGAGGTGGAGCGTATCCTGCACATGGTGGATGGCGCGATCGTGCTGGTCGACGCCGCCGAAGGCCCGATGCCGCAAACCAAGTTCGTGGTGTCCAAGGCGCTGAAGGTGGGCCTGAAGCCCATCGTCGCCGTCAACAAGATCGACAAGCCGGAGCGCCGCCCCGACGAAGTGACGGGCGAGGTGTTCGACCTCTTCGCCAACCTCGACGCCACCGACGAGCAGCTCGACTTCCCGATCCTTTACGGCTCGGCCAAGCAGGGCTGGATGTCGAAACAGTATGAAACGGCCGCCTCGAACATGGACGAGCTGTTCCAGCTGGTTGTCGATCACGTGCCGACCCCGAAAGTGGAAGAGGGGCCGTTCCGCTTCCTCGCCACCACGATCTCGTCCGACAACTTCCTTGGCCGCATCCTGACTGGCCGGATTACATCGGGCAGCGTCAAGCCGAACCAGGCCATCAAGGTGCTGAACCGCGATGGCGAACTGGTCGAGCAGGGCCGTATCTCCAAGGTGCTCGCCTTCCGCGGGCTGGAGCGCGTGCCGGTGGAAGAGGCCCATGCCGGCGACATCGTTTCGCTCGCAGGCACGACCAAGGCGAACGTTGCAGACACGTTCTGCGACCCGTCCGTGTCCGAGCCGATCGCTGCCCAGCCGATCGACCCGCCGACCATCTCCATGACCTTCCGCGTCAATGACAGTCCGCTGGCCGGCACCGAGGGCACCAAGGTCACCAGCCGGATGATCTGGGACCGCCTGCTGAAAGAAGCCGAAGGCAACGTCGCGCTGAAAGTCGAGCGCGCCACCGATGCCGAGGCCTTCACGGTTTCCGGCCGCGGCGAACTTCAGCTGGCCGTCCTCATCGAGACGATGCGCCGTGAAGGCTTCGAGCTTGGCGTGTCGCGTCCGCAGGTCGTCTTCATGGATGGTCCGAACGGCGAGAAGCTGGAGCCGATCGAGGAAGTCATCATCGATGTCGATGACGAGCATTCCGGTATCGTCGTGCAGAAGCTGTCCGAGCGCAAAGCCGACATGATCGAGATGCGCCCCTCCGGCACGGGCCGCACGCGGATGGTGTTCCACGCACCGACGCGCGGCCTGATCGGCTATCAGGGCGAGCTGCTGTCTGATACGCGAGGCACTGCCATCATGAACCGCATCTTCCACGAATACGCCCCGCACAAGGGCCGCATTCAGGGCCGCCACACCGGCGTGCTGATCTCGATGGAGCAGGGCGAGGCGGTTGCCTTCGCACTCTGGAACCTGGAAGACCGCGGACCGATGATGATCCATCCGGGCGAAAAGGTGTATGGCGGCATGATCGTCGGCGAGCATACGCGCGACAACGATCTCGAAGTGAACGTCCTCAAGGGCAAGAAGCTCACCAACATGCGCGCCAGCGGGTCTGACGAGGCCGTGCGCCTCACGCCGCCGCTTCAGATGACGCTGGAAAAGTCGCTGGCCTACATCGCCGACGACGAGCTGGTGGAAGTGACCCCAAAGAACATCCGCCTGCGCAAGATCTATCTCGACCCGCATGAGCGCAAGCGCAACGCCAAGAAGGCCGACGCCTGAGGCTGAGCGGGCGCCAAGCTACACGCTTGCTTGCGCGCCTGCCTTTTGCGAGCTTTTGGATTTCGCCGTGTTCCCGGACAGACCGAGGACACGGCGAAGCCATTTGTTCGAGGGCGTTTCGAAAAAGCGGAAGCTGAGATAGGCCAGGAAGACCGACATCGGCAGAACCGTCGCGAAGATCAGGACTGTGCCGAGCAGGCCGTCATCGATGTGTGCGAAGATCAGCACGGAGAACACGGCCAGGACGATCGGATGGATCAAGTAGATACCATAGCTGATCTGCCCGCCGAGCCGGAAAACAGGATTGTTCAGCGGCGTGCGGAAGATGTCCTGACCCGCTGCAGCGAAGACGAGGAGCGCTGCCGGGGGCGCGAAGGTCGCGATCTTTGCCCAGCCACTATAATGCAGCGAGGCCGCCACGCAGAGCCCTGCGGCGCCGACCAATGCAAACGGCCACATGGGCGTGCGCTTGATGAAATCGATCACGGCAGGCTGGCGCAGGGCGAGGCCGATCAGGCAGCCGGAGGCGAATTCCAGCAGGATGGGGTCGCCATAGAATTCCCGGAATGCCGGCGTGGGAAACCATTGCGCCGCGATAATGAGGCCAACCGTCATCGCGATGGTCAGCGGGATCTGGTGCTTCGCTTTCGCCATCAGGGAGATCGCGAACATCAGGTAGAACAGCATGATGTAGCCCAGCGTCCAGCCGACATAGAGGATCGGGTGCAGCCTGTCGCGCAGGTCGTAATAGGGCAGCAGCAGGATGCTCTGGACGACATGCTCGATCGAGAGTTCCGCTTTCGGGAACAGCCAGGGCCGGAAGGCCACCAGGAGAATGGCAATCGCCGTCATGGCCCAGTAGAGAGGCAGGATCCTGACGGCCCGTTTCATTATGAACGGAACCGGCCGGTCTTCCGGGTTCGTGATGTAGACCAGGATAAATCCGCTGATCAGCAGGAAGAGGTGGAACCCCGGCGATGCCGTGAAGCTGAGCCTCACCTTGTCGGAACTGGCATTGACGAATTCCGTGATGTGGAAGATCGCAATCGAAATGCACGACAGCGTTCTGATCGTGTTGATGCTGTGGAGCATATGTCCGCTGCCCGTATCTTGTGGTCTCTCCGTCCCGTATTGGGACACAGCAACCCGCAAGATCGGTGCCAACAGGCCTGCCTGCCGCCACGAAGGGCATGCGTCAGGTGGTCATGGGCCGGGACAGGCGTGCAGCATCACGCAGGATGGATGTCCACGCCGCGTCCATCTCGGGCGACCAGTCATCGCCGGCGGCGTTCTTCGTGACATCGCGGATGATCTCGAAGAAGACTTCGAACATGCCGGCTGGCACATCATAGGTGTCATGGTTCACCCGCTCTGAGCGGATGACTGTCTCGGCCATCGTGCCCGGTCCTTCGGCAAGGTCCATCAGGCACTCGAACGCCTGGCTCAGCATGGAGCCGCGCACGCCGCCATCCGTATCCATCAGGAACAGGTTTTCCAGGTCCGGATAGGCTTCGAACAGGCGCGTGTAGATTGCCCCGGTGACATCCCCGGCCCGCTCCGAGAGCAGGCCGAGGCTGTCGATCAGGGCCGGATGGCCAGGCATCACTCTGCCTCGCCGGTTTCGGCTTCGTCCTTTTTCTTCGCCGGGTCATACTTCGCGAACCAGCCCATGATGTTGTCCGTCTTGGCAATCAGGCGGGAAGGGCGCGAGGCGATGTAGTGCGGGGAAGAGGGCACGCGGACATAGACCGTGTCCACACCGTTCATCTTGAGGGCGGTGTAGAACTGTTCCGCTTCCCAGGCCGGTGTGCGCCAGTCTTCTTCGCCCACCATCACCATGGTCGGCGTCGTCACCTTGTCGACATAGCGGATCGGCGAGAATTTCAGGAAGGCTTCCGGATCGGCCCATGGGTCTGCGCGGATCCAGTGACGGCGTACGAACTGGGCGATGTCGCCTGCCAGTGCCATCGTCATCCAGTTGATCACCGGCTTGACGGAGGCGGCCGCTGCGAAGCGGTCGGTCTTCGTCACGATCCAGGCCGTCAGGATGCCGCCGCCGGACCCGCCGGTCACGAACAGGCGGTCCTTGTCGGCATAGCCTTTGGCGACGAGGTCATCGACGACGCTCATCAGGTCGTCATAGTCATTACCCGGATAGGCGAGGTCGATCAGCTGGGCGAAGTCTTCGCCATAGCCGGTCGAGCCACGCGGGTTGGTCCACACGGTGACATAGCCCTCAGCAGCATAGCGCTGGATCTCGCTGCCGAAGAAGGGCGAGTACATGGAATAGGGGCCGCCATGGATTTCCAGGATCAGCGGGAAGCTGCCATCGGCCTTGAAGTCCGGCGGCAGGGCCACCCAGGCTTCGATCTCGCGGCCATCGGCGCTGGAAGCGACGTGCAGCTCTTCCACCTTCGCCATGTCGAGATAGGGCAGCACGTCATCATTGAGTGCGGTCAGCACTTTCGCGCCCTTGCCGTCCATGCCGACGGAGGCGACTTCGGACGGGCGGTCGGAGAAGCCGGCCGTATAGGCGATCACCGGCTTGCGGCCTTCGCTGACCGAGAAGCTGCCGTCGGCATAGGGGCGCCCGATGGAGGCACCGCCGACATTGGTGACGACCTGGCTGACCTTGCCGCTCAGGCTGACATTGTAGACGCTCAGCACGCCATGGTCTTCGCAGAGGGCCAGCAGGCTCTTGCCATCCGGGGCCCAGGCGAGGCTGCCGAATTCGAGCGGGAAGTCGGCGGCGATCTCGCGCGGATTGCTGCCGTCGGCATCCATCAGGTAGAGGTTGGCCTGCTCATAGGCGCGCAAATGGTCGTCATGGCCGCGATAGGCGATGGTCTTGCCATCGGGGGAGACGGCGGGGCTCATGTCCGGACCGTCACGGCTGGTCAGCGCGCTGATCGAGTTATCGGACAGCTCCACCTTGTAGATCTCGCTTTCGATCGGATCCATGTCGCGGTCTTCGGCCAGGTTGCCGGTGACCAGCAGCGTGTCATTGTCCAGCCATTGAGGGCCGCCAAGGTCGGCCTCTTCGAAGGTCACCTGGCGCGGCGTGCCGCCGTCCACGGTCAGCACGAAGACCTGCTCGGTGCCGTCCTGAAGATAGCCGGCGCCGTCGAAGCGGAAGGTCAGGCTGTCGATCACCTTCACGCCGTCATTCCATTTCGCGCCCTTGGGCGGGGCGAGGGGCTTGGCGAAGCTCGGTGTCTCGCCCTTCACGAACATGGAGAAGGCGACCTGCTTGCCATCAGGCGACCAGACGGCCTGGCTGGGGCCTTGCTCGGTGAACTGGGCCAGCGAGAAGCTGCGACCGCTGTCGAGATAAAGAAGGCGCATCTCCGGGCCTTCGCCGTTCGACGACATGTAGATGATGCGGGAGCCGTCCGGCGACCAGCGCGGGCGGGAGGCAGAGACGTCGGTCACCAGCGGACGGTGCGCGCCGGTGGCAAGGTCGATGCTCCACAGGCTGCCGGTGTCGCGGTCGGTCATCCGGTCCATGGCGTGGCGCACATAGACGATGGTCTTGCCATCGGGAGACACTTGCGGATCGGTCGCGTATTCCATGTCGAACACGCGTTCGGCGGTGAAGCGCTTCGACGGTGCCTCGTCTTCCTTCGCCAGTGCCGGTGCGGCGCTCAGCAGCGCGGCCACGGCGGCCATCGCAAGCAGTCTTTGTTTCATTGAGAAACCCTCCCATCCTTGAACAAGAAAGGTCTTGGCTAGCATGCGCATGGCAACGAGGACAGCATTTGATGATCCGGTATAGTCCGGCATGGTCAGGCAGTGGCACGCGATGGACTCACTCTGGCCCTTGCGTCCGGGGCGGCCTCTGCGCATATAGCCCTCGGGAGGCAGGTGGCGGACGGGCCGCTCGCCAACCGGGTCAGGCCGGGAACGGAGCAGCCCCAACGAGTTTCCGCCCGGGTCGCTCGCCTGTCTCCTTCTTCTCCTTTTTTGAAAACAAGTCTTTGTTTCTGCCCGAACCGGGGCAGGGGCCGACTCATGCGCTCGCCTCATGCGGGAATCGGGGGCTTCCGGAATCGTTTTCTGCGTGTGCCGGCAGGGGTGCACCTACTAGGGATAGTGGTCAGGCCGGATTCAGCGCCTTTCCGTCCATCATCTGGTGCCCGGTTTTCCGGCGGCGCGGTGAGATAATCAGCGCGTCTGCCTTGTGATTTCCACAGGCCAAAAGGCCCGTAGCACTTGAGTTTTCGGCGCTCCGGAAGGATTTTGTTAATCAGTTTTCCACGGTGAATGTGAAGCTTTCCGGACAAAGCACGTTGACCACATGTTAACCTTCGGACACTATATGTAGTGTCAGGAACGACGGAGGGCGCCACATATTGGCGCTTGGGGCTGAAGTTCCTATATTTTCAATAGATCTGGAGGGCTGCCGCATGTCTGCAACCAACGCCAACGCTGTGACTGAAGACGCACCGCGCAAGGGTAAGCCGAAATCGGGCGCAGACACGCAATTGCGGGTGGTTTCGACCATGGAGGTCGTCACCGATCCGAGCCGCGATGCAAACCTCACCGAATTCGGCAAGAAGACGCTGGAAGACCGCTATCTGCTGCCGGGCGAGTCCTATCAGGACATGTTCGCACGCGTCTCCAAGGCCTTCGCCGATGATCAGGCCCACGCCCAGCGTCTCTATGACTATATGTCGAAGCTCTGGTTCATGCCGGCGACGCCCGTTCTCTCGAATGGTGGCGCTGATCGCGGCCTGCCGATCTCCTGCTTCCTGAACCAGGTTGGCGACTCGCTCGACGACATCGTCAGCACCTGGACCGAGAATGTCTGGCTCGCCTCGAACGGCGGCGGCATCGGCACCTATTGGGGCAATGTCCGCTCGATCGGCGAGAAGGTCGGCCAGAACGGGCAGACTTCCGGCATCATCCCGTTCATCCGCGTGATGGACTCGCTGACGCTTGCGATTTCGCAGGGCTCCCTGCGCCGTGGGTCGGCAGCTTGCTATCTCGACATCCACCACCCGGAAATCGAAGAATTCCTCGAAATCCGCAAAGCCTCCGGCGACTTCAACCGCAAGTCCCTGAACCTGCACCATGGCCTCAACATCACGGACGAGTTCATGGAAGCCGTCCGTAATGACGAGGAATTCGGCCTGATCTCGCCGAAGACGGGGCAGGTGCTGAAGACGGTCAACGCCCGCAAGCTGTGGCAGAAGATCCTCGAGCTGCGCATGCAGACCGGCGAACCCTATCTCCTGTTCACGGACACGGTGAACAATTCCATGCCGGCCCACCAGCGCAAGCTGGGCCTGAAGGTCACCCAGTCGAACCTGTGTTCGGAAATCACCCTGCCGACGGGCATCGACCATCGCGGGGAAGACCGCACGGCTGTCTGCTGCCTCTCTTCGGTCAATGCCGAGAAATACCTCGAATGGTCCAAGGACGAGCACTTCCTGGAAGACATTTTCCGCTTCCTGGATAACGTGCTGGAAGACTTCATCGAGCGCGCCCCGGCTGAAATGGAGCGCGCCGTCTATTCCGCCAAGCGCGAGCGCTCGGTTGGTCTCGGCGTGATGGGCTTCCACTCCTTCCTGCAGCAGATGAACGTCTCCATGGAAAGCGCCATGGCGAAAGTCTGGAACGAGAAGATCTTCAAGGATGTTCGCAAGGGCGCCGATGCGGCTTCGGTGAAGCTGGCGAAAGAGCGCGGCCCCTGTGAGGACGCACGCGATGCCGGCATGATGGCCCGCTTCAGCCACAAGATGGCTGTTGCTCCGACCGCGTCGATCTCGATCATCTGCGGCGGCACCTCGGCCGGCATCGAACCGATCCCGGCGAACGTCTACACGCACAAGACGCTTTCGGGCTCGTTCACGGTGAAGAACCAGCAGCTCGAAGCCCTGCTTGAGCGCAAGGGCCTCAACACGCCGGAAACCTGGGCGTCGATCCTGGAGCATGAAGGCTCGGTCCAGCATCTGGAAGAACTCGACGAGCATGAGCGCTCAGTCTTCAAGACGGCCTTTGAACTCGACCAGCGCTGGATTGTGGAACTGGCAGCCGACCGTACGCCGTACATCTGCCAGTCGCAGTCACTGAACCTGTTCCTGCCGGGCGACATCGACAAATGGGATCTGCACATGCTGCACTGGACGGCATGGGAGAAGGGCCTCAAGTCGCTCTACTACTGCCGCTCCAAATCGGTTCAGCGGGCTGCCTTTGCCGGGTCTGAAAAGGCCGAAGCCGGCAAGATGGAGACGCCGAACACCGATTATGACGAGTGTCTCGCCTGCCAGTAGGCGGGGGCGTTCCGAAACGAAACCGGATCAAAAGCGGCGGGAACCTGGTTCAGGTTTCCGCCGTTTGCGTGTTTCATATCCGGGCGGGCGTGCGCAAATTCACGTCAGAATAGTATGGATCCGTTCGGCCTCCCTCTTTGATTGCGCTGCGTTCCCCTAATTTTTTCAATAGGTTAACGTTTGAATTGGGGGAAATGGCGCGGGATTTGCTCGAAATTTCCTCAGAAAAACCGGACTCTGGAACAGACTCTACAGAAAGGCGTTTGAGTAACCAGAATTAATCTTTTGGGCGAGGAAAGTGGTTTGAGGGTCCGTAGGCCTTCATGCTACATTAAATGAACGATGGCCTAATTCCCGTTAACGGTTCTGTCCGGGGAAGGAAGCCATGAGAGGTGTGGGTCGAATGGTAGTCGCAATTGCCAGTGCAGTATTGACGATGGCCTGCCAGGGGTGTGTGGCCGTTTCCCCGCACGATCAGGTGCGGATCGAGCCTGCCGTGCCGCCAACCGTTGGCATGATGATGGCCGCCCCGGGAACTGCTCCAGGCGCGCTATATGCCGGGCCTGACCGCGCCGAGATTTCCGTTCATGTGGCTGATGGCCTGCCGACACGTTTCACGGGCACGCCGTTGGGGCTGGGCAGTGAGATGGCTACGCGTGCCTTCGCCGGAACGTCTGCAGACTTTTCCTCGGGCTCCCTGGTTGCGGCTCCGATTGATACACCCGAGCTCTCCTGGTCCGGTACTGGCGCACTCACCGCCGTTGCAGCCGAACGCTCGGCGACAGCTGCGCTGAACCCGGCCCTGACCAAGGTGGAAAAGGATATCGCTGCTGAAGTGGCCTTCTCCGCCCCACGCGAAATGACCGGCCTGAAGTTCGATGTTGGCGTCGCGCCGCGTATCGCGGTGCGGGAAGACGGCGAAATGCTTACCCAGCGGTTCGGTGGTGAAGTCCGGATCGGTCAGGACTTCAATCTTCTGGACTCCAATGGCCAGCCGCAGGGCTGGTACCTCTTCGCTGGCGCCGATGGCGAAGCCCTGATCTGGGATGCTGACCGTAACGGGTTTACCCCGCAGCTTGACGATATGGCGTTGACGGACCAGGTCACGGTTGGCGATCTGCAGGCGGGCGTTTCCATACAGCGTGGTGGCGGTCAGCTGTCGCTCTCCTACATCCGCCGGGAAGTGAAATATCGCGACCGTAATGGCGGCTTCAGCGAGAACGAAGATTTCGCAGGTATCAGTTTCACTATGCGCCGTTAGGTGCTATCGCACGGGCATGAAACTGGTCCGATTTGACACACAGACTGGGACAGGGGCCGCGCGGATTGCAGCGGCCCTTTTCGTTGGCGTGGCCCTGTTTGCGCCTTCGGCCGTTGCAGAGGCAGAGGGGGCTGACTCCGGTCCTGTCGAGCTGCGCAAGCCCGGTGTCTGGTCGCTGACTTCAGAGAACGACATGTTCGGCTCCGGCACGGACCGGAACTATTCGAACGGCGTGCGTATCGAGCACGTCTCCGGAGCTGACAAGGTGCACCCGGGTCTCAAATGGATGGCCGAGCGTCTGCCGTGGGTGAATGTGGAGCGGACGGATCTGCGCCAGGGCTTCGGCCTGTCGCACGCCATCTTTACACCGGAAGACATTACCCTGGCTGATCCGGATCCGCGTGACCGGCCTTATGCGGGCTGGCTCGCCCTTTCTTCCACCATTGCGGCCACGGACATGGAGAAGGAGGTGCAGGATACGCTGCAAGTCAATCTCGGTGTGGTTGGCCCGTCGGCAGGCGGGGAGTTTGTCCAGAACAACTGGCACAAGATGCTGGGTATTCCGGGGGCGCAGGGGTGGGATCACCAGCTGAAGGATGAGCCGGGGATCGAGATTATTGCCCAGCGCCTGAAGCGGCTGGACAAGTTCGAGCTGCCGCTGGGCCTTGAGACGGACTTTGCCGCGCATGCCGGCTTCGCGCTTGGTAATGTGCGGACCTATGCGAACACGGGGCTGACGGCCCGCATCGGCTGGGACCTCGATTCCGGTTTCGGCCCGCCGCGTATCCGTCCGGCCCTGGCCGGGGCAGGGGAGTTCATTCCGGGCACGAAGGAAGCGCCCTGGGGCGGTTACGTCTTTGTTGGTGTGGATGGCCGGGCCGTTGCGCGGGACATGTTCCTGGATGGCAATCTCTGGCGGGACTCTGCACGGGTGGATGACCGCCGGGCCTTGGTCGGAGACCTGCAGGCTGGCCTGGCCGTGCACTACCGGGATGTGCAGGTGGCCTTCACATGGGTGAACCGTACCGAACAGTTTGCCTATCAGGACGGGCCCCAGCAGTTCGGCGCCGTTTCCATTTCCATCGCACACTGATCTGCGGCGCCGGGTTCTGAACCGGGCGCCATGCCTACCGGCAGCAGGCTAGGGTTTGCATGATGAAATGTGCCTCCGAATTATACATACCGATAGTACGATTTGTGATATTTATTATCAATATATCTCAACAAAAGCTGGGATTATTTCGCCTTATGACATACATACCGGTCCTGGAGGCTCCGGGATAACAAAGGGTATGCTTGTCTGCCTTCAAGGCCCGGCGCAGACTGCGGAAAAGAATTTGGGAGGAAATAGATGAGATTAACCGCCCTCGCGCTCACCGCGCTGATTGGCCTTGCTGCCTGTACGCAGCCTGCTGAAAAGACTCCGAAAGTGGATGAGGCGCCGCCGGCAGGTGTGGCCACGGAAGCGACCAAGGTGGCCAATGCGGCGCTTGCCGCGCGCTTGCCGCTGGACCAGCCGGGTGACTTTGAAGACGCCGACCACGGCCTGCTCGCTCAGATCCAGGAAGACATTGTCGATGAGAACGGCAAGGTCGTCTGGGCCGTCCACGCGCAGGACTTCATCAACGGCCCGGCGCCGGATACGGTGAACCCCTCCCTGTGGCGCCAGCAGCAATTGCTGGGCAAGCATGGCCTGTTCGAAGTCAAGGACGGTCTCTATCAGGTGCGCGGCTATGACCTGGCCGTGATGTCCATCATTAGCGGCGAAACCGGATGGATCATCGTGGACCCGCTGACATCGAAGGAAACGGCGGCAGCTGCCCTGAAACTCGTAAACGATACGCTGGGCGCGCGCCCGGTGACGGGGGTTATCTACACCCATTCCCATGCGGACCATTTCGCGGGCGCACGCGGCGTGATTTCGGAAGCGGATATCGAGCGTGGGGTGCCTGTGCTGGCGCCGATCGGTTTCACCGAGTCCGCCATTTCGGAAAACCTGCTGGCGGGTAACTACATGTCCCGCCGTGCGATCCTGATGTTCGGCGGCACGCTGCCTAACGATGCGACGGGACAGGTGGGCACCGGCCTTGGCCCCGCGCTGTCAACCGGAACGGCCGGCTTCATTCCGCCGACCGAAGAGATTTCCGGACGCGGCACCAAGCGCGTGATCGACGGCGTGAACTTCGAGTTCATCGATGCCGCCGGCACGGAAGCGCCAGCCGAGTTCATGTTCTACCTGCCAGACTTCCGGGCCCTCTGTACGGCAGAAGTTGCGACGGCCACATTCCACAATGGCCTCACCCTGCGCGGCGCAAAGGTGCGTGACTTCCTCGAATGGAGCAGGGTGCTGGATTATGTGCTGGTCAATTATGCGGGTAAGTCTGACCTCTCCTTCGCTTCGCACCACTGGCCGACTTTCGGCACGGAAAATGTGCAGGACTATCTGCGCGGGCAGCGCGACGTCTATCGCTACACCCATGACCAGACCGTCCGCCGGGCGAACCAGGGCCAGACCCAGTTCGAGATCGCCGAAGACATTCCGGAGCCGGATGTTCAGGAAACGCATTTCGACACGCGCGGCTATTACGGTACGCTGAATCACAACGCCAAGGCGGTCTACCAATACTATTTCGGCTGGTGGGATGGTGTGCCCGCCACATACAATGCCTGGCCGATGGAAGAGCGTTCCGAGCGCATGGTCGCGCTTGCGGGCGGCGAAGACGCGGCACTAGCCGCTGGCGAGAAAGCCTATAATGAAGGCGATTATCGCTGGGCTGCGGAAGTGTTCAACGCGGTCGTTTTCTCCAATCCGGATAACAAGCTCGGCCGTGACTGGCTGGCTTCGACCTATGAGCAGATGGGCTTCCAGGCCGAATCCGGTGCCTGGCGGGATTACTACCTGACTGGTGCGGCAGAGCTGCGCCGCGGCCTGCCGCTCGATCAGGCGATCCGCCTCGGCAATCTCGACTTCCTGAAAGGCGTGCCGACGGTTGAGCTGTTCAACGCGCTGGCTGTGCGTTACGCGCCGGAGAAGCTGACGCGCGATCCGTTCACGCTGAACTTCGTCTTCCCGGATACGCAGGAAACACTGATGCTGGACGTCGGCACCCGTACGGCGTTCCCGCGGCCGGGCTCTGCCTCCGGCTCGCCCGCCGCAACGCTGACTATCTCCCGCTCAGCCTTCAATGACCTGATCCTCCAGACGCGGAGCTTCCAGGACATTGCCAAGGCGGGCGAGGCGAAAGTGGAGGGCGACCCGACTGCGCTGCTCGCCTGGTTCAGCGCACTGGAATCTCCGCCCTTCTGGTTCAACGTCGTTGAACCTTAAGGCATACCGCTGGTCTGCAATGGGGCTGAGAAGGCCTCATTGCAGGCCGGTCCGGCGCATCCCATATTGTGAGGCCTGAGCTTCCGGCACGCTGCCGGATCTCCTGAAAGGCGCCCTTGGCCCATGGTCTCTGACCTGACTTTCCTGACCCCTGAACTGATCCAGGCTTTCTTCGCGGTTGTCGCGATTGACCTCGTTCTGGCGGGCGACAATGCCGTGGTGATCGGGCTTGCAGCTGCCGGGCTGGAAAAGCACCAACGGGGCAAGGCCATCCTGATCGGCATCATCTTCGCGACCGTGCTGCGCATCGCCTTTGCCCTTGTTGCGGCGGAGCTGTTGCTGATCGTCGGCCTGCTGTTTGCGGGCGGAGTGCTGCTCCTCTGGGTCGCGTGGAAGATGTGGCGCGAACTGAGGGAGGAGGCTCAGCACAATGCCGAGGAGGCGCTCGCAGGGGAGGACCTCAACGCAGACGGCACCGTTGCCGGGCAGAAATCCGGCAAGACGCTGCGTCAGGCGGTGACGCAGATCATCGTCGCCGATGTGTCCATGTCGATCGACAATGTGCTGGGCGTGGCCGGGGCCGCGCGTGAGCATCCGGTCGTGCTGGTCTTCGGTCTTGCCCTGTCGATCCTGCTGATGGGGATCGCCTCGTCCTTCATTGCGAAAGTGCTCACCCGTTACCGCTGGATCGCCTTTGCGGGGCTCGCCATCATTCTCTACGTCGCCCTGCACATGATCTGGGAAGGCGGCCACGAGCTTTGTGCCGAAGGCCTGCCCATGCTCGGCCTCGACACACCCAGCGCCTGCCGCTTGCACTAGATTGCTGCCTCAACCCGGAGTCGAATTGACTTTGGCTCCCTGCGGGTGAAAATCGTTACGGAGAGGCAATGAGGGGGTGGCCATGGCCGATGGGGAAGCCAGGGCAGATGACGTACTTGAAACGGAGGATCGGGAAGGCGCCATTGCGGAGGCGCGTGCGCCCGGCCGCTGGCAGAGTTTCCGCGCCTGGCGCCAGACGCCTTTCGTGCTGTGGGCACTGGGCGCGTTCGCGGGACTGACGGCGCTTGTCTTCTGGCACACTTTTTCCGGCCAGCCCGTGTTGGAAACGTCAGGCGCCAAGCTCTGGTTCCTGAGCGGCACGGCCCTGTTCTGGCTGCCTCTGATACTGCTCCTGCGGGACTCGCGGGACAATTTTGCCCATGGCCCATCGCTGCGCCTGCCAATCGCCTGCCTGAGCCTTCTGGCCTGTCTGGCTGGCGGGGTGGCCGTGCTGACGGTCTGGGGAGGGGAGTGGTTCGGCCTGTCAGCGGCTTCGCTGCGCAGCCCGCCCTTCATCGCCTGCGTCTTTGCGGTTCTGGCGCTGGTCTTCGTGCCGCTCGCCTGGAATGCCGCGAACCTGTCCCGCTTTCAGGCGGAGGAGCGCCGCAAGAACGATGCGGCACTGGCCATTATCGATGGGATGAACGACTCCCGGGATGCCGAGGCCATGGGCGCGCTGGTCGCCACGCTTCTGGTGGGCAGCCTGATCGGCTTTGCCATCGCCGCCGGCATGTTCAACGACACGTTCTCCTTCGACAATCTGATCGGCGTGATCATCGGCTTTGTCGTCGTCGGTGCCTTTGCCATTGTCGTCTTCCTGGATCCTTTGTCGGAATTGCTGCCCGTGAAATGGCTGAGCCGCGTGTTCGGGGCCGGGGCTCGCGCAGCCCGGCCGCTGGCGGCCTTCTATGATGCGGTCGATTCTTTCCTTGTGCGGATCGTGGCCGTCATGGCCGGCATGGAGCATCGGTCCGTGGCGGCGCGATACGGCATTCTCGGCACGATGCTGGTCAGCCTTTGCCTGCTGGGCTGGTACCTGCCGCCGCAATGGGGGCTGATCCCTTGCGCTTTAGGTGTTCTGGCCGCGGTCTCGGTTTCGCGTCTGTGGAGCTGGGTGGAGGATGATCGCGCCCTGGCCGCCCTGACAGACTTCAAACCGACCACGCCTTATCGTACCACCATGCGGGAAGATTACCGTGACGAGACGCTGCTGGGCTTCCTGTTCGTTTTCTTCCTGATCCCGATCATGATGAAGGATGCACATTTCAGCGGCCTGTTCGCAGAGAACATGTTCACCCTGCCAAAGGCGGAGGAGACGCACTTCCTCGACTGGTTCGGTTTCTTCGGCATCACGCTGGCCAAGGCCGTCCCGATTGTAGACTGGGCAGAGATCTACAATTTCGGACAGCAGAAGGAAGGCGCGCCTATCATCGGTTTCCAGGACACGGTGGCCGCGCGCCATGCGGTCTTCATGGCCCGTTCGACGGTGGACCTCGTTCTCATTGCCTCGCTGTTGCAGGCAATCTCCATCTCCGGCCGTAACCGCCAGCAGAAGCGGCTCTACAAGGCTGGCACAGACCCCGGGAACGCTTACCGTCCGGGCCTGATCGACCGGCTCGATACGTTTGTGGAGAAAACCGAACTGCGCCGCACCATGATGGCCTGCCTGCGTCCCGGTGTGCCTTGGCCTGAGAAGCACACGACGCCACAACAGGCCCACGACATCCACTTTGACCTTTCGGTCCAGTCCTCCCGTCCGGGGCTGGTGGATTTCCGCCGCTACAATGCAGACCGGCTTGGCCAGATGCATGGGGAATACAAGGACCCGGTCGCCCGTGCCTTCATTGCCGCGATCGCGGTCGAGCGTCCGGGCTTCGACCTTACGCCACGTCTCGTCCTGTTGGACAATATGGCGGAGAAGATCGCGCCGGAATCGGAGCTTTATACGCTGATTGACCGGATCGAGACGGATCTCGTCGACAATCCTGCTGCGGTAAACCTGTCGATTGAAGTTCTGCGCTCGATCCTGTTCCACACGGCGAAGCGGGCGGGCCTTCGGGAGTTCAAGAAAAGGATCATCGTGCTGCTGATGCGTTGCCAGCCTGACGAGGAAGTCATCGAAACCCTGGCGGATGTGGCGGGCCGGTCAAACCCGGATGCCTACCAGTATACCAGGGTTGCGGCAGTCGAAGCGATTGATCGGATTGCGCGCCGCCAGCCGACGAAGCAGGGCGTGCGCGCGGCCATCGCCATTCTGCAACAGATCCAGCGCTATGACCCGGGCATAACTACGGATCACAAAATCCAGCAACTGATCCCGCCGCTGCGGATACTGGCCGCGGGCCTGAATGCCTAGTCCATCTGGCTGCGGAAGAAATTCACGATCCTTGGGGCGATTGTATCGCCCTCAGTGCCGAGGTTTTTGTTGAGGCTCTTGTGGGTGCGCTTCTTCGCCTCCACCGCTTCGGCCTCATAGCCATGGGCGCGCAGCGTTTCTGCCAGCTCCTTTGCGCGGCTGGGGGAGACGGGCCGGTCGACATAGAGGATCAGCATGGGCGGAATGCGCCGGCCGTCCATGATCTGCAGGGTCGGGGAGGCGAGCCGCCATGTCGTTTCCTTGCCGCCAAAGGCCGGGCGGTAGAAGCGGGGCAGTTCGCCTTTCTTCTCGCCGGTGCGTACGAGATTGTAGGACGCCCCATCCAGCGGCACGGTGCCCTTGATCACGCCGAGGCCAAGCCCTTCCGCGCGCAGGTATTGCGGGTCGATCGAGACCAGCGCGACGGAGTGTGCGCCTGAGGAATGCCCCATCAGGAAGATGGAATCCGGATCGCCCCCATAATCGTCGGCATTGCGGTAGAGGAAGGCGATGGCCGAGGCGAGGTCTTCCACCTGGGCCGGGAACGGGTGATCGGGTGCCAGCCGGTAATTGATCGACACATAGATAAAGCCGGCATTGGTGAAGAACTCGGCCTGTTTGGGGCCGATGGCGTTCTGCTTGTTGCCATAGGTCCAGGCCCCGCCATGCACCATGATGACGATCGGCAGTTCCTCTGCTTCGTCCGGTGCATAGATATCCATGGTGAAGTTGCCGTCGCTGATCCGTGGCATGTGATTGTAGACCACGTCGCGATAGACCTTGGCCGAGGCAAGACCGGGCACAGCCATCCAGGCAAACAGGCAAACAAGCAGGGCAGACAGAAAACGCATGGCAGGTACCTTCCATACTGCTGGCAGGCATGGAACGCTATGGGGCAGGATTTTCGTTGATTCTTGCTGCAACGTAATGTCTTCCCTAGGCAAGTTCAGGCCCGGTCCGATAGAATGCAATTGTGACGGCACCGGGGCCGTCAGATCGGGATAAAGAGGAATTCTGCATGCACGAAGGAAGTCACGAGATCCTCATCAAGGACGCTCTGGTCTTCCTCATTGCTGCAGGTCTGGTCGTTCCCGCCCTCCGGATGCTGAAGCTGCCTGCCGTGGTGGGGTTCATCCTGGCCGGTGTGGCGCTGGGGCCATGGGGGCTTGGCTCCTTTTCCGATACGTGGGCGCCGCTGGGCCTGTTTACCATTGCTGAGCCCGAAGCTGCAGCGCCTTTCGCGGAGCTGGGCGTGCTGTTCCTTCTGTTCCTTCTGGGGCTGGAACTGTCTGTGGAGCAGCTCTGGTCCCTGCGGCGCATCGTGTTCGGTGCCGGCATCGTGCAGGCGGCGGCCAGTGCGATCCTGCTGGCGCTCATGGCGACGGTCTTCGACTTTGACATGACGGCGGCCATCATTGTCGGCCTTGCGCTGGCCCTGTCATCCACAGCTGTCGTGATGCAGATGCTGACGTCCAGCCACCAGGCATCCGCGCCAGTTGGGCGCTCGGCTCTGGGGGTCCTGCTGTTTCAGGACATTCTGGTCGCCCCGATCCTGATCTTTGTCGGCTTTGCCTCGTCCGATGCCGGCGGCAATCTTGGCGCCGTGCTGCTGGAGGCCGTGGTACAGGGCGTGCTGGCGGTCGGCATCCTTCTGGTGATCGGGCGTTTCCTGCTGCGCCATCTGTTCAAGATGGCGGCCGATGCGGGCGGGCGGGATTTCCTGATGGCGATCACGCTGCTCACCGTGGTGGGGGCGGCCGTGCTGACGGCGAGTGCGGGCCTGTCCATCGCGCTTGGTGCCTTCCTCGCTGGCCTGATGCTGGGCGAGACGGAATTCAAGCACCAGACAGAAGTGGACCTGGACCCGTTCAAGGGCCTGTTGCTGGGCCTGTTCTTCATGACCGTCGGCCTGGGGCTGGACCTGGGCGTCATCGCGCAGAAATGGCCGCTGGTTCTGGCTGGACTGATCGTGTTGCTGGTGATCAAGTACGCCATCGCCTGGGCCGCGATCCGGATTTTCGGACGTAGCGCTGAACTTGCCACGGAAACGGCGGGCCTGCTGGCACCCGCAGGCGAGTTCGCCTTTGTCGTGCTTGCGGCGGGCGTTGCAGGTGGCGTGATCGGCGGGGAGCAGGCAACGCTGGTGTCTGCCGTGGCGGGCCTGTCCATGTTGCTGATCCCTGTCACTTGGCGCGGCTCCCGCATCCTGGTGGGCCGTATGCGGAGCAAGGGGAAAGGGACCACTGTCCCGCTGCCAGCCGAGAAGGCAGAGCTGGAAGGCCACGTCATCATCGCCGGTTTTGGCCGGGTGGGGCAGGCGGTTGCCCGCATCCTGGACGAGGAGCACACACGTGTTGTCGCGCTCGATAGCCGGCCGGACACGGTGGCGCGCCTGCGCAAGCAGGGATGGAGCGTCTATTTCGGCGATGGCGCCCGCAAGGAGATCCTGAAAAAGGCCGGGCTCGAAGGGGCGGCCATGGTGGTGGTGACCCTCGACGACCCGAAGGCCGCCGAACATATCGTCCGGGCCGTGCGCCGGTTCCGCCCGGAAATCCCGATTCTGGCCCGCGCGCAGGATGCCGACCATTCACGCAGCCTGTTCGAGGCAGGGGCCACCCACGTCGTGCCGGATGCCATCGAGGCCGGGCTGCAGATGTCAGCGCGTGCGCTGGAGCAGTTCGGTTATCCGCCAGAAACTGTCCGCTCCCTTATCGGCGCGGAACGTGACGCCGAATACCGGAAGGCCATGCTGGAACAAGCCTGAGGTGTATCGCCTCTTTCGCTTACACCTTCTGGTCGTGTAATAGGTATGCATTCGCGGATAGCGGGGCAGGTCAGCCATGACATCTTTTACACAGAAGACGGCGCCGCCAGCGCCAAGCTTTTCAGACCTTTTTACGCCAAAGCTCCTTACGGTGCTGCGGGAGGGCTACGGCCTGTCACAGCTGCGCGCCGATGCGATTGCCGGTCTCACCGTCGCCATCGTGGCCCTGCCATTATCCATCGCCATAGCCGTTGCTTCAGGGGCGAGCCCGGCGCAGGGTCTGATCACGGCGATCATTGGCGGCTTCCTCGTTTCGGCCTTGGGCGGCAGCCGGTTCCAGATCGGCGGACCTGCGGGCGCCTTCATCGTGCTCGTCAACACGACGGCCGCGACCCATGGCATGGACGGGCTGATCCTGGCCGTCCTGCTGTCCGGTATCATGCTGGCCCTCGCGGGCTGGTTGCGGCTGGGGACGTTCGTGAAGTTCGTGCCTTATCCCGTCACCGTGGGCTTCACCGCGGGCATCGCCATCATCATCGGCTCCAGCCAGCTGAAGGACCTGTTCGGCCTGACGCTGGCCGCGCCGGAACCGGGGCCTTTCCTTGAGAAGCTGCCTGTGCTGGCCGCTGCCGCGCCGACGGCAGACTGGCATGCCTTTGCCATTGCCGCTGGCACGATGGCGATCATCTTCACGCTGAAGCGGTATCGCCCCGGCTGGCCGGGCATCCTGATGGCTGTTGTGCTGGCTGCCCTGGTGACGGCGCTGGCAAAGCTGGACATTGCGACGATCGGCACGCGTTTCGGCGCCATGCCGGCGGGACTGCCCATGCCCCATGTGCCGGTCTTCTCAGTGGAAAAGGTCATGGACGTACTGCCTGCGGCCATCTCCTTTACCCTGCTTGGGGCCATCGAATCCTTGCTGTCAGCCGTGGTGGCGGACGGGATGACCGGGCGGCGGCACCGCTCCAATTGCGAACTGGTGGCACAAGGCGCGGCCAATATCGGCTCGGCCCTGTTCGGCGGCATCTGTGTGACCGGCACGATCGCCCGCACCGCGACGAATGTGCGGGCAGGGGCGCATGGCCCGGTTGCCGGCATGCTGCACTCGGTTTTCCTGCTGGTCATGATGATCGTTGCGGCGCCGCTGATTGCCTTCATTCCCATGGCGGCGCTGGCAGGCGTGCTGGCGGTTGTCGCCTGGAACATGTTCGAGAAGCACGCCTTCTGGCGGCTGTTGAATGCCTCGAAAGGGGATGCGGCGGTGCTGCTCGCCACCTTTGGCCTCACGGTGTTCCGCGACCTGACCGAAGCCATCATCGTCGGCTTCGCGCTTGGCTCCGCCCTGTTCATCCAGCGCATGTCGCAGGCGGCCAGCGTGGAACTTGGCGCGCCGCTGGTGCGCCCTGACGAGGCGGACAATGTGCGCGCCCGCGTGCCCTATGACGAGGCGACCGGCACCCGCCGCGATGTGGTTGTCTACCGGATCTCCGGCGCCTTCTTCTTCGGCGCGGCGGCCACGATCGGCTCTGTGCTGGACCGGATCGGAGACCAGCACCGCGCTCTGATCGTGGACTTCTCGGCTGTGCCCTTTGTCGATTCGACAGCCGCCCACACGATTGAAGGCCTGGTCGAGGCGGCCCATCGGCGGAAGATCGCCGTCTGGCTCACCGGCCTCAGCCCCGCCAACGAAGCCGCCCTCGCGGCCCACGGTGTTGAACCGCCGCATGTCTACGTGGAACCGGACATCCAGACGGCGCAGACCAAGGCGCTGGCGATGCTGGATGGGGCGTGAAACCCGGCCCAGCTTGTTCTGGTCCCTGCCATAGCGTGCTATGTTTCTGCCCGTCGACCGCCTTTCCTGTGCGCAAGGCTGTGGACAGGCGTCGCATGCGACACCCTGCATCTTGCGTGATTAACGCTTCTTAAGCACTATATGTGGTGTTGATTGCCCATATAACCGACTCGCTTGCCAAGGAGGCCCATCATGGCTGCCACCGATTCTTCGCTTCCCGGACTGCTGACCCCCAGCCTGGCCTACAAGCCGTTCCGCTACCCGTGGGCGTATGACTTCTGGAAAAAGCAGCAGCAGGTCCACTGGATGCCGGAAGAGGTGCCGCTGGGCGAGGACTGCAAGGACTGGGCGGTCAAACTGTCGGATGCCGAGCGTAACCTGCTGACGCAGATCTTCCGCTTCTTCACCCAGTCGGATGTCGAGGTCGGCGCCAACTATATGGAACACTACATGCCGCTGTTCAAACCAGTGGAAGTGTCCATGATGCTGTCGTCCTTCTCCAATATGGAGACGATCCACATCGCGGCCTATGCCCTGCTGCTGGAAACCATCGGCATGCCGGACAGCGAATTCTCCGCGTTCATGGAATACAAGGAGATGGCGGCGAAGCACGACTATCTCGGCCAGTTCGACACCAAGACGAATGAAGACATTGCTGTCTCCATGGCCGTCTTTGGTGCGTTCACGGAAGGTCTGCAGTTGTTCGCATCCTTCGCCATGCTGATGAACTTCCCGCGCTTCAACAAGATGAAGGGCATGGGCCAGATCGTCAGCTGGTCGGTGCGTGACGAGTCGCTGCACTGCGAAGGCATGATCAAGCTGTTCCATACATTCTGCGCCGAAACGGGCGTGATGAATGATGAGCTGCGCGAGCGCATCCGCGAATGCTGCCGCACCGTGGTCAGCCTGGAAGACAAGTTCATCGAGCTTGCTTTCGAGATGGGCCCGGTCGAAGGCATGACCGCCGACGACATCAAGAACTACATCCGTTACATCGCGGACTGGCGCCTTGGCCAGCTGAAGCTGGAGCCGATCTACGGCATCACCAAGCACCCGATCCCGTGGCTGACGGAAATCCTCAACGGTGTCGAGCACGCCAACTTCTTCGAACAGCGCGCCACGGAATATTCCAAGGGCGCCACGAAGGGCGACTGGCACGGCGACGATGGCGTCTGGACCAAGTTCGACAAGCGCCCTGCCGCCAAGCCGGACAATGTGCCGGCTGAATAGAGTCAGTTAGACGGCGTGACCCAGACGGTATGAGCGTTCGCAGCGAAATACTTGGCTGGGTCATTCGCCGACTTCATGACATTGATCCAGGCAACCCGGTTGAGCGTCATGCCTTGTTCGAGACATTGCGGGATGAAATCGGGCAGCACGGCTTTGGCTCTCTGACACCTGATGAGGCATTACCGCACCTGGAAAGCGCGATTGCGCGCCAGGAGGTCTATTGGTTGGGCCAGGCAGTAGCGGCTCCACACATGGATGCCCCGCCGATCCGGCCGGTACCGGATGATGTGGCTCCTGCCTCCTCGCCGAAATGGGGGTGGCGGCGCTTCATGCCCGTGCCGAAGACGCCGCCTGGCCCGCCACCAGGGGAGGCGACAGGTCCATATGCGGACCATGTCTACGAAACTGTTCCTCTGATCGTGAGCGGGCAGGCGGCAGAGTGTCGGCTGTCCTGGACGTATGATCCGGCCTGCATCTTGACGGCTCATTGCAGCCCGATCGGCTTCACCTTCGAGACCCGGGCATTCAGTTTCCGCCATGCCGTGGAGCATCTTGGGGGCACCCTGCGCCGAAGAGGGCTTCTGCTGCCTGTCGCTGCCTTTGCACCGTCTACGGTCTGGTTGAGTGAGGCGCGCAATGAAGAGGCGCTCATTCCGGTAGACGGAGGCGCCACGGTCCATGCCTTTTCGCTCTCAGGACGGAGTTAGGTGGATTTTTTCCATCCGTCAGGGACCTGTCAGCATGTGCCGCCAATCTCGCTTCTGCTTGGGAGGGCACTGGTCGTAGCAATGTGTGACTGCGGCCCCGTTCAGCATGAGGAGGCAGAAATGCTGAAACTGAAAGTCATGGGTGCAGCTGTTGTACTAGCAGGTGCTGTCGCAATGTCCGGTCTCGCGATTGCGCAAGGCGGACAGGGCGGTGGCGGCCAGGGTGGCGGTGGTCAGGGCATGGGATCGGGTCAGGGCATGGGCAGCATGTCCGGCGATCAGGACCGTGACCGTCTGCGCGTCATGGATCCCGCATCCGGCCGAGACAAGCTTCAGGACCGTGATCGTGACCAGATCCGCGATCCCGATCGTGACCGTCTCTATCTCGGCACCCGCGACCGCATGAGCAAGTTCGATCGCAATGGCGACAATCAGGTCAACCGGGCCGAGTTCGAGGACTGGCACCAGAACATGTTCGCCCAGATGGATGCGGACGGGAACGGCCTGTCCCTGGAAGAATACCACGCCGCCCGCTTTGGCGCTGGCCCCTACAATGATGCGAACCCGGAGCGTCAGGCGCTGAAACGCGAGCAAGCGAACCTGCGCAAGACAGAGCGTTTCCGCATCATGGATGGCAATGGCGATGGCGTCGTCAGCCGCGAGGAATACATGCGCTTCGGCGAGCATACCTGGCTGGAAGCCGACACCAATGATGACGGCGAACTGACCTGGGGCGAGCTGCAATCCTATAATCGCGGCATGTGAGGGGAGGGTGACTCATGTCAGGCAAAACCGCACTTCCTGCCATCGCCGCCGCCCTTGCGCTGGTCACTCTGACGGCTTGCGCAGGCTATGGCCCTTACAGGCATTATGGCCCTTCCCCGGCTGGCACCGTTTATGTCACGACTGCGCCCCCACCTCCGCGCACCGTGATTATCCCGCCGCGTCCGACATCCCTGTCAGTCTGGATCAGCGGCTACTGGAACTGGAGTGGGACCGACTATGTCTGGACCGATGGTTATTGGGACCGTTCCCCGCCGCATGCAGGCGCCCGCTGGGTGCCCGACCGGTGGGTGAAGACCGGACATGGATGGTACCGTGAACCTGGCCGCTGGAAGTAGACCCCCCGGCGATTTCAGGTCCAGTCGGAAAAGCCCGGTTCCCGTGCCGGGCTTTTTTGCGTTTTGGGGAAGTGAGCCGCCCGTCAGAAAGATGTGAAGGGCTGAATCGGTGAGGGGCGCCCGTGGCCGCGGGCGCCCCTCCAACGCTATTCCGGGAGGAAATGGTCTAGCGTTGTTCGTAAGAAGCGGTTTCCACAGTGGCGACGCGGGCAAAGGCCGGAGCGGTCTTCAGGCCCATTTCTTCGCGTTCCTTGAGGATTTTCACAGCGGCCTGCGCCATCACGTCATTGGCGCAGTCGCGGTCGACGGACGGGCTGCGACCGAATTTTGCGCCCGAAGTGGTGCACGCGGAGCGCGCCTGGTCGCGGATGTCGGACAGAACGGCTTGTGCGCCGAGGTCAGAGGCCAGCAGGGCGTGGTCATAGGTGATGTCGACGGTGACCGGCGTAGTGGTTTCAGCCGAAGCGGCAAACGGAACCACGGCGACGAGGGCAGCAGCCGCAAGCATTTGTTTCATCATGAGAATTCAGTCCTTCAGAGTTTTATGCCGTCTTCACCAACGGCTTTGAAACTCCTCCCTCAATCTGCCTCACGCGGCGAAATCGCCCCGGAACACGCCCGGCCGGACACACACTTCCCGGTCAGGCGCTGGCCAGCCCCGAAGCGGCCGCGTGCTGCACCGCAACAATCAGCTCGCAGATGCAGCATTTCAAGCCTGTTTTTTCAGCTGGCTGCTGCCAGAAGCATGTAAGATTCCGCGCCGCCTGCAGTTCAGGCAGCGCTGCCCAATCCTTCGCCGCATGCGCCAAAAGGCAGTCAGAACTGTACACACCCGCTGCCGCGCGAACTGTCAGATTTCTGTCGGAAAACTAGGCCCGCTCGACCCTTGCAGCAAAGCAACCCTGCTTTGCAAAATGGAGGTGAATGTAGTCTGTCAGCGGATCCTGGAAGAAGGCCACGATCTGTGTGGCAACAGCTTCTCCGCTAGCTACATCGGCATTCACCAGCATGCCGTCTGCGTTAAAGGCGCGCAGGGAGATCATCCGCTTCCGGATCATCTCCGGAACTTCCCCCAACGGAAGGTTTGCCGTTACGGCATGTTCGCGGACAAAGATGGCATGACTGGCGCGGAAGGGCGTAGCTGCTGGTTGGTGGGTAAAGTGCAGCAGGTAGACAGTTTCGCCAATGCGGGCATCTTCCAGGCTGACACGGCAGGGATAGCCGGGGCAGCTATCCACCGTCTGGCGTTGGACAAGATGAGCGGCAAGGTCGGCCTCGCTGAGACCCGGCAGGTCTGCGAACAGGCCAGCGGGCAGGGCGCGGATGTGGAATGACATGAGCAGGTCTCCCGGATTGCTCCTGCCGGATTAGCGCCGCGATGGCGGCGCCGCCCACCCGCTGCTTGCTGTCGGATAGAGGTTCGCCGAATTCAGCGGGAAAGAAGCCCGGCGCAGGATGACGCCATGATGTTCTCACCCGTCCAGCTTTCCCGATCCCTTGGCCTTGCCTGGGCCTATGCCGGCCAGCAGGCCGCTGCGCTTGCGGTGCGGCTTGGCCTTGGGCCGCTGGGCATACGCGCCGTGTTGCCGCGATCGGTCTGCCGGGTGGTGGACGACGAGTTGAAGCGGCTCGAGACGCTGGTGCGCCGCGTCCTGTTCCTGGTCGCGATGGATACGCCGCTGCCGCCTGTGCGTCAGGTGGCCAGGCGTGAACCGTCCGGCGCGGAGCCGGGAACGAAGTCACCACCTGCCGCGCCGCCTCCGCAGCTTGTCTTTCCCTTCCCAGCCTTCCGCCTGACCGAGGCGACGCCCTCCCTGTCACACAAGGTCTCTCGTGTTGCGGCCCGTCTGGCGGCGCGCGCAAGATACAGGAACGGTGCCGAGGCGGGGCAGGCAGAGCCGCCCGTGCGGTCCCATCCGGACGATCTCCTGCCGGCCATGCGGCTGATGAACCGGCTGACGGCCTTGGAAGACGCGCTGACGGACCCGGAACGCCAGGTCGAGCGCTTGCGCCGCAAGCTCGCCCGCATCCGGGCTGACAAAACCCTGAAGCTGCCGCTGGCAGACCGTCCGCCGCGTGCCTGTGTCGGGCCGGATATTCCCCCGGTCCTGCGCGAACTGTTCTGGACACTGCACGACGCCGCCTTGTCCTGGCTGCCGCTTCTGGATTCCGGCTGAGCCATTCCCGCAATCCAGGCCATCTGCCGGCCGGGCCAACGCCCCTGCCGGGCGCCCGTGCTGAACAAATTGCTGAATAAAGTGTAGAACGGCGCGCCAGCCTGTTTCAGATCAACATGAATTGACAGCCGTCTTCCCTTGGGGCAGATGGCGCCATGTCGAAACTCACTACACCTGAAGCCGTCGTCGACGCCCTCGAAAAACTCTATAACGAGGCCGTTGAGGCGCAGTCCGCTGCCCTGAACACGTTCCTGCATACGGGCACCCCCCCTGATCCTGAGCTGCGCGCCGCTGGCGCTTTCTGCTATCCGCAGATCCGGATCGTCTACAACCCGGACGGGCCGACCCCGCGCATCTCGCGCTCCTTCGGCCGCATTTCCGAACCGGGCACCTATGTCTCCACCTTTACGCGGCCGGACTTTTTCCGCCCCTATCTGATCGAACAGCTGACCCCGCTGATGAAGTATTACGAGATCGAGCTGTTCGTCGAACGCTCGCAATCGGAAATGCCTTACGGTTATGTCTGGGAGCAGGGGCAGGCCGCCGGTCTTGAAGAGATTTCTCCGGCCGAGCTCGCCCGCCACTTCCCGAGCCCGGACCTGTCCGAGATCGGTGACGAAGTGGCCGACGGCGAACTCTACGAGCCTTACTCGGAACGCCCGCTGGCCCTGTTCGATGCCTTGCGCACGGATTTCTCCCTGAAGCGTCTGCAGCATTATACCGGCACGCCGGTCGAGCACTTCCAGCACTACATTCTGTTCACGAACTATCACCGCTATGTCGATGCATTCTGCGACTGGGCGCTGGAGCAGATCGGAAACGGGTCCCGTTACACGTCTCTGTCGGTGCCGGGTGGTCTGGAGATCAGCCAGCCGACGGCAACCTCGCGGGCCGAGATTGATGCCTCGCCCTGGCGCCGGTCCCAGATGCCGGCCTACCATCTGCATGCGCCCGGCAATACGGGTATCACGCTGGTCAATATCGGTGTCGGCCCGGCCAATGCGAAGACGATCACGGATCACCTTGCCGTGCTGCGTCCGCAGTGCTGGGTCATGGTCGGCCATTGTGGCGGCCTGCGTCACTCGCAGGCCATCGGCGACTACGTGCTGGCCCATGCCTATCTGCGTGAGGATCATGTGCTGGACGCCGTCCTGCCGCCGGAGATCCCGATCCCGGCCCTGGCAGAGGTCCAGATCGCCCTGCAGGAAGCCGCCGCGCATGTGACCGGCGAAAGCGGGGAGGAGCTGAAGAAGCGCCTGCGCACCGGCACTGTGGTGACCACGGACGATCGGAACTGGGAGCTTCGCTTCTCGGCTTCGGCGCCGCGGTTCAACAAGTCCCGCGCCATCGCCATCGAGATGGAAAGCGCCACCATCGCCGCCAACGGTTACCGCCTGCGGGTGCCCTATGGCACACTGCTCTGCGTCTCCGACAAGCCGCTGCATGGTGAGATCAAGCTGCCGGGCGCCGCCAACCGCTTCTATGAGCGGGCCATCGGCGAGCATATCCGCATCGGCATCGAGACGCTGGAACGCCTCGCCGCCGACAAGGGTGCGAAACTGCACTCCCGCAAACTCCGCAGCTTCGACGAGCCGCCGTTCCGGTAAGTCGCGTCTGACCGCATGAAAAAGCCGGCGCTACCGGGTGGCAGCGCCGGCTCTTTATTTTGGGCGATTAAGCCTACTGCAGCTTGTTGATCTTCGTGCCTTCGATGCTGATGCCGGCCATCAGGCCCTTCTGGTCGAAGATAAAGGCATAGGCATCGTCCTGCAGCGAGGTGGTCGACAGGTTCTGCGCGACGCCGGCATTCACCAGCACCACGGTCGGGCCGACGCCGATTTCCCAGCCGTCGGATTCCTCGACATATTTCACTGCGTCGTCATTCATCAGAAACACGGCATAGCCGTATTGCTGCGCGCCGGCCTGCAGGCCCCACGATCCAGTGAAGGTGGAATAGTAGCCGGTCACGGCGCCGCCCTGACGCATTTCGCCTTCGCCATAGGCCCCGCCAAGGCCAAGTCCGGCCTTCACGATGGACGGGAACACCAGCACGGCCCTGGCCTTGCTGCCGATCGCCTTGGCAGCGGGGTTCTGGGCGTAGAGCGCGTTCAGCGCCTGACGGCTGTCGGCGTCGATTTCGGCACGGTCCACCTCGTTCGGAAGGGTGGAGCAGGCGGTGACGGAAACCGTCCCAACTGCCAGGCAGGCAGCGGCAATCATTGAACGAAGACGGGCCATGTAGAACTCCTGGGTCTGTTGAACTGTTGAGGCCGGAACGCCCGAAGGCGGCTTCCGGTTCCCAGCCCCCGGCATGAGGGCTTGTCATAGGGTCAGGGTAGACGAGCGCGAGAGGCCGCGCTAGCTGCCCTTGTATGAAAGATCGTATCCTGCCGCTTGAAGGCATTCGCAATTTCCGGGATTTCGGAGGCTATGCCTCCCGTCATGGGGGCCGTGTGCGGCAGGGGCGGCTCTACCGTTCCGGCCATTATGCCGAGGCGACGCATGGCGATCTGCAGCAGATACGACAGCTTGGCATCGCCGTGCAGGCAGACCTGCGCCGCCCTGACGAGCGCGAGAAACAGCCCGGCAAATGGTCCGCCCCGCTGACCATCACCCATGATGGCGGCCGCGAGCATGAAGCGCCGCACCACCAGTTCCTGACCAAGGTGGAGGCCGACGCCGAAAAGGCCGAGGCCTGGATGACCGATTATTACCGTGCCGCCCCCTTCAAGGCGCACCACAAGGAGCTGTTCTCCACCTGGTTCGGCCATCTGGCAGAGCTGGACGAGAACGAAGCGGGCCTCGTCAACTGCGCCGCCGGGAAGGACCGTACGGGCATCCTCTGCGCGCTGACCCATCACGTGCTGGGCGTGTCACAGGACGACATCCGCGCTGACTATATTCTCACCAATGAGGCTGTGGACGTGGACGGGCGCCTCGGTGAAATCGCCGTCATGTTCAACGCCCATATCGGCCGGAATTACGAGCCGGAAGTCTACCGCCCCTTCATCGGCGTGCGGTTGCCTTATCTCGAAACCGCCATGGCCACGATCATCGGCGAAGTCGGCTCGCTCGACACCTACCTCACCGAAACCCTCGGCGTGAGCGGCGCCCAGCAGGACGCAATCCGCGAGAAGCTGCTGGAGGGCTAAGCGCCCCTCACTCCCGCCCATGGGCGCGGGCGATGTCGTCGGCCCAGTCGGGCGTGCCGCCGCGCATCAGGCGGTCATGCTGCATGGTCGCTTCGTCCTTGCGGTCGACAAAGATGGAATTGTCGATCCCGTCCAGCAGGGTTTTCGGGATCGGGGCATCATGCTCCAGATACCATTCAAGGAAATTGCCATAGCCCGCCGTGCGGGCCAGCTGCTGCGTGCGGATGGCCTGGATGCGACGCTCCTCGGGGGTCAGCATGGCGATGGCGGGCGGGCGCTCGAACGGGTCGATGATGGGCTGGTCGGCGCAACCGGCAGCATAGCGTTCGTCTTCACTCATGCGGCGGCAGATGAGGGCGGCAATCGCCTCGCCGACAGCCGGGTCGACACCCGCTGCGCCCTTGCCCGGCAGGATTGCCATTGCGTCGCCGCCGTCCGGAGGTGGTGTCGAGTCGGGGGCGTCCATGGGGGCGAGGATGATCTCGCTGGCTGGCGGGGTGGCCGT
>JACXUV010000069.1 GCA_014763715.1 Rhodobacterales bacterium | reverse complement strand
GTTGAGGGATGCGCGTCATGACAATCCATTCCTGATTCTCCCTCAGGTAGCATGAGGATGGGGGATGGCAAATGTCTAAGCCTGCGTCATTCAGGCATTCATTGCCGGGATACGGCTCTCGCTTACGCGTCGAGCATTTCATCGCTCTATTTGATCCACTGGATCAAATAGAGCGGCAGAGCCGGACCGCGATTGTCTATGGCTTGCCCAATCGGACTGGTCCAACCGTCAAGTTAGAGTCGGCGGTTGTTTTGGGGCCCATATTGGCCGTGTTGCCGTAAGTTCGCTCTGAGTCTCGGCCGGTCAGACTTTGAACGTCTCCATCCCGCCATCCAAGAGTCTTAAAAGCTCATCTGAAACGGGCGACGGCTTGCTCATGTCGAATACATGAAGATCAATCCCAATATCGGCGACTGGCCTGACCAGTAGCTCGGCATTCTCAGCTTCGAAAAAATACACGTCTGCACCCAAATCAGCCGGAGCGCCAAAACACCGGCAAGCTTCGGCAAAAAATGCCTCTGCATCAGAGGAGTCCGAACTCAGGGCACGACCTTCCGTCGTCAATTCTTGTCCGAAGAAGCGCAAGGCGAAGGAAATGAGGCTGACATCCCCATATGGGCTACGCGTGAGCTCTTGCTTCCCCTTGACCCTCCGCAGCGAATAGTTTGCTGTTGGACAGGGCGAATGTGCTTGCTGTGACGTCAGAATTGAAAAGTATGATCGGAAACTTCGAGTTTCCATAAAAGTGAGCCCTTCATACAAAGGGTCGAGGTCGTTCAAATCCCTTAACTCCAGGCAATACTGGCAGGGATCCGTAGGCTTCATTTTCCCTTTCTCACCGGCTAGCGCCTCGAAAACTTCGCTGGCAGCGACATCTGCGATGAAACCCAAAAACGATTTAACCTCTTGCCCAAGCGGAGCTTTGAAAATGGTTTCTGCCTCATTCCAAATCTCTGCACGCTTGTGGCTTGGGGGTATCGTGATCCCGTGTTTTGCCTCCACCATGTCATGTAGCGCATTGAAATGTCCGTCATGATCATTTGCGCCCAAGCCCGTAAAATAACCCACTGAAAAGCACCTTGTTGCTGCGTCGCGTTTGGTTCAAGCCGCGCGACGATCCGCTGTTTTCACGGCTCGGACTTTAGTCGCTTTCCAAACGACATATGCATCTCGCGATCTCTATCGGACATCGTGTCGCCTCTGCGCCAGGTGGATACGCGCATGGTCTTCGTTGGGCCCACAGAGACCGTATTCACATGGATATAGGATATGCCATCCCGAGACACGCGTGCTGCGTATACGACGTTTCCGGACGAGACCCTTCCTATCTTCAAAACAGCGAAGTCGTCGGTTTCTTCTCTGTCTGAATTGGACATGATACGTGCGGCGCGCTCGCTGTCTAAGCCGTCATTTGTTCCCCCGTCATAAAATGTGACGCTCGCGGCAAAATCTTCCGGGATGTTGTAGAAGGTGTGCGTATCTCCCTCGGCTTTACGCAACTCCCATGGCGTGCCGGCGACACATATCGAAATACCCAGTGGCTCGTTGAGAGGCGTACAAGCTAAAGCAGATTGTACAGGCAGGCACAGACAGCACACAAGGAACGCTGCCTTCGGAAGGCTGGTTTTCCCGACAATTGAATTCAAAAAACACATTTTAGGTGACGTACATTGCACAAAAACGAACAACAGCTTTAGGTTGCCGGGTATCATCATCGTGACGCCCGAACAATCTGTGTCGGTGTTTGGCGCATCAGGTCCGCCTGGTCTGCTCTTAGCCTCATCAGCAATCTGAAGACTTCAGCCAGACTCAATGTTTTCATGAGGCGGCGCACCTGCGCGGCAGGTGTAGATAAGGTGTTTGCCCTCTAGCGGCGGGCAAAACGAGCCAGGGCGCAACGGCACCCAATGGGTACATCATCCACGATGTCCGCTCGTTCGCACGCATTCTGCGCGTCTCTCCCCAGATTGGGGATTTGAAAAAGCGTAATGAAATGAATGGTCGGAGTGAGAGGATTCGAACCTCCGGCCCCTGCCTCCCGAAGACAGTGCTCTACCAGGCTGAGCTACACTCCGTGCCGAAGAAGGCGCTGTTTACGCCCCGCGGCGGATTTTGCAAGGGGGCAAAAGCGGGCGCGTGCAGCTTATCCGGCAACAGGAAGCGCCGGTTCGGCCCCGCCCGGTGCCCATTGGGGAAATTTCGCCATGATGGCGCGGAAGCGGGCGCTGTCCTTGTGGGCGGCGAGCCAGGCTTTCACCGGGGCGGGCGCGGCCTCCTCCCACCAGTCCATGTCCGTATGGGCGAACTGGCGCACGAAGGGGAAGATCGCCATGTCGGCCAGCGTTGGCGCCGGGCCGAAGAGCTGCCCGCCATTCGCCGCAATCCGCTCCGACAGGCCGGTCAGGAAGGCGAGCCCGGCATCGCGGTTCGCCAGCGGCTCCGCCCCTTCGGCCTCATAGCGGTTCGGATATTTGTAGCGGTCGAGCGCGCGTTTGAACGGCCCGTCATTCTGCGCGATCAGTGCGTCCGTCTCCGCCGCATCGGCGCTTAGCCAGCCTTCGGGATCGCTGGCCGCCAGCGCCCAGCGCATCACGTCGAGGCTCTCGTCGATCACGCGGCCATCGGCCAGCACCAGGACCGGCACCGTGCCCTTGGGGCTCGCCTCCAGCATTGCCGCCGGCTTGTCGCGCAACACCACTTCCCGCACGCGAATGTCCAGCCGCGACGCCGACAGGGCGAGGCGTGCGCGCATGGCATAGGGACAGCGGCGGAAAGTGTAGAGAACCGGAGCGGTTTCGCTCATGCCTCTTCGCGGCGGCGGTTGGCGGCGGCGTCAGGCCCCATATGTGCCTCGCCGCGCTTGCGGGCCAGGTTGATCTGCTTCTGGCGCTCGGCGAAGCGGCGCTTCTGGTCGGCGGTCATCTCGTCGATACAGTGCGGGCAGGAGACGCCGGGCACATAGGCGTTGCCCTTCTTGTCTTCCTCGGTGATCGGCCGCTTGCAGGCATGGCACATGTCATAGTCGCCGGGCGTCAGGTCGTGCTTCACCGAGACGCGCTCGTCGAACACGAAACATTCGCCGCGCCAGAGGCTCTCCTCTTCCGGAATTTCTTCCAGGTATTTCAGGATGCCGCCCTGCAGGTGGAACACATCGTCGATGCCTTCGGCCTTCACGAAGCTGGTGGCCTTCTCGCAGCGGATGCCGCCGGTGCAGAACATGGCGATCTTCGGCTTGCGGCCTTGTGCTTCCAGGTCAGCGCGGAAGGCGCGGAACCAGTCCGGGAATTCGCGGAAGGTTTTCGTTTCCGGGTCGATGGCGCCCTCGAATGTGCCGATGGCATATTCGTAATCGTTGCGCGTATCGATCAGCACCGTGTCAGGGTCGCTGATCAGGGCGTTCCAGTCTTCCGGCGTGACATAGGTGCCGACCAGCGAATTCGGGTCGGTTCCCGGCACGCCCATGGTGACGATTTCCTGCTTCAGGCGCACCTTCAGGCGCAGGAACGGGTTTTCGTCCGCCTCGGAGAACTTGGCCTCCAGCGCTTCGGCCCCCGGCAGGGCACGCAGCGTTGCGAGCGCGGTCTCGATGCCCTCGGGGCTGGCGGCGATGGTGCCGTTCACGCCCTCGGCGGCCAGCAGCACGGTGCCTTTGACACCGGCAGCCTCCAGTGTGGCACGCAGCGGCTCACGCGCGGCCTCGAAGGTCGGGAACGGGAAGAACAGGTAGAAGGCAGCAATACGGGTCGTCATGGCGGCGCTTATGCCAGATTGTGCGGCAGATTTGAACACTGGCGCCGCAGGCCATGCATCCGGTTTCCCTTGTGAGAAGGACGGTTTATCGTCGCGCCAGAGCATCTGCGGGAGCCAAGCCATGACTGACATCCTCGCCATTTCAGGCAGCCTTCGGCAGGCTTCCTTCAATACCGGCCTGATGCGTGCCGCCGAGGCGCTGGACCTGCCGGGCGTGACCATTACCGGCATGACCCTGCACGGCATCCCCCTCTATGACGGCGATGTCGAGGCGGCGGACGGTATCCCGCCAGCCGTGACGGCGCTGAAGGAGGAGATCCTGGCAGCCGATGGCGTGTTGCTGATCACGCCGGAATACAACAATGGCATTCCCGGCGTGTTCAAGAATGCGATTGACTGGGCCTCCCGCCCGCCGGCGGATTCGGCTGAAGTGTTCGGCGGCAGGCCCGTGGCGGTGATCGGGGCCTCGCCCGGCGGGTTCGGCACGATCCTGTCGCAAAATCACTGGCTGCCGGTGCTGCGCACGCTGGGCATGAACCCCTGGTTCGGCGGTCGGCTGATGGTGTCGCGGGCGGGCGGCCTGTTCGATGAGGCGGGCAACCTGACCGATGAGACCACCCGCCAGCGCCTGTCGGACTTCGTGAGCGGCTTTGCGGCCTTTATCGAGGCCGATGGCGACGGACTGCACGGCTGAGGCCCAGCCCGGCAGCCCTGCGCCGATCACGGGCAACTGGCATGAAACTGCCCCCTGCGACCCCGGTTTCAATTGCGCCTTCCGGGGGCATCGCCTACCGTCCGCAAGGTAAAGCCCATGGAGCCTTTAATGAAGATTCGTCAAACCACCCTTGCCCTTGCCGCGATTGCCGGCGTGTCGATACTGGCTGCCTGTGGCGGCAGTGACAGCGCTGCCCCCGCCAGCGAGGCGGCTGCCCCGGCGGCTGAGGAAGTCGTCCTCGCCAATGGCATGACCCCGAAGGAACAGATCGAGCTGCGCCAGGGCCAGCTGAAGAAGCTGGGCAAGGCCTTCAAGACGATCAGCGACGAGCTGAAAGCGGGTGAGCCGGATCTGGCAGCCATCCAGGCGGCAGCGGCCAGCGTGCCGGTTGAGTCTGCGGGCATGGCAGACTGGTTCCCGGCAGGCACCGGCCCGGATTCCGGCGTGAAAACCGATGCCCTCCCGGCCATCTGGGACGATCCGGAAACCTTCGCGCAGAAGATCGCTGACTTCCAGTCCGCCTCGGCTGGGCTGGTGACGGCAGCAGAAGGTGGCGACATCGCTGCCATCTCCGCCGCTTTCGGCCAGACGGGCGGGACCTGCAAATCCTGCCACGAAACCTTCCGCGCTGACGACTGAGGTGTATCATGGCCGGGCCTAATCGCATCCTTGTCTGGGACGGGGCACTTCGCCTGTTCCACTGGTCCACGGTCTTCCTTGTCGCCGCCATGTGGTGGACGGCAGAGAACGGCATCATGGACTGGCACAAGCGGATGGGGATGATCCTGCTCGGCCTGATTTCCTTCCGCCTTGTCTGGGGCCTGCTCGGCCCGCGCACGGCGCGCTTCACCAGCTGGAAGATCGGGCCGGGGGCGATCCTCGGTTATCTGAAGGGGTTGACTGGCGGCGCGCACAAGCCGAGCTTCGGGCACAATCCCGTCGGCACGCTCAGCGTCATCGCCATGCTGCTGGCGCTGTGCGTGCAGGTCGGCACCGGCCTGTTCTCGGTGGATGTGGACGGGCTGGAATCCGGCCCGCTCGCCTCCCTCGTTTCGTTCGAGGCCGGGCGACAGGCGGCGGAAATCCACGAGACGGCATTCAATCTGCTGGTCATCCTGATCGGCCTGCATATCGTGGCCATCGTGACCTATCTGGTCTTCTTCAAGGACAATCTCGTCCGCCCGATGGTCACCGGCCGCCGCGCCAGCGAAGACTTTGAAGGCGGCGAAACGCTTGCCGACAGCAAGCTGTCCTGGCCGCGCCTTGCGATTGCGCTGGCCGTTGCTGTCGCCGTCATGTGGGCCGTCTTCAACGGCGGCTGAGGCGGGGCGTCCATCTCGGAATCCATATCGGATCGTGTGTCATGACACGTTTTTCCTGCCGTCCGACAGGATCGGCGTGGTAGCTTCCGGACGGTTCATGCGACCCCTGAGTCGCCTGTTACGGAGCCCTGAACGGTGAACACACCAAACCGCAAGCCAAAGAAAAGCGAGAAGATCGAGGTGCGCATTTCCCATGAGGAAAAGCGTGAGCTGCAGATCCTCGCCCGGCAGCGCGGACAGACGGTCAGCACGATTGTGCGTGGCCTGGTGACGGATCACCTGAAGGCGGCCCGGCAGGCGGACCTTCAGCCCTTTCTCAGGGCCTCACTCAAGGAGCGCACCGACATGATCCTCAAACCCGTTTCCATGCACCCCCGCAAACTGGTGGCCGCGCTGGCCGCCTCGCTCGGCCTCGGCGCCTTGATGCTGCCCGCCGCCATCGCAGAACCTGTGAAGGTCGAGCTGCAGGGCGACTTCCAGCGGACCAGTGCGGCGTACCGGGAGCAGCACAAATTCAATTCCACCATGGCCGTCGAGCCGGGCGTACCCGGCACTTTCCTCACCGCGACACCGGAATCCGATGTGCCGGGTTACCGGATCGAACTGACCGTTTCCCCGGATGAAGGCGACCGGATCGTGATCGACGTCGCGATCTATCGCGGCCTTGAGGGCGATGACCTGATCGCCCATCCGACTCTCACAGCCCTGTCCGGCGAAGAAGCCCGCATCCATGTCGGCAGCGAGGAAGAATCCTACGAGATTGCGCTGAAAGTCGGGGACAGCTGAAATCAGCTGCGGGCCAGCAGGTCGCGCAGCAGGGCGGTGACGGCGCCTGGCTGTTCCAGCGGCGTCATGTGACCGGCATCCGGAATGATCGTCAGCGTCGCGTTCGGAATAAGTGCGGCCATTTCCTCATGCTGCGCGGGCGGGGTGACACTGTCCTCCGCCCCGCAGGCGACGCTTACGGGGCAGGTCAGTTCTGACAGCGCGGCCCGGTTGTCCTGCCGTTCCAGCCGGGACTGGCGCACGAACACGTCCTTGCCCAGCCGCTCCGTCATCTCGCGGATGCGGCCCACAATGGCCTCGTCGCCGCGATGCCGGGGCGCGAGGTAGGCCGCCGCAATCTGGTCGCCGAAGCCGTGGAAGCGTACGGAGCGTTCCACCATGCTGGCCGTGGCGCGGCGCGCGGCCAGCGCCTCGGGCGTGTCCGGCATCATCACCGTGTCCATCAGGGCGAGGTGTGTGAGCCGCTCCGGCGCCTGCCGGGCGACCTCCATCGCGACGATGCCGCCAAAGGAAAAGCCGGCGAGGGCGAAGCGATCCTCGCCTAGGTCGAGCACGGTCGCGGCCAGTTCGGCGAAGGAGCGCCCGCGCGTCACATCCGCCACAACCGGGCGGCAGACATCGCCCAGCGCGGCCAGCTGGTCACGGAACAGGTCGCCATCGTTCAGGCGGCCGGGAATGAGGATCAGCTGCGGCAGGGCCATGCGCCGGTTCCGCTCAGGCAGGCGTGTTCAGCACGCGCGGCAGTTTGAAGGTGACTGTCTCGCGGGCAGTTTCGATTTCCTGCAGGGAGACGTCGAAGCGGCTGCGGCAGGCGGTGATCACGCCCTGCACCAGGTCTTCCGGCGCGCTGGCCCCGGCGGTGAGGCCCAGAAGGGTGACGCCGTCGAACCAGTCCCAGTCGATGCTCTCGGCGCTGGCGACAAGTTCGGCCCGCGCCGCCCCGGCCCGCAGGGCGACTTCCACAAGGCGCTTGGAGTTGGAACTGGTCTCCGCCCCGATCACCAGCACGAGGCCCGCGCCGTCGCCGATCACCTTCACCGCTTCCTGGCGGTTGGTGGTGGCGTAGCAGATGTCTTCCTTGTGGGGCGTGGAGATGCCGGGGAAACGCTTCTGGAGGGTCGCCACGATGTCGGCCGTGTCGTCCACGCTGAGGGTCGTCTGGGTGACGAAGGCGAGGTTCGACGGGTCTTTCGGCTGGAAGGCTTCGGCGTCTTCCACCGTTTCGATCAGAGCGATGCGGCCGTCCGGCAGCTGGCCCATCGTGCCGATGACTTCCGGGTGCCCGGCATGGCCGATCAGCACGATTTCGCGGCCTTCGCGGTCATGCCGCTCGGCCTCGACATGCACCTTGGAGACCAGCGGGCAGGTCGCGTCGACATAGATCATGTTGCGGGACTGGGCCTCCGCCGGCACCGATTTCGGCACGCCATGGGCGGAAAAGATGACCGGGCGGTCCTCCGGACACTCGTCCAGTTCTTCCACAAAGACAGCGCCAAGCGCCTCCAGACGGGAGACGACATGCGCATTGTGCACGATTTCGTGGCGCACATAGACCGGAGCGCCCCATTTCTTCAGGGCTTCCTCGACGATCTGGATGGCGCGGTCCACCCCGGCGCAGAAGCCTCTGGGGGCTGCGAGGCGAATGGTGAGAGGGCGCCTTTCCGTCATTTCATCTTGTCTCCGGTTGCCATGCCGACCCACCTGCCTTAGCGGCGTTGCACGGGGGCGCGTAGCCCTTTAACACAGGGCGGGCAAGTTCAGATGGGGCCGCCAGGCTGCCCAGCCAAGGAAATCTGGCCAAGAAGGACCGCGAAACGCATGCGCATTATCCTACCGATCCTCGCTCTGGCTCTGGTGGCCGGTTGCTCCAGCACCAAGGAACTGGCCCAGTCGCTCGACACGCGCCAGAACGCCGGTGCCTGCCCGCCGGTGGGATCGATCTATGACGCGTCACGCGTGGTGGACTTTGGCGAGGGGACGGAAAACCTCTACACCGACATCCGCTATACCGGCGAAATCACCGATGTGCGCAGCTTCTGCCGCTATACGGGTGACAACCCGCTGGTGGCGGACCTGCAGATCGACTTTGCCTTCGGCAAGGGGCCGGCGGCGGATGGGAATACGCATGACTTCACCTATTGGGTGGCTGTCACGCGCCGCAACGGCAAGGTGCTGGCCAAGGAATACTACACCGTCTCGGCGGAATTCCAGGGCAACAGCAAGCTGGACGGCACGACCCAGAAGATCGAGAAGATCACCATCCCGCGCGCCGACGAGACGATTGCCGGATCGAACTTCGAGATCCTGGTCGGCTTCGACCTTTCCGAAGAAGAACTGGAATTCAACCGCGCGGGCAAACGCTTCCGCATGAATGCCGGATCGTAAGTCATGGCCAGCCTGACGAAAGACCTGTCGGCGGCCGCCAGCGCCGCCTTTGAAGCCATGGGCCTTGAGGCGCGGTGGGGCGATGTGCGCCGCTCCGACAAGCCGGAACTGGCAGACTTCCAGTGCAATGGCGCCATGGGCGCGGCCAAGAGCGCCGGCAAGATCCCGCGCGACGTGGCCGCCGAGGTCGCCGCCGCGCTGAAGGCGCATCCGATGGTCCTGTCGGCGGAAGTCGCCGGGCCGGGCTTCATCAATATCCGCGTCTCCGATGCCGCGCTCGCCGCGCGGGCAGAGGCTGTGCGCGAGGAGAAGATGGCCGGCGCCGAGGGCGCGAGCGACCCGCAGGTCACCGTCATCGACTTTGGCGGCCCGAACGTCGCCAAGCCAATGCATGTCGGCCACCTCCGCTCTGCCGTGATCGGCGACACGCTGTGCCGCCTGCTGCGCTTCCTGGGCGACGATGTCACCGGCGACACGCATCTCGGCGACTGGGGCCTGCAGATGGGCCACCTCGTGACCGAGCTGTACGACGAACAGCCGGGCCTTATCTATTTCGATCCCGATTACACCGGTCCGTATCCGGAAGAACCGCCGGTCACGATCGACGATCTCGCCCGCATGTATCCGGCGGCCAGCGCCAAGGCAAAGGACGATCCGGCACGCCTTGAGCGCAGCCAGAAGGCCGTTGCCGAGCTGCAGGCAGGCCGCCCCGGCTACCGCGCGCTGCTGAAGCATTTCATCGACGTGTCGGTTGCGGCGCTGAAAGTTGATTATGAATTCCTGAACGTCCATTTCGACCTCTGGAAGGGCGAAAGCGATGTCGATCACCTGATCCCGGAACTGGTCGAGCGCTTCCGGACGGCGGGTCTTGCCGAGGAAGATGATGGCGCCACCATCGTCCGCATCGCGCGCGACAGCGACAAGAAGGAAATGCCGCCGATCATGCTGATCAACAGCCGCGGCGGCACCGGCTATCACACGACAGATCTCGCCACGATCCTGGACCGGATGGAAAACCTCCATCCGACGCCCCAGCGCATGCTCTATGTCGTGGACCAGCGTCAGGCGCTGCACTTCGAACAGGTGTTCCGCGCCGCCGAAATGGTCGGCCTGATTGACGAGGGCCACCTCGAACATATCGGCTTCGGCACGGTCAACGGCCCGGATGGCAAGCCCTTCAAGACCCGCGAAGGCGGCGTGCTGCGCCTGGCTGACCTGAACGCCATGGCGTTCGAGGAAGCGCAGAAGAAGATCGAGGAAGCCGGCAAGCTGCCGGAAGACATGGGGCCGGAAGAGCGCCATCAGGTTGCCGCCAATGTCGCGCTCGCCGCGCTGCGTTTCTCTGACCTGATGAATACGCGGACCACGAACTATGTCTTCGATCTCGACAAGTTCACGAGCTTCGAAGGCAAGACCGGCCCGTATCTTCTCTACGCCGCCGTGCGCGTAAAATCGCTGCTGCGCCGCGCAGAGGCGGACGGCAATGAGGCAGGCGCCATCGCCATCGGCCACGATACCGAACGCGCGCTTGTGCTGCAGCTCGACAATTTCGCGGCCGCCTGCCTGCAGGCGCGTGAGAAGCGCATGCCGCACATCCTGTGCGAGCATCTCTACAATCTGGCGCAGGCCTTCAGCAGCTTCTATTCGGCCCTGCCGATTGCCGCCGAAGCCGACGCCGCCACACGCGCCAGCCGCCTTGGCCTTGCCTCCGCGGTCCTGAAGCAGCTGGAAACCGGCCTGGACCTCCTCGGCATTCGCGTGCCGGAGCGGATGTAGGCGCCCGCTCAAGGCAGCAGACCTGCACGAAAGCCACTGTCTGCAGCGCTGCGAACAGCAGCGCGGGCAGGAACACGGCGTCCGTCGGCATCATGCGTCGGAAATTGCGCGGGTCAGGATCGCCGCTGATACAGTAGAGCGCCGCCACGGCCGGGATCAGCACAACGATGGCCAAGTCGAAGCCCCGGTGCAGGGCGTGCCGGTCCCGGTGATCCGCCGCATGCCGGGGCAGCAGCAGCGTGCCGAAAGACCAGGCCGCATACCAGATCACGCCGCCCGCCAGCAGCCAGAGATTGGCGTGCAGCTTTGCCCGCTCGATCAGGTAAGGCAGATTGTCCGCCGGGTGACGTTCCAGCAGGAAACTGCCCAGCCACAGCCACGGCCCACCCGCGACAAGGGCGGCGGTCCAGCAGGCATAGCGGGCAGGGGCGCGCAGGCGGGTCATGAGGCGGCTCCGGAAATCCGCCCCTCATCTGGCACGCCCGCCACGCCGGCAGAAATCACAAGCGCTCACACTTCTGTGCACGCGGGGGTGATCCGGCATAGTCCGTTATAGTCCGATATGATCATGGGTCGTCATGCAGGGGCATGGCGTAGCCGTGTGTGGTCACGCGCCAGTCATGCTTCGACACCGCTCTGCACAAGCCCCCTCCGTCAGCCGGTTTTGCCGTCTGCCACCTCCCCCGCAAGCGAGGGAGGATATGCCTGCCGCAAGTTCCGGACTCCATCCTCCACCGCTTGCGGGGGAGGTGGCCGCGAAGCGGTCGGAGGGGGCTTATCCAACACTTTCGCCTCCCCAACCTGCCGCCATCATTGCCGTAAAAACAAATCCATCCGACAGCTCCGCACCCGGATGTATAGTGCGGCACATGTCGTTCCTGCATCCACCCCAGGGCTTCCCGCCCCACCTCTCAGTGATCTGGCCCCTCATCTGGGTCCA
>JACXUV010000068.1 GCA_014763715.1 Rhodobacterales bacterium | reverse complement strand
TCCCAAAGCCCGCAAACGACCGCCTCGCCGCCGCGTGTGACGGGCGCGCCTTTACGCCTGAATATCTCCACTTACAGCCCCTCTCCCTCGGGCTTGCGAGGAGAGGCAGACGCATTGCGTCTGCCCGAGCAAGGGTTGGGGTGAGGGGTAAAGGCGTTTCCGCAAGTGCCGTCTCTGCCGCAGCTATGCTACCCCTCATCCCCAACCCCTTGCTCGGGCGAATGCAGTGCATTCGCTTCTCCTCGCAAGCCCCCAGGAGAAGGGGCTTGAACCTGCCCCTGCCGGACTCGTAACCCCAAACCAGGCCCCGAAAACCAGCCTTACCCACGAAGCGCCTTCACGGGCGCCGCTGGTGCTGGGGCTTTAGTTCATCTTGAATTTGATCGGGATCGACTTCGGCCCGCTGACGAAGTTCGCCTGAACCCGTGTCGGCTTGCCGGCGAGTTCGACCGATTGCAGGCGCGGCAGCAGCTCTTCCCACAGGACGCGCATTTCCATCCGGCCGAGGTGCTGGCCGAGGCAGACATGCGCGCCATAGCCGAAGGCGACGTGCTTGTTCGGCGAGCGGTCGATCTTGAACTTGTACGGATCCTCGAACACATCCTCGTCGCGGTTGCCCGACGGATAGGCCAGGAACAGCCAGTCGCCCTTTTTGATCTTCTGTCCATGAACCTCGGTGTCGTCGGTCGCGGTGCGCATGAAATGCTTCACCGGCGTTTCCCAGCGGATGGACTCTTCCACCATGGACGGGATCAGCGACAGGTCGTCCTTCAGCTTGCGGAACTGGTCCTGGTTTTCCGCCAGCGCCCAGAGCGCCCCGGCGGTGGTGTTGGAGGTCGTGTCATGCCCGGCGGTCGCGGCAATGATGTAATAGGACATGGCCTCCAGATGGCCGAGCGGTTTGCCATAGACTTCACCGTTCGCGATCACGCTGGCGAGGTCTTCGCGCGGGTTCTTGCGGCGGCTTTCGGTCATTTCCATGAAGTAAGTGAAGAAGTCCGCCACCGTGGCCTGGATATTGGCGAGGCCGGTATCGCTGTCCGAAACCTCCTTGCCCGAACGATTGACCTCCGGGTCCTGCGCGCCGAAGAGTTCCTGCGTCAGCTTCAACATGCGCGGCTCGTCGATCTCCGGCACGCCCAGCACTTCCATGATGACATGCAGCGGATAGAGGAAGGCCACGTCGCGGGCGAAGTCGCACTCGGTGCCTTTCTCCGCCATCTTGTCGATGAAGCCGCGCGCGATCTCGCGGATGCGGTCTTCCAGCTTGCGCAGGTTCTGCGGCATGAACCAGGCCTGCGTCAGGCGGCGGTACTGCATGTGGTCCGGATTATCCATCTGGACGAGGGAGCGCAGCAGGTTCGGCGAACCGCCCATCATCGCGCGGACCTTCTTGTCCGTTTCGATATTGGTCAGCGTCGCGGAGCGGTCTTCATTATGGAAGAGGTCGTTCTGCTTCTCGATGTTCAGGATGTCGGCATGCTTGGAGACCACCCAGAACGGATCGAAGCCTTCGATCTCGGCAACGTCCAGCGGCGCGTTCTTGCGCAGCCAGGCAAAGGCTTCGTGCGAACGGTCCCAGTCGGCATAGGCCTTCGGGTCGACAACGGCTTCGGCGATATTGGCGGGTATGGTCATGCGTTCCTCCGGTACGGGAGCAGCTTGCGTCTCCCTTGCTGGGGCAAGCATCTAGCATATACTTGCTATACGGCCAACAAATATGTTAGGCGGAGTCATGTCTGATACGAGCACAGCCTCCGAGACGGGCCGGATGACCCAGGCCGAGCGGCGCGAGCGATCCGAGCAGGAATTGCTGGAAGCAACCATGCGCGTCGTGTCGGAGAAGGGGGTGGCTGCGGCCACGTTCGACGCGATCGGGCGGGAGGCTGGCTATTCCCGCGGGCTTGTCACTCAGCGCTTCGGTTCCAAGGATGGCCTTATCCGCAGCCTCATCACCGCCCTGCATGCCTGGCAGCGGGACGCGCTGGACGAGGCACAGGTAACGGAGATGGACGGGCTGACGGCCCTTTGCGCCTTTGTCGACCTGCATTGCCGCACGCTGGACGGGCATGAGGAAGACAAGGCCTATTACATGCTGCTCGCCGCGGCGGTGGCCGACCGGCTGGAGACGCGGGCGGCCTTTGCCGAGTCGCATGAGGTGGAGCGCGTGCTGATCCGCGCCCTTATCGAACGCGGCCAGGCCGAGGGGAGCATCAGGGCGGATGCCGATGCGGACGCGACGGCCCTGATGGCTGGCTGTGCCCTGTTGGGTATACGTATGCAGAGCCTGATCGACCCGGACATGGTCATTGCCCCAATCCGGGATGCCCTGATCGGGTCGCTTCGTGCGCGTCTGGCGCCGGTCAAAGGAGGAGGGGAAGAATGAGCGCAATACCTTACAAGGTCTGGCAGTGCCGGACCTGCGGTTACATCTATGAAGAGGAGCATGGCGACCCGAATGAAGGGCTCGCTCCCGGCACACGCTGGACAGAGATTCCGGAGGACTGGGTTTGTCCACTCTGCGGGACGCCGAAATCCGATTTCGACATGATCGAACTGTAGCAGGGCATATCTGCCGGAAAATATTATTCCAGAGGGCAAAACGAGCGAGAAAATCTTCCCCAAAACAAGCGATAGGCGAAATAGTTAATTTATGTTAACTACATCGAATAAAATATAAGGGAGATGACAATGCGCTTAATCAATTCACTGAAGATCTCGGGCATCGCGGTGGTCATCGCCATGGCGGGTTGCGTAACCAGTGCAACAGCACAGGAGCCTGCTGCCACAGCTGCACCGGCCGATGATGGCTATCCGCTGGTCAGCGGGGATTTCTGGGAAGTCACCGGCGTGGACATCAAGCCCGGTGGCGGCCTCTACTATGCCAACCATCTGGCAGACCGCTGGCGTGCATCGCAGGACTTTGCGAAGTCGAAGGGCTGGATCAAGGACTATATGGTCTTCGGCAACTATTATAACCGTCCGGGTGAGCCGGACCTGTATCTTGTGACGGTCATGGAGAAGATCCCGACCGGGCCGGAATCCGAAGCGCAATATGAGGAATTCCGTGCCTGGGCCAAGGCGACGACGGAGCAGCTTGCTTCGGAAAATGCCGATCGGGCCGAGTTCCGGGAAATCACCGGTACGACCCTGCTGCAGGAACTGAACTTCCGCGAATAGCGTTTCGGAAGCACACAGAGGCCGCCGGTTCGCGCCGGCGGCTTTTGCTGTTTGCGTGATTGCCTTCCGCAGCGCTTGATCCGCGGGGCCGGGAGTTCTACGGGTGCGGAACGATTTGGCCGCGCAACAGGGACGGGCGACACATTTGACCAGCCTTCGCTCGATGATCTGGACGGCCGGCATTGTCGCGGTGGCCTACCAGTTTCTCGTCATACTGCCGGCGATCTTTCTGCATCTCCTGATGCCGGGCATCTCGCTGATCCTGCTGGCGGGGCTCTCCAACATTCTCACCATGCTGGCGATCTATGGCTATCTGAAGATGCGCGGCGTTGCGTGGGAGGTGGCGGAGCCGGGCGATGTGAACCTGGTCGTGGTCGGGTTTGCCGCGGTGGCGGCCGTCGTTGCCGTCACGGTCACAACCTTCCTGTCCGGCCTTCTGGCGGCCATCTTCGGACCGGGCGGGTTGAGTGTCAGCGACAATTTTCTGGACCAGATCAACGCCAGTTCGCAAGTGGAAATCCTGTTCACCATCGTCCTGGTCGCGCCTCTTGCGGAAGAGTTCATCTATCGCGGCCTGTTCATGGGCGTGCTGCTGGCGCGGGGCTGGACGCCGGTCTCTGCGGCTGGCCTGTCCGCGCTGATCTTCGCGGTCCAGCATATCCAGTATGGCTGGATCGGGATCGCGATGGTTCTGGTCTATGGCTTTGTGCTGGGCATGCTGCGTGTGGCCAGCGGCGGGCTGTTCGCGCCGATCATGGCGCACCTGTTCATCAACCTGATCTCCATATCGGTGTAGCAGCGGGCGTTGCGGCAGGGCTGGAAAAGCCGGGCGGACAGCGCTAAGCGGGCGCCATGACGGACGATCTATCACGCAACCAGACATTCGACCTGCCGGAAGGCTACCAGATGCTGCCCTGGCACCGGGGCTTTGGCCGCCAGGTCGGCCCGCTGTTCGAGAAGCGGGACGAGACGGGGCTGACCCGCGCTTTCCGCGTCGAGGAGCACCACACCAACGGCATGATGAATGCGCATGGCGGCATGCTCATGACCTTTGCCGACATGGCCTGGGGCGCAGCCGTGGAGAAGGACGAAGACACCTGGTGGGTGACCGTCCGCCTGATGTGCGACTTTCTCTCCGGCGCCAATATGGGCAGCTTTGTCGAGGGCAAGGGCAAAGTGATCGGCCGCCAGGACGATGTGTTCACCGTGGAAGGGCGCATCTGGGCCGGTGACAAGCTGCTGATGCGGGGCACAGGCATCTTCAAGGTGATCGAACGCCGGGAAGGGCAGCAGAAGCCGTTTACCCGCCCCGGACAGGGCGCCTGAGCTTTCAGTTGACTCGGCGCGGCTGCGCCACTATCGGCCTTTCGTAATGAACACTGCACTGCACCACCATCACCATCATTCGTGACGCGCCGATGAGGCGCGAACCGGTCCGGCTGCGCCTCGTGCAAGTGTTCTCTCCAGAACCATACCAGACGAGGCAGGCCACAGCCGGGACGTGCCTGATGTTGACGTGTCGCCTTCCAATCCGGACCAGCACCGATTATGCGGTGCGCAAACAGGACTAAGAGCGACCCATGAGCGACAAAGACAGCCAGCCCCTCTCCGGCAAGGACCTCGCCCGCAAACCGCGCGGCTTTCCCGACAAGCGCGAGGGCCTGATTCATGCGCAGGCGCAGCTGGTCGAGACGGTGACCGGCGTTTACCGCAAATGGGGCTTCGAGGCGCTCGACACCGGGGCCTTCGAATATGCCGACGCGCTCGGCAAGTTCCTGCCGGATGATGACCGGCCGAATGCCGGCGTTTTCTCGCTTCAGGATGATGACGAGCAGTGGATCTCGCTGCGCTACGACCTGACGGCGCCGCTCGCCCGTTTCGTGGCCGAGGCCGGACAGTCGCTCGGCAAGCCTTTCCGCCGCTATGCCGCCGGGCCGGTGTGGCGGAACGAGAAGCCGGGGCCGGGCCGCTTCCGCGAGTTCTGGCAGTGCGATGCCGACACGATCGGCGCGCCGGGCTTCCATGCCGATGCCGAGATGATCGCCATGGGCGCCGAAGCCCTCCGCGCCGTGGGCATGGAAACGGGCGAGTTCGTGATCCGCGTGAACACCCGCCGCCTGCTGAACGGCGTGCTGGACGGGGTGGGCGCGACGACTGCCGAGGGCCGCCTCGCCATCCTGCGTGCGCTGGACAAGCTGGACCGGCTGGGCGCCTCCGGCGTGGCAGACCTGCTGGGCAAGGGCCGCATGGATGAAAGTGGCGACTTCACCAAGGGCGCGGGGCTCGATGCCGACAAGGTGAAAACCGTGCTGGCCTTTGCGGAGGCGGGCGCCGGGACACGCGCCGAGACGCTGGCCAACCTGTCGAAAGCGACCGGCAATACCGAAGAGGGCAAAGCGGGCCTGGCCGAACTCGAAGCCATCGCGCTCGCCCTCGATGCGTTCGGCGCGCCGGAAGGCGATGTCGTGATCGACCCGTCGGTCGTACGCGGCCTCGAATACTATACCGGTCCGGTCTATGAGGCCGAGCTGCTGCGCGAGGTGACCGGCGACGACGGCAAGACCTATCGCATCGGCTCCATCGGCGGCGGCGGCCGCTATGACGACCTCGTCGCGCGTTTCACCGGCGAGACGGTTCCGGCGACGGGCTTCTCCATCGGCATCTCGCGGCTCGCCTCCGCCCTGCAGATTATGGGCGAGACCGGCAAGCTGGACGGCCCGGTCGTGGTGCTGAACCTCGACAAGGAAAATCCGTCTACGGCGCTTTCCATCGCGACGGACCTGCGCCGCGCAGGCATCCGGGCGGAAGCCTATATGGGCGCGTCCGGCATGCGGCCGCAGATGAAATATGCCGACCGCCGCAATGCCCCGGCTGTGGTGATCGTCGGCGAGGACGAGATCGCCAAGGGCACCGTCACCATCAAGGATCTCGAGATGGGCGCGCTGAAGGCGCAGGCCATCAAGTCCAATGAGGAATACCGCGAGGCGCGTCCCGGCCAGATTGAAGTGCCGCGCGCCGAAATGGTCGAGGCCATCCGCCGCATCGTCGAGGCCCAGGCATGACGCATTCAGCCATCGTCAAGGCGGCCCGGTCCCGGTTCGAGGGCTCTGGTGCCGAACTGGTCGATCCGGCCTATATCCTGCCATCGGACATTCCGCTGGAATTGTCGGGGGAGGCGGTGCGTGCGCGCCTTTGCGTGTTCACGGATCATCGCGGCAATGAAATGGTCATGCGCCCGGACCTGACCCTGCCGGTTGCCGGTATGGAAGCCGAGCGGCTGGCCAGCGGCACCAACGGGCCAAAGGCCTATTGTTATGCCGCGGAAGCCTTCCGCCTGCCGGCGGCCTCTGAAGACCCGATGGAGTTCACGCAGGTTGGCTTTGAATGGTTCGGCCGCGACTCCGGCCCGGTCGAGGATGCCGAGGCTTTTGCACTGGTGCACGAGGCTGTGCGCGCCTGCGGTGTGGTGCCGGAAGCGGTGGCGATGGGCGACCTTGCCGTGTTCCCGGCCTTTATCGATGCGCTCGGCCTGCCGCGTGTGACGGCGGACCTGCTGAAGCGCGCCTTCCGTCAGGAAGGCGGCGTGCGGGCGCTGGTCGAGGCGGCGCCGGTACCGATCGAGGCGGACCTTGTGCCGACACTGGAAGCTGCAACCCCGGAAGAGGCAGAGGCGGCCTTCCGTGCAGCGCTGGCCGAGCGGGGCATCCCGCTGATCGGGACACGGAGCGTTTCTGAAATCATTGCTGGCCTGCGGGCCAGGGCTGCGGCCCTCGCGGCGGGCGGCGTGCCGGATACGGTGCGGGATGTGATCGGCGCGCTCGCCTCGGTCAACTGCACGGCATCGGAGGCGGCAGACCAGCTGGACGCCATCGCGGCGCGCTACAGCCTGTCGCGCACGTCTGCCGCCATCGAGCGTGTGGCCCGGCGGATGGAGCTGATCCGCGAAATGCTGCCGGAGCTGAAAGCGATCTGCCGGTTCCGGTCCGGCTTCGGGCGGCGCTTCACCTATTATGACGGCTTCCTGTTCGAGACGCTGGGGCCGAACCTGACAGAGCGCCAGCCGATTGCGTCGGGCGGGCGGTATGACGGTCTTGTCTCGGGCCTGTCGAACGGCAAGGCAAATGCCACCGCCATTGGCGGCGTCGTGCGGCCTGACCGTGTGCTGCGTGCGAAAGGGAGGGGCGCATGACCCGTCTGTCACTCGCCATTCCGTCCAAGGGACGGCTGAAGGAAAAATCCGAGGAATGGCTGGCCTCAGCCGGTTTCCCGGTCACCCAGATTGGCGGCGAGCGCGGCTATCAGGCCGAGATTGCCGGGCTGGGCGATGTCGAGATGCGGCTCCTCTCCGCGCGGGAGATCGCGCAGGGGCTCGTCGATGGCAGCCTGCATGCGGGCGTTACTGGCGAAGACCTGCTGCACGATCTCGCCCCGGTGGGGGAGAGCGATTTCCATGTGCTCAAGCGTCTTGGCTTTGGCGGGGCGGATGTGATCGTCGCGGTGCCGCAGGCCTGGGTCGATGTCGACACGATGTCGGACCTCGAAGCGGCTGGGGCGGCCTTCCGCAAAGCGCACCATCGCCGTCTGCGCGTGGCGACCAAATATATGCGGCTGACCCGTCGCTTCTTCGCGGCCCGGTCAGTTGGGGAATATCGTCTCGTCGAAAGCGCCGGGGCGACTGAAGCTGCCCCAACGACCGGTTCGGCTGACGTGATCGTGGATATTACCTCCACGGGCGCGACGCTGAAGGCCAACGGGCTGAAAATCCTGTCGGACGGGCTGATCCTCAAGAGCGAGGCGGTCTTTGCCGCGTCGCCGGGTGCCGTATGGTCACCTGAAGCGAGGGCGAGCCTGGAGGTTCTGTTCGCAGGTGCAGCAATTAAAGGTAAGGAATTACTAGAAAAAATCTAGGACACATTCTTGACACATCCGCAAAAGCGCGGCCTTATGTCCCAGCAAGTTTCTGGGAGGAAACGCTGCAAACGGTGGGAGGCGCGAGGCTAAGAGCCCGCGCCTCTTTCCGTTTGGAGGTACTTTCAGGGGTATATTTCAGGGAAACCGGGCAGGCCGAAGTAACGGCTCAGGTGAGGTAGGGGGCGTTTGGACATCACATCCGTCCCGCCCGGCTTCACGATTAACAATAAGCACTTATCGTTTATCGTCAAGTCTTATTATCGTTTTTCGATTAATCTTTTGTAATCGTGATCAGCCAGGCCGGGCTGCCGTCCTCCGGGACGACACGAAGGATGCGCGTGCCGCCATCGGGCGTGCGGGTTTCGCTGATTTCCGCCCCGGAGACTTCGATCCGTAGCGAATCCGGCGCGTCAGCGGGCTGATCCAGTTCAACATTGAACTCGCTGGCAGGCAGGAACAGGTCAGCCGCTTCCTGCGGCGTGAGGAAACGGACGGTGCCGTCTTCCTCGATCACCATGGACTGACGTTGCGTAACTTTCTCGCCTTCTACCGGGGCGGGAGCCGCTTGCGGTTGCAGGACATTGACCGGCGGAGCCAGACGCTGCGCCTCGCCCTGCGCGGCCGCAGGCAGCACAAGCAGGCCAAACCCTGCTGCCAGGCTGGCAAGCATTTTCATCCGGTAACTCCCTTGTCTCTGCCCCTCACTTAAGCGCGAATCGAGGCCGCTGTCACATGCACGGGTATGCGGTGTGTTGACTTCCGGTCAGCCCCCCGTCATGCGTGGCGCCCTGAGTGAAAACCTCGCGACATCGGAAGGGCAAAAGATGAGCGATCCCCGCCAGCATATCATGCCGGTCTACCGGCCGCCGGAAGAAGTTTTCGAGAAGGGAGAGGGCGTCTACCTCTATACCGAAGACGGCACCCGATATCTGGACTTCATCGCGGGCATCGCGGTCAACGCGCTTGGCCATTCGCACCCGGCCATGGTGGACGCCCTGCGCGAACAGGCCGGCAAGCTGTGGCACACGTCCAACATGTTCCGTGTTCGCGGGGCAGAGGAGCTGGCCGACAAGATCTGCCGCGACACCTTTGCTGACCGCGTTTTCTTCACGAACTCCGGCACCGAGGCGATCGAGTGCGCGATCAAGACCGCGCGCAAGTATCACTGGGCCAATGGCAATGAAGAGCGGATCGACATCATCACCTTCACGGGCGCTTTCCACGGCCGCTCGATCGGGGCGATCAATGCCGGCGGCAATCCGAAATACCTGGAAGGCTTCGGCCCGGCGCTGCCCGGCTTCGTTCACCTGGAATGGGGCGACATGGACGCGCTGGAAGAGGCGGTCTCCCGCCCGACCGCCGCAGCCGTGCTGATCGAGCCGGTGCAGGGTGAAGGCGGCGTGCGCGCACTGCCGGAAGAGGATCTGAAGCGCTTCCGCGAACTCTGCGACGAGAACGGCGTGCTGCTGATCTATGATGAAGTCCAGTGCGGCATGGGCCGGACCGGCAAGCTGTTTGCCTATGAATGGGCCGATGGCGCCGCGCCGGATATTCTGTGTTCGGCCAAAGGCATTGGCGGCGGCTTCCCGTTCGGCGCCTGCCTGACGACCGAAGCCTGCGGCGAGCACATGCAGCCGGGCAGCCACGGCTCGACCTATGGCGGCAACCCGCTGGCCATGGCCGTTGGCAATGTCGTCTGGGACATCATCTCCAGCGAGGACTTCCTCGCCGAAGTGCGCCGTGTCTCCGGCACGCTGGCCCAGAGCCTGAAGAGCATTGCCGACAGCCACCCGGACAAGGTGGAAACCGTCACCGGCAAGGGCCTGCTGACCGGCCTGAAAATGAAGGCTGATCCGAAAGGTCTGCAGGGCGTCTGCCGCGACAAGAACCTGCTGGTCGGCGTTGCCGGTGCCAATGTGCTGCGCCTCGCGCCGCCGCTGGTCATCAGCGATGAAAACGTCCGCGAAGCCACCCGCATCATGGACGAAGCGATCACGGACTGGGACATGGCCTGACCGGCCATATCATATCGTAAAAGTTGATCTGAATTTCTCCTTTCGGGGTTCTGTGTTCCGGCCGGGCAGGTAAAGTCCGCGGGAACACAAAACACCGGGAGGAGATATTCATGCAGGCCGCCGACGATTTTGAACAGGCAACCCGTCTGACCCCTGTGGGAGAGGGCCATTGGGCTGTCGACCTGCCGGAGGCGTGGGGCCTGTGGAGCCCGGCGGGTGGCTATATCACCGCGCTTGCCTTGCGGGCTGTGGGGGAGGCGAGCAGCCTGCCGCGCCCCGCCAGCATGACCTGCCACTTCCTGCGCATGGGCAAATACGCCCCGGCTGAGATTCGCGTGGAAACGCTCCGGGCCGGAAAGCGCAGCGAATTATTGCGGGCAGAGCTGACGCAGGACGGCAAGACGCTGCTGATCTGCCATGTCTGGACTGTGCCGGACGCCATGCCCGGCCTGGAACATGACGACACGCACGAAGCCCTGCCGGATCCGGAAAGTGTGCCGACTTTCGAGGAGCAGCATCCGGACGAGCCGGTTCATCCCTTCTTCCGGCGTTTCGATCAGCGCCCCATCCTGGGAATGCCGCGTGCGGGAGAAGCACCGCGCGATCCGGAACTGACAGGCTTCTACCGGCTCATGCCGCAGGCTGTGACGGAGGATGTCTTTGCAGATGCGGGGCGGGCCCTGATCCTGATGGATACGTTCGGCTGGCTGGCTCAGTATCCGGCCCATCCGGCGGATAGTCCGTCGCCATGGATCGCGCCGAACATCGACTATCATTACCGTTTCCACCGCCCGACCTGCCATGCCGGCTGGCTGCACATGCGGGTGCGGGCGCCTGTCGCCGCAAACGGGTTGATGGCCACCGATGGAGAGATCCGGGACGCAGGTGGAAACCTGCTCGTCACCGGATCTTCCCAGTTGATGTGCCTGCCCCGGCCGGGAGGCTAGCGGGGTGGGCTAGGCGTCTTCGGCCGTGTCGTCATGTACCTGCTTGCGGCCGGTCACCATGGCGCGGGCGAGATTCTCCTTGTGGGCGAGGCTTGAGGCGACGACCCCGGCAAGGTGCAGGCCGACAAGGGCGAGCGTGATGTAAACGAATGTCTTGTGCACGCCTTCGAGCAGCTCCTCGGCACCGGATTCTTCCTCTTCGCCTGCTTCCCCGAAGGCGGAGGCCAGCGGCGCGAAGGTCTCTTCCGTCACGATGCCGGCCAGCGGGCCCGCATTGTCTTCGACCGCATAGAGCGCCATGCCGGCTGAGGTCGTGACCAGAAGGCTGAAAAGAAGGGCGACGACCATGGCCCCGCCTGCAGGGTTGTGGCCGGCATAATCCTTCACTTTCCCGGTTACGAGACCGCGCAGGTATCCGAACACGGCGCCTGGCCCGCGCACGAAGTCGGTAAACCGTGCATGCCGCGTGCCGATGAGCCCCCAGACGATGCGGATCAGCACATAGGCCGCCACGACATAGCCAGCCCATTTGTGGATGCTGAAAAGGTCATCGCCAGACAGGTAGGCCGTGAAAAAGGCAATCACGAGAGTCCAGTGCCCGATACGGATTAGGGGGTCCCATACCGGG
>JACXUV010000010.1 GCA_014763715.1 Rhodobacterales bacterium | reverse complement strand
GACAGTTTTCCGCGTCCTCTCGGCGGCTGCCCAGGGCGGCTCACCGGGTGACGCGGCCTCGACAATCAAGATCCTTGCGACGACGACCCACCAGCAGATCACCGAACTCATGGTCGATGCGGCAGGCGCCTATGCCCAGCCGCATTTCAGCTTCTGGGCCGGGCAGAACGATCCCGGCGGCTCACCGGGGCGCGACATGGCGACCTATTTTGCGGGGCGTGCACAGTCCATCTATGGCGGCACGAACGAAATCCAGCGGACAATCATTGCACGGAAAGTGCTGGGCCTCTGAAAGGCTCAGAAATCGTAGGCGATGCCCTTGCGTTCCCAATCCCCGTACCGGGTCGGCTCGATATTCCGCGGGCCGCCATGCTCGTCGTCCGGAAGGGCGGCAGCATCGGCGGCTTCCTTCGCCTTGCGGGCATCGGCCTCTTCCAGCGCGCGGCGGGCAGCTTCCGGCAAGGCCTTGCGGCGCTCGATTTCCTCTTCCGTCAGGACAGGGATTACAGCTTTGTCACCGCTGGCCATGAAGACTCCTCTTTTCGTTAACGCTCGCCATATAGGTGTGGCGGTTGGGGAGTGCTAACGCAGCGCGTTCATACGCGCAGAAACGACTGGAGTTAAGGCCCAATGGGCACGTTGAAAACCTTCATCCTACTTGCGGCGATGACCGCGCTCTTCATGGGCGTCGGCTATCTCATCGGCGGCACGACCGGCATGGCCGTGGCCTTTGTGGTGGCAGCCGCGATGAACTTTTTCTCCTACTGGAATTCCGACAAGATCGTCCTGTCGATGCAGGGCGCGAAAGAAATCGACCCGGCCACCGCCTCGCCCATGCTGCGCACTTTTGCCAATGACGTGCTGAAGCTGGCCGACCGGGCGGGCCTGCCGCCGCCGCGCATCTACATCATCGAGACCCCGCAGCCGAACGCCTTCGCCACCGGCCGCAACCCTCAGCACGCCGCCGTCTGCGCCACGACCGGCCTGCTCGGCTCGCTGAACCGCGAGGAAGTCGCCGGTGTGATGGCGCACGAGCTGGCCCATGTGAAACACCGCGACACGCTGACCATGACGCTCACCGCCACGATTGCCGGTGCCATCGGCATGCTGGCGAATTTTGCCCTCTTCTTCGGGCGCGACCGTCAGGGCCTGATCGGCTCCATCGCGGTCATGATCTTTGCGCCGCTGGCCGCGGGCCTCGTCCAGATGGCGATCTCCCGCTCGCGCGAATATGAAGCCGACCGGATCGGGGCCGAGATCTGCGGCAATCCGCTCTGGCTCGCTTCGGCGCTGGAGAAGATCGAGCGCGGCGCGCGGTCCACGATCAATGTCGCCGCAGAGCGCAATCCCGCCATGGCGCACATGTATATCGCGAACCCCCTCAACGGGCGCGGGGCGGACAATCTCTTCTCCACCCACCCGGCCACGGCCAACCGCGTCGAGGCGCTGCGCCGCCTCGCCAGCGAAATGGGGGTTGCGGCCCCTACCCCTGCCAAGGCAGAACGCCGCCAGGCCGGGCCTTGGGGATAAACCGGGGCTGGCCCCAGAGTATTCCCAGACAGATCCGGGCCTGATCCCGGACTGACACATTCCGCAGGAGAATGATCGTTGAGTGGTGCTGAGGCACGGCGGGCTGCCGCCGATCTCCTGTTTTTGTCGCTGGAAAAGCGCCGCACGCTGGACCAGGCCATGGCCGAGTCCACGCCTTTCAGCGATCTCGACGGGTCGGACCGGGCCTTTGCCCGCGCCATCGCCTCGGCCGCGCTCAGGGAACTTGGCCGGATCGACCGCGCGCTTGCCCCCCTGCTCTCCCGCCCGCTTCAGGCGGCGAGCCCCGCCATCCGCGCCCTGCTGCGCGTCGGCGCGGTCCAGCTCTGGAGGATGGACGTGCCGGAACATGCCGCCGTCTCCGAAACGGTTGAAGCGGCCAAGGACTGGCCGGACGCCCGTTCCGGCGGGGCCTTCCTGAACGCGGTCCTCCGCCGCGCCGCTGCCGAGCGGCCGGATCTCGACGCCCTGCCCGTCACCGCCATCTGGCCGGACTGGCTGACCGCCGCCTTCGAGGACAGCCTCGGGCCTGAGGGCGCCGCCCGGCTCGCCGCCGCCCAGCTGGCCGAACCCGGCATTTACCTCACCGCGAAAACCAACGCCGCCGCCGTCGCCGAAGTGATCAGCGGGGAGCTGCTGCCCAATGGGTCCGTCCGCGCGCCGGGCGGCCCGGTCGAGGCGCTGGCCGAGTATGGCAGCGGCGACTGGTGGGTGCAGGACCCGGCCGCCGCCCTGCCGGCAAGACTGCTCATGGCATGCGCATCCGGTAATCCGTCAAAGTCCGGTATGGTCATGGACAAGTCCGGTGAAGACATGAACCGGTCATCTGAAGTCACGGCAATTGACCTCTGCGCGGCCCCCGGCGGCAAGACGCTGCAGCTCTGCGCGGCAGGGCTGAAAGTGACGGCGGTCGACCGGTCCAAACCGCGCCTGAAACGCCTCGAAGAGAACCTCGCCCGCACCGGGCTTTCTGCCGAGATCATTGCAGCCGACGCCGAAACCTGGCGCCCGGCCGCCCCGGCGGACCTCCTGCTGCTGGACGCGCCGTGCTCGGCCCTCGGCACGCTGCGCCGTCACCCGGAAGGGGCGTTCATCAAGCGCCCGGAAGACATCGCCCGCTTCCCGGATGTGCAGTACCGGTTACTGAAAGCGGCAACCGAAATGGTCCGTCCCGGCGGCACGATCCTCTACTGCGTCTGCACCCCGCTGAAGGCCGAGGGCCTGGACGTGGTGGAGCGCGCCATTGCCGAAGGCCTTGTCACCCGCCTGCCCGTGACGCCGGAAGAAGCCGCCGGATTCGCCGATTGCATTACGGATCACGGAGATGTGCTCACCCTGCCCGCCTCCGGGGCCTCACATGACGCATTCTTCATGTCCCGCCTCTCACCCTCGGCGTGAAAATAGGCTACTGCCTTGAAATTGCCGCGGCGGGTTCATCTGTCATTCAGCGACGGACTGCCAGAAAGGCCCCATACATTGTGCAGGGAGCACTGAAATGACCGTTGTTTCTTCCGTCCGCACCTCGACCGGCAAGCTGGCCGCAGGCGCATTCCTCGCCCTCAGCCTGTCGCTGGCAGGCTGCGCCTCTACCTATGGCGTCGGTACGGCCAGCCCGAATGCTGTCGGCCAGGCTTCGACCGTGTATCACGGCACCGTCACCTCGGTTCGCGAAATCACCGTCAAGCGCGAAAGCTCGATCATCGGCACCGCAACCGGCGCTGTGCTCGGCGGCCTCGCAGGCTCTGAACTCGGCGGCGGCGACAAGGCCCAGACGGCAGGCGCCATCGGTGGCGCAGTTCTCGGCGGTATTGCCGGTAACGAGGCTGGCAAGGCCATCGGCACGTCGAAAGCCTTCGCTTACATCGTCCGCTTCTCCAGCGGTGAGAGCAAGGAAATCATCCAGGGCGCAGACGTCTACATCGCGCCGGGCACGCCGGTCGACATCATTGCCGGCGCCGATGGCTGGAAGCTGATCCCGGCCGGGGCATACTAAGCCCGACACGTTCTATCCGGAACGGATATGGAGTACCGGCTGCCTTGTGCGGCCGGTATTTCCCATTTAGGGAGTCTACATGCGTGACGTACTGATTTCTCCTTCGATTCTCTCCGCCGACTTTGCCTGTCTGGGAGAGGAAATCCGGGCCATCGACAAGGCTGGCGCGGACATGATCCACATCGATGTCATGGACGGCCACTTCGTGCCGAACCTGACCTTCGGTCCGCCGGTGATCGAGAAACTCCGTCCGCACACGAAGAAGCCGTTCGACGTGCACCTGATGATCGCGCCGGTGGATCCGTTCATCCACGCCTTTGCCAAGGCGGGCGCCAACATTCTCACCGTGCACCCGGAAGCCGGCCCGCACCTTCACCGCACGCTGCAGGCCATCCGCGGCGCAGGCATGAAGGCGGGCGTGGCGCTGAACCCGGCCACTCCGGCCAGCATCATCGAGCCTGTGATGGACGATATCGACCTCGTCCTGGTCATGTCGGTGAACCCCGGTTTTGGCGGCCAGGCCTTCATCGAGAGCCAGCTGCGCAAGGTGGAACAGCTGCGCCGCATGATCGACCAGACCGGCCGCGACATCATCCTCGAAATCGATGGCGGCCTGAACGCCGAAACCTCGCCGCGCGCCATCGCCGCAGGCGTGACGGCGATCGTTGCGGGCTCTGCCGTCTTCAAGGGCGGCCCGGCAGCCTATGCAGACAATATTCGCGCTCTGAGACCCAGCGTGCACGCATAGAACAGAACAGATTGGACGCGTCCCGTGTCAGGTGGAGACAGCCAATACACCGCTGAACGGGCTCCACGCTCCGGAGCCGACGATGCCGCCCTCTGGCGTCGCTTTCGCGGGGTCACGGGCGAAGACGCGAAGATCGGCACCGTCCAGCGCCTGAAACAGACCGGCCCGCTACCGCAGGGCTTTGCCCTGCACATGGCAGACCTTGTCCCGCCGGACACGCTGCGCGGCGAAGCCCTGATGCGGGGCGTCTGGCGCATCGGCATGTCACGCATGACGCTGGAGCCTTCGCAGGCGCCATGGTCGGTGCCGATGCCGTCCAAGCATGTCGCCGACCGGCTGCATCGTTTTGCATGGGCCCCGGACCTGTTCTCGCAGGGAGATGAAGGCGCCCGGCGCGCCCGCGCCTATGTCGATTCCTGGATCGAGATGTATGGCAGCTTCAACGGCTTTGCCTGGCGGACAGACGCGACCGCCGCCCGCCTCTGGCACTGGCTGCGTTGCGGGGAAGACCTGTTCGAGGAAGGCCCGGCCCCGGCCCGGCAGGCACGGCTGGACTGCCTGCTGCACCAGCTGCGCTATCTGGAAGACCAGGCCGATGCGGCCGTCGACCCGAAGGCCCGCTGGATGGCGGCCGTCGTGCTGGTGGCCGGCGCCCTCTGTTTCAACAACCGCGCCGCCATCGGCCCGGCCCTCGACCGGCTGGATGCCGAATGCACGGCGCAGATCCTGCCGGATGGCGGCCATGTCAGCCGCGCGCCGTCGCGTCTTCTGTTCTGCCTGCTGCACCTGCAGACGCTGGAAGACCTGCTGGACCGGGCGGGCCTCGAGCCGCCGGACTATTTTGGCAAATGGATCCCGCGCATGGGCGCGATGCTGGCCTTCTTCCAGTCCGGCGACGGCGCCCTGAACCCGTTCAATGATGGCGACGAATCGCGTCCTGAAGTTGTCGAGGCAGCGCTTTCCCGCCTGCCCGCGCCGCCGCGCCGCTTCACCTTCGCGCCGAAGTCCGGCTTCCAGAAGCTGGAGAAGAATGGCCTCCGCCTCGTGCTCGATTGCGGCGAAGCGCCCGGCCTGCCCTTTGGCGACCAGGCCCATGCCGGGGCGCTCGGCTTCGAATTGTCGGATGGCACGTCGCGCATCGTCACCTCCTGCGGCTTCAGCGCCGAAGTAAATATCGACTGGCAGGCCGCCGTGCGCCGCACCAGCGCGCATTCCACGCTGATCCTTTCAGGCCGCGATTCCGGTACGTTTACGCTGAATGAGGCAACTCGCCTGCTGTCGGCCAGCGGGCCGGAAGGCATTTTCGCCAAACGGCTCGAAGAGGCGGACGAAATCTGGCTGGATGCCCAGCATGGCGGCTACAAGGCAGCCCATGGCCTGCTGCACCGCCGGCGCCTGTTCATGGCGGGCGATGGCGGGCGCCTTGCCGGTGAGGACTCGCTCGTCCGGCCCGTCTCGCAGGCCCCGGCAGAAGACCGGAAATTCATCAATTTCGAGATCCGCTTCCATCTGCACCCGACCGTAACGGCCATGATGGGCCGGAATGCAATTCGCCTGATATGCGAAAATGGGGCTGTCTGGCGCTTCAAAACGAGTCATGAAGGGGCAAGACTCGAACGGACGGCGTATCTCGCCCGAGGCGTAGTGGAACGCCCCGAGCAAATCGTTATTGCGGGCTTCGCGGATCCGAATAGTGACGGAACCGAGCCGCCCAATTGCGTCCGCTGGGCTTTCGTGAAGGAACCGAGTGCATGACGCCTCAACGTGCTGCCCGCAGAGCCATGTTCCTGACCCTGGGGTTTGACCTCAGCGCGGCCGCCTTCTCCATGGCGCTCACCAATTTCCTGTTCTGGTGGACGGGCGAGCCGCGCGGCACCTTCCCAATTGTGTCCTCGGCCAGCAGCACGATCCTGTTTACCGCGGCTGTGGCCGTGGGCTTTCTCATCCTGCGCATCCACACGCAGGTCTGGCGCCATATCGGCTGGCCGGATGCCGTGCGGATCATTCAGGGCATTGCCCTCTCCGGCCTGCTCTACCTGCCAGTAGCCGGCCTTCTGAACGGCACCCTGTCACAGCCATGGGGCACCCTGCTGACGGCCCTGCTGATCTGGACGATCGTCCTGTTCTCCGGCCGGATGGTGGCGCTGTCCCGGTCCACCCACAAACCGCTGCAGATCTTCAGCCCGGTGGCCCGCAATGCCAAGCCGATCCTGCTGATCGGCGACGTGGCCAGCTGTATCGGCGTCATCCGCCGCCTGCAGACGCCGACCGAAACCCAGAACTTCCGCCTGCTCGGCCTGATCGACACCGAGGGCAACGATCCCGGACGCGCCATCCGCGGCGTGCCGATCATGGGCGGGCTGGAAGACCTGGCCAATGTGATCGACATCCTGTCCGTGCGCTACGGACATACGCCCTGGGTCGCGGTGACGGGTGCTGCGCGCGACCGCAACAGGATGATGCGGATCCTGGAAACCACATCTGCCCATGGCGCGGAAATCATGGCCCTGTCCGGCGACGAAGCGGCCCAGGTGATGGAGCCGGTCCGCCCGGCAGACCTGCTGGCCCGTCCGGAACGCCGGCTGGACATCGCCCCTGTGCGCGCGGCCATCGAAGGCGCCCGCGTGCTGGTGACCGGCGGCGGCGGCACGATCGGCTCGGAACTTGCCCGTCAGGTCGCCTCGCTGAAACCGCAACAGCTGACCATCATCGATTCCTGTGAGTACAATCTCTACAGCATCGACATGGAACTGACGAACCGGTTCCCGGACCTGAAGATCTTCCCGCGCCTTGGCGATGTCCGCGATCCTCAGCGCATGCGCGACATCTTCCAGAACGCCCAGCCCGACATCGTGATCCATGCCGCCGCGCTGAAACATGTCCCGCTGATGGAACGCAATGCCTGCGAAGCGATCCTGACCAATGTGTCCGGCGCCGTGAACTGTGCCCGCGCGGCCGCTGCCGTGGGCGCGAAACGCTTCGTCTTCATCTCCACCGACAAGGCCGTGGACCCGGACAATGTCATGGGCGCCACCAAGCGCCTCGCTGAAGTGGCCATTGCCCGCATCGCAGAGGAATCCGGCATGGCTGCCGCCATGGTCCGGTTCGGCAATGTGCTCGGCTCGTCCGGCTCCGTCGTGCCGCTGTTCGAGAAACAGATCGCAGCGGGCGGTCCCGTCACCGTCACCGACATGGGCGTGACCCGCTATTTCATGACCGTGGAGGAAGCCTCCGCGCTCGTGCTCCAGGCCGGGGCACTGCAGCATGAGGGCGGCGCCTCCGACATCTACGTCCTCGACATGGGCGAGCCGATGCCGATCCTGCAGCTGGCCGAGACGCTGATCCGCCTGAAGGGCCTGATCCCCGGCGTCGACATCCAGATCACCCAGACGGGCCTGCGCGCCGGTGAAAAGATGCACGAAGCCCTCACCTATGAGCATGAGACCGTCACCGACACGACGGTCGATGGCGTCCTGCGCGTCGCCAGCCGCACCCCCACCTCGGAACTGTTCGACAAGCAGCTCGCCACGCTGATCGAAGCGGCCAGCCGCCGTGAACGCTCCGACGCCCTGCGCATGCTGGGCATGATGGTGCCGGAATACGGTGAGGAACGGGCTGCAAAAGCCTTCAAGGACATCGCTTGACGCGCTGCCCTGCCGTGCTACCCCGCGCGGCAACGAAATCCTGGAGAATTTCCCATGTCTGACGCCGCCAGCGGAGCCCCCGTCCGTATTCGCCGTGCCCTCCTGTCCGTTTCCGACAAGACCGGCCTTGTGGAACAGGCGAAAAAGCTCGCTGAAAAAGGCGTGGAACTCGTCTCCACCGGCGGCACGTCGAAACTGCTGAAAGAGGCCGGCCTCGCCGTGAAGGATGTCGCAGACCTGACCGGCTTCCCGGAAATGATGGATGGCCGCGTGAAGACGCTGCACCCGGCAGTGCATGGCGGCCTCCTCTACCTGCGCGACAATCCGAGCCATGTGAAGGACGCCGAGACCCACGGCATCGGCGCCATCGACCTGATCTATGTGAACCTCTACCCGTTCGAGGCGACCGTCGCCTCTGGCGCGGACTTTGAGACCTGTATCGAGAATATCGACATTGGCGGTCCGGCCATGCTGCGCGCAGCGGCCAAGAACGGCGCCTTCGTCGCCGTCTGCACCGATGGCGGCGATGTCGATGCCGTCCTTGCCGAGATGGACGCCCATGACGGCGAAGTCTCCGTCGCCCTCTGCCGCAAGCTCGCCGCGAAAACCTATGCCCGCACCGCCGCCTACGATGCCGCCATTTCATCCTGGTATGCCGAACAGCTGGGCGAGACCGCACCGGACTGGGCCGCCCTCGGCGGCAAGCTGCAACAATCCCTCCGCTATGGCGAAAACCCGCACCAGAAAGCCGCCTTCTACGTCACCGGCGAGAAGCGCCCCGGCGTCGCCACCGCGAAACAGCTGCAGGGCAAGGAACTCTCCTACAACAACATCAACGACACCGACGCGGCCTATGAGCTGATCGGCGAACTGGGCGCGGAAACGCCCGCCGTCGCCATCATCAAGCACGCGAACCCCTGCGGTGTGGCGCAAGGGTCCAGCATCATCGAGGCCTACCGCGCCGCGCTGGCCTGCGACTCGACCTCTGCCTTCGGCGGCATCGTCGCCCTCAACCGCGCCCTCGACGAAGAGACCGCGAAAGAGATCTCGCAGATCTTCACCGAAGTCGTCATCGCCCCCGGCGCCGATGAGGCCGCCGAGGCGATCTTCGCCAAGAAGAAGAACCTCCGCCTCCTGATCACGGACGGCCTGCCCGATCCGGCCGCCTCCGGCCGCTTCATCAAGACCGTCGCCGGCGGCTTCCTGATGCAGGACCGCGATTTCGGCCGCATCACCAAGGCGGACCTGAAAGTCGTGACCAAGAAAGCCCCGACCGAGCAGGAACTGGAAGACATGCTGTTCGCCTGGCGCGTTGCCAAACACGTCAAGTCGAACACGATCGTCTATGCGAAAGACGGCGCCACCGTCGGCATCGGCGCAGGCCAGATGAGCCGCATCGACAGCGCCCGCATCGCCGCCCGCAAGGCGGAAGACGCCGCCGAAGTCGCAGGCTGGGCAGAGCCGAAGACCAAGGGCTGCGTGGCCGCCTCCGACGCCTTCTTCCCCTTCCCGGACGGCCTGCTGCAGGCTGCCTCTGCCGGGGCCACCGCCGTGATCCAGCCGGGCGGTTCCATCCGCGACGAAGACGTGATCGCCGCCGCAGACGAAGCGGGCCTTGCCATGGTGTTCACCGGCATGCGCCACTTCCGCCACTAGGACCGGCCCGGTGCGCGCGCTCTTCCTCCTGGCCGCCACGCTGTTCGTGACTGCGTGCAGCCAGCCGACCCTGCAGGAATCGGAATTCATGCACCGGCTCTCCGCCCTGTGCGGCAAGGCCTTCGAAGGCCGGATCGTCAGCGATGACCTGCAGGACGATGCCTGGCGCGCCCAGCGCATCGTCATGCATGTCCGCTCCTGCACGAAGGATGAGGTGCGCATCCCGCTGCATGTCGGCGAGGACCGTTCGCGCATCTGGGTGATCCACCGTGAGGGCGACCGCCTCGCCCTGCATCACGAGCACCGCCATGAAGACGGCAGCTTCGACGCACTGACCGGCTATGGCGGCGTGCGCGACGACCGGTTCAGCGGCAGCCGCCTGAACTTCCCGGCCGACGAGGCCACCAAGGCCCTGTTCGATGCCTCCGGCATTCCTCAGTCGAAGGAGAATGTCTGGGCCGTGGAAGTGCGCCCCTCGCACAGCCTGTTCGCCTATGAACTGGAACGCCCCGGCCGCTTCTTCCGCGTGGAATTCGACACATCCAGACCTGTCGACCCGCCCCCCGCCCCCTGGGGCGCTGAATAACGCCCGGTGTTCTGAGGAGAGTTCCGGCTCAATCCTCCACCGCCGTAGTGTCATCCCGGAAAGCGCAAAGCGCTTATCCGGGACCTGGTTCTGCAGCCGCCACACTGCATCTGGCTCCCGGATATTTGCTGCGCAAATTCCGGGATGACACATGTGGGTGGGTCTCTATCCAACCGCACAGGCCGCGCCCTCATCCTTCGGGCCATGCATCCGCAACTCCGCATCTATTTCGACTTTGTCTGGCCACTGTTCTGGCCATGGCTGGTCTGGAACCTGCTCCGTGTCGCCCGCTGGCACACGGAAACGGGGCGCGATGCGCTGATGGCGGTGGACCGGTTCGGGAACATCCGCTTCGTTCAATCCGAATTCAGCTTCCTGCACCGGACGGCACCCGCCGTGCCGGGCAAGTGTGCTGGGCGTGGCCTCGCATGAATTTCCCGTCATGCTTAAATCTCCGTCACCTGAAGGGTTTCAGCTTGACCCAGGCGGCGGCACAGCGCGTCATTCCCCTATGGCGGGCTGTATCGTGACCGATGAAGAAAAGCGCATCCTGGACAGTGTCGAGGCCCATGGCTGGTATGCTGCGCACCGGTTCGATCCGGAACTGGAAATGCCGAACTACACGTATACGGTCGGCTTTTCGCAGACGCTGAACGCGCCGGAATTCATTGTCTTCGGCCTGCACCGGGATGTGATGTACGACATGCTGGCCAGCGTCTACGCCCAGATCAAGGCGGGCCGGAAGCTGGAAGACGGTCAGGTCTGGAAGGGGCTGCACGAGGATTTCGACTGCACCGCCCGCAAGGTGTCGCATGACGAGGCATTCGAAAAATATGCCGTGCTGGCCGACTGGCTATGGACGCGGAACGGGCATGGCGGTCATCCGGCCCTGATCCAGATCGTCTGGCCCGGCCTGATCGACGGCCTCTATCCATGGGACGCAGGCTGCCGGGAACATGTGAAGGAAGCCCAGCCCCAGCTCTGGCGCTGAAGTCAGGCGTTCAGCCGGGCAAACAGGGTTTCGCGAAGGACATCACGCTGGCGGCGCAGCTGGGCCATATAGGCCTGACAGGCGGGCTCAATGCCGCATTCGATTTCCTGAAGTTCCGCCGTGATCGCCTCATAGGCCTCTGCCAGCAGGAGGAAGTCGCCCTCTTCGCTGTCCAGTTCCAGAATACGTCCGATCGCTTCGGGATAATCTCCGACCAGGCCAAGTGGCAAATGGGACATGGCATCCTCCCGGATCCGGTGTTTCTGTCTCCCAGAACTTTCTGACAGACAGAAACACCCCGGCCCATTCGGGATTCTACCTAGGCAGCCCATTTGCCCCGGCCTTGCCGGGTAAGGACTTACGCTTTCAGGAGCGCGTAGATTTCGTCTTTCAGAGCCATGCGCTGCTTGCGCAGCTCGGTCTGATGTTCGTCGCTTGCCGGTTCCACATCGGTCTCGATGCGGTGAATCTGGCGGTTCAGCTCATGATACTCATCGGCGAGCTTGGCGAAGTGCGCATCATTGGTTTTCAGCTCGTGGTACTTCTCGGCCAGTTCCGGGAATTCCTCGGTGAGTTCGTGGGGCGTGTGCGACATGAATGTCCTCCGGTAAGTTGCGGCGTCTCTATGGCATGTCAGAGCGCCGGGAGGAATTGCCAATTGCGGTTTCTACTTAGTCACTGCATCTGAGGGCACGGCCGCGAGGCTGTCCGGCAGGCACGCGCCAACCAGGCGGCCCTTTATGCTGACCCGCTGGGCTGCGACATAGCCGTCACCGCGCAAGGTGAAGCGCTGGTTGAACTCTGTCGGCCGGGCCGGGTCCACGGCCAGCGTGCCAGTCCCGCTCAGCAGGCCCTCCGGAAATAGGCAGACCAAGTCAAATGCCTCGCCATAGGGATCGGCCCGCAGATTGAAGACCTGGCAGCGCGGATCGATGAAAGTGTCAGGGTAAACCCGCCGGGCCGCCTCCCCCTCCAGGCAGGCCGCCCCGGCAAAAGGCTCGGCCCAGGTCTCGACGAGCGTGCCGGTGCCCGGATCCTGCATGTCGGTCTCGATCGTGGTGGTCACTGAATAGAGGCCCGGATCGACCAGACCGACACCCTCCGCAGCCGCCGGAAGGAACGGAGTTACGGCAAAAACTATGCTGAAGAGCAGTCCAGATCGTATCATCGAGGTAGCATATTGCAGAAATCGCACCTTCACAGGCCAGAAAACACCAGAAATTAGCGCGCCAATTTGACACTTACGTCAACGTCAACCTTGCGAAACTTTTTCAGTGCCTGTAGGCAACGCCCATCTTATAAGTCCAATCCCTCGAAACGTGTGGAGCGCTGCTCATGAAGGTCCTCGTGCCCGTCAAACGCGTGATCGATTACAACGTGAAAGTCCGCGTCAAGCCGGACAAGACCGGGGTCGATCTCGCCAATGTGAAGATGTCGATGAACCCGTTCGACGAAATTTCCGTCGAAGAGGCTGTCCGCCTGAAAGAAGCCGGAACCGCCACGGAAATCGTCATCGTTTCCATCGGTCCGCAACAGGCACAGGAAACCATCCGCACGGCGCTGGCCATGGGCGGCGACCGCGGCATCCTGATCAAGACCGACGAAACGGTTGAGCCGCTGGGCGTTGCCAAGCTGCTGGCCAAAGTGGTCGAGGAAGAGAAGCCGGACCTCGTCATCGTCGGCAAACAGGCCATCGACGACGACTCCAACCAGACCGGCCAGATGCTGGCTGCCCTGCTCGACTGGCCGCAAGGCACCTTCGCCTACAAGCTGGAGAAGGACGGCGACGCGCTGACCGTGACCCGCGAAGTCGACGGCGGTCTGCAGACCGTGAAGCTGGCCCTGCCGGCCATCGTGACGGTCGACCTGCGCCTCAACGAGCCGCGCTACGCCTCGCTGCCGAACATCATGAAGGCGAAGAAGAAAGAGATCGTCGAGAAGGCCCCGGCCGACTATGGCGTCGACATCGCGCCGCGCCTGACCGTCGTCCAGGTCACCGAACCGCCGGTGCGCCAGGCTGGTGAGAAGGTCGAGGATGTCGCCACCCTCGTGTCGAAACTGAAAACCGCAGGAGTCATCTGATATGGCTGTGCTTGTAATTGCTGAACACGACAATGCGGCCCTCTCGGACGCTACGAACAAGGTCGTGACCGCTGCTGCCAAATTCGGCGGCGATGTGGATATCCTGGTCGCTGGTGAAGGCGCTGGCGACGTGGCCGCTGCGGCTGCAAAAGTGGCTGGTGTGCGCAAAGTGCTTCATGCCGACGGCGCCAGCGTTGCCAAACAGCTCGCTGAGCCGATGGAAGCCCTGATCGTCCCGCTGATGGGCGGCTACGACGCCGTGCTTTTCGCGGCAACGACGGCTGGCAAGAACATGGCGCCGCGTGTCGCCGCCAAGCTCGACGTCATGCAGATCTCCGAAATCACCGATGTGATCGATGCCGACACGTTCGAGCGTCCGATCTATGCCGGTAACGCCATCATGACGGTCAAATCTTCCGATGCGAAGAAAGTCGTCACCGTTCGCGGCACCGCTTTCGAAGCTGCCGGCAATGACGGTTCGGCTTCGGTCGAGACGGTCGCTGCTCCGGCTGGCCCGTTCAAATCGGAATTCGTTTCGGAAGAAATGGTGAAGTCCGATCGTCCGGAACTGGCAGGCGCCAAGCGTGTCGTCTCCGGCGGCCGTGCCCTTGGCTCCGCCGAGAAGTTCCAGGAAGTCATCTTCCCGCTGGCAGACAAGCTCGGCGCCGCTGTCGGTGCGTCGCGCGCCGCTGTGGACGCAGGCTATGCCCCGAACGACTATCAGGTCGGCCAGACCGGCAAGATCGTCGCACCGGAACTCTATGTCGCCATCGGCATCTCCGGCGCCATCCAGCACCTTGCCGGCATGAAGGACTCCAAAGTCATCGTCGCCATCAACAAGGATGAAGAAGCTCCGATCTTCCAGGTTGCCGATTACGGCCTGGTCGCAGACCTCTTCGTTGCTGTGCCGGAACTGACCGGCGCCCTCTAGGCGAAACCGGATCATCCTGAACGTGAAAAGCCCGGCCTGTGCCGGGCTTTTTGTTGTCCGGAAACAACATCTCCGCCCGGTTCGCTGCTCAGCCAGCACCTCGCCTGAGGTGCGCACTTGATCTTTGACGCACTGCACAAACAGGATATGTCACACAGTTCAGAAAAAGACGCAGGGTGAGACCGGATGACGAATCTTCAGACCATTGGCGTGATCGGCGCAGGCCAGATGGGCAACGGCATCGCCCATGTCTGCGCCCTTGCCGGCTATGATGTCGTGATGACGGACATTTCCGAGGACGCGCTCAAGCACGGCCTCGACGCGATCGAAAAGAACATGGCCCGCCAGGTCGCCCGCGAACAGTTCACCCCGGACGAGATGCAGGTCGCGATGAAGCGGATCACGACATCGACCTCGATCAAGACGCACGAAAACGATGACCTCGTGATCGAGGCGGCCACCGAAAAGCGCGAAGTGAAGGAACAGATCTTCCGCTCCATCTGCGAGATCGTCCCGGCCAGGACCTATCTGGCTACCAACACCTCGTCCATTTCCATCACGCGCCTAGCCTCGGTTACCGACCGGCCGGAAATGTTCATCGGCATGCACTTCATGAACCCTGTGCCGGTGATGAAACTGGTGGAAGTGATCCGCGGCCTCGCCACGGCCCAGGGCACATATGACGTCGCCATGGAGTTCACCCGCCGCCTCGGCAAGACGGTCACCAATGCCGAAGACTATCCGGCCTTCATCGTGAACCGTATCCTGGTCCCGATGATCAACGAGGCCGTCTATGCCCTCTATGAAGGCGTCGGCAATGTGGAGAGCATCGACACGGCCATGCGCCTCGGCGCGAACCACCCGATGGGCCCGCTGACCCTCGCAGACTTCATCGGCCTGGACACCTGCCTGTCGATCATGCAGGTCCTGCATGACGGCCTCGCCGACACGAAATACCGCCCCTGCCCCCTGCTCGTGAAATATGTCGAGGCAGGCTGGGTCGGCCGCAAGGTCGGCAAGGGCTTCTACGACTATTCCGGCGAGCACCCCGTTCCGACGCGCTAAGCCGGAACAGGGGCCGAAGCGCTGAGGCCGCTCAGCGTTTCGCGATCACCAGCGACTGCACGGCGCGCCCGAACGGCCCGCGCGTATCCGACAATTCGCCGAACGCCAGCCCGCGTCCATCCGGGCTGATCCAGGAATTTGCAGCCAGCCGGATCCACTCCCCGACCGGCTCGCGCGCGAAGTGCAGCGTCAGGTCGGCATTGATATAGGTCCAGTGCTGAAAATCGAGCGTGGAGCCGAACCCGTTGCAATAGTCGCCCGTCGCTGCGGCGCGCATCAGGGATGTCGTCGCACGGTCGCCGAAGAATGGACGCTCAATCCGGAACCAGACCGCTCTTGCCGCCCAGTCCGGCCCGCCCGACGGGTCAAGCCGCAGGTCGACCGCCTCATTGAACCCCACAGCGCGCGGGAATTCGAAACGGGTCTCCGGAACCTCATGCGCGATCATCGGCATGGCCGCTTCCGGCGGCAGCTCCAGATCATCCTTGCGGATCTTCAGGGCACTCGCTCGGACAACTTCCTTGCCATTGGCCAGGAGTTTGATCTCCGCCGTCTGAATATTCCGCCCCTCCCGCGTCACGGTGGTGCGGATGTCCAGCTCCCCCACCGGCACCGGCCGCTGCAGGTCCACCGTCAGGCGTGTCACAGACATCGGCACCTCGGACGGCAGAGCCTCCACAATGCTCATGATCAGTCCGGTCGGCGCGCCGCCATGCAGCATGGATGGATCCCATGGCCCCGAGCCATTGGGTGTTGCCGTCGCCCTGTCGCCCTTCAGATAGAAATAAGGATCCAAGATCTTCCCCCGATATATGCCGATTATCTACTTGTACCGGCCCAGCACTAAGGCCAACGCCCGCGCATTCAAGACTGACGCAAGGGGACCAGCTGTCGGAAAAAGTGGCGATCCCGGCGAGATTCGAACTCACGACCTACAGATTAGGAATCGGAATCATGGGGTGTTGGGCGTTGCTGGGGATTGAAATAATTCAATAAAAACAGCAAACGTATTGCCTCGAATTGATATACTTTGATGGGTCAAGTTGGAAAAAGTTACCAAGGTTACCACAGATCGCTATCCACCAGACCTTAGGAACGTCTCCAACATTCCGTCTTGAGACCACCGATCCCAAGCGTCCCAATCGAAGCTGGGACTAGCTCAAATAGCGGGCCACTTTTTCGGGTGCAGACCAGTGACGGCAGAAAGACTACAAGGGAGCCGTGTGAGCAACTGCGTCACGCAGCCACAAAATCTCTGCCAACGGCCCCGACTTCCGGCGTCCACAATTTGGATTTGACAGGCCTTCATAGTTGTGAGCATTTAATCACTGCTGGTGAGGGCAAGTCGGGAGAAAATGACCAGTCATGCAGCAATCGGCGATATTGGGAACAGGGTCGCAGGCCGGGGGAAAGCAGGTTCTGTCGACGGAACTCGATGCCCGCCTGAACAAACGCGCCGGCTGGCTCGAAGACACATGCGGCGTGAAATCGCGCTCCATGATCGCCTCGGGCGAAACGCAGGAAAGCCTCGGCGCCATTGCCGCACACAGCGCGCTGGACGATGCCGGTCTCACCCCAGACGATATTGACCTCATCCTCTTTGCCGCCGCTGTCGGCCGCCAGCCCATCCCGGCAACGGCTGCCCTGATAAAGCGCGAACTCGGCCTCAACAAATCGCCGGTCCCGGCTTTCGACATCAACGCCACCTGCCTCAGCGCCGTTGCCGCAATGGACGTTGCAGACATGTACATCTCGACCGGCCGCGCCGCACGGGTCCTGATCGTAGCAAGCGAGATCGCCAGCCGCGCCCTGCCCTGGCAGGACGACCCGGCAACGGCCGGTCTTTTCGGCGACGGTGCCGCAGCCATCGTCATGGGGCAATCGGACCCCTCCTCCTCTCCATTGAATACAAACCGTGTACTGATCGAAACCTGGGCGCAGGGCTATGACATGTGCGCACTCGCCGCCGGCGGCACGCGCTACGACTATCATGAAGAGCCCGACGCCTTCGACGCGAATTCCTTCTTCCGCATGGACGGTCACGCCCTATTCAAGCTAACCCGCACCAACCTGCCCCGCTTCATCGACCGGCTGCTGCAGCTTTCCGGTTGGCAACAGAAGGACGTCAACATCGTCATTCCCCACCAGGCGAGCCCCCTCGCGCTGGAACACATGATCCGCAAGTGCGGCTTCGCGCGGGAAAAGGTCGTCGCCACGGTCAAGGAGACCGGCAACCTCATCGCCGCCTCGATCCCTGCCACGCTGGACCTTGCCCGCCGGCAGGGGCGCATCCGCAGAGGAGACAAGGTCCTCCTGATCGGCACATCGGCTGGCGTATCGCTGGGCGGAGCAACGCTGCAGGCATGACCGCCACCATCGTCACCGGCGCGACAGGCTTCCTTGGCGGCGCTGTAACCAGGCGTCTGCTGGCCGCTGGCGAGCCTGTGATTGCCGTGGGCCGCAATCGGAAAAAGCTCGCCGATCTGGCAAAGCTCGGCGCGACACCGCTCGAGCTGGACCTCGTCCATGGTGAAATTCCACAAACCCTTCCGTCTGCCTCCCACCTCGTGCACTGCGCGGCCCTGTCGTCTCCATGGGGCGCACGCTGCGCCTTTGAGGCCGCCAATGTTCATGGCACGCAACGCGCCATGGACCTCGCCCGCGCTGCTGGTGTTGGTCGCTTCGTGCACATCTCCTCGCCAAGCGTCTATTTTCGTTTCGCCGATCAAGAAGAGATTCCGGAAGACACGATCCTACCTCCACCGGTAAACGCCTATGCCGCAACCAAGGCAGCAAGCGAGACACTCGTTCTGGCCGAACCGTCACTCGATCCCGTCATCCTCCGCCCGCGCGGCCTTTACGGTCCCGGCGACACGGCACTGCTCCCGCGCCTCTTGCGTGCCGCCCGGCAACGCCCCCTGCCGCTAATGCGGGGCGGCAATGCCGCAACCGACCTCACCTATATCGACGATGTTGTGAACGCCGTCCTCGCCGCCATGGACGCGCTCTCCCCAGCCGCACGCGTCTTCAACATTTCCGGCGGGCAAGCCCTCAGTATTCGAAGCGTCGCCGAACAGGCTGCGGCAAAGGCCGGGATCGAAGTCCGCTGGCGCAGCCTGCCATGGAGCGCGGTCCAGGCTGTCACTCGCCTGAACGAAGCCCTCCACGCCGCCCTGCCCGGCCGCCCGGAACCCGCCGTGACTGCTTACAGCGCAGGCCTGTTCGCGTTCCGTCAGACTCTCGATATCTCTCGGGCGTGCGACCAGCTTGGCTGGCAACCGCGCATCACGTTCGAAGACGGGCTCGAACGCACCTTTGCGGAGCAAGACGCATGATCGAGCCTGTCTTCCCCATCAGCGCCCATGTTCGCGCGCCCGAACGCCTCGTGCTAAAGGGGGGGCGCTGGAAGCAGGTTCCGATCCCTGTCCGCTATGGTCTGTTCGAGCATCCTGCCGCCGGCACATGCCTGATCGATACAGGCTACACGGCCCGAGTCACCGAAGGCTTCCGCAGTCCGCCTCTCTCGCTCTATGCCAGCATCCTGCGTCCGGCACTGACAGAAAACGCACTTCCCAGCCGCGCACCCGATGTCTCCGTCATCCTCGTCTCGCACCTTCACGCCGATCATGTCAGTGCCCTGAAGGATTACCCGAGCGCACGCATTCTCGTTGACGGTCCTTCACTGTCGCACTTCCTCACCGCCGGATGGCTCGGCCGCACGCACAAGGGCTGCTTCGCGGAACTCCTCCCGGAAAACCTCGCCGAACGCGCCGAGCCCTTCCAGACGTTTCCGGAAACTGAAGCTCCACTCGGTCTTGGGCATGCCCATGACCTCTTCTCGGACGGCAGCATTCTGGCCGTGCCGCTGCCCGGTCACATGCGCGGGCATACAGGCTTCCTGTTCCCGAAACGCGAACGCCCGCTGCTCTACGCCGCCGATGCCGACTGGCTGCGCCGCGCAATCCTGGAACGCCGCTCGCCCGGCTACCCGGCGCGGTTCGTGCTCGACAGTACGCGAGAAGCCGAAGACACCGCCAATCGCATCCGTAATTTTGTCCATGCCGGCGGCGAGTTGGTCCTCTGCCACGACCCGGAGCCGGTGGCGTGAGCCTGAAAACAACCCTGCTGACGCTGCGTGCTTTCTGGCGCGCACGCCGCCGCTTACACGCAGCGACCCGCGATCAACTCATCTCCGCGCAACAGCGCCACCTCAACGCCTTTCTCGACCGCGATGCCGCGCAAGTTCCCGCATTTGCTGCATACAGAGGACAGCCGCTTTCAAGCTGGCCGGTCATGGACAAGGCGACCCTGATGGGCAACTTCGCCGCCTACAACCGGCTGGGGCTCACTGCAGAAGAAGGTTGGGCACATGAGCGAGCGGGCACTACTCCGAAAGGCTACGCAATTGGCGCAAGTACGGGCACGTCCGGCAACCGGGGCCTCTACATCGTGTCAGAAGCGGAACGTTGCCGCTGGCTTGGCGTCATGCTCGCCTGGGCCCTGCCGGATGTGCTAACACGCGCTCACCGCGTCGCCATCGTCCTTCCGGCGAACTCCCAGCTCTATGACACCGCTAATGAAAGCGGCCGCCTCAAACTTCGCTTCTTTGACCTCACCGCCGGGATCGAACAGCAATTCGCGCCCCTCGCGGCGTTCCGGCCCACCGTTATCGTGGGCCCGCCGAAATTCCTGCGCGCCCTTGCCGGAGCAGACGTCCCGGTTCACCCCGAACAGATATTCTCCGGCGCTGAAGTGCTGGACCCCGCCGACCGGCAAGTGATCGAGGAGCGCTTCGGTCTCACCATGCGGGAAATCTACATGGCAACAGAGGGCCTTTTCGGCGTCTCCTGTCCGCTCGGGACCCTGCACCTGATCGAGGACCATATCGCGTTTGAATTCCAACCCGTCGACGGAAGCAGCCACCTCGTCAATCCGCTCATCACGGACTTCTCTCGCACGAGGCAAGTCATGGTCCGCTATCGGATGAACGACATTCTGGAGCTGGCGGAATCCGCCTGCGGCTGCGGCCTTCCGCATCAGGCGATCGAGCAGATCCATGGCCGGCAGGACGACGTGTTTCACCTCCCCGGACCTCACGGTGCCATCGCCAGCATCACGCCCGACGTCATCCGCAACGCCGTCGTCCGGTCCGATCCCTCGATCCGGGATTTCCGGGTCCTGCAGACAGGACCGAACGCCGTCACGCTGCTGCTGCCACCTGAGGCGGCTCAGGCTCTGGATGCCGCCCGCGCGGGCTTGCAGGCACTCTTCGAAAAATGCGGCACCCATCCCGGGATCGAGGCGCGGGCAGAGCGCCTGACACCGGAAGCCGGGCGGAAGCTGAGGCGTGTCAGGGTTCTGGCGGAGGCGCCCCGACCATGAAGGTCTCGATCCAGGTTCTCGGCAGCCTCGGCGACGTGATGCCCTTCATCACCGCGGCGCAACGTTTCAAGGCGCTCGGCGCAGATGTCAGCATCCTCGCGCCACAGGACTATACCACGATCATTCTGGATCACGGGGTTGCGGCCGCACCACCGCCGGCCTTCTCCCTTGCCGGCTGGAACCACGAAGCCGAACAGCGCGGCACCCTAGCCGGCCCGTTTAACTTCCTCCGCGACTGGAAGGAAATGGTGGTCCCCTATGTCGACGACATCACTGAGCGCTCGCTCCAGGCGGCGGAAGGGGCCGATGCAATCCTCGCCAACGGCATTTGCGCCCCGGCAAAACTCGCTGCCGAATTATACCGCATTCCCTACCTGCTCCATGCCCTCCAGCCAGTCATCGCCCCGACCAGTGAAATCCCCTGCGCCATGGTCTGGCGGCCTTGGCAGGGGAAACTTTTCAATCGTGTCGGCTATGGCACAGTCTGGGCAGCACAAAAGATGATGGAACAGGCACTGAAACCGCACCGGACGCGGCTTGGCCTGCGCGACATGCCGCCTTTGGATCACACACGCACGCATCTGAATCACGCGTTACCTCGCATCACCAGCGTCTCGCCGGCTCTGCTTCCGCACAGGCCAGCTGACTGGAGAGCGAACGACCACCTCCTGCCCTACCCCTCGCTCGATCTTGCCGATCCTGCAGTCCTGCCTGCTGATGCGCGCACGTTCGCGGCTGCCGGCTCGCCGCCCCTCTATATCGGCCTCGGCTCCCTCGAAGCCGAAACCCCGGACGCCCTGATCGATGCCGTATTCTCCGCCCTCGACAGCCGCGGCTTCCGCGCCTTCGTCTCGGCTGGGCTCGCAGATCGCCTGTCGCCACGACAGACAGCAAAGCATCACATCATAGGCCATATCTCCCACGCCGCGCTGTTTCCACTCTGCGGCGCGATCCTCCACCACGGCGGCGCAGGCACGCTGGACACAGCCCTGCGCGCCGGCACCCCTCAGGTCATCCTTCCCCAGCGCCTGGACCAGTTCTGGCACGCAAAGCGGCTGCAGGAGATCGGCGTGGCACCAGCGCCGCTCGTCTCCGGATCTGTCGACGCCGAAACCGTCGGCGGTGCATTCGATTTCGCGCTCGGTCCCGAGGTGCAATTGCGCGCCCGGGAACTCGTCCAGCCGTTGCGCGAACGCGATGGTGCACGCGAACTGGCCGAGCTTACAATTTCTGAAACAGAGCGTTTCCGACACTCCGTGAAATGAGCGCCGCCACTAGGAATACGGCCTGACCCACCAGCAGGATCGTCCACTTGTGGGCCGAGATCATGGCCCGGACATCGATGTCTCCGTGCTCCGCCCCCCACGCGCTCGCATAACCAAGGCAGACAAAGCCGCCGACACCCAGCAGCACCCCCAGCGCGGATCCGGCCGCAAACCGGGGCCATGGCAGGCCCACGCTGCCGCAGATCGCCGGCATGAACCAGGCCACGGGACCCAGCAGCCTCGACACGGCGACCGCCTTGATCCCATGACGGTTCAGCAGGACGAGCGCCTTGCGATAATTGGCGCGCCGCTGATGGGTCGCCAGCGCAAAACGCCGGAACCAAGGCCGCAACCTGTGTCCGATCAGGTAGCCCGTCTGATCCGCAGCATAGGCTCCGGCAAATACAACCGCCACGGCCTGCCACGCATGCTCGCTGTAAGCCAGGCCACCAGCCAGCAGAAAGTAGGCCTCACCGAACACGAAAAAGCATGTCCCAAGCGTCGCATCAAAAAACGCGCCAAAAAACAGTGCGGAAAGAAGGGACAGGGACAAGTCAAAACACCATTCAAGAGGTCAGGCTTACACGGCGCCTTCGGCTTTCCAAATCTGCTTGCCGCGGCCGAACGGCGTGAACATTACAGGTCTGTCGAATTCATGTCAGCCTGGCACGGATTGGCTACACAAGGCGCCGATCCGGCAATGCGGACGAGTAAATTCAGCGAAGAAAAAATCATCGCGATCCTGGAGCCACAAATTTCCTCGGATGCGCGAAAGAGGAAATAAGTGGTTTTTTGTGGTGTATCGTGAGGCCGCGTGAATTACCGGGCATCTTAAGGTAACTCAAGGATTTCATTCCTCTTTTCTGATCAGCTAAGTTGTGCTGGGCTGGCCCCTACTCACAGTATGAGGAGTAGAGTGCATGCCCGACCGCCGTGACCACTTTCCTGAAATCGAGGACATCCTCCAGCACAATCCCGGCTGGCTCGATGAAGCCATAGACACACCCTCGGTGTCCCGGCTGACCGGCGTTCCGGTCTGTACTCTTGCCACCTGGCGTTGCCGAGGTGGCGGCCCGCCCTTCCTGAAACTGGGCACGGCGGTCCGCTACCGCCGTCGCACCGTGCTCCGCTGGCTCGCCGAGTGCGAGAAAGCCCAGAACCAGCGGAAGCACCCCCCCCAATGACCGACAAGACACGCCCACTTTCGATCCGTCTCGCCGAGTCGGATATCGAACAGCTGACCGTACGGGCTCGCCGCATGTCCGGAACCCCGACCGGCGTCGCGCGAGAGCTCATCCTGTCGGGCCTGACAGACGGTGATCCGTACACGCAGGCCGAACGCCTCCTGAAGATCGAGCGAAGGCTCGCAGCTCTGTCCCAAGACCTGACTGCAGCTTCGACCACAGTCGACAAGCAGTCCAGCTCGCTTGGACGCATTGAATCCATGTTCGAGCAGTTGCTCCTTGCTCTCAGCGGCCGGACCGCCGGTTGAGGACCCGTTCCATGAGACACCTCAAGCCCGCCCTCTTCACCTTCGCTGTCCTGTGTGGCGCAGCTTCTATCGCAACCTACAAGCTCGGGTTCGAATTATACCCACCTGGCACCTATACCGAGGCGGACGTCTACGCTCGCCACGACACTGCGTTCATGGCGAGATGCGGCAAAGCCCGGATCACCTCACTCATTGGAGATCCTATCGGATCTGCTGACTGGCCGAGATGCCGACGCATCCTCGATCACTATGGAACGACCGGGCAATTCATGCTTCGGCACAATGCTGTCGCGGTTCTGACGGGTCTGTCGCTCCTCGCGCTGATCGGCTTCGTCCGTCAGACGATGACCGCCCGCCCACCTCCCAAAGTCATTCGTGGGCGGAAGCACCTTGCGGGCAAAACCGCACGACGAACGCTCCAATCCCTGTCAAAACGCGAGTGCCGCCGGTCTGGATCCGGGCTTGAGTTTCCTTCCGGCATTCCCATCAGCCGTGACCGAGAAAGCCGTCATTTCCTGATCTGGGGCAGTACCGGCGCAGGCAAGACCACCGCCATGCTGCACCTCATGCTTCAGGCCATTGAGCGCGGCGACAAGGTGCTGGTTCTTGATGTCAAAGGCGACATGACCTCGAAGCTGCCAAGGATCGGCAATATCATTGCACCCCATGATGCTCGCTCCCTGCAATGGGACATCGCAACCGACTGCCAGACACAACAGGAAGCACGCGAACTCGCGGCGCGGCTCATCCCTGAAAGCCGGTCCGACCGTATCTGGTCAGACGCAGCGCGCGAGATTCTGACGGCCTGCGTCATCTCCCTCCAGGTGAGACAAGTACGTGGCTGGGGTTGGACAGACCTCCGAAAGCTAGTGGTCGCGGATGCAGATGTGCTTCTGGGCATTGCAGAGCGCTACCACCCCGAAGCGATCCAGTTCCTGAAAGAGCCGAGCAGCAAGACGACGCAAAGCATTCTCTCGACCTTCAAGGCCCACATGAACGTGGTGAGCGTCCTCGCCGAAGCCTGGCCGAAAAGTTCGCGCGAGCGCTCCTTCTCTGTCCGCGAATGGCTGGGCCATCCGGCGTGTCATCCGATCGTGCTGCAGCATGACGGACGCTTTCCACAGCTGACCAAGGCCTGGCTGTCCGGCATCGTTGGCCTTCTCGCCTCCCACGCTGCTTCACCGGCCATGCAGGAGAACCCGGGACGGCGTACCTGGCTCTTCCTCGATGAGTTCCCTCAGCTAGAACGCCTGCCCCATTTCTCGACCCTGCTGGATGTCGGCAGGTCCAAAGGCATCAGCGTCGTGCTCGGCGCACAGGACCTTTCCCAGATCCGCAACACATATGGTCATGACCAGGCCGATGCCTGGATCGGCATGATCGGCACGCACATCATCACCCGCATGAACTTGGGGCAGAGCGCCGAAACGACGAGTCGGTTGATCGGCCAGCAGACCGTCGAGTTCTACCGCAAGAGCGAGACACGATCAGGCGGCCAAATTTCGACAAGCTGGACTAAGGAGCGGGAAGTTCGTCCCGTCATAACGCCATCGGAACTGTCGGACAGGTTGGGCGCATTCAAGCAAGGCATCCGCGCACTCCTTATCGGCCCCGGCGAACATGCCTACGAAATCACCCTCCCCTATCCGCAGCTCAGCGAATTACGCCCCGCCAGTGTGCTCGCTGACTGGACGACAAGACCTGCAAGGGAGCTTGCGCCGCATCCCGATGCGGCAGGTAGCATCCTCACCTCAATCCTGTCGCCGGAAGTCGCTCAACGCATCCGGAATTCTCTCTCCCGGGAACACGACGCCTGATGGTCGCATCGATCTCCGCCCGGAAGTCCGTTGCCGCCGCGGTGAATTATTTCAAGCATATGGCTGAAGATGAATACTATACAGGCCAGGGTGAAGCCGAAGCAGATGGGGAATGGGACGGGAGAGGCGCTGAACGGCTCGCGCTTGAGGGTCCGGTTTCGAAAGCTGAATTCGAAGCCGCTCTGAATGGACACGATCCGAGAACTGGCACGCGCCTTACCCAGATTGGAAAGTCGCACGCCCCCGGTTGGGACATGACGTTCTCGGCCCCGAAATCGGTCTCGGTCATGTGGGCACTTTCTACTCCTGCCGAACGCACCAGAATCGAAGCCGCCCACCGCCAGGCTGTTCATGCCGCCACCGCCCATCTCGAAGACCATCACGCATTCACAAGGCGTGGCAAGGGCGGCGCAATCCGCGAGCCCGTCGCCGGCCTGACAATTGCCCGCTTCCACCATCACACGAGCCGTGATCTCGACCCCCAGCTCCACACCCATGCCTTCATCTTCAATCTGGCGCCCCGGCGTGACGGGAGCTGGGGCAGTCTCGTCAGCCGCGATCTCTACAAGGCCCAGAAGGAAGCGGGCGCCATCTACCGCGCGCACCTCGCCAATGGACTCGAGCGCGATGGCCATGCCGTCGAGCGCCATGGCACGAGCTTCCGCCTGACCGCGATCCCCCGCGACATCGAACGTGCTTTTTCGAAGCGCAGGCAGGCGATCGAAAGCGCGGCCGACGCCTATGGCTACCGTACGGCCAAGGGGATGGAACTGGCAGCCCTGCGCACTCGGCAGGCCAAACGGCCAAGAGAGCGCACGGCACTGTTCCAGGCCTGGCAAGCAGAGGCCAGAACGCTTGGCTTCGATCTCGCCAGAGCACGCCAACAACAAGCGCGGATCAGCACTCCAACCCGCCTCGGTCCGATACCTGGTCGCGAAGCACGCGCACGATCGCCAGCCCGCCTTTTGCCCTCGGTGCAGCAAATGATCAGCGCCATCGCGCAGGCGTCGCGAACTTCATCCAGCATGCAAGGCGTGCGGATCAACCTGCGTCAGAGACCGAGCGAGCGCGACACTGAACACGAACGCTGACGTGTACGCATTTCTTGGGCATATCCGCCCGTAATCGTTGGACTGCAAGCCGATCTCCGAAAACTGTGTAATCGCCGGATGCGGTCTCTGTACACGGCTTTTCCGGACGAGATTTCCTTTAGTTGTGGGTGTTTGGGACTGGATCGCTCGGCGGTCTGTCAGCATCGAAGGTGCATGGGGTGTGAACACCCACTAGTCACCTGGATCAAGCGTATACTCCTCAATCTCCATCCCTCGCGGACCAAATTTGCCATGGTAGGTAAGACTATCTGGTTTCCGGCCCGGAATGATGCCCAATTCGAATTGATGCGATCGCATACCTGGTATGAATGGGCTGAAGAACAAGGTCCGTCGGGCAAACGTGTCGACTTCCGTGTGAATGAGTGCAGATTTTTCGTTGCTGACTTGCTGACAGAATTGTTCGGCGACAGAAACTGACATTGAGTAGGAACAGATATAGTCCCTTTCTCTATAGGTTCGAGCGGCCGACATCGACTGATCGATCCCAATTCCCCGGCAAACATAGACGTCCGAACGACCAATTTCCTGACCATCCCGACGCTCCGCTATCCAGTCGTCTATCGCACAGCGAAGCATGCTTTCATTGAGGACGAGGATCTTTTGTATATCCCCGTCAGAAAAAGCGGCTTCACCAGTGTCGTATTTTGCGTCGTACACGGGCAAAGTTCCGATAGCGCAGTTGTTGTCGACGAAACTTTTCACGCTTCGCTTCAGTTTTAGGATCTCGCCTTTGTACCGCTTATGTCCGTCCGCCCAGCACGACGAAATCAGAGAAACGAAAGTGTCTGCTTTGTCGGCACCAATATCTGATGCCAACCGCTCATAGAATTCCGCGGCGTGTTCGCTCTTGTGTTCGATGAACCAGTTCAATTGGCTCAAAGGCATGCCTGCTTTATCAGGCACGATGCGTCCACTCTTCCGCGCGGTCACCGGCATGGGCAGGTCTGGTGTATTTGCACCAACGAGAAAGCGATTGTGAATTTCTGGATTGGCGACGTACTGCGGCAACACCGCTTTTCTCAAAATTTGAGGCATTGAACCTGGATCCTTGTTGATGAGGATCAAAAGACATTTGTCGCAAATGCGTCCATCATATTCTTGCACTCCACAGCGATTTGCCCGTTGACGGGCGCCCGCTCAGCCAGTATTCGACCGCCTCCCTACCCCGTGCCCAGATGGCGGAATTGGTAGACGCGCACGGTTCAGGTCCGTGTGCCGCAAGGCGTGGAGGTTCGAGTCCTCTTCTGGGCACCAATTCCTTGATTTAATTGATATTATTTATTATCGATACCATGTGGCCTGTATCGGGTTGATGGAATTTGGTACCCTTTTCGCTTCTTCGCTTGTTGACTGTGAAGAGGTTCATGAAACTCACCGACACAGATATCGACGCCCTGTTGCCTGAGGCGAGGTCCTACAAGCGGGCGGACGGACGCGGACTTTACATCCTCGTGGTCCCGACCGGCTCGAAACTATGGCGGATGAACTACCGGTTCGAAGGCAGGCAGAAGACACTGTCCTTCGGTGCCTGGCCAATTGTCACGATCGAAGAGGCCCGGGAGAAGTGCATCAAGGCAAAGCGCCTCCTGAAGCAGGACATAGACCCAGGCGGTGTCCGCAAATCGATCCGACCCGGTCGGAAGAAGACGGATCCGGAAAGCTTCAACGCGATTGCCGATGAATTCCTCCACAAGCGCAGGCTGGACGGTCTCGCCGAGACGACGCTCGGCAAGAAGGCTTGGCTGCTTGACTTTGCCCGCGAACACCTGGGGCCGATGCCAATCACTGACATCAAGCCTGGCGATGTCCTGGCTGTGCTTCGCTCCATCGAAGCTCGCGGGAACTATGAAACGGCCAAGCGGCTCCGCACGACTATCGGTGAGGTGTTTCGATTTGCAGTTGCGACGCTTCGGGCGGAGAGCGATCCAACCCCTGTCCTGCGCGGTGCGCTCATTTCGCCGAAGGTCCGGCACATGCCGGCTATCACAGAAGAGGACGAGTTCGGTCGCCTGGTGCGAGCGATCTGGAGATATGAAGGTCGCGGCGGCACCGCAAGCGCCCTGAAACTCATGGCGTTCCTGTTCCCGCGCCCAGGAGAGCTCCGGCATGCCAGATGGGCGGAGTTCGATTTCAACAAGGCCGTGTGGATCATACCGGCCGAGCGCATGAAAATGCGCCGGGAGCATCGGAAGCCGCTCCCACCGGCTGCACTTCACATCCTCCTGGATCTGCGCGGCACGAACGGACCGGAAGACTATGTCTTTCCGGCCATGGCGAATCCCGAGCGCCCCATGAGCGAGAACACGATGAATGGCGCGCTGGAGCGCCTCGGTTTTCCCGGGGAGCGGATGACGCCGCACGGGTTCCGTGCCACGGCCTCGACCCTTCTTAATGAAAGCGGTCTCTGGAATCCGGACGCAATCGAAGCCGAGCTCGCCCATGTGGACACGAAGGGCGTACGGTCGATCTACAATCGCGCCCGCTACTGGGCCGAGCGGGTGGAGATGATGAACTGGTGGGCAGGCGAAGTCCTCAAGCACACGAACGGGAGGTGACGGCGCCTTTCAGCGCCGTCGACGCAGGTCAATCCTTCGGATTCCAGAGGAGGACGTAGCGCCCCTTCTTGCCCTTTACTGGCGCGAGGTTCGCATAGACCTTGCGAGGCCCGATGTTCGGGTCGGCAAGGGTAAGGGATACGTATTCCCTGCCGCTAGACTTTGCCTTGACGATCCAGCCGCCGCCAATCTCGGTCCGGATCTCGCCTGCGAAAATGCGATAGTCCGGTTGGGCGTCCACCGTCTTGTCGGCATTCCTCTCGATCTGGATGGGCGCGGTAAGATTTATCATTGCGAGATTGCCTTCGAAGCCGGTTGCGGTTTCGCGGACGTAGCCGAGTGCGTTTGCCATGGGGTGTTCTCCTTTTCGTTTGCGTGGATGCCGAGCGGGACCTTGCACGTCCCTGTCGACGCCTGACCGAAGGGACGGCCCGGACAGGCCCAGAACCCGCAGGGGCAAAGCGAAGCGGCGCACCGGTAGGTGCCCACGAATTTGCCTCGCGATGAATGCGCGGCACGTGCAGAGGAAATTCGTGGACACCTACCGGTTTCAGGGCCGGACCGCGCCGTCCAGGTCAGAAGGCAAGAGACAGGGACGAACAAGACCGACAGGCTACCCTGCCGAAAGGGAACACCGGAAAGCCCATTGCCGCCCCGTCAGCTGCTCCAGAACACATGCACTTCGTCGAAGCCGAGCGTGATAGCGAACACGTCGCCGTTCAGTTCGAGATCGCGACCCATCGCGGCCCAGTCGATATAGTATTCAAGCGCCTTCGGAATTTCCGTTCCGGTCTCGCGGGTGAGTTCCTCGGCAAAGTCCGCAAGGCAGCGATATTCACCGACATAGTTGTCGAGCGCCGCGCAGGCCTCGTCCAGATCTTCACCGAAATGGCAGTAGAGCTTTGCACCAAGGCACCCATATTGCTCGATGAAGTCGGCAAGCGCACACACCAGGTCGAAGCTCGCCCATTCCGAAATCCGGCACCCTTCGAACCCCTCGTAATCATGAATCGCGTACTCTTCCGCGTCCGGTTCCGGCGACGCGGCAAGCATCGCGCGCACCTCTTCCCTCACCTCTTCCGGTTCGCTCGCCTCGATCCACCGCCCATGCAGGTGTCCGGCATTATAGGCGGCAAGGCATGCCACATAGATCCGGGGGCGTTCCGGCCGGTTGGGCGCTGCCATCTCTTGTGTCGTGCGGGTCGTCATCTCATCCTCCTTCCCGCCCTGTCGCTTTTCCCGGCAAGACGGGAGGGGGCGGCGGAGGTCGCGGAAAGCGGCGCGCACAAGGACTGGCTGCAAGGGGATCAGGTAAGACGCCCCACCCATCCCAACGACTTGTAAAGCCCGCCTCCTTGCAGTCAGGCCGCGCGCCGGCACACGCGCCGTCCGCCCCCGACCGGCTTTCCGGGAAAGCACTCCGATGTCCGTGACACGACGCGACCGACTATCTGACCGCGCCTACGACCCCCTCTGCCCCGCAGCGAGGAAGCGCAGGCGCGGCGAGACGCCGGCGAGCCCCCGCAGCGCGCCGCAATGCGGCGTGACCGGAGACGAGCCGGGCAGGAGGCGGCCCACGATTTTCGGAACATCGAGACGATTTGCTCACTGCCTCCGAACAGACCCCTCGTCAGAGGGGCGTTCGCGTGATGAATGGCTTGTCTGGAAGACTCGCCACGGACTCGGCGGCAGTCCAACTCTCCGCGACGCCGCCGACGATTTGACTTAGTTCAATGCGGCAGCCCAGACGCGCATCGGACGTATTGTTGTGTGTTGCACTACACGAATTATTCATGTAGTGTACAGGAATGCTTCTCTATCCGGCCACAGTCCAGTCAACCTATGCGAACCTGGTCCAGTCACACCTGAACCGGCCAGCCTTTGACTTCTCGGGTGCCCCCTTTACCCGGGAACGAACCGGGAAGACATATTGGTATGTCAATCAGCGTGTTGCGCCCGGAGCACCTCCCCGGCAACGCTATCTTGGCCCAGATTCAGACAGTTTGCGCGCGCGCATAGAAGACTGGCGCGCGAGCTCCAGTGATCAGGCAGATTTCAAAGCCAACGCGTCAAGACAGGTTGCACAATTGCGGGCAGCGGGATTGCCGACACTAGATCGTCAGACGGGGTCAATCCTTCGGGCGCTCAGCGCATCCGGCGTCTTCCGACTGGGGGGCACCTTGGTCGGCACCCATGCCTTTCGCTGCTACCCATCCATACTTGGCATGGATCTGATGTCTCAATCCGCAGACCCTGGTTGGCTTGCTCAAACAGAAGACCTTGATATCGCAAGCTTCGAAAAGCTGTCAGTCGCAATCGAAGATGTTGCAGACCCTGACGTTGCCGAAACATTGAAGGCCCTCGGCTTCTCGCCACGCAACGCCCTCGATCCCAAAAAGCCGACTAGCTGGACACTTCCGGACGGATCTTATTCCATTGATTTTCTGACGCCTGCCTTTTCAGATGACGTGACGCCGGCTCATCTTGATTCGATGGGCATCTGGGCACAGCGCCTCCATTATCTCAATTTCCTGCTGCGGGATCCGATCCCGGCGGTCGTTCTCTACATGGAGGGCCTGCTCGTCCAGATCCCTTCTCCTGAACGGTTTGCCGTTCACAAACTCATTATCTCGCAAAAGCGGCGCCCCGGAGCAGCAAAAGCCAACAAGGATCTGGCGCAGGCGCGCGTGCTCATTCACGCACTGGCAGAAACGCGGCCTCAAGTCATGTATGACGCCTTAAGCGAGGCAGATTCTGAAGGCCAGAGCTGGCGCGCGGCACTCGATCAGGCGCTTGCGCTGAGTTTCCACGCGCCTGAACTTCGGCACGATCCCCGACGCGATATCATCTCCTTCGAGGGGCGCGCCTTTCAGGGGACACATCTTTGCTCAATCAGCGCCGAAGCGCTCGAAGATCACTTCTCAGCTGAGAGTTGGAACAGCACCGATTTGTTGTCCGCCGCGCGCCGCAATCGTGGTCGAATCGAAGCCATTGCCCAATCAATTTTTCGCCGGCGTCCTGGACCGGAAACGCTCATCCGCAGCGAAGACGTCGAGGAATATTCATCGTCATGAAACTGCTTTCAACAACCAGCAATCCGCCAAGGGCGCGGGCCCCTGCAAACAATGACCGCACTCGATTGAACATTGCACGGCCGTAGATGGCCCTATTCGACCTGAGAGTACGAGCATGACATCAACCGCTCTTCCTTACTCTCTACGCCTTTGCGACAGGCGGCCTGTTCGAAATGGCGAGAAATCACACCTAGCTGATTGCCCGACTGAAAGATGCAGGCGTGTGACATACTATCTGCGTTGCTTGCGTTTCTGTCTGCACAATTTCCCTAATTGCTAAATCTCTTGACGCTCTTGGCGTATTCGAAATGATAGCGTGTCCAAATGAAAGTTGTCGACGGTTTCCAGCCAGACTTTCGATGCTATTTTGTGGGTCATGTGCGCGCTCAGTTCGTCAAACAGATACCGAAGGGAGCCCACTTTTTCAGGTGCATTTTCTACTCGGACAAGTGAATCGTAAAATTGAACCCAAGTAGCGTACGCAGCGTCCTCGTTCAAATCTACCGTCGCCAAAAAGTGCGCAAAGTTTTTCGTTACTATGATCAATCGAAAATCGAGTGAAGCGCTGTTCGATTTTCTGCGAAGGGTCGAACAAATTTCTTCATGGGAACTGGATCGAATCCAAGACCGGACCTTCTCAAGCCAGCTGCTCGACTGCTCCTGCAGTCGTTTGGCCTGCGATGACCGCTTGCGAAAGTCACCCCCGTAATGATCCTGGTGCTTGAGTTGAAACAACATCGTGAATCCCGTTTCTTCATCTATCGCGACAAAATCGATATCAGTTACTGTTTTGCCGCAATTTCGAAGAGTTATGTTGTCCAAGAAAGAAGCATTTGGAATCGCGGCCTTGATCAGGCGACGCAGAGCCTTTTGCATGGAGCCTTCGCGGTGCTGCTGGTTGCGATCATAATCTTTGGGATAGCTTTGCTTCAGCGAGGTCAGCATGAAATTGAACGGGTCAAGATGAGCCCCAGCTATCGATTTGATCCAAGCACTATCTGAATACTCAATAAGGTAGGGCAGAGGTGACATAGTGGGTGCAATGACTTGTAGATTATCCCGCCTAACAGAGAGCGCGTCGATGACAATCGCCGCTTCCTCCGAAGTGAGAGGCTGAAAACCCTCGATGTCTGTACCGTACAGATTCACAGCTTCTATCGTCGAAGCAAGAAATTCTGATTTTTCTGCGGTAATAGTGAGCACGTCCCGCAACTGGTGGTCACTGTTAGCGGCTAAAAGCGCTTCGCAGAACCGCTCATGCTTCATCGCGAGCGAAAGAAAATAGATTGACGCAAGAACATACTTCTGAAACGTCACTCCTCCAAATTCAGCGCTCCAATGGAACGCGTCGAATCCATCCAAACTCTGTGCACGAAGATATGCCAGCCCGAAGAAATAGTCATCCAAGTCCGGATGTGCATTGTACCCAATAAAATGGTCCCTGAAGACATAGACGTTTTCGTCGAGCAGATTTTGGATATGCTCAAAGGTACCCTTTCGCTCAAATGATTCCTTTATTCCAGAATCCACACGAGCTCTATGTTGAAGAGTATAGTGACCGGCTACGGAAGATTCGTGATGTTCCATGTTGAGCATGTCATCAGCTAGCACAAATTCGAACTGGTCGTCGCTCTGCTGATAGAGATTGCATTCACCAGCCATCGCAGCAAGCGCCATTCGCCGACCATGCTCAACAAATCCAAAAGCAGAGACCAATTCCAAGGTGGCTATTACCAAGCGTGGCGCTGTTCGAAAAAGCACAACGGGAAAATCGAAACGTTTTGTCCGCCCTAGTGCCCCGGCAACGAGCCGCGGAAGTCCCAACCTAAGGATATAAAACTGAAAATCGGCATCATCGCTTTGTTCGCGTCGAACATAGTTATAGTAGTAGAAGTCGAATTCTCTCACCGCTGCGATTAGGGTGATACCAGTGGTGTCTTGAGCAAGCTTCTGCTCGAACTGATCTTGCTCGCGGTCGAGACAACCCAGAAAATTTCGAGCGACGTGCTTCATAGAGTGAACTATTCCCAAAGCGGCTTGCCAGTCGCCGCCCTGACATGCGCATTCACCGCGCCACCGGTCTTGGCCACAACTGATCTGATAAATTCAAAGTAATCCGTTACCTGAGCTTTCGTAACACTTTTCGAGTCAGACCCTCGATGTGCAATGGCCCCACGAAGTGTTACGTACTTGTCCAGTTTTTCGGTAGCACGCGGCACGGTCATTTTCCTTGGCCACTTCCAATGCCTAGACATTTGCCTAATGCCTATGGTTTCCAGAAAAAGGCTATCGATCTGAGCGGTCTTTGGCGTATTTAGCTTGCGGTTTCGGTTCTCTGTAAGTTGATCAAACCGATCAAGCAGATATGTCCGCCAACCGTCTCCGGACAATTCCCACACGGCCAAATCATGCTGCTTGGATTTGATTTCTTTGGCAATCTGCTTCTTCAACTCTTCGGGCAAGGAAGCGGAATCCTTTGAGTGCTCGACGATATGCCTCAACGCCTCCTCAGCGATATCTTCGCAATAAGCCTCCCAGAACGCAGTTATCAACACGATTGCCGATTTATTCAGAACCTCCAGCCCATACCTTCGGCCGCGAGCGTCGCCACCAGCCTTCAAGTGAAGGTCTATCAGACGTTTTATGTCGCTGGCGTTTTCATCAAACGCTTTTCGAGCCTGGCTCGCCATTGATTTCCACCTCCTTTCGTACCCACCTTTTCATTGAGCATTATTATGCGTGCGCTCGATATGTAAAATCCTCAAGCCCCCTCCCCGGCAGCGGGATGCGCTGACGAAGCGAAACCATCCCCGCAGCGCGCCATAAGATGGTGTCACAGGAGACGATCCGGACCGGGGCGCTCATGACGGAAAACCGGAAGACGTTTGCATTCCGCCCCCCCCCAGGGAGGGGGTGATCCAGCCCCCTAGCATCCCTCATTCATTTCGAGGATCACCGTCACGTATCCACTGATCGACAAGCGCGACAGTGCCGCCCGGATCAGCCTTGATGTCGCACTCCCAGACGACAAGGATTCTCCAGCCCAGCGTCCGCAGCGCAGCGACGTTTCGCCGATCGCGCGCAACATTCTTCTCAAACTTGTCGAGCCAGAATTCGGTTCGTGTCGACGGCGTAGTGGCAAACCTGCAGCCAGGATGGCGATGCCAGAAGCAGCCATTCACAAAGACAACAGCGTTCCACTTGGGAAGGACTATATCGGGTCGACCAGGCAATTTCCGATCGTGCAGTCGATAGCGCAAGCCGAGGGCAAAGAGCCCTTTCCGAAGGACCAACTCCGGCTTTGTGTCCTTCCCCCCGATTCCGGCCATCATTCGGGACCGTACTTTCGAAGAAACTACATCAACCACCGAATTTCCATCCTGGCGAGAGACGCCAAATTGTATAGACTCGGCAAAACGCCGGAGGCCTCAAGACTTGTCCGAATCATATCACGTCATCGATCTGTTTGCAGGGCCGGGAGGCCTCGCTGAAGGGTTCTGCGCATCTCGCGCCGAGGATGGCTCTCGGAGATTCAGGATTTCGCTTTCGGTCGAGAAGGATGAGGCAGCCCACAAGACGCTATTGCTGAGAGCCTTTCTCCGCCAGTTTTCCGACGCCTTTCCGGATGAATACTATGACTGGCTGAATGGCGATGACGACCAGCCCGACTGGGCAACCCTGTATCCAGCCGAGTGGGAAAAGGCGCGAGAGGAAGCGCAGTGCCTCGAACTCGGAAAGAAGACCGCTGATCGCATCATCGACGAGCGGCTCGATGCGATTGTTGCAGAAGCAAACGACCGCTGCATCGTGATTGGCGGACCACCCTGCCAGGCCTATTCGCTGGCCGGACGCTCCCGAAATGGGGGCAACAAGGAATACAAGCCCGAGAAGGACCAACGCCATTTCCTGTATCGAGAGTACATCCGGATCCTCGAACGCGTGAATCCGGCCTTGTTCGTCATGGAGAACGTCAAAGGAATCGTCTCGTCCAGTGTCAATGGACAGGTGATCGCCTCTCAGATTCTCGAGGACCTTCGGAATGCCGGATCGAGAGGAACAGGCTATCGCCTGGTAGCTCTGGGTGCCGGAGACAGGCTGTTCGACCAGTCCGATGACCTGGCCATGAGGGACTTCCTTGTGCGGGCTGAGGATTGGGGGCTCCCGCAGGCGAGACACCGCGTCATCATTATCGGTATCAGGAAGGATCTGTGGAAAGTCGACTCCGGTATCGGTCTCCGACAATACCCTTCGGCAAGCTCCCAATCTGTCCTGAAGGGGCTTCCGCATCTGAGATCGGGCCTCAGCAAGGAACCGGACAGTCTCGAGAATTGGCGCGGGGCGGTCGAGGCCGCCTACCAGGTGATAATTCGGGAGACGGGCAAGACCGATCCGAAGGTGCATGACAAGGCGGCGGATCGTCTGGAGGCATTCAGGGTCAGGAATGCGGAGCTTGATCGCACCGAACAAGGCGTCCCCGGCGTGTCGAAGCGGTGTCCGGAAGCACTCGCAAACTGGATACTGGACCCTCGGTTGAAGCGCACCCACAATCATGAGGCCAGAACACATATTCGCTCCGACCTCAGCAGATATCTCTTCGCCTCGGTCTTTGCGCTCGCTTACATGCGCTCTCCCAAGGCGCACGAGTTTCCGAAGTCTCTTTCGCCCAATCACGGAAACTGGACGTCCGGAAATTTCTCCGACCGGTTTCGCGTTCAGCTCTGGTCGCGTCCCTCGACCACTGTCACGAGCCACATCTCCAAGGATGGGCACTATTTCATACACCCGGACCCGCTTCAGTGCAGAAGTCTGACCGTCAGGGAAGCCGCACGGCTTCAGACCTTTCCGGACAATTACGTGTTCCTCGGGAATCGAACTCAGCAATATGTACAGGTCGGCAATGCAGTCCCCCCTTTCCTCGCGCGCAACATCGCCGACGTGGTCTGGGACCTTCTGCAAGCAGCTTACCTGGGAGAGGAAAACCTGACCGAGCGGGTGTCTTCAGGTTCCCGAAGCAAGGCGGCGTGACGCCGAGGACACGGCCCAATCGCTGCAGGATCTCTGGACAATCGATCGCGCATTTGGAAGATGCTTCAGGATAGCTGTCCAGCAATCTGTCTTCTTTGCCCACTCGCTTACATTGGACAAACCGCGACTTGAACTTGTGAGCTCGTCGTTCACGACTTCCGCAAGGCTCGCTATGACGGACGAGAGCGAATCCGGAATGCGTTGTGCCTGCCAGAGAGCTCCCACATCGAGCTGCAGATCTTCTGCGCCGAGGACATGGGAGAGCAGCGCATTGGCATAGTTGACGATGTTGGCGCGATAGCCGCCTTCGTACCAGGTTTGCGCCGATACGATTCGCTCGCTGGACTTGAAGATGATCGCCCTTGCAACGGCCTGCTTGAAGTACTGCTCGTCGAACCGTTCGGCGTCCTTCTTCCATTCCTCACCGATACGAACGGCGTAGCGGGCAAAGTTCTTCTGGGCTCCGAGGTTTACGCGCACAGGGTCATCGTCCCAGATATTGTCGTACTTCGCCAGATCGGTCTTTCGGAGAAGCTGGCTCTTGGGATTCTGCTGAAGGAACACCCGCTTGCCGCGCGCGTCGAGCCGTGTCTGTTCTTCTGCATACTGCCCTCGAACTCGCTCGTAATACCATCTGGTCTCGGTCTGCTGCCCGGGTGGTGCCGGAGCCCAAAGTCTTCTCGAAAAGGACTCCATCCGAATGTGGAACGGGTGGTTTGCAAAGAAGTCCGCGGCGTTGACCGTGTTCTGCGTGTTCGCATATTGCGAGATCCTGGGTACGACCTCCTCGAACCTGCTTTCGTCGATCACCGTCAGCTTCATCTGGACAAAGACCTTGGACAGATCGGCCTTGTCCTTCCTGCGGGCATGAAACAGGGACGCGGTTGTCTGACCACCATTCACGATCTGCAGGTCCCGTATGGCGTGCACTCTGGTCGTGTCACCATCGGCTTCGACATCTACGGCAGAGGCCGTTGCGGTAATTCCGTTATTATAGGCGAAGAACATGCCAGGGTCTTCCAGGATCGTATCCCGAATTCCGCGATTGGCCTTGTTGGTCGCCTGAAGGAAGGCACGAACATTCTGTTCGAGCAGTCTTGCGCCGTAGCGCGCATAGAGATCAGCCAGGACGGAGCCCGGAAGCGCCAGAAGATAGGATTTGTAGACATCGCTCTCGAGGTGCGCGGACAGGCATGGGATTGGTCCCGCCGCAAAAGTCCCGAAGTCGATCTCGATGGCTTCCTTCTGATTCCGGGAGGTCCGGAGCCGGTGCAGGCGGCTCATATCCCAGATATGAAGCGCAACGGGCGTTGCGTCCTCATGCATCGACAGATCGATCGATTCGAAACGATCGCTCAATTGCCTTTCCGAAAGGACGTACAAGCGAACCCGCCCGAACTTGCCGCCTCGCTCGTGGATTGCTCTTGATACCGCATAGACTTCCGATGTCTCTTCCAGTGAACGATGCAATTCACCCGAAAGGGATCGCGAAAAGAAGGATGTCAGGCGTTTCACGAACGTCGTCACCTCGGTCCGTGTAAGTGTCTCCAGTACGGGGCGCTGATTGAAATCAGCGATGAAGAGGTCGAGGCCTTCATCGGAATTGAACCCGAACCCATCAACCTGGACGCCGCGAATATTCGGGGAGATGCAGGTCTGCAGCTCCTCGATCTCGTCGCATTCCTCCAGTTCACGGCCGAAAGCGTTCAGGAACTCGATCTTCTCGAAGTCCTTGTTCGCCGCGGCGGACGCGAGGACTTCCTGCCGAAATTCCTCGAACGTATCTTCGACCTTTACTTCACTCATCGGATGGCTCCGGTATTTCCGAGATTCTGAACGCTGAAAGCTGTGCAAGATCCAGTGTGTACTGGACGTCAGTTGCCGCTGGAGGCAGACGATCCGGCGCAAGCGCTGGAAACTCTCCTGCGACCTCGAAGAAATCGGTCGCATCTATCCGGAATCTCGGCGCGTCGTAGTACGGCAGTTCGATATAGCGGGCAGCATTCAGCCGGTCCTCGAAGAGGTCGATGACTTCCGCTGGCAGGATCGATCTTATTGTCTTCACAATGTCGTTCAGTGACCGGCCATTCGTTGATTCATTGTCCTCGACCAGATGGACCGCGGCCAGATAGATGGGACGATCGACCACCTGCAGCTGGATTTCGGACGAGATCCTGACCTTTGCGCCTACTGCCCCACCCCATGACTTCACCTCGATCAGCTGGTCCGGAAAGCTAAAATCTTGGGGAGCCCTCAATGGCCCTTCCCAACCCTTCACCACCTCTGTCGCCGAACGCTTTCGATCGGCGACGAGATATCGAACGATCTCGAGCTCTGCGACCAGTCCTCGAATACTGTCCGTCGATAGAAGTCGGCGCCCGTCTCGTGCAAGGAAGCGCTGCCAACGCTCCAGTCTTCCAAGAAAGGACAGTACGGCCTGACGTTCATCTGTCAGGTCCTCGATACAGTCTGCGAGATCGTCGCAAAGACTTGCAAACAATTCCTCGTCCTTTGCCTCGCGAAGCGCCACGAGCAATCCGTAGGAAGCGCTTTCAGAAAACATCTGATGATCGAGGGACAATCCCTGGATTTCAGGCAGTCGTCTCAGCAGGTCGGGATAGTCGCGCTCCATTTCCAGCATGAACGCCACGTGCCCATCCGCGTGTCGACCGAACAATGTCCGGATCGGCGAATCGGAACGCTTCAGCTTCCATGTATAACCGGCAGCTGGCGGATGAAGCTGGTCCCAGTGACCCTTCATGTCGCCTCCCCCGAGTCGATCGCTGCATCATCCCGATCGTAATCGTCCTCATCGTCGGCAGCATCGAACTGTTCGCTTTCCAGCTGCCTGATCATCACCTGGTTCAGAACATACTCGACCGTGGAGAAGTCTCCGGTCGCTGGAAAGCTCAGACCGATGGCAGGAGCGCCCTTGAGGAGCTTGCTTTCATCGGACTCCACCAGCGGATTCTCGAGGTCGATCAGGTGAAGCATAAGCAGCGGCGCGCCTCTGACACTGAAATGACGGGTATCCCTGTCGGTCCATTTTTCTCGATCACGGGAGGCGGCGACCTTCATTGCGGCATCCATCTCCTCCGACTTCAGGCCGGCGCTCTCGTCACCTGTGCCGGCGACGCGTTGATTGTTGGTGATGAAGAGACCGCCTTCGATTTCCTTGAGCCTGTTCTCGCTCGTTCCCGCATTTCGTGACTGGTGGACCATGTGGAAGTCACCAAAGCTGGTGGAATCGCTCTTTCCTCCCGCATTGATCAAGGAGACAAAGGCGATGTCCCATACCGGAAAGCGTTCCTTGATGAGGGAAAGATACTTGCGGGCACTCATCAGCCTCTCGGCACTGTGGGCATGCACCCGAAAATCTGCGAGGAAATCATTGACCACGTCGGCCGGAACTCCGCGCCAGACCCGAGATGCCGGTCGCTCACCTCCCCTGACCAGCTGGTCGGCATGCTCGTCGACAAGCAGGGAATGAAGTCTTTCGAACAGCGCCCTGTTTTTCTCGTGCGGTCTTGCTTCCCTGGACAGAACATATGTCTCGACGAGCTTGCCATCATAGCTGACGCTGACGGTTCGTGTTTCGGCGGCGCGCATCTTGTTCATGGCGGTAACTGTCAGACTGTCCGGGTGGGATTCCACCATCAACCCGAAGGTGCGGGGAGTTGCATTCACCCGGTTCATTTCCTTGATGCGATCACGTAACTCCTCGGAAGCTTCCGAAATGTGCGTGTACCAACCGATAGAATCCGGCGCCAGCCAGACGCGGCACAGATCCTCGTAGCCGGGGCGATAACCGAACCACCTCCCCATCTGCAGCAGCGTGTCGTACATCTTCGTGTTTCGATACATGTAGCTGATCGTCAGCCCCTCGATGGTAAGACCTCGAGAAAGGCTGAGGCCGCCAATGGCAATCACGTTGAGCGCCTCGCCACGATCGGAGAATTCCGCATAGTTCAAGCCATCAGGAGACTTGCTGTTGACGACCGCCGTCACGACCGAGCGGCTGGCATCGGGCAGGAAGGTCAGAACCTCCTTCCAGTCGAGTCCGGCCTCGTTGAACTTCAGCATTTCGAATGTCGATCTGATCGCGACCAGATGAGCGTTCCTGTCCGCGATCTCCTCGGGCATGCCCGCACAGGCGAGAATCGCGTTGCGCAGCTCCTCCAGATATTCCGTGACTTGCCGGTCGACTTCGCGCTGTACATCCACGAAACGCGAGACATTGATCAGCATCGAGCAGTGTTTCTTCTGCTGGCCCCGAGCCGTTCGAATGGCGCGAACCAGCAGGAAGGATCGAATGGCCTCCTTCAGCGACTTTGGCAGTTCGGAAAATTCGTGCGTCTTCGCATGCTTGAGAGGAATGATCTGCTCACAGTCCTCAATGGCCTTGATGTGGCGGGCCTTCGAACCATCATCCAGAAACAGGCGCTCCGCTCCGAAATAATTGTCCGGCGCATCGAGGCAGTGGATGAAGTGCTCCGGAAAGAGATCCTTGCGGGACTCCTCGTCATAGGCCTCCGGGTTGATGAAGATGTTCGCAAAAGGCGTTGCCGTATAACCGACATAGCAGCTCTTCCGGAACAGTCCGAGCAGATTGCGAATGAGCCTGTTGGTTGTCGTCGGCTTCAGTTCGGGCTTGTTCGTGTTTATCGACGCATTGTCAGCCTCGTCATCGATGAACAGCATTGGAATATTGGCAATCTGCTTCTGTCCCGGGTCCCGATTGAAGTCCACGAGCCAGTCGTTCAGGGCCTTCAGCGTCGAACGGTTCTTCTTGATCACGACGATGACTGGCTTGCTCCAGTCCTCGAGCCCGCTGCGCAGGGAGGTGGCAACAGCCTTCTTGAAATCATCGGCGGTAGACGTCAGCGAAACCGGGCGCCGGTGGTCGGGATCGACCAGGCCCACGCCGATCTTCGAGGTGCCAGTCTGTGCCTTGAGCTTTTCCTTTCGTGCGGGGTCACTGACCTCTCCGACGAACCCTTCGTCCACGCGCTCCTGCGTCTGACGCCGCAGATTGTTGTGAATCCCGGCAACCACCACGATGAACTTGTAGCCCGCGTCGGCGGCGCGAGCGACCAGTCCCAGATAGTTGGCCGTCTTGCCGGACTGCACGTGACCAATGACAAGCCCTCTGCGATCCCAGCTGCCTTCGACATCCGGATCCTGAAGGTAACCGACAAGGCGTCGGGTTACGCCCCCGAGGGTGTCGGCAATTCTCGGAGACCATCCGTCCTCCCGGAGAAACTCCAGATAGGCATCGGAGTATTTCCATTCGATCGACCGATGCGACAACCAGTTGGGGTCATGCGCAGCATCCGGTCCGACGAGAGAGACGCCTTCGCCCATTCGATGCGATATCTGCTCCCGGGCCTGGAGGACGATGGACTTGATATCCACGTTGAAACCGAGAAGATCTGCCAGTCCCCTGGCAGTCCTTTCAAGCTCCTCGACAGTTGGCGCTTCCGGCTGACTTCCATACCTGCCCACAAGCGTTCTGAGCACCTGTTGCGCTTCACCATCATCGAACATGATCCAACTCCTGCTCAGGCCGCATACAACTCAAGGGCGACGGCCTCGATCACTTCGATATTTCGGCCTGCGAGTCCAGTCGACAGGACAAGTCTGGCGAATTCCCGCGGCTCCATTTCGCTGTCTGGATCGAGCACCGATTTCAGCTCGGCGATAACTTCACGTTGCTTGTCGGCGCTGTCGGGCGTCAGGGACACCCGCTTCGGATCGTCGGCGAAGTCCGCATAGAGGGCGTCGACGGGCAGAGCGGCCCCAAGCGCTGACAATGCAGCGCGTACTGCGCCCTCATTCTCCGGATCCGCGCCTGCGATCGCTGCTTGCAGAAGGGGATGATCGAAATCTGGCGCATAGGAGATAATCCCGTCACGCCCCACGGTGCGTATCCAGACCGGGGATGCATCCGCCTGGAGCATACGCTCTCCCCTTCCCCGGTGGACCCGCACGCTTCTGCCAGCGATCCTCTCGATGATCCTCTTGAATCTGGCGCGAACGGCTGGGGGTGGATGAGCGCGCGACTTCTTGATGTCGATCGTCCACAGGGCGTCCAGGGCGGAAGGAAAGTCGATGCGGACGCGCGCCAGTTTCGTGGCTTCACCTTTCGGGATCATCCGGAACCAGTCACCCCATGCCATCAGCCGCCCGTTCCGATAGACATACGCCCCCTGGTTCGAGAGAAAATCGCTTCTGTCCTTGTAGTACCGCCACGTCTGAGGCGAGAGCTTGGAATGGTGTGGCAGGATGTAGGGGCGGATCTCGATCGTCTCCCCTCCTATGGACATGCGTTCGACCGGCAATTCCTGCGTTGCGGCCTGCCCTCTGCAGAAGGGATCGAATGCCTCTACGGCGATCCCGTTCACGCGCAGCTTGAGCTTTCTTCGGTCCGCTGTGTCGCCATCGATGAACCGATGAAAGACAAGGGACAGGTGTCGCTGGAGCCCGACCAGCTTTGCACTCAGCAGATCGGACCGGGCTTCGCCATCGGTATCCTCGGCAAGACGGTCCAGCTTTTCGAGGAGTACCAGGGTCCCGGTTTCACCAAGCATTTCCAGCCAGGGCAGGTGCCGGATATCGTCGGGCTCCGGCAGCGAGAGGACCCAGTCGTCCTGCTCGGCCAGTTCGTCGAGATCCCATATTGCGGCGCTTGTTGTACCATCCTTGCGCGTCACGACCGTCAGCCGGCGCCCTTGGGAGAACGATGCTGTCTTCAGGCCGAGGCCGAACCGTCCAAGGTCCCCGGCGTCGCGCGTTTCCATCGGACTCGTTGAGCCCGGACGCATGGCGGCAATCAGCTCATCCTCGGTCATCCCATGACCATCGTCGACAACAGCCAGCGCCAGCGGCTCGACATCCACCGCGCACCAGATGTCCACGTGGGTCGCGGCGGCCGAAATACTGTTGTCTATGATGTCCGCGATGGCCGTCTCGAGAGAGTATCCGAGATCCCTGAGCGACTCGATCAGCGAGGCGGCACGAGGGGGCAGTCTTTTCTGTCTGATCTTGGTCGCCTTTCACAGGAATCTGGATTGATCGCATCCAAATCCGCTTTGCGAAGAGGTTCAACCTTGAATCGTGAGCCCGCAACGTGGCGGAAATGCTTCGAGAACACCATTGCCCCATCGCCCGGAGCGGTGCTCGCATTTGTTAGCGATGAGTATGCATCGTTCCAAGTGCTAAGCTACGGAGTAGCCCACTTGGGCATTTGCCGCGCTCAACCTCCAAAAGGCGCTGGTGCGTGCTCATCGAGTGCCGTGCTCATTTGATCCACGGTCACCCAGAGGGTGCCCTCTGCACAGCCCGCCTGCCGCAGCAAGAAATCCAGGGCATTAAGCCTTTTATGGAGAACAGGCCCTTCCCTGGCGCCCCCATCGACAAGTGTCAGGTCGACAATTGCTCTTACCGCTGTCAGCGCGCCATCCAAGTCCGTGAGGGCGCGTTCTGCGTCCGAGCTCACGTCCCCAAGCGTTTTAATGGTCTCGGGTTTATCAATCGAGTTTTCCCGGGGCTTCTTTCCCATAGCTTACTCCTCGATCAGCGCAGGTGTCATCGGTCCCGGCTCGTGCAGAAGGTAGTCTGCCCGTCCGATATCTGTTACCCATGAAATTGCACTTTCTGGATAATAAAACACCCGGAGAGTGTCAACCTAAAAGTGGAACTTAATACACAAAAAGTGCAATTATGACCTCAGCGCAATTACGAGCTGCCCGAGCAATGCTTGACTGGAGCCAGTCCGAGCTTGCCCTCAGGGCTGATCTGTCGGTTGAAACCATCAAACGTCTGGAAAGCATGCCAGATACCCTGGCCGCCACAAGAGTTTCCACACTGAACTCAATTACAGTCGCATTTGCCGATGCTGGAGTGGAGTTCACAAACGGAGATGCTCCTGGCGTCAGGTTGCGAAAGAAATAGGAAGTGCCACACGCGCAAATCGGAAGGCAGCTTAGTTAGGTGGCCAATAAATGAGCGGCGCGCCGTCTCGCAGAGATGAAAAGATATGCAGAGAATGTCGCAAGTAACTCAACTAGGGTGTCCCTTCCGTATGGACACGGCGTCGAGAATGACCGCGCCTTTTACTCCCAGTGCGCATTCTCTTCATCATCGCGTGTCGCTTCGCGATCTATATCTCGTTGAAGGCTCGCTAAAGTCCGTTTTGCCCATTTTCGAATCTCAGGATCAGGCGAATCCTTCAAGCTTTCAAAGGGAGCCTGATACAAAGCATAGTAGGTGGTAAGCGAACCCGTCCATCCGAACGTGTGCATATTGCCGGAGATTGCGCTCTGAACATCCTTTCGACTTCCGTATCGATCTATCAGCCGTCTCATCCACGGATGCAGATCCCTGCTCGCCGCAGTGGTGTCCCGGGTCGTAAGAACAGGAAGCACGGAAGCCAAGAATGCAGGGGCCGTATCCTCATTCGCGCCACACCAAGCGAAAAGATACTCTTCTGGAATACTCAGTATTGCCGGGCTTTGGTCACGGCCGAAAGAATGCCGATCACTGAGTGCCTCCCGCAGTCGCCAGCTCTTGCTGGGACTGCCCGAGATAGCTTGCCCCAAGTAAGGCCAAACGATGAGCGGAAACTTCTCGAGGAGCTTTCGCAGCAGTTTCTTGATAACTTGAATTCCAGCTCCGTCGGGGTCTTCCGACAGCCGCTGGGCGAATATAGTTGCCAACTGACAAGCGTCCGCATCAGCCTCGCCTTTGTCCAAAAGCCAAAGCGCAATTTCTTGAAAATGGTGAGCTTCAGTTCGATGCTGATGTCGCTCGCCAAAGTGATGAAGATTTTCGGCAGCAAGAATAATCAGAGGCCGAAACTCGTTCAGCAGTTCACGGCGCTGGTGCACATACATACCGAGAATATCAATACAGGCGATGTAGTATTCACCTCCCAGTTCGATAAGACTTCTAAACAAGGGCTCGACCACCTGGGGCGCGCGCTTTGATAGCTCTCCACCCAGCATCCAATTCTGCAGGTAACCCGCTGGTAGCCCAACATTCTCGATTGCCGCGATCACTAGCTGAATATCTTCGTCTTCTATGCCGGACCTTAAGCAGGTGAAGGGCAGCGTCTTTGCGAGAGCCAGGGAACAGGAAGCGCGGCGCTTAAAGTCGTCATGAACGCCTCGATTGATGGTCTTCATCGCTGAGACAGCGCCCGACAATAGGCCATGGTTTCGCTGGTTCTCGGGAACCGCAAGATACGCCAGCTCAATATCCCTCAGTAGCTCCTCTGGGTCCGAAGCACCCTCGATAAGAAAATGCCCAAACTGCGTTGATTGCCGCTGATCGCCAGACGACAGCGCAGGAAGATGCGCACGCAGCGCCTCCCTGTGGCCAAGGAGCTCTCCAGCCAGCTCTTTTAGGGCTTGCGCTTGACGGCGCCCCCTCTCCTCATACTCTAGGTGCTCATCACACGGATAATCCCAAGGCATCTCTGTAACAACGAATCTGAGCCGATCGGAAATAGAGCTTGGCGCAAGTTCACGCATCAACGACCGTATGCGTTCGACCTCACCCTCCTCCATTCCCTCGGCATCATACTGGAGAATATCGCCAAGTGATTCGATAGCTTCTGGCCAGTACTCGCCATCAGCCCGAGCCGTTCGTATCCAGCGCTCTACGTCGTCAATCAAGCCTTTTCCAACGTAGCCCCTTATCTGATGCGCGATCCCCTTTTTTGCGATGACTCCTATTTCATCTGCGCGGCGCGCCAACTCCACGAGCCTATCGGCGCAACCCCTCACGTAGTCCCAGACCTCATCCCAAGTCTTCGGCTGCCAAGGCTGGAGCGCTGGCCGGCTACCGTGGCTCTCAGACCCCACCATGCGGCTGAAGTGATCGGTCTGAGCTCCAGCCAGAAGGGCCTCAACTGCGATCTTCAACCTCTCCGGGCTATTGCGCGCTATCTCTCCATCCAGAAACCTCAGCCGCATTTCCGGCCCCGCCTCTGTGTCGGCAAGCAGACCGGGAAACAGTGCTCTAAACTGTCCCGTTGCGTTGTTGCTGATGGACTCATTCTCAGCCATCGCAAACCTGAGCAGCAACTCTGCCCCGACCTCAAACGTTTGCCCGACGAAAGCAATCTTTTCTAACGCCCAAACCAAGTGCCTACGTGCATCACCTGAGATCTGCAGAATTTCATCCGTTTCAAGAGGGTCTATGACTCTTTGCAATAGGTCGGAAACCACTTCAGCGTCTATTTCGGCGAGAGCCGAAAGAACCTCAGAGTTCCCCTTTCTGGACAGCCCCTCAACTGAATCCAGCGGCCCGCCAAATCTACAGATGTGCCGGGTGACCCTAGAGGCGAATTTGCGAGTATTGAGCAGAGCCAACTGCTTGGCAGCGCGCAGGCGCAAATGCAACGGCAGCGCGCCGACGAGCACCTCCTCCCAAACGGCAGGCTCCCATTCTTGCCATTGCAATGCGGCCACAGCCATTGCCACCGGCTTTGGCTGGAGAGTGGCTAGACGCCCCTTCATTTGCACCACATCCCTGCGCATCAGGTCTGTCAGCCCAATGCGGATATCCGGAACAGGCAGCGAACTCAAATGTTCAACGTCGCTCAGGTCTTGGGTCAGCTCGTCGCTGCACCCAAGAAGACCAAAAACGCTGATCAATTTAGCAGCCGCTCTCAAGCGATCCGGCGACGTCGAACTACGCCCCAACAAGATCTTGTCGATCAAGCTATCATCACTGGCAGCCGCGATCGGAATATCATTGAGCCAAGCATCGCAAAGCAGATGAGCGACCCTCGGAAATCCACCGGAAAACCTTATCAAACGACGCCGGTCTTCATCGGAGAGCGCAGAGAGACGGGACATTAGAATGCCCTCGACAACGGACTCCGGTGCGGTGCCCAAGAATATCCGCCCCGCGTAAGATTTTTCCTCCTCAGTATAGTGATTGTCTATAGTGACAAGTGAAATGCGACTCGTCGATCGGCCAACAATACTCTCCAAGTCATTGTGCAGCTCTAAATCACATTCATCGACGACAACGATGGCGCGCGTTCGACTATCGACAAGAACCTGAAGCGCGTTTTTAATGGCAACCGAGTCGCTTTCAGACAAGCTAGCAAACAACACGAGGTCGCTAATCCGCGCCGAAGCCCCGAACTGGTCATCCAAAGGCCCGAGGGACTCGAGCGTCAACCGACTTTTACCAACACCTGACTGCCCTAGTACTCGGCACACTCGCTTGGGCTCGTTGACAGATTCTCGTAACGCCTGCCTGAAGTTTTCGAAGCGGGGGTCTTCTACCCAATCAGAGCTTTCGTGTTCCGTACGCGCGACCGAATGACTCCAATCCCGAAATGGGCCGGTTAAGCCAGGCTGCGTCTGCCCTAAAAGCCAAACCGCCACGCTGGGCCGCGCATTTACCCATAACGCCAGCCGGTCGGCATCCCAAAATTCCACCTGATCGTCGGAAATAGGGATGCCGAGCCGAGCCGCCCGCTCGCGCATAGCTTTCGTTCGGTCCTTGATCTGTTGCTTTGTGTACGGTTGGTTGCACGCTATAATGAATACGCCGTTGCTCGCCAGAGCCTCTTGGACCATTGGCTTTGGACCGCGCTCGACGCTACCGATCTCATTTGCAGCTTGAGCAGGTGATACGGTGGTCGCCTTCATTTGGAACACGCATTTCTGGCGAGGTAAGAATTCCGTTCTCTGAAGTGCCCCACTCCATTCGAAGCGCCCATCCTCGCCACCATCAGGCATCGTAATGTTCGAACCGATATGAAGACCCGATCTGGGGAGGTCCGCTGTCAGGGCCTCTGCATTCAGGGATCTTGAAATCAGCGCCACAAACTTTCTCGGCCCGAGCGCAGAAATATGCGCTGCGGACACCTCGAAGGGCTTTAGATCTTGAGAAGCGATTGGCGAAGTTGGGCGCCCAGTAAGAGTCTCTATCGCTCGCGGATTGCTATCCAACACGGACAACAATGCGACGATACCTGCCGTTGGTCGGATTGCACCAGACTCGTACTTCGAGAAAGCCCTTGGCCCACCACCCAGAAGCTCGCCAGCTTCCACCTGCGAAAGCCCTAAATCCATTCGAATTCGGCGGATTTCTTCGGGAGGCATTTCCGGAACAGCGGATCGCTTTGACATATCGCACCTTTGTGGATCATTTTCTGTTCTATACACCATAATGGTACATTGTATAGATTTTGTCAACCGTGGTGATTGCAGGCGCCGCTGCGATACGCGTCCCGGTCGCAAAAGCGGCTCAGCGCCCGAGAAAAAAGGGGCGCGTCGCAATGCCGAAAGATTGAAAAAGAAGCGGAGCAAATGCGCGCCTAATGGCAGAGACGTCAACGCGGTACTTATTCGGTATTCAAGTTTCCGCAAAACTCCGCACGCGCGACCAAATCGTTGTTTCTATTTGAAAAACATAACGAACTAGGAATTCTATCGCCGGCTTTGCGACCATTCCAGACACCTATTTCTGATCAACACTCGTTTGCAGATGATCAGTCTTCAAATGCCCCTTGCGATCACCTAACAACACGGGCGCCAACCAGCTATCAATCGCCTCTGCCACATCCCTTTTCAGGTCCGCATACTCCGCCCGGATATAGTGCTTGCGAGCTACACTCGCGGTCTGGCCATGATTGTGCCAGACATCCAACCAGCGCTCATCGATCCCGGCATCAATTAGATGAGTCTTCATCGTTCGACGCAGGTCCCGTGGGTTCCACTCCGGAAACTCGAGCTTTTTATTTAGCCGCTTGGCCGCCCGTGAGATCGCAGCAATGGTTAGCGGTTCGTCCGGGTTCCGAGGATTGGACATGAGGTATGGCGATCGCGGATGGGCGCGCTCCAGGCATCGTTCGACTAAAGGGGCCGCTGTTGAGGTAATAGGTAACTGGTGTGATTTGCCGTTCTTGGTCTCCGGTAGGACCAGCCATCCATCAAGCCAGTTATCGGCTAAGCTCGTTGCGACCTCCGTCACGCGAAGCCCACCCATCGCGATCATCAGTTTCAGGACGCGATGCGTCGGATGGTTCTCATCCAGCGCATTCCAGAGTTTTCTGAGTTCGTCGTTCGAGAGGAAACGATCGCCCGGTCTTCCGCGCGGCACTGTCGGCAACTGCTCGGCAATATTGGAAGCAATGCCATAGTCCTTGGCACTTCCTCGAAAATCGTATCGGTTCTTCACCGCCCATTTCCAGGCAGTGACGATGTAAGACCGAAGGTGTGCCGCGTATCCTGGGCTGCGCGCATAGCTTTCCGCCATCCACGCCTGCAGGTCCTGGATGGTGACATCTCCGGCGCGCGGCATGCAGCCATGTCGCGCGACGAGAAACGGAAGCAAGGCGTACTTGCCATCGATCAGGACGCCTCGCACCCGCCCCGCCGAGGCGACACCTCGGCTCTTCATGTCGGCGACATAATCCTCGAAGAAATTGGCCGCAGAGGCAGAAACCGCATCGGCCAATTCCTCCGCTCGCGCAGCCGGCGTTGGCGCAAGGATGCGCATCTGCCGGAACTCCCCTGCCCGGACTCTTGCCTCTCTCAATCCAATTTCCGGGTAGGCGCCTATGCGGACCCGGACTGTCTTGCCGCCCAGCTTTCGCACCGCTGAAAATGTCTTCGCGCCGGTCTTGGCCACCCTCACTTTCAGGCAGGATTCGATCGTGTCGGAATACTCTCCGGGGTCGGTCACAGCCGAAAGCCAAGTGTCGGTAAGACGAAGTTTCCCCACGGTTTTTTAGCCTCCGGTTACCATATAGTTACCACGGAGCCTTTTGTGAGCAATAGCTAACTTTTGAGAGATTTTAGTACATTGTTTTCGATATATTTTTGGCGATCCCGGCGAGATTCGAACTCACGACCTACAGATTAGGAATCTGTTGCTCTATCCTGCTGAGCTACGGGACCGTCGGGGCACCTATAAGGCAATTGGGCGGGGGGTTGAACCCGGTTTGAGTGGCTGGCGGCAGCGCAAGGGCATGCTAGGACATTCCGGCTATGCAACGAGTTTTCCTCTCCCTCGTCCTCGGCCTGCTGGCCGCCTGTGCGAAACCGCATCCGCTGGATGCGCTGGAGCCGGGCGAGCGCGGCCGGGTGGTTCGCATCCTGGATGGCGACGCCCTCGTTCTGGATACCGGGCAGAGCGTCCGGCTGGCCGGGATCGAGGCCCCTGCCCGCCCCTACAAGGACCGGGAGGGCGAACCCTTCCAGGAAGAGGCCCGCCGGATGCTGGAGGACATGACACTCGGCCGGGAAGTGCAACTGTTCTATGCTGGCCTCACCCGTGACCGGTATGACCGGGCGCTGGCGCAGGTCCGCACCACGGATGCGCTGGGGCCGGACCTCTGGCTGAACGCCGAAATGCTGCGCCGGGGCGGGGCGCGGATGCGGATCTATCCGGACACTGCCGGCGGCAGCGAAGCCTTCCCCGAACTGGAGGCCGAGGCCCGCACGGAAAGACGCGGCCTGTGGGCGAAACAGGCCTACCGGGTGCCGGACGCGAGCGCCTTGCCGGAGGGCTTTGAGCGCTTCCGGCTGGTGCAGGGCAAAGTGGCCGGCATGACCGGCAGCGAAACGTTCCGGACGAGCTGTGAGCTGGCCCTGCTGAACAGTTCCGTACGGCTGGAAATCGCCAATGCCGCGGCCGCCTATTGCCAGCTACCGGAGGGGACGGACGTGCTGGCGCGCGGCTATGTGCGCGAGGGGCGGATGGAGGTGAGCCACAGGCTGAACCTTCAGGTCCTGCCCCCTTCCCCGCCACCGCCTCCGGCTTGACCGCCTGGCCGGAGCGGGATTAGGGTGACCGGAACAATACAGGAACAATATTCCCGTGACCGACAGCGCCGACACGACCGCAGACCTGGCCCGCGCCGCCGCGATTGCCCGCGGCACGCTGCGCCTGCTGGCGGATCTTGGCCTGTGCGGCATCCAGGAAATGACGCTGGCCAACAACCGCCGGGCGGACATTGCCGCCCTCGGCCCCGGCGGCGATGTGTGGATGGTGGAGATCAAGTCCGGCGTGCCGGATTTCCGCTCCGACTCCAAATGGCCGGAATACATGCCTTTCTGCGACCGCTTCTGGTTTGCCGTCGATCATGACTTCCCGCAGGAACTGATCCCTGAGGAGGCGGGCCTGATCGTGGCCGATGCCTTTGGCGCGGCGGTCGTCCGGGAGGCCCCGACCGACCGGCTTTCCCCGGCCCGGCGCAAGGCGGTGACCCTTCGCCTCGCCCGTCTGGCGGCGATGCGGCTTTCTGCAGCGGCGGATACAGGCTGGACGGCGAGCGAAGCAGCGCTTACTTCCAGCGGCTCATGAGCCAAGCTTACCCCCTCGGGAAAACCCTCGACGCCGCCTTGTCCAAGGTGGCCCCGGCCGCGCGCACCCTGATGGAGGCCAAAGCCCTGGCTGGCGGCCTGGAAGTCGTCGAACTCGCGACCGACTGGCTGACCGTTTCGGAGGAAGCTGCCGCGGCCATGTTCGCGCCCTCCGATGCGCTGGCCCATGGGCATTTGCAGCGCTACGAGGACGAGCACGGCAATCCTGTGGTCGCCGTCACCTGGTGGAAGCTGGCCGAGCCCGGCACCGTGCCGAAGAAGGCCGCCAAGCCAGCCCCCAAAGCCGAGACCACCCCGGCGGAACCGGCTGACCATACCGACGATCTCTATTTCCGCCGCGGCCGCACGAAACCGTCCCGCCGCCGCTATGTCGATCCGCGCCAGCTGGACCTGTTCCGCCACGTCGACACGGACAGCGACGCCTGATCCAGCACATTTGCCCGGCGCGGCGGGTGCCGTCCGGTGCAGTTAGCTGAATTCGGATTGGGTCCGCCCTAGGGCGGACCACGCACGTTCAGCGCATGATCAATCCGGACTATGGCATGACTATGGATGACTATACCGGACTTCGGCGGATCATGGCGGACTAGCGCGGACATCACGCGCACGGCGTCCAGCACGTCACTGCAGACAGCAGGACGTTCCCATCGCGGCACGCGCGGCGCTTCATAAGTGTAGAGATCATCGGGCGGCGGCGGATCTGACATCCGGACGAAACGGATGTTGCCAAATTTATCCACCGCCATCAGCGCATCGCGTCCCGTCTCCGTGTGCCACCTGGCGACACGGAGCAGGTTCCAGACCAGCCATGGCCAGAACAGCGGCCAGACAAAGTCAAAATAGATACGGAGTTGCGGATGCATGGTCCGAAGGATGAGGGCGGACGCTTCAGGGGAGGATAGAGACTTCCGGCACGCGCCCCCTCTCCCTCGGGAGAGGGGCTGGGGGTGAGGGGCAACGTATTGTCCCCATGCGCTGTAACCTGCAGTGCCAACAACTCATCCAGCCGCCGTCACCTTCATTTCTGAATAGATGCTCCGCACCCCCTCACCCCTGACCCCTCTCCCAGGGGAGAGGGGGATTGGTCCTGGTCTGTCCCCGCATCCTGCCAGTCTGACCATCAGGCCATTTCCGGCACCGGGCCCTTGTAGACGGACCGGGGGCGGACGAGGCGGCCTTCGCCGATCTGTTCGCGGGCATGCGCCGTCCAGCCGAGGATACGACCACAGGCGAAAGTGGCGGTGAACGCCTCACGCGGAATGGAAAGCGCCTCCAGCAGGAGCGCGGTGGAAAACTCCACATTGGTTTCGAGCTTCCGGTTCGGATATTTCTTCGCCAGCCGTCCGAGAACGGTCTTTTCGATATGGTCGGCAAAGGCGATCCGGCCAGCCGTGCCCGGCAGGCGCGCAACGGCGGCCTTCAGGGCATCTGCGCGCGGGTCCCGCACCCGGTAGACCCGGTGGCCGAAGCCCATGAGGCGCTCCCCCCGGCTGAGCGCGGCATCGATCCAGCTTTCCGCATTTTCGGGAATGCCGATCTCGTCCAGCATGTCGAGCACAGGCCCCGGCGCGCCGCCATGCAGCGGGCCTTTCAGGGCGGAGATGCCACCCATGGCCGCAGAGACGAGGCCCGCCCGCGTGGAGGCAACGACGCGCGCTGCAAAGGTGGACGCGTTCAGGCCATGGTCGCACACGGTAACGAGATAGGCATCCAGCGCGCGGGCCTCCGCCTCTCCCGGCACTTTGCCAGTGATCATTTTCAGGAAGTCTGCCGACTGGGAAAGGTCCGCATCCGGCGCAATCGGGGCCTGCCCGCGTTCCCGGCGCACAGCAGCCGCGGTGAAGACCGGCCCTGCCGCAGCCAGGCGGATGGCGGAATCGAGGCTTTCATCGTCTTCCAGAAGCGACCAGCCGGTGCGCAGGAAACGGATGATGTCCAGCCCGTCCGGGATCTTGTCCACAAGCTCGAACGCGGCCACACGCGCGGCACCAAGGCGGGCGCCGAGGGCCTGCGCATCCGGCAGGTCATCGAAGAACCCCTGCCAGAGGAGGTGTGCAGCATCTTCATAAGCCATGGATGCGGCAAGCAGCTGCACCGGCCAGCCGCGAATGACGAGGCGGCCATTCTGGCCATCCACATCCGACAGGACGGTTTCAGCGGCAACGACATTTTCCAAACCGGAATCCATGAGAGATCTCCTTCAATTATTTCGCCGTTCATGTCGCGCGGGGGCTGGCCTTCGTCAATCTTGATCAATATAATCAATATATGAGCTGGATCGGACGTGATGAAGCACTGGACGCGCTGGGGGTGAAACCGCAGACGCTGTACGCCTATGTCAGCCGGGGGCTGATTGCCTCCCATCCGGACGAAAACGATCCGCGGGCCAGCGTCTATTCCGCTGCAGATATTGCAGGCCTGGTACAGCGCCGCCGTAGCGGACGGGGGCGGCAGGCCATCGCCAGCGCTGCCATTTCCTGGGGCGACCCGGTGATGGAAACCGCCATCACGACCGTGCGGGACGGCAAGCTGATCTATCGCGGAAAAGATGCCGTGAAACTCGCCGCCGATGCCACGCTGGAAGAAGTTGCCGCCCTGCTCTGGCAGGCACCTGCTCCTTTTCCCAGCCGGGCGGCAGGCGCCGTTGCACCCGCAGGCGAGACCGGCAAGGCCCGCCTGCTCACTTGCCTCGCCATGCAAGCGGCAAGCGATCCGCCAAGTTTCGGACGCGGCAGCGCGGCGCTGGCGGAGGAAGGCGCGCTGCTGATGGCGAGCGGGTGTACGGCGGTCACGGGCACGAGCGGGCGCGGCTTCTATCACCAGCGCCTCGGCCGGCACTGGGGCCTCTCCCCCGGCGGGACGGACCTGTTGCGCCGGGCGCTTGTTCTGGTGGCGGATCATGAGCTGAACCCCTCCACCTTTGCGGCGCGGGTGGCGGCCTCGACCGGGGCGCCGCTGGCTGCCTGCGCGCTGGCAGGCTGTGCCACGCTGACCGGGCCGCTGCATGGCGAAGCCTCAGCGCGGGCGCTGGCCTATCTGAACCGGGCTGTGGAGGATGGGCCGCAGGCGGCACTCGCCGCACTGGCCGCGCGGGGCGAGCGTATTCCGGCGGTGGGCCATGCGCTCTATCCGGCGGGCGATCCGCGGGCGGCGGCTTTGCTCCGCTGGATGAAACCCGCCCCTGCCCTGAAGCGCGCCATCAAGGCCGCCGAACAGGCAAGCGGTGAGGCATCCAATGTGGACATGGCCCTCGCCGCCTTGTCAGTGCAGCTCTCCCTGCCGGAAGATGCGCCTTTCCTGATCTTCGCCAGCGGGCGCATGGCGGGCTGGATCGCACACGCGATCGAGCAGCAGGCAAGCGGCCGGCTAATCCGTCCGAGGGCGAATTATACCGGCCGGTAAGCCGCTCAGGCGATACGCTTCTTCACTTCGGCCGCGACGGCCTGGGCCGTGATGCCAAACTTCTTGTAGAGCTCCTGGTACGGGGCCGAGGCGCCGAAGCTGTCCATGCCGACAAAGCCGCCATCTTCACCGATCCAGCGGTCCCAGCCGAAGCGGACGCCCGCCTCCACGGCGACGCGCGGAGCGGTGCCGAGGACGGATTTACGGTAATTGCCGTGCTGCTTCTCGAACAGTTCGAGGCATGGGCAGGACACGACACGCGCCTTGATGCCGTCTTCGGCCAGCAGGGCCTGCGCAGCAAGCGCGATCTCGACTTCGGAGCCCGTCGCCAGGATGGTGGCCTGCGCGCCTTTCACGTCGGAAAGGACATAGGCACCCTTGGCGGACAGGTTTTCATCCGTGTGCGTTGTGCGCGCCGGACCAACGCCCTGACGCGTCAGCGCCATGGTGGACGGGCCGGTCTCGTTGGCGATGGCGATTTCCCAGCACTCGGCCGTTTCCACGCCGTCTGCCGGACGGAAGACCAGCATGTTCGGCATGGCCCGCAGAGAGGCGACATGCTCGACCGGCTGGTGCGTCGGGCCGTCTTCGCCAAGGCCGATGGAATCGTGCGTCATGACGTGCACGACGCGCGTGCCCATCAGGGCGCCGAGGCGGATGGCAGCACGGGAATAGTCCGCAAAGACCAGGAAGGTGCCGGAATAAGGCAGGATGCCGCCATGCAGCGCCATGCCGTTCATCGCAGCCGCCATGGCATGCTCGCGCACGCCATAATGGATATAGCGCCCGCCCCAGCTTTTCGGGGTCATCGGGTCGGTATGGCTGGTCTTGGTGTTGTTGGAGCCCGTCAGGTCAGCCGAACCGCCGACCATTTCCGGGATCAGGCCGGTCAGCACTTCGAGGGCCTCACCGCTCCACTGGCGGGTGGCCTTCTTGGCACCGCCCTCGGCGACGGCCTTCTTGTGCTTGTTGATCGCCTTGGCGATGTTCTTCGGCAGGCGACCCGCCATGGCTGCGTTGAACTCGCCCTTATGGGCAGACGCGGCGAGGCGCTTCTTCCAGGCCTCGTGGTCTTTCTTCGAACGCTCCCCGGCTTTCGCCCAGGCTTTCTCGATCGCGGCAGGCACTTCGAAGGGCGGGTATTTCCAGCCGATGTTTTCGCGGATGCCTGCGATTTCCTCAGCGCCGTACGGGCCGCCATGGGCCTTGCCCGTGCCGGCGAGTTTCGGGGCGCCGTAGCCGATGATCGTCTTCACGGCGAGCATGACCGGCTTCTTCTGCTTTTTCGCCCAGGTCAGCGCGGCCTCAACGTCTTTCTCGTCATGGCCATCCACTTTCTTCGTGATCCAGCCGGAGGCTTCGAAGCGGGCGCACTGGTCTGTGTTGTCCGACAGGTCCGTGCCGCCATCAATGGTGACGGAGTTGTCGTCGAACAGAACGATCAGCTTGTTGAGCTTGAGGTGCCCGGCCAGCGTGATGGCTTCCTGGCTGATGCCTTCCATCAGGCAGCCGTCGCCAGCGATGACCCAGGTGTGGTGGTCGACCAGATCATTGCCGAAGCGGGCGTTGAGGTGACGTTCGGCAATGGCCATGCCGACAGCCGTGGCGATGCCCTGCCCCAGCGGGCCGGTCGTGGTTTCGACGCCTGGCGTGTGAAAGTTTTCCGGGTGGCCCGGCGTCTTCGCGCCCAGCTGGCGGAAATTGCGGATATCGTCGCGCGAGACGGACTTGTAGCCCGTCAGATGCAGCAGCGAATAGATCAGCATCGAGCCGTGGCCCGCCGACAGGACGAACCGGTCGCGGTCAGCCCAGGCCGGGTCTGCGGGGTCGAATTTCAGGAATTTGCGGAACAGCACCGTGGCTGCATCCGCCATGCCCAGCGGCAGGCCGACATGGCCCGATTTCGCGGCTTCCACCGCATCCATGGATAGGGCACGTACGGCATTAGCCATGTCCCGGTTGGTTACAGCCATTCTGCTGATCTCCCTCAGTCGCTCCGGAAGTGTGCTAGGCCAGATAGCTGCAGCTACGTCAAGCCGCTTGGCGCGGCTGCGTATTGAGTTTAAGCCTTTGAAACATGAGCGACATCGACCGTGAATCCCGCCGCCTCGATGCGGCCATCCGGCGCCTGGAGGGGGCCGTCGACGCCCTGCTGGCACGGGCGGGCGATCCGGACGTGGTCGCGGCCGAGATGTCCGCCCTGATCACCGACCGGGAGAGACTGGCCGAAGAGCTGGACGCTTCGCTAGGCCGGGAAACCGAATTACAGGCCCTGGCAGACGAAGCCAGCACGGCCCTTGGCGCCGCCATCGAGGAAGTGCGCGCGGCCCTTGGCAAGGAGGCATAGGGATATGGCCAAGGCCGATATCACCCTGCGTGGCCGGAACTATTCCATCGCCTGCGCCCCCGGACAGGAAGCCCGCATCGTGGCACTGTCCCAGCAGCTGGACGCACGGGTGAAGCACATTGCCAGCGCCGTAGGCGACATTGGCGAGGAACGCCTGCTGCTGATCACGGCGCTCGCCCTGCTGGACGAACTGGATGCAGCGCGGCGGACAGGTGGCACCTCCCCCGCGGCGGAACAAAAAGCCGCAGACGCAATGGCAGCTGTTTCCGAGCGGATCGAGGCTTTGGCGGCCCGGCTCGAATCAGGCGGCTGAGCCAACGAAAGCCGGGCGCGACGCTTTCGCGCCTGTCCCCGGCGGCGCACGCGCCTATGTTAGAATGAGTTCAAGGCCGGAAAGGCGACATGACATGCAATTGCTGATTTCCATTCTCTTCTATGGCTCGCTGGCTGCCCTGCTGGTCGTGCTGGGCCTCGGCATCGCCAACCTGGCGCGCACCGATGACAACCAGCCGAGCCGTTCCAACAAGCTGATGCGGATGCGCATCTTCCTGCAGGCCATCGTGATCGCCCTTCTGGTGATCATCGGCTTCATGGCCGGCGCCATTCATTTCTGACTTTCCTGAGGCACTTCTGACATTCCTGAGGAGACCCCATGGTCAAACTCGACAAGATCTACACCCGCACCGGAGACAAGGGCCGCACGCGCCTCTCGACTGGCGAGGAAGTGGCGAAGTGGCATCCGCGTGTTGCCTCCTATGGCAGCGTGGACGAGGTGAATGCCGCCCTTGGCGTTGCGGCCCTGCATGCCGATGGCGAAATGCTGAGCGCGATCCGCCGCATACAGAATGATCTGTTCGACCTGGGAGCAGACCTTGCCACGCCGGAACGCGGCCGCGTGCTGGAGTGGACCCCGCTGCGTATCATCGAATCGCAGGTGCAGCGGCTGGAAAAGGAAATCGACGAGATGAATGCCAGCATCGCACCGCTGGACAGTTTCATCCTGCCGGGCGGCACGCCGCTCGCGGCGCAGCTTCACGTCGCCCGCACCCTCTGCCGCACGGCGGAGCGGAAAGTGGCAGAGCTTTCCGCCATGGAGGATGAACCCGTCAGCGCCGAGGCCCTCGCCTTCATCAACCGCCTCTCCGACTGGCTGTTCGTCGCCGCCCGCGCCGCGAACGGGAATGGCGTGGACGATATCAAATGGGTTCCCGGAGCGAATCGCTAGATGTAAGGTCCTTCAACTTATGAAGGATTCCGAAGATGCCGAAAGCGAGACAGCCTCGCCTGTTCAGACGCCCACACATCATCCTTGGGTCTCTTGCAGCCGTCATGTCTCTCCTCCTCGGTGGCCTGCAACTCGCTGACCGGTTCGGATCCACTGAGAAAGCGTCCGCACCTTCTGACAACACAGCTGTTGAGCCGACCAAACTCGAAGACCCAGCATCGAGCGATTCCATTGCCGATCAACCGGAAGCCAGTCGCCCTGCCCCTCCGCCAGATGCTGAAAATCCCCAACCCGCAATCATACCCGCTCCGTCACGCGCAGGCTGGCCGGTCATCATTACCGTCTCTGTTGATGAGCTGAAACCGGACAAGACACCTTGGGACACGGGAACGACCCTTCTGGATGCATCCACCGCGCCCGATGTCATTCTCCAAATTGTGTATGATGACGGCACGTCAGACCTTCTGCTGGGGCCGAACTATCAAGAGGATTGGCTGATTCACCCATGGGGTGGAGCGGCACGGGACCTCAGCAATTATCCGTGCATTGACAAGTATGCATGCCTGATAACCGGCGAACTGATCAAGCAAGCATCATTCGACATCAATATCCTTGAATGGGATCCAGCAATGCGGTCAAACCAGTCTACCGCTGAACGGATAGGGACACTTCATTGCACACTCAATACAGTGTGCCGAGGCGCCGGCGTGGAACTGACTTTCAAACCAATCTGATCCACGGCGCACAGGCAGGCATGCTGACAGATCTACCAGCGCCCCCTATTTTCGCTGCGCGTCGCGCATTTCCGCCATCAGGGTGAAGAGTTCCATCACCGGGGTTACCTGCCCGTCGCCGCGATATTCGCGGTAGAGGCTGTCGACATTGACGGCGATCCGCTCGGCATCGCCCCAGCGGGCATAGTCGCCGAGGGCGATGTCATGGGCCGCGTCCCGCACGCTGAGCCCGGCATCGAAGCGCTTGCGCGCCTCGACGTCGACATAAGCGAGATAGTCGGCCACGCGCTGCACGCCTGCCTTGTCCGTAATCGGACCATGGCCCGGAACGATCACATCCGCCTCCATGGCGATGATCTTCTCGCAGGCATTGATCCAGTTCTGCACCGGCCCCGCCCACATCAAGGGCGTGCCGTCGATGAAGAGGATGTCGCCGGTGAACACCGTCCTGTCGGCCGGCACATGGACGATGACGTCACCGCCCGTATGCGCAGGGCCGACCTCGTGCAGCTCCACCGCCTTGTCACCGACTGTCAGGTCCATCCGGCCCGTAAAAGTCTGCGTCGGCAGGCGTTCTTCCACGGCTGCAAAATCGAACGGCGAGAAGATGTCAGCGAAATAGGCGCCGCCGGGGCCGAGTTGGCCGCCCATCTTCTTGAACATGGCCAGCGCATCGGGCGGGATCTCCGCCATTTCCTTCGCGCTGGCCTCTGAAGCGATGATTTCCGCCTGCGGACAGCAGCCATTGCCGTGGCAATGATCCCCGTTCGCATGCGTGTTGACGATCGTGCCGATCCTGTCCGCGCTGACCCCGGAGGCATCCGCCATCGCGTTCAGCATGTCGCGTGTCAGATGCATGTCGAACAGCGTATCGACCAACAGCGACTGGTCGCCATCGACGATCAGGCCGGCATTCGACCAGCCCCAGCCGCCATCCGGTTGCAGCCAGGCATAGAGGCCATTGCCGATATCCTTCAGTCCGTGCGTGTATTCCCAGCGCGCCATGCGTATCCTCCCGGTTTTCTTTCCATCAAGGCAGAGGCCGGGCCCGGGCGCAAGAGTGCCTATTTGCGGAACATCTGGGTGAGGCCACCGCTCGTCAGGATGCCGACATCAGCGAGCGCGCCGGGCAGCGCCCGCGCATTCGGCGCTGCGAGATAGAGCGGCTCCCAGACCGGGTGGAACTTGTCCTTGTAGGCACGCAGGCCCTCAAAGCCGTAGACGGCATTGGCATGCTCGAACAGGAAGGCGCCGATCCGGCTCATCGCGGGGGCGAGGCGGTGCGCCTCCAGCCCGGACAGTGGCGCCATGCCGAGGTCAAAGCGCTGATACCCCTCCCCCTTCGCCCACAGCATGCCGGAGACGAAGAGGTAATCCATCACCGCGCGCGGGGCCGCTGCGGAAAAGCGCATCAGGTCGATGGCGATCTCCCGCTTGCCCGCGCCCGGCCAGAGATTGGCGAAGGCGACGATTTCCCCTTCAAAGCGCGCAATGGCGATGGGGAAGCTGGCGATATAGTCCGGATCGAACCGGCCGAGGGAGAAGCCCTTTTCTGCCCCGCCATGCGCATCCAGCCATTCGTCGGAAATTGCCTGCAGCCGCTCCATGTGCGCGGACACATCCTGCGGTGCCAGCACGTCGAAGCTGAGCCCGTCGCGCCCTGCACGGTTGTAGACCTGGCGCAGGCGCGCGCGGTCCGATCCTTCCAAAGATAACTCCGCCAACGGAACAATCGCCGTCTCGCCGATCTTCTGTACGGACAGACCAAGGTCCACGGCCAGCGGCAGGAAGTCCCGCCCCATGGCATAGAACACGATGCCCGCGCCTGCGGCGTCAGCGGCTTCACGGAAGGACCAGACAAGCGACGGGATTTCCTCCGCAAGGCCCACAGGCTCGCCCATGGCGATCCAGTTGCCGCCGCGCACGGCGAACATGATGAAGGAACGCCGCGAGGGGCTGAAATGGAACCGCTTGTCGCCGCACAGGGCAAGCGCTGCATCCGGCCTGGCCGCGTCGGCCCCGGCAAGGATGCTGCGCACCTCTTCCAATGGCGGCGCGTCTTCCGGCGGCGTGTGCAGCGGGCGCAGCCAGTTCCAGGCCAGGTACAGGAAGGCCAGCACGCTGACCCCGCCCGCCGCCCGCAGGAAGCGCGACGTGCCCCCATGCAGCGCCACCTGCCACCACAGCTCGTTCCGGTATTCGACATGTTCATAGGAGAACAGGCCCAGCCAGATCACCGCGCCCAGCGTAGCAAGGATGGCGAGCGTCATGACCGGGGTCAGCCGCGTCGCGGCAAGCGGTGTCGCCCGGTAGAACGCGGCACGCGACAGACCCAGAATGATCAGGACAATGACCAGCGGCAGGGCCTCACCGGGGCTTGCCCCTTTGGTCAGCGTCAGGCCGATCCCGACCGTCAGCAGCCCCATGGCAACCATCCACGCATGGCTGAGCCGCCGCGCGAGGCCGTTCGCGACGATCAGCAGGAACAGGCCGACGACCGATGCCAGGAAGTGCGACAGCTCGATCACGGGCAGCGGCAGATAATGCGCCGCCGCCTTGAGCGGCGCGGGCAGCGCAGGCGTCATCGCGGCGATCAGCATGTAGGCGCCGCTGGCGAAGGCCAGCAGGCCGAAGACGACCGGCGCAAACAGGGCCGCGACATCCCCTGCCCCGCGCCCGACACCCTGCAAGGCCGGAACATGCCGGCGCAGGATGCTGCGGCTCATCCCGGCCCCGGCAATCACCAGCGGCACAAGGAAATAGATGGCCCGGAACGCAATGAGGCTGGCGACAAGGCCCTCAACAGGGCTGGCCGGCACGAGCAGGAGGATGACCGCCTCAAACACGCCGATGCCGCCCGGCAGGCCGCTCATCGCACCGGCAAGACAGGCGAGCGCGAAGACCGGCACGAAAGCGGCAAAGCCGATTGCCGTCTCGTCCGGCAGCAGGGCGAACAGGACGAGCCCGGCCGCCGTCCAGTCGGCAAGACTGACTGCGACACGCCCCAGCACGCCAGACAGGCCGCCCGGCAGCAACAGGCTGGCATTCCAGACATGCCAGACCACCAGCGCCAGCAACACGCAGCCAAGTGCAATCGCGACCCTGTCCGGCATGCCGAAATGCACCGGGAAGGCAGATGCCTCAAAAACAAGGCCAAGACCGCTGAGCAGCAGGGCCCCGACCGTCAGGCTGATCCGCGTGAGGCGTGACACTGCCTGACTCTCATCCTCCGACAGGCCGAGCCCGCCATAGATCCGTGAACGGACGCTTGCGCCCGTCAATTCCGCCTCACCGAGGGAGTTGCCAACGGCCTGCGCCGTGAACGACACGAACGCCGTATCACGCCACGGACGCAGCAGGCCCAGATGGCGCAAAGTGAGACTGTCGCGCAACGTGGCGGCCCCATAACTCGCCAGCATGCCGGCCAGCGCGATCAGCACAGCCGGCAGGGCCAGCCCGGAGAACCGGGCATAGACGAGATGCATGGAAACATGATCGAGCCGCGTATGGATTGCATAGATCGCGAGGGCAAAGGCAAGCAGGGCGAACATCAGCGGCACCGGGTTGGCCCGCTGCTTTTCCGCCTGCGGCTTGTCTGCCTCAGTTCCCATACTGCCAGCTCCTAGAAGCGATCGAGCAGACGCCGAAGATATTCGCGTTCTTCTTCATCGTCGCTTTCATTGTAGCGCCGACGCAGTTCTTCCAGAATGTCCTTGGCGCGCTGGCGTTCCGCTTCTTCGGGAATACGGACATTGTCGCCATTATTGCCCATGCCACCCGTTTCACGGCCGAACGGGTCGTTTCGGGCCTGGCCCTCATTGGTGCGTTCGCGCTGCATCTCGTCCAGCATCGCGGCCAGGTTCCGGTTCAGCTCTGACAGGCCCTGCGTGGCACGCGCCTGATCCTCCGATGCGGCGCCTTCACGTCCGCGTGCCAGGTCCCGTTCTGCATCACGCTGGGCCTCCCGGATGGCAGCCAGCGCCTCCGGATCCAGCACACCACTGAGGGCGTTTTCCTCTCCGGCGCCTTCGCCCAGACCATGCTCGCGGGCGAATTGTTCCACCAGTTCACCCAGACGGGCCTGCCGCTCTGCCAGCGTGCCACCGGCCTGCGGCGCATCTCCTTCGTCAGTACCAGTAGACCCGTTCGAGCCCGGACGCTCGCCATCCGGGCGGGAGTCGCCTTGCGAGCCATCCCCGGCGGAGGGATCACCGGGCATGCCCTGTCCTCCCTGCCCTGCCTGCTGGCCTTCCTGTTGGCCTTGCTGGCCGCCAGATTGCTCGCCCGATTGTTGGCCTGATTGCTGACCGGACTCCTGGCCCGATTGGCCGGAGGGATTGTTCGGCAGGTCACCGCGCTGCTGGGCCAGCGTGTCATCGTTCAGCTGGCGCTGCTCACGCAGGATTTCAGACAGGCGCCGCATGGCATCCGTCATCTGCTGTTCTTCCTGCGGGACATCCTCCTGGTCTTCACCATCGGACTGCGAGCCCGGCATGCCGGACATGCCCGTCCCGCTCTGCCCGCGCTGGAAATCGAGGTTCTGCAGCATGTTGGTAATGTCGGACAGAAGCTGGCGGGCCTGTTCCGTGGCGCCGGTATCGGTCAGGTCCTGCAGGGCATTCAGCATGTCCTCGAAATCCTGCCCGCCAAGGCTCTTGCCGCCACCGGAGGCCATGCCGTCCTGGTTCATGTCCGGCATCTCGCCGCCATTGGCCATGGCTTCGGCCATCCGGGCGGCAAGGTATTCATTGGCCGCATCGCGGAAGGCTTCCATCCGCCTACGGATTTCCTCTTCCGAGGCGCCATCGCGCAAGGCCTGTTCCAGCGCGCGGCGGGCAGCCTCCAGCCGTCGCAGCGCATCGGCTGCGTTGCCATATTCGGCCTTCAGCGCCAGAGACCAGAGCAAGGGATCGACCGCCTCGGCCTCTTCCTTCGTGCCTGCGGTTTCCAGCATGCCTTCTGCCATCTTGAAGGTCAGGTAATAGGCCTGGTTCGGCATATAGCGCTCACCCATCAGCGTGACAGAGTCGAGCATCAGGGCTGCCTTCTGGATATCCGGCGGGGCGATGTTCAGCCGGTTGGCCGCATCTGTATTGATCGCATCCTGCCTCAGGGCCGAGAGGTTCGGCTCCTGCTGCGCATAATCCCGCGGCTCACGCAGAACGGTGACGCGCACTTCCTGCGCCACACGAGCGACCGGATCGAGGAACAGCTTTTCGGGCAGGACAAAAGGCACCGTCTCGCTGGTTCCTTCCTGTCCGGAGGCATCGGTGACGACGAGTTGCACATCCACCGGCAGGCCCGCCCAGCGGTGGCGCGTCAGGTCGATCTGGGTCGCGTCCTTGATGTCCGGCATGGAGGGCGCGGCAAGCGGGATCGGCACGCGGTCTTCCTCATCGGGCGCTGCCGGGTGCGGCTCCCGCAGGCGCAGCGAAAGCTCAGCCCGCACCACGCCGTAATCATCCTTGGCCGTCCATGCGAACTCCGTCCGGTCGAGGCGTCCATAGGTGGGGATGGAAACGAACTCCACCGTGGGCGGATCGTCCGGTGAGGTCAGCAGGCGCCAGGCGGCCCGCTCGCCCCACCACTGCACCGACACGCGGGCATCTTCTGTCAGGATGGCTTTCGCCTCCCATGCCCCGTCCGGCGTGACCGCAAATTTCTCGGACGTGCGATGCTGGCCCTTCAGCACCAGCCGCGGGGCGGATGGCGCCTCTGTGCGCAACGTGATTTCAGACCCACGCGGCACACGCACATCATTCAGGCCCGGCTTCAGGAAGATCGGTGCACGGCCCGTATGGTCCGGCGGAGTCACCCAGGCCTCGACCGTCATGTCATCGGCGCCGACAAGCGCGCCATAATCCGGGTTCAGCGCCCGCATCAGGCGGCCCGGCCCCTCCCCCGCAGCAAGGACGGCAATCCCCACAAGCGCGGCGGGCAGGACATAGCGCAGGCGGAACGGGTCCAGCTGCCGCCACTCGGCAGACAGGGTCGGCAGCTTCAACTCCCGCGCCGCCTTCAGCAGCCGGTTGCGATGGCGCACCCACAGGGCTTGCGCGCCGCGTGAAGGATCCGCCGGGCGGTCTGAGAGCGAGGAGACTGGTCTCAACGGCGACTGCTGGTCCAGAAGGTGCGCGGCCTCTGCCTCGCTGACCGGCCGGTAGCGGCGAATCCCGCGCATCAGGAAAATGATCCCGCTGACCAGGAACAGGATCGCCAGCACCGCGCCGAAGGCAGGTGGCAGCTGGTCGAATGCCCCGGCAAAGGCCATGGCCAGGAACAGGATCAGGAAAACGAACAGCGGCCAGAAGGCGCGGCCGAACGCGAGCAGGCCCAGCCGACGGCGCGTGGCCGCAACTTTCGCCCCGATCGTCTTCAGTCCGTCCTTTTCAGCCAATCCGGCACCTGTTCCAGTTGCAACATCTCGTCGATATCGGGCCTGCGTCGGATAATGTCGTACCGATCGCCATTGACCAGCACTTCCGGCACGAGCGGACGTGTATTGTAGGCCGAAGACAGCACCGCGCCATAGGCCCCGGCTGACATGAAGGCGAGCCGGTCACCCGGCGACACAGTCGGCATCTCGCGCCCGGAGGCAAACTTGTCGGTCGACTCGCAGATCGGGCCGACAACGTCATAGGCCTTCACCGGCGCATCGGCGGCAGGCTGCTTCAGCGGCGTGATGTCATGATGGGCGCCATAGAGCGCCGGGCGCATCAGATCGTTCATGCCTGCGTCGACGATGAGGAAGGAACGGTCCGGCGCGGCCTTTTCATAGAGCGTCGTGGTCAGCAGGACGCCCGCATTGCCCGCAATCACGCGGCCAGGTTCCAGGATCACCTGCACGCCGAGGCCATCGCTGACCTCTGCAATCATCGCCGCATAGGCCGATGGCGGGGGCGGCGCATCGCCCTGTTTGTAGGGAATGCCAAGGCCGCCGCCGACATCGATGCGGGAAATGTCATGACCCGCCGCACGCAGGCGCTGGATCAGGCCTACGACTTTCTCGAAGGCTGCACGCATCGGGACAAGATCGCCGATCTGGCTGCCGATATGGACATCGACGCCGACAACACGGATGCCCGGCAGGGTCGCCGCCTCGGCATAGAGCGCTTCGGCTTCGGCCCATGGCACGCCGAACTTGTCGCCCTTCTTGCCGGTGGAAATGTTCGGGTGACCGCCAGCCGCGACATCCGGGTTCACGCGGATGGCAATCGGCGCCTCATGACCAATGCCGTTGGCCACATAGGACAGGAGGCGAAGCTCTGCCGCGCTTTCCACGTTGAACTGGTGGATGCCCTCGGTCAGACCGAGTTCCATTTCCCGCGCCGTCTTGCCGACCCCTGAGAACACGATCTTCGAGGCGGGAATGCCCGCCCGCAGGGCGCGCTGCAACTCCCCGCCGCTGACCACATCCGCCCCGCAGCCTTCCGCTGCAAGCGTCGCCAGTACGGCCAGATTGGAATTTGCCTTCACGGAAAAGGCGATCAGGCAGTCCTGCCCCTCGAACGCATCGGCGATCACGCGGGCATGGCGCTGAAGTGTTGCCGTGGAATAGACATAGCACGGCGTACCAACCTCATCGGCCAGCCTGGCGAGGTCGACGTCCTCACAATGGAGCCGTCCGTCCCGATAATCGAAATGATGCATGTGCGCCGCCTAGCTGCCAATCTCGCCAAGCGCGCCATCATCGACCGGCGTCACAGGCTTCGCGTCCGGAATGATGCCGCCCCACTGGTTCACCTGCGGGCCGTCTTCAGGCTCCACGGCAGCGATCACGGCGACCGGCTCATATGCGCCGGGTGCATTCACCGCGCGGATCTGCGGGCCGCCAGCACACGCACCCAGCCCACCAAGAAGCATCAGGCCGGCAAGCATGCGCCCGGCCGGCCGGAAAATATGACGGCTCATGCGATCAATCCTCCAGACCGCCGAGCAGTTCATCATCGCTGTTGTCGCTGGACTCTTCAGCATCTGCACGGGGCGGCAGCTCCGGCAGGGTCGAGCCATTGCCCGTGGGAAGCTCGGCTTCCACATCCTGCGGGTCGCCCCAGAGCGGATCCGGGCGCTTCAGGTCGCCCGTCAGGCCACAGGCCGGCAGGGTCAGGGCACCAAGGATAAGGGCGGCAATAGCCAAAGGGCGTTTCATGCGGCGGTTACTCCAGTCCAAGTCTCTGCTTCCACTGTGCCACCTGTTCGGCGACGCGAACAGGGCTTGTACCGCCATAAGATGTCCGAGATGAGGCAGAGGCTTCAACTGTCAAAACACCGAAAACGGCTTCGGTAATGTCCTTGTGAACGCCCTGCATGTCAGCCAGCGTCAGATCGGCAAGGTCAACGCCCTTCCCTTCTGCCAGAGCCACCAGCGAGCCTGTCACATGGTGCGCCTCGCGGAACGGCAGGCCCAGCTCGCGCACCAGCCAGTCGGCAAGGTCAGTCGCGGTGGAAAAGCCCTTGGCCGCCGCTGCCCGCATGTTTTCCGGCTTGAAGCGGATCGTCTCGATCATGCCGGTCATGGCCCGAACGCAGAGATCGAACGTGTCGAAGGCTTCAAAGGTCAGGCGTTTGTCGTCCTGCAGGTCCTTCGCATAGGCCAGCGGCAAGGCCTTCACCGCGCCCTGAAGCCCGGCATAGAAGCCCGTGATCAGAGATGCCTTGGCCCGCACCAGCTCTGCCGCGTCCGGGTTGCGCTTCTGCGGCATGATGGACGAACCGGTCGACCATTCATCGGTCAGCTGCGCGAAGGCGAACTGCGCGCTGGTCCACAGCACTATTTCTTCGGCAAGGCGCGACAGGTGTGTCGCCGCGATGGAAAGCGCCGCCAGTGCCTCCAGCGCAAAGTCGCGGGCCGAAACCGCATCGAGGGAGTTGGCCATCGGGCGAGCAAAGCCCAGCGCCTCTGCCGTCATGTCCCGGTCGATGGGGAAGCCCGTCCCGGCGAGTGCCGCTGCGCCCAGCGGGCACTCGTTCAGGCGGTTAGCGCAGTCCGACAGGCGGGTCCAGTCGCGTGAAGTCATCTCCACATAGGCAAGCAGATGGTGGCCGAGCGTCACCGGCTGGGCTGTCTGGAGGTGGGTAAAGCCCGGCATGATCGTGGCGGCATGTTCCTCGGCGCGCTGCACGAGGGCGCCCTGCAGGCCGCCGATCAGGCGGGCCGAATGGTCCAGCGCCCGGCGCGTCCAGAGGCGGAAATCCGTCACCACCTGGTCATTGCGCGAGCGGGCCGTGTGCAGGCGACCGGCCGGTTCGCCGACAATCTCCTTGAGGCGGGCCTCGACATTCATGTGAATGTCTTCCAGCTCCCGGCGGAAAGGGAAGGTGCCGTCGCGCAGCTCGTTCAACACCTGGTCCAGGCCGGCCTGAATGGCTTCATTGTCCTCGAACGAGATGATCCCCATCTCCGACAGCATGTCGGCATGGGCCCGGCTGCCGGCGATATCTTCCTCAGCCATACGCCGGTCGATATCGAGGGAGGCGTTGATTTGCTCCATGATGTCCGACGGGGTCGCGGCAAACCGTCCTCCCCACATCGTCTGGCCTTTGCCGCTGGTCATTGGCATACCCCTTCAAAAACTTACGGAAGGCGCAAACATGCGGCGCTACGCCATTCCCGGCCTCTTCTTGGTCGGACTGATCGCGATTGTCTATGTGCTGATCAGCGCAGGCATCGGAAAACAGGATGAAAATCCACTTGCAAGATATGCAACCGGGGCCCTCGAGAAGCTGGATTTCGCCACGACAGGCGATCCGGCGGGGACAGCCCCCTTCTATCTGGCCGACGGTTCCGCCCACACGCTGGACGAATTCAAGGGCAAAACCATCCTCGTGAACTTCTGGGCCACCTGGTGCGCCCCTTGCGAGAAGGAAATGCCGTCCCTCGGCGCGCTGCAAAAAGCACGCGGCGGTGATGACTTCCAGGTCGTCGCCATCAGCGTCGATGCGGCCGAGGACAAGGACTATGCCCAGCAGCGCCTCGGTGAGCTTGGCGCGGCCAACATCCCGTTCCGCATCGTCACGCCGGAACAGTATGAGCTTGTCTATGACAGCGGCGTACAGGGCTTCCCGACCAGCATCCTCTATGGGCCGGACGGTAAGGAAATCGCCCGTCTCGCCGGCGAGGCAGACTGGGCCTCCTTCGAGGCGGTCGGTTTTATCGACGCCCTATTGAAGCGCTGACAGTTCCTGCTGCACGCGGGAAAGCTGTGACAGGAAGGTCATCGGCGGGGCCGGAAGATCACCGGACACCGGCCCCTCGGCTGGCCACATCAGCACCAGCATTCTCAGCTCCAGCTGCAATCCGCTGGCATCTTCGCCCTCCAGCGTCCCGGCCAGGCGCTGCGCGGTGACGGCATAGCCATAGGCATCCTGATAGGCGATCGGATCCTCGATCTGATTGTTGAGCGAGACCCCCGACTGATAGGCGTTCTGGCAGCGCTTGATGAGCAGGGCGATCAGGGGGACGGGCTCCCCGGCTGCCGTCTCCTCCAGCGCGGCGGCATTCGCCTCCACCGCAACAAGCCCGGCTTCGGCCTCTTCCGGAGGGGCGCCGCTCGCCAATTTGTCGGCAGCGGTTTCGAACAGGTCCGGATCGAACCCGTTCTCGACAAGGCGGCTCAAACCGCCCGGCTTGATCTCGCTGACCGCAAGACGCAGGTGCTCCGCAGCATCTGAGGTCTGCCCCATCCGGGCCAGCGCACCGGCGGCGGCCACCTGGCTGGAGATCAGCACCGCGCGCTCATCTATGGGCAGCAGCAGTGCCGGGTCGAGCGCTGTAACGCCTTCGCCGCCCTCACCTTCCCCCATCTCGCCGCCTTCACCGGAAGCGGCTGCGCCTCCCGGCGCAGATAGTGCGGCCGCACCGGTTTCCCCGGCCTCGCCTCCCTCTCCGCCACAGGCCGCAAGGCCCGCCGTCCCAATCAGGGCAGCGCCCAGGCCAAGCCGGATCCAGCGTTTCGGCGTGTAGTTCATCAGGACCGCTCCCTGTCATCGATACCGGCCCGCAACCTAGGGGCCCCCGGCCCTGTCGGGCAAGCAGATTGAAGCTGGAATGTTCCCGGCAGGATCAGGATCCCGTGACTGGCTGCTGCGTACGGCCCGTACACCAGTTCGGCTTTGCCGCGCCGCCATCATAGTCCCAGACCTTGTGCGTGCCGGCAGCCACCAGGAGCGCAGCCAGGTCCTGCCCATCGACGCTGAGATCAACCACCTGACGGCCGTAACGGTCAGCCCCGTAGCTGTGCGAAACGGTAAGAACCTTGTCGCGCGTGAGGGTCCGCACATAGGCCTTCGCCTCATAGCCCAGCTCACGCTCGCCTTCGCATTTTGCCCCGGTATACCAGTCGACCGCCCCGGTTTCCGGCGCATCCACGCCATGCAGGCGGAATTTGGTACCATCGGCCAGCTGGCCGGAATCCCCGTCGGACCAATAGACGGAAGACGTGTCGAACCCCGCCTTGTCCTGCAGGTTGGCGGGCTCGCGGGCGGCCACGGCGATGCCAAAGGCAATGCCCGCCAGCACCATGAATGTGATCAGCCATTCCTTCAGTCGCCCGCCACGCGGCATCTGCCTCTCCCTGCTGGTTTGCGGGAGGCTCTGCGTGAGCAATTAAGGGAGGGTTAAGCCTGGCAGGCGGCAGGCAAAACAAAACCCCGGCCTTGCGGGCCGGGGCTGTTTGGATCGCAACCGTGGAACGGTGCGGCAGGCCCTAGACGAAGCCTTTGAACTTGTCCTTGAAGCGCGACACGCGGCCGCCGCGGTCAAGCATCTTGCCGTCGCCACCGGTCCATGCCGGGTGCGACTTGGAGTCGATGTCCAGCACCAGACGATCGCCTTCAGCGCCATAGGTGGAGCGCGTTTGATATTCCGTACCGTCCGTCATCACCACGGTGATGAAGTGATAGTCGGGATGACCTTCTTTTTTCATGGCTCGCGCCCTTCTGTGATCCGTTGCCTACGGGCCTTGTGGCCGCCGCGCTTCGCCAGTAGGGGTGCGCGGGCGTGGCTGCTGCCCGTTTTCAGAAGTGGCGCGTGTAACTGAAGAAAGCCCCTTTCGCAAGGGGGCCTAGCACCCGATTTCCACAGTGCTGCAGAGGCACCCAGAATGGCCGACACTGAATCCCAGCAAACAATCGACCGCCGCGCCTCCGAACCGGGTGGCGGACAGGCCATCAACCGGCCCAAGGGACGCAGCCTGAAACCCCTGAAACTGCTCCTGCCCTATGCCGGACGGCACTGGCGCACCGTGGCGATTGCCCTGGTTTTCCTGGTCGGTGCCGCGGCGCTCAGCCTGACCCTGCCGATCCTGCTGGGCAAAGCCGCCGACAGCGGGCGCCAGGCAGGCGGAGACCCGCAGAAGCTGCTTGCGCTGGTGGACAAGTCCTTCTTCTGGGTGGCCGCCGCCGCCATCGCCTCCGGCGTGCTGGGCGCGGTGCGCTTTTATTTCGTCTCCCGCTTCGGCGAACGGATTGCGGCTGACCTGCGCCGTGACCTCTATGCCCACCTTCTCAAACTGGGGCCGCGCTATCATGCGAAAATGCGCTCCGGCGAAGCCGTGTCGCGCCTGACAGCCGACATCACGCTGATCGAGCAATTCCTTGGCACCTCCGCCTCCATGGCGACACGCACGCTGATCACCACGTTTGGCGCCCTCACCATGATGATGGTGGTGAACTGGAAGCTGGGCCTGACCCTGCTGGCCATGCTGCCCGTGGCGATGCTACCGGTCGTCGGGGTCGGCCGGGTGATCCGCACCATGTCGAACAGGGCCCAGTCGCGCCTGGCCGATGCAGGCGCCGAGGCCGCCGAAGCGCTTGACGCCATCGAGCTGGTGCAGGCCTACAGCCGCGAAGAGAGCCGCCTCGCCACATTCACCGAGGCCGTCGAAGCAACCTTCGCAGCGGCCATGCGCCGGATCACGGCGCGCGCCCTGATGATTGTCATGGTATCCGTGCTGCTGTTTGGCGGCTTTGTCTGCGTCCTCTGGCTCGGCGCCCGCGCGGTGGCCAAGGGCGAGATGAGCTTCGGCGACCTTTCCGCCATGGTGCTCTATGCGCTCTATGCCGGTTCCGGCTTCGGCATGCTGGCGGAAGTCTATGGCGAAGTGATGCGCGCGGCCGGCGCCGCCGACCGGGCGGCCGAAGTACTGACTGCCGAACCGGAAATCGCCCCGCCAGCTCTGCCCCGCCCGATGCCTGAAAAGGTCACCGGCGCGCTCGCCTTCGACCATGTGACCTTCACGTATGACGACGCAACGAATGACGGCAAACCCGTTTCCGCCCTGACAGACTTCACCCTGTCCGTGAAACCTGGCGAGTTCGTTGCCCTTGTCGGCCCAAGCGGCGCGGGCAAGACGACCGTGTTCCGCCTTGCGCTGCGTCTGTTCGATCCGCAGGCCGGACGGGTGACGCTGGACGGCATCGCATCTTCGGAAACCACCCCACGCGACTGGCGGCGCAACTTCGCCTACGCCCCGCAGGAATCGGCCCTGTTCACCGGGACGGCCGCCGAGAATATCGGTTTCGGCACAGACAATCCGGACGAAAAACTTCTGGAACACGCTGCCCGCATGGCCGAGGCGATGGAGTTCCTCAATGAAAAGGAAGGCCTTGCCACGCCGCTGGGCCAGAAAGGACGCAACCTGTCCGGCGGCCAGCGCCAGCGGATTGCACTGGCCCGCGCGCTTGTACGCGACGCGCCCGTCCTCCTGCTGGACGAGGCAACCTCCGCCCTCGATTCAGAGAGCGAGGCCGCCGTCCGCCGAGCCATCGAGAACGCTTCCCAAGGCCGCACGACACTGGTGATCGCCCATCGCCTGTCCACCGTGCGCCGGGCCGACCGGATCGTCGTCATGGAACACGGGCGGATCGTGGAAGAAGGCACGCATGAGGAACTGGTCGCCAGAGGCGGCCTCTATGCGCGGCTGGCGGAGCTGCAATTCGCCGAGGGTTGATCTAGCCCCAGCGTTTGAGCTTCTTCAGCTTTCCATCGATCGTGAAGGCAAATGCCAGCGACAGGATCAGCGGCACCCAGATCGGCAACTCGCCAAGCCCCGGTGCGCCAACCGCTTCGGCGATGTGATCATCGACACACCACCACAACAGCCACAACCACATACAGACACTCCTTTTTCTGTACGCCCCTTACGGACTACAGATAGGGTGCCTGCCAGGCTTTGTTTAGGGGCGCCTATTCTGCCGCCTGGAGGGCCGGCTTCTTGGCGGTGGCCTCAGCCGGTGTGGTGAATTGCATGACCCCATCCTCAATGGGCAGCTCGCGCAAATTCTTCCGGTCTGTGAAATAGCTCTGATGCAGTTTCCACGGCGCTTCAGTGTGCTGGCGCGGGAACTGGTCCATCACGCGCTGGAAATAGCCGGAGGAGAAATCCACGAAAGGCTCGGTCTCGTTCGGATAGGCCGACAGGTAGGGCATGGCAGATGTCGCGCCCTTCTGGTCCATCAGGTTAATCAGACGGCAGACATATTCGCTCGTCAGATCCGCTTTCAGCGTCCAGGAGGCATTCGTGTAGCCAAATGTGACGGCCAGGTTCGGCACGTTCGACAGCATCACGCCCTTGTAGTTGAGCAGCTTGCCGGGATCGACCTTCGTGCTGTCCAGCGTGACGTCGACGCCATTCATGAAGACCAGGTTCAGGCCGGTTGCCGTCACCACGATGTCGGCCTCCAGCTCCTTGCCGGATTTCAGCCGGATCCCCTTCTCCGTGAAGGTCTCGATATGATCGGTCTCGACGCTGGCCTTGCCGGACTTCAGGACATTGAACAGGTCCGAATCCGGCACCAGGCAGAGGCGCTGTTCCCACGGATTGTAGTGCGGGGTGAAATGCTTCTCGACATCGTAATCGGGACCGAGTTCTTCCCGCACCATTTTCAGCAGGCGTTCTTTCGCCGCCTGCGGATTGTCGCGCGTCTTGCGGAAGAAGAATTGCTGGAGGGTGACATTCCGCCAGCGGATCAGCGCATAGGCCCAGCTGTCCGGAAGGACCGAACGCAGGAAGTTTGCAAACTTGTCCACCGCCGGGCGCGAGACGACATAGGTTGGCGAACGCTGCAGCATGGTGACGTGGCCCGCCTTCTCCGCCATGGCCGGCACCAGCGTCATCGCCGTCGCGCCCGACCCGATGATGACGACCTTCTTGCCAGTATAGTCGAGATCTTCCGGCCAGTGCTGCGGGTGCACGAACTGGCCCTTGTAGGCCTCCTCGCCCGGAAAATCGGGACGGTAACCCTGATCGTAATTGTAGTAGCCGCCACACATGAACAGGAACCGCGCCGTCAGTTCCGAGCGTGCGCCCGTCTTCGTGTTCTCGGACGTGATGTGCCAGAGCTGCTCAGGCGTCGACCAGTCAGCCGCGATGATCTTCGTGTCGAACTGGATATGCGGGGTGATGCCGTAATCGTCCGCCGTCTCGCGGATGTATTTGCGGATGGACGGGCCATCGGCAATGGCTTTCGCCTCTGTCCAGGGTTTGAAATTGAAACCCAGCGTGTGCATGTCCGAATCCGAACGGATGCCCGGATAGCGGAACAGATCCCACGTCCCGCCGACCGCGCTTCGCTGTTCGAAGATGCGATAGGTCTTGCCGGGGCACTGCTTGCCGAGGTGTACGGCAGCGCCGATGCCCGAAAGGCCCGCGCCGATGATGAGAACGTCTGTGTCTGGCTGTGTCATGTAAGCCAGATTACGTATTTTTCCGGAGAAGGAAATAGGTGACGCAGGTGTCACCTATTTTTTGGCGTTCTTGGCGTCAATTTATCGGGGCAGACCTGAGATCCGGTTAGACCGAGGCTGCCTTACCGAAAGAGGCTGCGTGACGGATCTGCTTTTCCAGTTTCGGATGCAGGTCGTCGTTCGACGCCAGGATCGAGCCCGTCTGCAGCACATCGCCGCCATCGATCTCGCTGATCACGCCGCCTGCCTCACGCACGAGGACGATGCCGGCAGCAATGTCCCAGGGCTGGAGGTTGCGCTCCCAGAAGCCGTCGAACCGGCCAGCGGCCACCCAGGCCAGATCCAGTGCAGCAGAGCCGTTGCGGCGGATGCCGGCCGTGGTCGGTGTCATGGCGGCCACTTCGCGGGCGAAGGTGATGTGGCTGTCTTCGGACTTGCCATGCCAGGGCGTGCCCGTCGCGATCACGGATTCATGCAGGTCCCGGCGAGCTGCCACACGCAGCTTGCGGTTCTCAAGCCAGGCGCCGCGGCCGGTTTCGGCCCAGAAAATCTCGTTCTTGGCGACATCGAAGATCACGCCGGTCAGCAGTTCCCCGTCGCGCTCCAGCGCGATGGAAACAGCGAAGTGCGGCTGGCCGTGCAGGAAGTTCAGCGTGCCATCCAGCGGGTCGACGATGAAGCGATTGGACTTGTCCGTACCTTCGACGACACCGCGTTCTTCCATCACAAAGCCATAGCCCGGACGGGCCTTGGACAGGTGCTGGAAGATGATCTCCTCGGCCCGGTGGTCGGCATTCGACACAAAGTCAGCCGGCCCCTTCTTGGAGACCTGCAGGTTTTCGACTTCGCCGAAATCACGCGCCAGCGAACGCCCGGCAGCGCGGGCGGCAGCGATCATTACGGATCCAACGGGAGAGGGTTTTGACATGTGAAACAGCGTCCGGACGCAAATCTTGCGGGAGAGCGGGCGGCGTAAGCCTTTGTTGCTGAAGGGTCAAGGCGCCGGAGTGTTAATCGGCTGCCAAGGAATCGAACAGGGCATTGAAGGCAGCAACGGCCGCAGGCGCCCCATCCGGATGGTCCCACACGCCTGACGAAACAGCGATGAAATCCGCCCCGGCCGTAACCAGCGGCGCCGCATTGTCCACGGTGATACCGCCAATCGCGACGCAGGGGATTTCCATACTTTCCTGCCAGATCTCGAGCAGTTCGGTGCTGGCCTGCACAGTGCCGTTCTTCGTCGTCGTCGGATAGAAGGCCCCGAAGGCGACATAGTCAGCCCCTGCCTCCCCCGCCTGCATGGCGACATGACGGGAGTTCTTCGCCGTCGCCCCGACAATCATGTCCTTGCCGACAATCGCGCGGGCTTCTTTCACCGTCATATCGTCCCAGCCGACGTGCACGCCGTCCGCGCCAAGTTCGACGGCGAGTTCAGGGCTGTCATTGATCAGGACGGCGGCGCCATAGGCTTGCACCATCTCCGTCACTGCCGCGCTCACCTCGCGCGTCGCCTGCATATCTATCATTCCATCCGCCCCCTTGAGACGCAACTGGAGGCACGCCACATCGCCTGCCGCAAACGCGGTTTCGAGGATCGCGGCGAAATCGTCCACATCCGCGATCTGAGGCGGTGTGATCAGGTAGAGCCGAGTGCGGGGCCGGGGCGGAATATTGTCGGTCATCGCCGCGGCATGTGCGGCGCGGCGGCCAGGAAGTCAATCGCGGGTCACCGCAACACAGGCCTGAGAGGAAACACCGCATGCCACGAAAACTGCCCGCTCGCGCCTACCAGACCGTGTTCAGCGCCCTGATGGCCCTGTTCATGAGCTTCCTGATGTCCGGCGCGATCACGGCCATCAATGTCGGCATACCCTCCGGTTTTTTCGGCATCTGGATGCATGCCTGGGGCTATGCCTTCTCGATCGCCCTGCCCGTCATCCTGATCGTCGCCCCAATCGTACGGCGGCTGACAGGCCTGCTGGCCGAATCCCCGCTGGCACCTGTTCCCGTAATAAAGCCCCAAGGACAGCCGGGCAGTCTTGACTCAACTCATTAGGCACCTAACTATATACCATGTTCCTGCTGCAAGACCTGCCTGATGCCGCAACGGTCGACCGCTTTGGCGAAGCCTACGGTCCGATTTCGCATGAACGTGTCCTGCTGTTCCTGAATGTCCTGCGTACGGGCTCAGACCTCCTGGTCGCCCTGGACAAATTTCTATCCGGCTATGGGCTGACGCATGGGCGCTGGATCACCCTGATCCTGTTGATGCGTGAAGCAGACAACAGTGCCCGCCCGGCAGACCTGGCCGAAAAGCAGGGCATCACACGCGCCACGATGACCGGCCTGTTGCAGCGCCTTGAAGCGGACGCCCTGATCCGCCGTCTGCCGCATGGCGATGACGGGCGCAGCATAACAATCACACTGACGGACAAGGGACGCACCCTGCTGGAAAACGTGATGCCGGAATACTACCGGCGCGTCAGCCTGCTAATGGATGACATGAACACAAAGGCCCTTCTGAAGGCCCTGGACGTCATCCGCACACTTGGCGAGCGCTCTGGCCAACTGGCCGCCCCTACCTGACCCCCCCCTCTCACCCTTCCGCTCTACATTCCCCATATAGTTAGGAACCTAATCATATGACCCGCACAATACAGATCGGCCCGCAGGGCCACGAAATCTCCGTTCTCGGACTTGGCTGCATGGGCATGTCCGAATTCTACGGCGAAAGTGACGACGCCAATTCCCTGACAGTCCTGCACAGGGCCATGGAACTGGGCGTCGGCATGCTCGACACGGCCGACATGTATGGCAACGGGCACAATGAGATGCTGATCGCGCGCTTCCTGAAGGAAACGGCCAGCCGCCCCTTCATCGCAACAAAGTTCGGCATTCGACGTGACAAGGAAGATGGAACCAGCGCCTATCAGCGCATTATCGACAACTCACCCGAATATATCCGAGCAGCCTGCGAAGCATCGCTGAAACGGCTGGGGCTGGAAACAATCGACCTGTATTACATGCATCGATATTCGCCTGACTATCCGCTGGAAGACGCCATCGGCATGTTGTCGCGTCTGGTGGAGGAAGGGAAAGTCCGGTCGATCGGCCTGTCTGAAGTTTCTGCCGCAACATTGCGCCGCGCGCACGCGATCCACCCGATTTCCGCTCTGCAGACGGAATACTCCCTGCAGACACGCGATGTCGAAGCAGAGATACTTCCTGCCTGCAAAACACTCGGCGTCACCTTTGTGGCCTACAGCCCGCTGGGCCGCGGGATGCTGTCCGGCGCAATTACGTCGCGCGACAGCCTGGCGGAGAATGACTTCCGCCGTCTGTCACCCCGGTTCGAGGAAGAAGCGATGCAGCAGAACCTCACCCATCTGGACACGCTGAAAGATATCGCCGCCCGCCACGAGGTCAGCCCCGCCCAGATCGCCCTCGCCTGGGTTCTGCACCAGGGCGACAATATCTGCGCGATCCCTGGCACAAGGCAAATTCGCTATCTTGAAGCCAACTGCGCCGCGGGTGGGATCATACTCACCCCGGACGATCTGGTCCGCCTGGACAAAGGCTTTGCCGCAGGCACCGTACAGGGCGCACGCTATCCGGAAGCAGGCCTCAAGACCGTGCACACCTGAGGGGCAGATAACGGGCCGGGCCGCAAGGCCCGGCCAACACCCTATTCTTCCGCTTCGCCTTCGGCCGCGTGCAGCAGATAGGCTTCATACGCTTCCGGGGACCAGTCGCGGCCGAGGAAGTCATGAACCAGTTCTGCAGCCGGCTTTGACGCCCCCGGCGCAAGGACCAAGTCCCGATAGCGCGCGGCTGTTGTCGCATCACGCAGGCCGTTTGCCTCAAACTCCGAGAACAGGTCCGTCGAAATCGCGAGCGACCACTGATAGGTGTAATAAATGGCAGAATAGCCATCGAGATGGCCGAAGCTGGCATACGGGTGCACATCCGGCAGCGTCACGAACGGGCTGAGCTTCGACTGGTTCTCATTCCAGATCTCGTCGAAATCGACTTCCGAAGACGGACGATTGTAATAATCGAGCGACACATTGGCGTAGAGCAGCTGGCGAAGCGTTCCGACCCCGATGCCGAAGTCGCGGGCCGCCACCATTTTCTCCACCAGTTCCGGCGGGATCACATTGCCATCAGCATCCTTCGCGAACTTGGCCAGCGTGTCATAATCCCAGACCCAGTTTTCCAGCATCTGCGAAGGCGCCTCGATGAAGTCCCATTCGAGATTGCCCATGTTCAGGTTCGCATAGTCCGGCTGGCCGGAGAACAGCATGTGGATGAGGTGGCCGAACTCGTGCAGGAAGGTTTCGACCTGACCATGCTCCATCAGGCCGGTCGTATGATCGCCTGCAGGGAAGTTGCAGATCAGCGACGCAACCGGCACACCATCTGAAGTCGGACCAAAGCGGATAGGGAACGCCGCAGCGTGCTTGTACTTGCCGTCCCGCGGATGCATGTCGAGGAAGAACCGGCCAACCAGCTTTCCATCCCTGTACATTTCGTGCGCGCTGACGCTTTCCTGCCAGACCGGCGCGCCTTCCCAAGGCTTGATCTCGACACCGAAGAGGTCCTCCACCAGCGCAAAGATGCCGTCGCGCACGTCATTATAGGCGAAGTATTTGCGGACTTCCTGGGAGTCGAGCTCATAGTCCGACTTGCGTATCAGCTCCGCCAGATAGCTTCGGCTCCAGTCACTGACCGTGGTGGCATCGGGCGCCAGTTCCTGCTGCTTGGACAGCAGGCGGTCATATTCCAGCTCCGCCGCGTTGCGGGCAGCCCCTTCGACCGCATCGAGGAAATCGCTGACAACTTCCGGAGACCCGGTCATCTTGTCTTCCGTGACGTATGAGGCCCAATTGTCATAGCCAAGCGTCTGGGCAAGCTCGTAGCGCTTCTCAAGAATGCCGCGCAGCGCGGAGACATTCTCCGGATACGCCCCCGGCGCGGCGATACTCCGACAGGGTCCGCTTCAGCAGGTAGGCAGACCGGTCGTCCAGTTTGGTCGCGTCGATCGTGGACAGGCGGTCATAGACCGGCCGTGAAAGCGAAATCCGGGTCGTCATGTCAGAGGTCTTCTGCTGGCAGGTATCGCCCGTGGCGCGAAGGGCCTCATCCGGATTGGTTTCAGCGATAATCGCCGCCTCGCCATAGCCTACGGAGAAGGCAAGGTTCAGCATGGAGTCGTAATCCTTGAGGTCCCCTGCCCCGGCCGGGCCCTCACGCGTTTCCAGATCGGTCAGCATTTTCTCGACCTGCGTCAGCGCGTTGTCGCAACGCGCCGTGAACGCATCCGCCGAGGCCGGCGCCAGAACCAGCGTGTCCAGCATTTTCATGCCCTCATCCGACAAGGCGCTGCGGTCCGGATTGGGGGCTGGCGCTGCGACCTCGCCACACCCGGACAGGATTGCGATCGCGGCAACCGAAGCAGCGGCAAAGAGATGAGATTTGAACGGCATGTTTTCCCCTTCAGATATGGAATACGCGAACGAAAATGCCCGCCATGGGTATGGCGGGCACTATGACGTTGCGTTTAAAGGGAAGTCCAGAGGCCCTGGGGCCTCACTTTCCCGATCTGGCCCGTTTCAGGCTCAGCCGGCTTTGGAGGCCTGATAGATGCTGTCGATCGCTGCGGCCAGGGCAACATCGAATTCCGCATCGCTCTGCTGGGCCGAGAGGCCTTCGGTCAGGGCGCGCGAGAAGGATGCGATCATGCCAGTGTTGGTGGCGAGTTTCGCATTGGCGTCATCGCGCGAATACCCACCCGACAGGGCCACGACGCGCATCACACGCGGATGGTCGACCAGCGGCTTGTAGAGGTTTGCCTTCTCCGGCAGCGTCAGCTTCAGCATGACCTGCTTGTCATGGCCGAGGGCGTCGAGCTGTTTCAGGATCTCGGCCAGCAGGATGTCTTCTGCTTCGGCCTTGTCGGTGATCGAGATCGTGACTTCCGGCTCGATGATCGGAACCAGGCCATGGCCCAGGATCTGGCGGCCCACATCGAACTGCTGGGCAACGACGGCAGCGATGCCTTCCTCGTTCGCCGCATTGATGACCGAGCGCATCTTGGTGCCGAAGATGCCCTTGGCGACAGCGCGCTCAAGCAGCGCGTCGAGGTCCGGCATCGCCTTCATCATCTGTGCGCCGTTTTCTTCGTCGGCAAGGCCTTTGTCGACTTTCAGGAAAGGCACAACGCTGCGCTCTTTCCAGAGGTATTCCGCTGTCGGCACGCCGTCGATGTCACCGTCCATGGTGCGCTCGAACAGGATGGCGCCCATCACCTTGTCGCCATTGAAGGCTGGCGACTTGATGATGCGTGCACGCATCTCGTGGATAAGGCCGAACATTTCCTCGTCATTGGCGTAGGCACTTTCCTCGATCCCGTAGAGGCGCAGGGCCTTCGGGGTGGAGCCGCCCGACTGGTCGAGCGCCGCAATAAAGCCGTCCTTCCCGGCCGCCTGTTTCGCCATGGTTTCGTTTGCCATCTCAACTACCGTCATTTCTGAATGAATCCTGTGAACAGTGCTTGTCATGCAAAGTTTGCGTTCAAGTACCGTGCCGTTTGCGCGCGTCAACAGCTGGCAGCTCTCTCTCGCCGCATGGCCGGACGCCCAGTGTTTCCGGGCCAAAGACGGAATCATGCGGAAAAACCGGCCGATGCTGGTGCTGGGACGGGGCTGGAAGAGCCAGCAGGGCGCCTTGCAATCTCTGCGGAGCACGCCCGGCTGCGTTCATTTCGGCGCGCACAGGCGCGGAACCTGCGCGATTTGCCGCAGGCTGTCCCGCCCTGTCACAGGAGGTCCGTGCCGAATCTGTGCCGGAAAGGATCAGGCCTTCAGGGCTTCCACGCCAGGCAGCGGCTTGCCTTCCATCCATTCGAGGAAGGCCCCGCCAGCGGTCGAAACGAAGGTGAAGTCTGCCGCAACGCCTGCATGGTTCAGGGCGGCAACCGTATCCCCGCCGCCGGCGACCGCAATCAGCTTGCCTGCCTTCGTACGCTCGGCTGCAGCGCGGGCGGCTACAACTGTTGCCGTATCGAAGGGCTCAAGCTCGAACGCGCCGAGCGGACCATTCCAGACCAGCGTCTTCGCCTTGTCCATCGCCTCGGTCAGCTTGGTGACCGTGTGCGGACCTGCGTCGAGAATCATCTCGTTCGCGGCGACTTCGTTCGCATGGCAGATGCGGTGATCCGGTGCGTGGGCCTTGAATTCCGTGGCCACGGCCACGTCCAGCGGCAGCAGGATCTCACACCCGGCTTCTTCCGCATTCTTCATGATGGTAAGCGCCGTATCGGCGAGGTCATGCTCGCAAAGCGATTTGCCGACATCCACGCCCTGAGCCGCAAGGAAAGTGTTCGCCATGCCGCCGCCAATGGCCAGCATGTCCACCTTGGAGACAAGGTTCTTCAGAAGGTCGATCTTGGTAGAAACTTTTGCCCCACCGACCACGGCCATGACCGGGCGTTCCGGCGTGCCAAGCGCTTTCTCCAGCGCGTCGAGTTCGGTTTCCATCGCCTTGCCGGCATAGGCCGGGATGAAGTGCGTCACGCCTTCGGTGGACGCATGCGCGCGGTGAGCGGCCGAGAACGCATCGTTCACGAACAGGTCACCCAGCGCCGCCATAGCTTCGGCAAGGGCCGGATCGTTCTTTTCCTCGCCTGCTTCGAAGCGCGTGTTCTCCATCAGGATCACATCGCCCGGTGCACGGCTGGTGACGAAAGCTTTCGCCTTCGGGCCGAAGCCGCAATTCTCCGCGAAGTGCACCGGCGCGCCCAACACATCTGCGAAAGCGGTGGCAATCGGCTTCAGGCTCATCTCCGGCACGATCTGGCCTTTCGGACGTCCGAAGTGAGCGAGCAGGACAACTTTTGCCCCTTTGGCGCGCAGTGCCTCAACAGTCGGCAAGGCAGACCGCAGGCGCGTATCGTCGCTCACCTTGCCGTCTGCCATCGGAACGTTGAAATCGACGCGGACAAGGGCGGTCTTGCCGGTGAGGTCTCCGGCATCTTCGATACGGCGGAAATCGGACATGGGTATTACTCCGGTTTGCGGAACACGGCGCGCAGCAGCGCGGCCGGTCCGGAATGGTAGGTGCCTTCAGAAAGGGTTTCGATGCCGGTCATGAACGACACGGCTTCGGCGTCCTTGAAATCCGTATGGATATCGACAGGGGCAAACAGCATGTCGAGCACAGGAGGACCGCCGGAATTGTGGGATTTCTGGTAATCGAGCTGTTCCGGCAGGAAGCCTTCCAGAAAGACATGCCCGCCGGGTTTCAGCGATTCCAGCATGAATGCATGAAGCGTCGGCCGGAAGGGCGACGGCACGTGCAGGAACATGGACGCGATCACGTCGTATTCCCCCTTCGGCCAGCTCCACTCGCTGAGATCGGCTTCGACACAGGTGACAGAGACGCCGCGTGCGGCGGCCAGGTCTGCGGTCTTGGCAAGACCGGCAGCGGACATGTCCACCGCCGTCACATCCAGCCCGCATTCGGCCAGAAACACGGCGTCGCGCCCTTCCCCGCAAGCGGGGACGAGCGCGCGCTGGCCTGGCCGGAGCAGGTCGCGGAAGGCCAGCAACAGCCGGCTCGCCCGCTCCCCATAGGCAAAGCCCTGTTCACTGAAGCGGGCGTTCCAGAAATCCTTCGGAATACCCGGCGTCGTCACGAACAGGGCTCCTTCGTGTTGTGTTAGATCAGCTTCGCCATGGCGAGCGCAGTGTCCGCCATGCGGGTCGAGAAGCCCCACTCGTTATCGTACCAGGTCAGGATCGAGCAGAAATTGCCGTCCATGACTTTGGTCTGGTCGAGGTGGAAGATCGAGGAGCGCGGATCGTGCACGAAGTCGACCGAGACGTTCGGCTGGTCGGTGTAGCCGAGGACTCCCTTCATCGGGCCGTCAGCGGCAGCGATGATCGCCGCGTTGATCTCTTCCGGAGTCGTCTTCTTCTTGGAAACGAATTTCAGGTCGACAACGGAAACGTTCGGCGTCGGCACGCGGACCGAGATGCCATCCAGCTTGCCGTTCAGTTCCGGCAGGACCAGGCCGACAGCCTTGGCTGCGCCGGTCGAGGTCGGGATCATCGAGACCGATGCAGCGCGGGCGCGGTAAAGATCCTTGTGCATCTGGTCGAGCGACGGCTGGTCGTTCGTGTAGGAGTGGATCGTCGTCATCATGCCCTTCTCGATGCCGATGAGGTCGTTCAGGACCTTGGCGACCGGCGAGAGGCAGTTCGTGGTGCACGACGCGTTGGAGACGACCAGGTCGTCCTTGGTCAGCGTGTTGTGGTTCACACCGAACACGATGGTCTTGTCGGCATTGGTGGCCGGAGCGGACACGAGCACGCGCTTGGCACCAGCAGCGAGGTGGGCGGAAGCCTTTTCCTTGTCGGCGAAGATGCCGGTACATTCCATCGCGATATCGATGTCGAGTTCGCGGTGCGGCAGGTCTTTCGGGTCGCGGATCGCGGTCACCAGGATCGGCTTGCCATTGATGACGATCTTGTCGCCGTCGACCTGGACATCAGCCGGGAAACGGCCATGAACGGAGTCGAAACGCAGCAGGTGGGCGTTGGTAGCGACCGGGCCAAGGTCGTTGATCGCGGCAACTTCGATGTCCTTGCGGTCGTTTTCGATGATGGAGCGCAGGACCAGGCGGCCGATGCGGCCAAAACCATTGATTGCGACGCGAACGGTCATAGAGATTCTCCTCTTGGGGGATGAAAACCGGAAAACTTTGGGCGCCCTTTACGACGCCGGGGGCCTGTCGTCCACCCGAAGACGATGCGGCAGGGCGCCGCCAAGGCTTCAGGAAACAGGGCCCTCGACGGGCAAGGACTATGGCCCCGGTGTTTGCAAGATCCGTGCAATATTTGCATGGACTTACCCCTCCCGCCCGCCTATCCCGACTGCCCGGGGCCCCGTCTCCGGTGGGAGGACAGGCCGGAGATGACGGAACAGACGGCACAAAGCGGCAAGCGGACGCCCGGCGACTGGGCCTTGTTCGCGCTGCTCAGCCTGATGTGGGCCGGCGCCTACCAGCTGACGCGTATCGCTGTAGACAAAGGCAATCCGGATGCCGGCCTGCCGGCCGCATGGGTCCTCGCTGGACGGCTGACCATCGGTGCCGCCGTGCTGTGGGTCATCATGATTGCCATGAAACAGCGCCTGCCCTCCCTCAGAGACGGAAAACGCTGGCGCACCATCGTCCTGATGGGCCTGACCAGCTCCACCTTCCCGTTTTTCCTGATCACAACGGCACAGAAGACGGTCAATTCAAGCCTCGCCGCCCTCTATACGGCCGCTGTGCCCCTGTTCGTTGCCGTAGGCGCGCACTTCCTGTTCCGGGACGAACGAATGACAGCCGGGTCTGCCCTGGGCGTGCTCATGGGCTTTGCCGGGGTGGCTATCCTGTTCGGGCCAGACGCCCTCAGCGGGCTCGATTCGGCCAGCACGATCGCCCAGCTGATGCTGATCGCCGCCACGATATTCTATGCCCTGTCCAGTCTGCTGGCCCGCGGCGCCCCGCCCATGCCCTCGATCGTCTTCGCCACGGGCTTTGTCAGCGTGGCCGCCACCGTGACCTGGCCGCTGGCCTTCACGGTGGACCCGGCCACGGTCCACGCCAACTGGACGCATTGGGCTGGTGTCATCGGGCTTGGGATCATCCCGTCAGCCATCGCGCAGGCGCTCTACATGCTGCTGATCGCCCGCACCTCAGCGACCTTCCTGTCGCTGACCGGTTATTCCATTCCGGTGATGGCCGCCGTGCTTGGCTTCTTCCTGTTCCGGGAGACACAGACCTGGCACGCCATGATCGCCTTCGCCTTGATCCTCTCCGGCGTCTGGCTGGCCCGGCATGGCGGCGGCGACAAGACCAGCTAGAGGCCGAGGCTCTCCAGAACCGTTTCGGTATCCTGGCCAAGCCTTGGCGGCTCACAGCGCACTGACGCAGGCGTTGCCGAGAAATGCACCGGATGGCGCATGCTGCGATAGGTTCCGGCGTCCGGATGCGCGCGCTGCATGAAAAAATCGACCGCCTTCAGGTGCGGATCCTCCAGCACATCCTCCACGCTGTTGTAGCGCATGGCCGGAATGTTGGCCGCATCCAGCAGGTCCAGCCACTCCCCCGTCGTCTTGGTGGCCGCCACCTGCTCGATCAGGGCGTAAAGCTCTGTAATGTTCTCCGTACGTGCGGTGTAGGTAGCAAAGCGCGGGTCCTCGAACACACCAGGCATGCCGCCAATCTCGAAGAACTCCGCCCATTGCACATCGGAGTACGGCACTAGTCCGATATAGCCGTCCTTGGTCGGGTAAGGTTTGCGGTTGGGGTTGATGGAGCGCGTATAGGCCATGCCATAGAGCGGCGGCACATAGGTCTCGCCATAGAGGTTTTCGACCATGTTGAAGAAGGTGAACGCTTCCAGCATCGGCACCTGCACGAACTGGCCTTCTCCTGTCTTCTCACGGTGATACAGCGCCGCCAGCGTCGCATAGGTCGCAAACAGGCCCACCGTCTTGTCGGCCACCAGCGACGGCGCATATTCCGGCGCCCCGCCTGAGCGCATCGCATTCAGCGCCGCGAACCCTGATGCCCCCTGGATCAGATCGTCATAGGCCTGGCG